>CAIYLH010000104.1 GCA_903927005.1 uncultured Pseudomonadota bacterium
CCGGGACGGCTGAACGCCTTCGCCAACGCCTGCTCCCTAAACTCGCTCGTATGCCGTTGTTTCTTCATGACTAACATTGTCCTCGGTCTCCATCATCCAAGATGGAAAACTTGAGACGACAGATAGCTTGACGCCGGGGGGGAATGAGCTTGAGCTGTCCGCCGCGACGCGCACAGGCCTCCATCTCCACGGCGCGCGCGAATAGCACTCGTGAGCAGCGGCAGCGGGCATGGCGCGCGTCCTGCGGAACCTGCGAGGACGAAACAGGCTATCTGGCTGGCGCGAGCTTCGGTGCCAGAAAAACTGCCCGCTTCTGTCAAGAACGCGCACCTAAGTCGAGAGACCCCTCCCTCACGCCCTGTCGGATCTCCCTGTTGTTCTGCCACCGACCATCAGCCCGGCAAGGAAATTCGCAAACAGCAAGATATCCCCTTCCACACTTGCGCTCTCCAGAGCTGACATGTAGTCCTTGCGGCGCTCCAGGGGAACAATGGTCCACGCATATCCGCCGGAAGCCATCATCAGGTTCATCAGGAAGCGACCCATCCGCCCATTGCCGTCCATATACGGGTGTATGTAAACGAAGAAGAAATGCCCCAACACGACCCGCACAGCTGGCTCATCTTCCTGCTGTAGCAGTTCGAAGAAGGCGGGCATGAGATCGCGGACGGCCTCCACGTTCGGCGGCGTATGCATTGATCGCCGGATATACACCTGACCATTGCGATAGCCCGCGAGGTCGGCCGCCCGTACGATGCCTGCCGTCACGCTGGGGCCAAATAGCTGCCTGTACCACGCGGCATGATCGCCGTCGGCGATTCGCCCCGCGTTGGCCCCTTCCAGAACGTTCTTGATGCTTGCCTTTACGGCCTGGAAAGCCTGCCAGTAGCCGCGCGCGGCCAGGGCATCGCGCTGGTCACGGTCGCCCATGTCTGCATCGCGGTTCCACTTGCCCGATCGGACCTTCTGGATCAACTCTGCGTTGACCTTGTAGCCTTCGATGGAAAGAGAGTTGTAGGCGTCGTTGACGTACTGCTCGTCGACGTTCTTGAGGTACGACGCTGAATGCTTCGGAATGCCGGGGGCTTTCGGGAAGACGCGTAAGACATCCTCGCGCATCCGTGCCCAATCCATCCGCATCCGGTTGACGTAGGGCGAAGTCTCCCGCGCACCGAATGCGATAGGTGAAGCTTCCGCGAAAGGATCGGTTTCGCTAACGGTGTACCCGGCTGCCTGCGTCGCTCCGGTGATTTCGTCGGCAAACTTGGAGCGGCCAATGTTGCGAAATGCCCCAGCCAACCGACCAGCGATCTTGCTGTGTCCGCCGTCCAGCAAGCGGCGCAGTACTTCAGAAGGGTCTTTTACCATCGCGAGCGCTGCCCGCAGTTCCGTGGGCCGGGACACGAACTGCCCTTGCGCGCAGCCGAGCAATGCAGCGGGAAGGCTGTAAAGGCGTACTCCGTTCAGGATGACCCTGTCGGCCTCGGGCGGCATGTCGAGCCGCACGTCAAAGATGGATGTGTCGTGGATCAGTCCGACTGGCTTGTTTCCACCCTTGCGGGCGCGTACCAGGAGCTGCCGTGGCACTGTCCAGTTGCCGGTGTGCAGGCTGACCGATTGCTCCGGACTGACGCTCCAATCCTCCCCAAAACGGGATTCCAGGTAGGCCGCGCAGAACTGCCAGAACGACACATACCAGGATGTGCTCTCCCCCGCCGGTTCATCCGGACGCGAAGGCACATACCAGCCCTTCATCACTTTCCGGATGAATCCGTTCCTGAGGAGTCGCTCTCGGTGGGTGCGAGTCATATCCGCCGCGCGCAACGCAACCCGCCCGGCGTCTTGAAGCCCCTTCAAAATGGCAAGAGATGCGGCCAGTTTGTCCGCAGGCGCGGCCACGAATGACTCCTAAAGCTAGGTTATTGAGCTTTTCTATTTCTAGGTTATTAGGAAATGCCCTATCTAGGCTTTTCTGTCAAGCCGAATCTAGGCTTTTTTGTCGAGACTTCAATCCCGCACCCGAGGTGCTGGTGCTCATGCCGCCGCCCCAACACGCGCTATCCTTAGCCTTGCGCGGACGAGGTGTCCGGCTTGCCCGCGCGTGCCGTGGCGATGACTCGTTCCCGTACACGGACGAGGGACACCCCCTCGCGGCTAAGAATGTTTTTCGCGGCGTTGACGTCGCGGTCGTGAGCACACCGGCACTCACCACACACCCTGATACCAGCACCCAGCAGCGCCGTCACCGCGATCCACAGTCGCCACGCACGGCTGATACGGGGGCGCCCTGCCCGCTACTGCGCACTCTGCACAAGCGCTGAGCGCAAAGGATTCACTCGCTGAATGAGCCCGATATGTCCGCATCCAACGCGGTAGTATTACCTGACTACACAAAGGTATTACTTGCATGGCAACGACGCTCACCTCCAAGGGCCAGGTCACGATCCCCAAGCCCGTACGGGATCGCCTCGGCCTCAAGACCGGCGCCGCCGTCGACTTCGTCCTGAACGAAGCCGGGGATGTGGTGCTGAAGGCAGGCGCCAAGCCGCCGCGCAGCCGATTCACGAAGCTGCGCGGCCGGGCGACGGTCAAGATGCGCACCGAAGACATCCTCCTGCTGACGCGCGGAGGCTGAGGCTGTGATACTCGTAGACACCAATATTCTGCTCGACATCGTGCAGGACGACTCGAACTGGGCCGACTGGTCGCAGCAGCAGCTGGATGCCGCCAGCCTGCGCGAACCGCTGTGCATCAACCCGATCATCTACGCAGAGCTGTCGATGGCCTTCGCCCGCATCGAGCAACTCGATGCGGTACTCAAGGAAGGCGGCCTGCTACTCGAGCAGCTGCCGCCCGAGGCATTGTTCCTGGCCGGCAAGGCCTACCTGCGCCATATCCAGCGCAAGGGCAGCAAGACCAACGTACTGCCGGATTTCCTGATCGGTGCGCATGCGGCGGTGGCCGGCCACACGATCCTGACCCGGGATGTTGGCCGCTATCAGAGCTACTTCCCGAAAGTCAGCCTGATAACACCGAAGTAGTCCGCGTCACGCCCGACCCTCGCAACGACCCCGCCATGACAGAACGACTGCTGTACACCGCCGCCGCCGTCTTCGAGGCAGCACGCAAGGTTAGCGTGCTGCCCGCGGGCCATCGCTCACGACGGCTGCATGGCCACAGCTTCACCGCCAAGATCCGCGCAGCACTGCCCGCCGGCTGGGGTGGATTCCACGGCGGCGAGGTGGACGCGCTGCGCGACGCGCTGTGCCATGCACTCGCGCCGCTCGACTACCGGCACCTCAACGACACGCTCGAACAGCCCACCGACGAGAACCTCGCCCGCTGGCTGCGGCAGCAGCTGGCGGTGCCGGGCCTGGACACGATCGGCATCCAGAGCACTGCCCACGAGGGCGCGGACCTCGACGGTACCCAGCACGCGCACGTCTGGCGGCGCTACCTGCTGCAGTCGGCGCATCGACTGCCCAACGTCGGGCCCGGCCACAAGTGCGGCCGCGTCCACGGCCATGGCTTCGAGGTCATCCTGCACGCCGACACCGACCTGGACGCGCAAGCGCTCGGCGTCGACTACGACCGGCTCGACGCGCTGTGGGCACCAATCCACGCCGAGCTCGATCATGCGTTCCTCAATGGCATCCCAGGCCTCGAGAACCCCACCAGCGAAATCATCTCCAGCTGGCTGTGGCAACGCCTGAAGCCAGAGCTACCGGAACTGTCGTGGGTAACCGTCTATGAAACCGGCCAGTGCGGTGCGAGCTACGACGGCGAGCACTACCGCATCTGGAAGGAAGTGACGCTCGACAGCGCACTATGCCTGCCGGCCGCGCCAGCGGGCGATCCGCGCCGGCGCGTGCACGGCCACACCTACACGCTGCGCCTGCACCTGAGCGCGCCGCTTGACCAGGTCATGGGCTGGACGGTCGACTTTGGCGATGTGAAGGAACTGTTCGCGCCGATCTTCGCGGCGCTCGATCACCAGCCGCTACACGAGCTGGCAGGGCTTGCGCAGGCGGACGCGGCCAGCCTCGTACGCTGGATCAGGAACGCTGCCGCGCCTACCCTGCCGCAACTGGACCGCATCGACCTGTATCAGACCCGCGGCTGCGGGGCGATCCTATGCTGGGGTGGACGCGAGATGGCACTACCGATCTAACCGCCCGGCAGCGCTGTACGTCCCGCAGCTCTGGATGCCGTGCCAGACGATCTCGCCAAAAACCGTCAACAGCAACAGCGCAAGACCGGTGTGATCAGCCCGCTTCGATGGATCCCGCTCTGCTGAAAGTTACGCGTAGACCCAAAAGGGCCGGGCGCTCACACCGCCCGGCCCGCCCGCGTCACGCCGAGTGATGCGTCGGCGCCCCTTCCTTGGGACGACCAGCCGCCGGCGACACCTTCATCGGCATAGCCACCTTTCTTTCAGGCTCAGCCAGCGCCTCGACCTTGACGGCAACCTGGGCCGGGACCGAGGTCTTGGCGGCGACGACCTTCAGCAAGCCGTTCTTGAACGTCGCGGTCACCTTCTCGACGTCGATGTCCGCCGGCAACGCGACGCTGCGGTAGACGTCGTTACTGCGGAACTCCGACCAGCGCACCTTGCCGCCCTTCGTAGCCGGCTCTTCGGTGGTCTCGCTGCTCGAACGCGCGCGCACGATCAACTCACGCGGCGTCGCAGTGACCGCCACCTCGTCGGCACTGAACCCGGCCAGCGCAAGGCCGAGCACGAACTCCTTGTCGTGCTCAACGAGCTCACCGGCGGCGCCGCACAATTCACGCTCGGCCGCGAGCCAATCGGCTAACGCATTACCCTCTGCGTGACGTGCGCGACCGGCGGAGATATCGAACGCACGCGAACGAATCCGCTGCAACAGGTCCTCCATCTCACGGAACACCGGCAGCGTACGGTCTTCTGATTTTGGCACCCTGTGGATTGCGACGTCTGACATGGAAATCTCCTTGCGCACCGGATTGGCTGGCCGCGGACGCGGCGTCACTCCTTGCGATTTCTGGCGCGGCTTCATTGCGCGCCGACCGTTGCTGTGATGATCTGGGCCTTCATCAGAGCGGTCGCGTTATGTCGCAACCACTCCACGTCTTAAAGATAGCGCAGCGCCCAGAGGGCGCCAGCGGCGCTTTGTGACATCGCCTCTCGCTATACGCTAGAGGCGATTCGCTCCGCGCAATAGCAGGCTCAAACCTCTGCGCAAGACAGTTAGATGCCCGCCAGAAGCAATCACATAACCGGCCGCGGCAAGGCCTTGCGTAACGGAAAACTCGTATCCGGTCTACCTGAAATGGCAGAGGTCACTGCGACGCTTTCGGCAGCAACGACAATTCCTGACGCCGCGTGCTATCTGAAGACGCATCACCGCGTGGCGATCGGTGCGGACTCGACCGAAGGGAACTGGCCAGCACCCAGGCCAGCCGAGCCAGAGCCCGCCACAACGCCAGACGCTGCGCCGGGCGATCCCACCGTCAGCCGCGCCGGAGTAGCGAGTACCGTCAGTCGCTAACGGTCATACCGAGCGATCGCGCGGACCGCGCCATCTTTGCGTCGAAAGTCACGAGCGTAGCTGCGCAGCGTTGCGCCATCGCGATATTGATAGCGTCTGGCGCTCGCAGGCCAAGGTCGAGCCGCCGAACCAGGCCGATGGCCACTCCGACGTCACCGGCCGTCATGCTCTCGCGCCTCGCGGCGTTCATCATCCAGGCATCGAGCGCCGCGAATACGCGCGCGGCGCCCGCCTCATCGATTTCACCGAGTCGCGTGCGGCGCGCTACAGCGGACGAAAATTCAGCGACGGCGAAATCGCTGATCACAAGGACATTGCCACGCAACAAGTCCTGTGCGCGGCTGCTCGCCGCTTCCTCGATAAACAGGGGCAACAGGGCACTCGCATCCAGGTACAGACTCAATGCGAATCCTCATCCCGAAGCCGCGACAGGAGCGCTCCGGCATCATCGACCACAGGGCGTTGCGGCTGCAGGCGATTGTTGGTTAGCCACTGCAGGTCGGCATCGGATACCGGCCCCACGACGGCAGGCACCGGCTTGAACTCTACGACCGGCCTGCCATGACGGGTGATCATCACTCCTTCGCCCTTGAGGGCTCGGTCGATGAGTTCGGACAGGTTGTTTTTTGCTTCGGCAACGCTATAAGTAGGCATAGACCTAGTTATAGCCATCGGATAGCTATAAATCAAGTGCCGCCCGCCGCCGGTCGCGATGGCACTGGCTGCGCTGCTCGGAGCCCTCCGGAATGGGCATTCAGACCGCCGCCGAGATCATTGCAGATCCGCCGCAGCGAACGCCTGCGGCCGACGCAGCATCACCCTCGTCCAGTCCGGCGCTGAAGCAAGCTTCAGGTAGCCCTCCAGGTCCGGCAGCCGCTCGATCTCGGCGGCGAGCAGTGCCGGCTCCACCGCTCGGTGCCGACTGCGACTCACCGTCTCCGCGCCCCGCACCCACCAGCCGCCGGCGCGACTGCGACTGACCTGCTCCCGCTCGATCTCACGCTCACCCACCAGTCGCGCTGCAAACTGCGCCGTACCGCCGCCCTCGGATGCCGAGCAGCGCAGCAGCAGCGTGTTGGCGCAGTTCTCGACGATCGTGTGCGCATGGGCGGCGCCGTAGGTGCCCGACACCTGCGCGATCGACTGGAACCCAAGCACGCACCTGCCGCCAAACTTACGCAGTCGCGCCAGCGCATCGCTGAGCCCATCGATCGCACCCAGCGCGTCGAGCTCGTCGACGATGAACCACAATCGTCGCTCACTCTCGCCCTGGCTCATGGTCTGGAAGATCGCCGTACGCATCCACGTCGACACCAGCAGTCGCAGCGCCGCGATCTGGTCGGCGCGATATGGCAGGAACAACACGCCACGACCGTGCTCCACCCAGTCGCGCACCGAGATTGCCGGCGCACGCTGCTCGCGGACGTAGAGCAGCGGCGCGAGCCTGGAAACGGCAACCGCCCGCACCGAGCCGAACATCCGCTCGTTACCCGGCTCGAGCAAGGCCGCGGCCGCCGTTTCTCCCAGCAGCGCACGCAGCTCGTCGAGGTCTGCGCTGGTCACCAGCCGCAGAAAGCTCGCGAGCCGATCACCCGGTGCCTCGGCCAGCTGAAACAGCAGTGCGGCCACCAGCGTCTGCGCGTAACCGCGCCACGCCTGCTCGCCCCCCTGGCCATCGCCGATCAACGACCTGGCGAGCTGGTCAGCGTCGTACGGGGCGCGCAGCTCCCGGAAAGGGTCCCAGCGCGCCGAGCGTGGATCGAAGGGATTGAGGATCAAATCGCCGCGGTTGGGATCGTAGTGACGCGCCGCGTAACCGCCGTCGGGGTCGGCGACGACTGCCC
Organism: uncultured Pseudomonadota bacterium; assembly: GCA_903927005.1. Lineage (GTDB taxonomy): Bacteria > Pseudomonadota > Gammaproteobacteria > Steroidobacterales > Steroidobacteraceae > CAIKZZ01. The sequence goes on from CAIYLH010000104.1 coordinate 7,373, forward strand.
GATCACCGCGTGCAAGCGCAGCACCGAGCAGCTCGTGGATCGCGGTGCTCTTGCCGGTCCCGGTCGTGCCGATCATCTTGAAGTGCTTGGCCTCGTCCGCCGGATCCACAGGCAAGCCGGCGAGCGTCAGCCAGCCCGGCGCAAGCGCGCGCGGACGAGGTGCCGTGATTACCGCGCCGCGGCGCAGCCACTCGCGCTCAGCGCCGCTCGCCGCGCGACGACCGACAAAGAACGCGAAGGCGACGAGCGTCAGCAACGCACCGATCGCGCGGCCCACCGCGCCTGCGCCGGCGCCGTGGAGCAGGCCGGCAACCAACGCCGCGGGCAGCAGCGCGAGCGCCCCTATAGGCGCCGCCACCAACGGCGTCCAGCCGTAACGCGTCGGCGGCGCCCCGGCACTCCACAGCCCCAGTCCGTAACCTGCGCACACCCATAACCAGCCGAGCACGAGCCCGGCGCTGCCATGGGTCAGCGCGGCGAGATTCATGCGGAGCGTACCTGCATGGCACGAGTGTCACGCCTGGGCACAGCGGAACGGCAGGTGCATTTCTGCTGCGTTCGTGCAGAAACACGCCGACTCCACCGCGGCCAAGGCCGCCGGCGGTCGATCAGCGCTGCAGCAGCGCCGTGGCGACCGAAGCCATGGCCAGGACGCCGGTACGCAACGTCGGCGCCGGCAGCGGCTGGAAGCGGCTCGTATGCAGGCCCGGCATGCGCTGGCCGGCGGCTTTGGCCGCCGCGAACTTGTCCGGATCATTGGCCCCGAGGAAGAACAGCACCGTCGGGATCTGGTGGCCTGCGAGCCCGAACAGCCCGAAGTCCTCACTGAACATCGCCGGCTCCTCGTCGAACACGTTGGCAGCGCCTAGCGCCCCGACCAGCGCCGTGTGCACCCGCCCCGACAGCGCCGGATCGTTGTAGGTCGGCGGCAGCGACTCGTGCGTCAGCACGTTCACGATCGGCGCACGATCCTCCGGCACGCCCGCGGCAAGGGCGACGCCGGCCGCCGTGCGGCGTACGCCGTCGACGATGATCGCGATCGCCTTGTCGCTGAACGCACGCGTGGTCAGCTCAAGCCTGACCTCATCGGGAATGATGTTGCGCTTGGTGCCGCCATGGATGGTGCCCACCGTCACCACCGCCGGGTCGCGCGGGTTCTCCTGGCGGCTGACGATGGTCTGCAGCTGCATGATGAACTCACCCGCCATCACCACCGGGTCCTTGCCGTTCTGCGGCTCGGCACCGTGGCCGCCAATGCCGCGCAGGGTCACGTCGATAGCGGTCATGCCGGCCGCGGCGGCGCCGGCCGCGACGCCGACGGTGCCCGCAGCGCGGGTCGCCGAGTCATGCAGGCCGATCACCATGTCCGGCCGACCGAAACGCTCGTAGAGCCGGTCGGCAAGCATCGCGATCGAGCCGGCCGCCGTCTCCTCGGCCGGCTGGCCGATCAGCATCAAGGTGCCGTGCCACTTCGAACGGGTCGCGGCCAGCACGCGTGCCGTACCAATCATCGTGGTCACGTGCACATCGTGGCCACAAGCGTGCATGACGCCGACCTCCTGACCCGCGGCGTTCTTCGCGCGCACCTGGCTCGCATAGGGCAGGCCGGTATCTTCGGTCACCGGCAGCGCATCGAGGTCGGCGCGGATCGCGAGCCGGGGGCCCGGGCCGTTCTCCAGGATCGCCACAACGCCATAAGCCTGCGTGCCATCCAGATAGCGCCCGACCCGCTCAGTAACTGCGTAGCCGAGCTTGCGCAGCTCCGTGGCGAGCAGTGCCGCGGTGCGCTCCTCATGCATCGACAGCTCGGGATGGGCGTGCAGATCCTGATAGGTCGCAACCAGCGACGGCACGTCCGGATCGACCAGGGCGCCAAGCGGCGCGGCCCACGCGGCCGAGGCCAGCGCACAGCCAAGCAGGCTCAGGCAGGATGCAATCTTCATGGCGACTCCCGGGAACGACGTTACGGCGGGAGCATTCTACGGCGCAACGCCAAAGCCGTCGCGCCAGACCCGCACACCAGTGACCAGGCCCGCCTTACTGACCATCTGGAACTGTCAGGCCCTGGATGCGGACGCTAGCTAGCTGATCCCTCCATGGCCGGGATCACGAGAAATGCCAGCCTGCGCCTCTGGTGCTCATGCCGCCGCCCCGACCGGCAGATCCGCGCCACTACCAGTGCACGCCCCGCAGCAGCTTCGCGAACGCCACCGCCTCGGGCGACAGCGGCCTGGCACTGGCCTCCCCGACCGCCGTCGGGTTTTCCGGGAACATCTGGTAGGCGCTGCTCATGGCGGCCTCCGCGATCTTCGGTGACAGCAGCTGCAGCCACTGCGCGAACAGGCCGAGGCGGGTCGCCAACCGCTGCGGCCTGCGGATCATCGCCTCGGCCACCATGTCGGCAGCCTCCTCAGACGAGATCATCGGCATCTGCTCATAGATGCGCGTTGGCTCGATCATCGGCGTACGCACCAGCGGCATATTGATGACGGTAAACGCTACCCCCGAGCCTGCGTACTCCGCCGCCGCGCAGCGGCTGAATCCCTCCAGCGCCGCCTTCGAGGCGACGTAGGCGGAGAACCGCGGCGAACTGCTGAGCACGCCGATCGAGGAGATGTTGATGACCTGCCCGCTGCCGCGCTCGACCATGCGTGGCAGCAGTGCGAGGGTGAGCCGCACCGCAGCGAAGTAGTTCAGCTGCATCAGCCGCTCGTAGTCGTGGAAGCGTGTGTAGGTTTCGCGGACGCCGCGCCGGATCGAGCGGCCGGCGTTGTTGACCAGCACGTCGACCCGCCCATGGCTCGCAAGCACGCTCGCGGCAAGCGTCGCGCTTGCCGCCGCGTCGGTCAGGTCGCACGCATAGGCCTGCGCCTGTCCGCCGCGACTGCGGATGGTCGCGACGACCTCCGCCAGCTTCGCTGCGTCGCGCGCGACCAGCAGCACCGTGGCACCCGCCTCGCCGATGCGCAGTGCGCTGGCCCGGCCGATGCCGGACGAGGCGCCGGTGATCATCACGACCCGCCCCTCGGCCACTCCGCCCAGGCTGCGATCCAGCGACCGCTCCGGATCGAGATGGCGCTCCCAGTAGTCCCACAGCCGCCAGGCGTAGTCCTCCAGCGGCGGCACGCGGATGCCGGCCGCCGCCAGCAGCGCGCTGGTCGGCTCGGCCGTGAACAGCGTCGGGTAGTTGACGAAATCGAGCGCCTCGGCCGGCACGCCCAGCCCGTCGAGCAACTCGAGCCCGAGCCGGCGCACGATCTCCAGTCCCGGCGCGGCACGCAGCATGGCCGGCAGCTGCGCCACCAGCGCCGGGTCCAGCCGCACCGCCGCCTGCGGCGCGTGGGCCGCCTTGGCGAACACGTTCAGCGCCTCGCCGAGCCGCCGCGGGCGCGGGTCGGTCAGATGGAAACACTCGCCGTCGTGGCCGGGCAGGTGCGCCAGGTGATCCAGCGCGCGCACGACGAAATCGACCGGCACGAGGTTAACCCAGCCCCCTTCGAGCCCAACCAGCGGCAACCAGCTCGGCCACTGCGAGCGCAGCTTCTGCAGCAGCTTGAAGAAGTAGTACGGCCCGTCGACCTTGTCGATCACGCCGCTATGCGAATCGCCCACCACCATCGCCGGACGGTACACGCGCCACGGGAAGCGTCGTTCGGCGCGGACCCGCGCCTCGGCGTCGTGCTTGGTACGAAAGTACGGATGCCCAAGCCCCGTTGCCTCATCGAACATGGCCTCGGTAAACGTGCCGCGATACAGGCCGGCGGCCGCGATCGAGCTGACATGGTGGAAGCACTCACACCCGACGGCAGCAGCGAAGTCGAGCGCGTGCTCGGTGCCCTCGAGGTTGGCGCGAAGGTTCGCGTCGGCGTCGGCGGTAATGTCGTACAGGGCCGCGAGGTGAAACACGTGCGTGATCCGGCCGCGCAACAACGCAAGCTCGGCCGCGCCGACGCCGAGGGCAGTGGAGCCGAGCTCACCCTCCACCGGCATCACCCGCGCAGCCGACAGCCCCGCCTCTGCACGCTGCGCCTCGAACCTTGCCCGCGACCCTGGCCGGACCAGCACATAGACGCCATCGCGCGCTGCCAGCGCCGCGATCAGGCGCCGGCCGATGAAGCCGGTGCCACCTGTCACGAAGTAGGCCATCGTCGTCCTCCTGCCGCTACGCAGACCCTTAAGCTAGCGCGAGACAGCCACGCCGGCCTCGTGGCAAGCCTCTATGCGGGCGCGCCGTGATCGGCACACGCACGCCCATGGACGCAGTAGACGCCGCCTGGCTGCGGATGGACCGGGCCACCAACCCGATGGTCATCAATGGCGTGTTCATCCTCGAGCGACGCTGCACGCTGGTGCGGCTGCGCAGCCTGTTCAGCCGCCACTTTCTGGCCCATGCCCGCTTCCGCTCAGTACCGGTGCAGGAGGCGATCGGCGGCAGTTGGCTGGAGGATCCGGATTTCGACATCGCCGAGCACGTCAGCCGCACACCGCTGCCGGCAGCGGCCGGTCAGGCCGACCTCGAGGCGCTGGTGGCCCGCCTCGCAACCGCGAGCCTCGATCCGCGCCGGCCGCTCTGGCACGTCGATCTGGTGCCGCACTACGGTCGCGGCTGCGCGGTGATCATCCGCATCCACCACTGCTACGCTGACGGCATCGCGTTGGTCGGCGTGATCCTGGGGCTGACCACGACCTCGCCTAGCGCCGAACCCACCGACCCGGAGCCGCCGGCGGCGACAGCGCCAGAGGCGGGCCTGGTCGGCTGGCTGTCACCGGCAGCGCACTGGCTCGGCCAGGCCCTGCCCATCGGCGGCAGCCTCGTCGAGGCAGGGCTGAAGTGGTTGGGACACCCGCTGGACGCGCTCGGCGATACCCGCCAGGCCGCCTCGATCGCGACTGAAATGGGCCGACTGCTGGCACTGGCCGATGACCCCCAGACCCCGCTGCGTGGCGAGCTGGGCCTTGCCAAGCGCATCGCCTGGGCACCTCCCCTGCCACTGGCCGAGGTACGCACCATCGCCCATGCCCTCGGCTGCACGATCAACGATGTGCTGCTGTCGGTCATCGCCGGCACCCTCGGCCGCTATCTCGACCAGGCGGGCTGGCCGACGACCGAGCTGTGCGTACGTGCGGCGCTGCCGGTCAACCTGCGCCGCAACGAGGCCTCGCCGCTGGGCAACCAGTTCGGCATGGTGCTGCTGGCGCTACCGCTGGGCGTTGCACACCCGTTCGAGCGCCTCTATGCCGTGCAGGCGGCGATGCGCGAACTGAAGGACTCCGGCCAGCCGGCCGCCGTGCTTGCGACGCTCGCAGCCCTCGGCCACCTGCCCGCCGCCGCGCAGGATCTGGCCATCGAGATGCTCTCGCGCAAGGCCTCGCTGGTGATCTCCAACGTCCCCGGACCGCGCGAGCGGCTCTACCTCGCTGGCTGCCGGGTGTCGGATCTGCACTTCTGGGTACCGCAAAGCGGCAGCCTCGGGCTTGGCATCAGCATCCTGTCCTACGCCGGCGAAGTGCACTTTGGGCTGATGAGCGACGCACGACTGATCGACGACCCGCACCGGATCGTCGATGCGTTTGGCGCCGAGTTCGAACGGCTGCTGCTGCTGACCCTGCTCGGCGCGGCAACGGTCAGCTGAGCTCGGCACGCGCCTGCGCGATATCCAGCCACTGCATCGCGTCCCGCGGCCGGCAGGCGGCGGCGCGCTCGTACAGGCCTCTGGCTTCTTTCTGCGCCCGCTCACCGCGTAGCAGCAGCAGGCCGTTGGCGTATTCCATGTGCGCCACCGCAGAACCCGGATCGAGCTTCAATGCCGCCTTGAAGTGCTGCAGCGCTGCGTCTGCGCTAGCCCCGTAGGTGAACCTTGCGGCCAGTGCACCCACCTTGCCGACAATCTCGGCATGGAACAGTCCGAACGCGATCTCCGCGTCGGCGTGCTTGGGCTCCAGCGCCAGCGTGCGCTCAAGACAAGCACGGATGCGGGTCGCGTGGCCGGCGGCGAGCGCGTTTGCGATCGAGACCCGCTGGCTGAGCCGACCGATCGCATAGGCCTGAAAGTAGTACGCGTTGGGCAGCTCCGCTGCCAGTGCCGCCGCGGCGGTGGCGCGTTTGGCCGCCTCCGTCAGCAGCGCCACGGCGCGCGGACCGTCCGGCTCCAGGTAGCTCGCATGCACGGTCGCAGCCTTCGCCGCGACCAATGCGCCTAACGGCCCTAACGCTGCGCCTTCCTGCCAGGCCTGCTCGAAATCGCCGCGGTGGAACGCCCGCCATGCCTCCTGCAGCGCAGGGGCGAGTTGCGCGGCCGTGCGCCCCGGCACTGCCGCTGCGGGGCAGATGCGCGTCAGCGCGCTTAGCCGCTTGGCATCAGGCCACGGCTCGCGATCGCCACGGTGCAGTTCGCCCCAGGCATCGGCGAGCGCCGTGCCGGCGTACTGGAAATCCGTTCCCTGGTACGAAAACCGAACCCAGTGCTTTGCAGATCGCACGACCATGGGCGTCCTTACGGCAACTACGGATCGGGACCTACCCTAGCGCGCCAATAATAGGTTGTGCGATCCGGGCAATACGCAAAGGGTCGCCGCCTGCAGTCGTTGAACAGGAGAAGTTGCCATGGCGATCAAGAAGACCGGCAAGCTCGGCAAGGCCCCGCGCGCCAAGGCGCGCCGCAAAGCCGCCCCGTCACAAGCCTCGGTGGCTGACGCCGTGCAGCAGATTTGGCTGGCCGGCATGGGCGCACTCGCACGCGCCCAGAAGGAAGGTCCGAAGACCTTCGAGAAACTGATTCGCGATGGCGTCGCCTTCGTCGATGAGCGCCGCTCGAGCGCGGAGGAGTTGATCGGCCAGGCACTGGCCAGCGCGCAGGCCACGGTCGGCAAGCGCATGGTCCAGACGCGCGACAGCGCGGCGCAGACCTGGAGCGAGCTTGAGTCACTGTTCCAAAAGCGCGTCGAGAGCGTACTGCACCAGTCCGGCATCCCGACCTCGGCGGAGATCCGTGCGTTGACGCGGCGCATCGACCAGCTCAGTGCGCACGTTGAGGCACTGGCGAAGTCACGGCCAGCCAGCCGCAAGACTGCCAAGAAGCCGGCCCGGCGCAAGGCCGCGCCGGCAGCCGCTAGCGGATAGCGGGTCATGCTCACGCTGCAGCCCGCGTCGCGGCCGCAGCACTACCGCCGCCCCCGCATCGCGATCGCGCTCGCGGGCGGCGGACCGCTAGGCGCGTTCTATGAGCTCGGCGCCCTGCAAGCGCTGGCGGAATGTGTGGACGGCCTCGACCTGACGGCGCTGGACACCTACGTCGGCGTCAGCAGCGGTGCCTTGATCGCAGCCTCGCTCGCCAACGGCCTCACGCCGGCCGACATGGGCGTGCTGCTGATCGAAAACGGCTCGACCGAACATCCGCTCACCCCGGGCCTGTTCCTGCAGCCGGCCTTGGCCGAATTCGCAAGCAGGCTGAAGGGGGCGCCGGCGCTGATCGCTGCCGTCGTGCGCCAGTACCTCGACTCGCCGCGTCCCGGTGCCTGGGCCGCCGCGGCCGAGCCGCTCGGTCGGCTGCTACCGACGGGTCTGTTCGACAACGCACCCTTCGAGCGCTACCTGCGGCGGATGTACAGCGAAGGCGGTCGCAGCAACGATTTCCGCACGCTGGCAAAACGCCTGTACGTCATCGCGACCGACCTCGACGGCGGCAGCGAGGTGCGTTTCGGCGCACCGGGCCAGGACAGCATTCCGATCTCGAAAGCGATCCAGGCCAGCACCGCACTGCCGGGACTGTACCCCCCAGTGCGGATCGGCACCCGCACCTACGTCGACGGCGCACTGCTGCGCACCATGCATGCCTCGGTCGCACTCGAGCAGCACGCCTCGCTCGTGCTGTGCGTCAACCCGCTAGTGCCGTACGACGCGTACGCGGCATCGTCCGCCTCGCCGCGGCAGATGCTCACCGAGGGCGGCCTGCCGCTGGTGATGAGCCAGACGTTCCGCGCGCTGATCCGCTCCCGCATGCAGATCGGCATGAACAGCTACCGCCGCAGCTACCCGCGCGCCGACATGCTGCTGCTGGAGCCGGACCGCTCGGATGGCGAGATGTTCTTCGTCAACATCTTCAAGTACTCCGACCGCCGACGGCTGGTCGAGCATTGCTACGCGCGCACGCGCGCAGACCTCGCCCGCCATGCCAAACAGCTTGCGCCACTGCTGGCCCGGCACGGCCTGCGACTGCGCCGCGAGGTCCTCAACGATCCGGAGCGCTCGTTCCGCAGCGCGATGGCCTTGCGCCGACGCCGACTCGGCCCTCCCCTCGGCCGACTCGAAGCGGCACTGGATCGCCTCGACGCGCTGACCTGAAGGCGGCGCAATGAGCCGGCTGCGCCAACTGCTACAAGCCAACGCCGCGCGCCGCGCCGAACACGCTGCCGACGCAGCCCTCACGTTAAGACTCGCACGACTGCGAGTCTGGCAAGCGACCCGACTGCGACTCACCTACGCGGACCTCGCCGCACAACCGCGCTACGCGGCGGCCGTCGCCTACTTCGTCGAGGAGCTGTACGGCGGCGCTGAGCTTGCGCCGCGCGACCGCGACCTGCAGCGCGCCGCCGGCGCCCTTGAGCGGCTGCTGCCGCGATCGGCCCTGTCGACGCTGGAAAAAGCGATCGAACTGGAACTGCAGACCCAGGCGCTGGATGCCGCCCTCGCCGCGGCGCTGCCGGACGACACGCCGCTGGACAGGACACGCTATGCGCAGGCCTACCGCCACTCGGCCTCGCGGCTGGCGCGCAGCGAACAACTCGTGGCCATCGTGGCGCTGGGCCGCTCGCTCGAACAGCTGGTGCGCAAGCCCGGGCTCGGTCTGCTGCTGCGGCTGACGCGGACAGCGGCGCGGAGCGCCGGCCTGGGCGCCCTGCAGGGGCTGCTGGAGCGCGGCTATACGGCGTTCCGCGCCACCGGCAATGGTGAGGAATTTCTCGCCACCGTCCTGGCGCGCGAGTCACAATTGCTCGAGCGACTCTACCAAGGGGACGCTGGGGCTCTGGAGGGCATCGCGCCATGAAGCACTTCGACCACATCATCGTCGGCGCCGGCTCTGCCGGCTGCGTGCTCGCGAACCGGCTGTCGGCGGAGCCCGCCCGACAGGTGCTGCTGATCGAGGCCGGTCCGCGCGACAGCAACCCGTTCATCCACATGCCTGCAGGCCTGGCGATGCTGGTGGGCAACCGCAAGCTCAACTGGAACTACTCCACCGAGCCCGAGCCTGGCCTCAACGGTCGTCGGCTGTGGTGGCCCCGTGGCCGGGTGCTGGGCGGCTCCAGCTCGATCAACGCCATGTGCTACGTCCGTGGCCAGCGCGAGGACTACGACGGCTGGGTCGACGCCGGCGCAGACGGCTGGAGCTGGGACGAGGTACTGCCCTACTTCCGTCGTGCCGAGGACCAGTCGCGCGGCGAGGACCTCTGGCACGGCGTCGGCGGGCCGCTGTCGGTGTCGGACCTGCGCCACCGCAGTGCGCTGTCGCAGGTGTTCCTGGACGCCGCCCGCGCGGCAGGCCACCCGCTGAACCCGGACTTCAACGGCGCCAGCCAGCTCGGCGCCGGCTGGTATCAGGTCACGCAACGCGACGGCCGCCGCGCGAGCAGCGCCACCGCCTACCTGCGACCGGTGCGCGCTCGCCCCAACCTCAGCGTCATGACCGCCACCCTCGCCACGCGGCTGCGGCTCGCGCACGGTCGCGTGACCGGCGTGGAGGTGACCTCCCGCCATGGGCTGCAGCAGATCCAGGCGCCAGAGCTGACGCTCGCCGGCGGCGCGGTCAACTCCCCGCAGCTGCTGCTGCTATCCGGCATCGGACCTGCGGCGGACCTGGAGGCGCTGGGCATCGACGTCGTGCTCGACCTGCCCGGTGTCGGCGCGAACCTGCACGATCACCTCGACTACTGCGTGCTGTCGAAGTGCACCCAGCCGGTGACGTACGACTTCAACAAGCTGCAGGAGGCGTGGGTCGGCCTGCGCTACCTGTACGGCCGCAACGGCCCGGCCAGCTCGAACATCGCCGAAGCTGGAGCGTTTCTGTGCACGCCACTGGCGCGCGGCGGTCGGCCCGACGTGCAACTGCATTTCGTGCCAGCGCAGCTCGACGACCACGGCCGCAACCGGCTGCCGGGGCACGGCTACACGGTGCACGTCTGCGGCCTGCAGCCCAAAAGTCGCGGCAGGCTCAGCCTGGCCTCGGCAGATCCGCGCGCCGCGCCACGCATCCACGGCAACTACCTGGCGGAGTCCGCCGACGCCGCCACGCTGCTGGCAGGCGTCCGGCTGGTGCGGCAGATCCTCGCGAGCGGACCCTTCGACCGCTACCGCGGCGCCGAGGTCTTTCCTGGACCTGAGGCGAACAGCCCGGCAACGCTGCTCGAAGCGTTGCGCGCCAAGGCCGAATCCGTCTACCACCCGGTCGGCAGCTGCCGCATGGGCCGCGACATGGACGCGGTGGTCGATCCGCGGCTGCGCGTGCATGGACTGGAGGGCCTGAGCGTCGCCGACGCCTCGGTGATGCCGGTGATCCCCAGTGGCAACACCAATGCCCCGACGATCATGATCGCCGAGCGCGCCGCCGAGTTCCTCGGCGGCTGAGAGCGGCGCAACGCTACAATCGGCGCCGGCGCCTACCGCCGCTCGCCCGACTCCCCGGAGACCGTATGTCCGACCCCAAGAAACTCGCCCTCGCCTGGGTCGAGTCGCACCGCGAGCAGTTGTCGCAATGGCACCGCACGATCTGGGAGTACGCGGAACCCGCCTGGCGCGAGTACCGCTCCGCCGCCTGGTTCGTCGCACGACTGCGCGAGGCGGGCTTTGAGGTCGAGGAAGGCAGCGGCGGGATGCCGACCGCATTCGCCGCGCGCTGGTCGCAAGGCACAGGCCCCTGCGTCGCAGGCTACGCCGAGTACGACGCAGTGCCCGGCAACTGCCAGGCGGCCGCGACCACGCGCAAGCCGCGCGAGGGACTGTCGCCCTACGCACCCGGCCACACCGACCCGCACTCGGCGCTGGGCGTCGGCGCGCTCGCCGGCATCCTTGCGACCCAGCACGCGATGCGCGAGTGCGCTATCGGCGGCACGCTCAAGTTCTTCGGCGAGCCGGCCGAGAAGGTGCAGGGCTCGAAGCTGGTGCACGGCCTCAAGGGCTACTACGACGGACTGGACGCGATCATCAGCTACCACCCGTTCTACATGCTGCCGCTATGCAACACCGTGCGCTGGGACACCCACTGCGGCGCGTACTACAGCCGCATCTACTCGTTCATCTGCGACGAGTCGGAGAGCTGGGGCACGGCCGGCGGCGCCAGTCCGATCCCGGCCTCCCACTCCGCCGCGCGCGCGCCGGGCGCGAACGTGGCACTGATGTCGATGTTCAACTCGACCAAGGCCACGATCGAATCGATGCTGGCGCACTCCGGCGGCTGGTCGCTGAACGAGGCGATCCTGACCGCAGGACAGGCGACCGCTGACAACCTGCCGGCGCATCTGGCGCAGATCAACTATGCCTGGCGCGCTCCGGATGTGCCGATGGCCGAGGCTATCCTCGCGGTGCTTGATCGCAACGCCGAGCACGCCGCCGCGATCGCGCACTGCCGGCTGGTCAAGCGCTGGGTGTCGCGTACGCGACCGGGGGTCGCGAACCATGCGCTGGCCGAGGTCACCTATCGCAACCTGGCCGCGGTCGGCGCACCGCGCTATGACGCGGCGGCCATCGCGCTCGCGCACGAGATCCAGACGAACCTCGGGCTCGAGCCAATGGCGGCGCCGTTCCTGCCGGCCTGCGAGAGCCTGATCGAGCCGCTCGAGGCTGAGCGGCAGCTGCGCCTGCAGATGCCGGCCTGGCAGACTAACTGGACCTCCGACGACTACGTCGAGATGACCTGGTACGCGCCGACCGTGCGCCTGTACGTCGCCCGTCCCATGCTCGCCTCGCCCGAAGGCCACGCCGGCTACCCGGCGTGGGTGTCCAATGCGTTGGGCGGCCTTAGCGCCTGCATCGACCCGACCGTGCAGGTGGCGGGCAAGACGATCGCGACGACGCTGCTTGAACTGCTGACCGATCCTGCGCTGCTGGCGCGGGCGCGGCGGGAGTTCGAGGCCCGCACGGGCGGTACGAAGTTCCTGGCGCCGCTGCTGCCTGCGGATTTTGTGCCGCCGATCGACTATCGCTGGCCGGAGTACGCGACCACCGCGCGCGGCACCGACTGGTGGATCCCGGCCTGCCCGGAACTGGACGCGTGAGCGACGCGCCGAACCCTATCTCACCCGGTCCGCTGCTGACGCTGGCGCTGGTCGAGTCGATCCGCGCCGCGGCGCGTGCCGGACGCACGACGCTCGAGTGTTCGCTGGACCTCGGCCGCAGCCTGACCGAGATCGAGCCGGGCGCGGACACGTTCCGCTGGTGCCAGCGCCACTGGCCGCTGCCGACGGTGAAGGACCGCACCGTCTACCACTACGCTGTCGACCGCTTCGTCGCGGTGTCGCGTTACACGCAGGCGCTGATCAAGCTGGTACCCACCGACTGGGGCCCGCCGACGTTCGAGATCGATGGCATCAAGATGCTGCCGACCGCGAAGGTGTCGCCGTACGCCGATGCCGAAACGAAGGCCGCGCTGGTGTCACCCGCCGGACAGGTGGTGCTGGACACCTGCGGTGGACTGGGCTATTTCGCGGCCGGCTGCCTCACCGCCGGCGCGCGCAGGATCCGTTCGTTCGAGAAGAACGCCGACGTGATCTGGCTGCGCAGCGTGAACCCGTGGTCGCCACCGACGGGCGGCGCGCTCGAACTCACCCACGGCGACATCACCGAGCACATAGCCTCCATCGGCAACGACTCGGTCGGCGCGATCCTGCACGACCCGCCGCGCTTTGGCATCGCGGGCGAGTTGTACTCGCAGGCGTTCTACGGCGAGCTTGCGCGGGTGCTCGAAAAGCGCGGCACGCTGTTCCACTACACCGGCAGCCCGAACAAGCTCACCACCGGCCGCGACGTGCCGGCCGAGGTCGCCAAGCGACTGCGCCAGGCGGGGTTCACGACCGAGCCTAAGCTCGACGGGGTGTTGGCAGTTAGGCGCTGAGAGGTTCAGCCAGAACGGCACACGGAAGGGGGCCGGCTGACTGGATGTAAAATATCGGGCTATCGCCAAACGCCTAGCCCCAAGCACCCGTCCTGCCGCCCGAAGCCATGCGCAACTCGACGCTAACCCGTCACCCCATTTAAGCAGGCAATGGAACCACGCCAATTTCGCGCAGATACATCAAGTGAAATCTGTATGCCGGCTTGGCAGCACGACCTTGCCGGGAGTGAACTCCACCTCCGCCGCATCAGGCATTGCCAGCACCTGTGTGATCTTCGATGGCTGCCCCAATAAGCGCTGATAGTCCGCAATGGTCAGCAACACATGCGTAGGCTTGCCTCGATCGGTGATGATGACGGGCCCTTGAGCGGCCGCCTTTTTCGCGCCGCTAGCGTCTCGGTTAAACTCACGACTCGACCGGATTGTTATTGCCATCGTTAAATCTCCAATGGCTTTTGACCATTGCAGTTACGTTTCTACATTCGCCCGTGAATGTCAAAACTCGTGGCATTCCGCACAGGATGAGCACGACCTAGGGCGCCCGCAGAGGCGTGCCATTAAACAAGCTGATAGCTTCCGAATCGACCGGCTAATGAGAGCGGCCACTGGCCAGTCCGCAGCGCAGTGCGCTGCCTTCACCCAAGCGAGCGTAAGCGCATCCATGTCCTCGATGCCCGCCGAAATGACCGGCCCCCACCACTGCAGGTTAGAACTATAGATAGGGAAGGAAGACGCTGCGAAACTCTTGATAGGCTGCTTCTGGGGAGTAGCCACGACCGCTCGGCAGGTATCCATCCATGTCCTTGAGGAACTTAACAGAAGTCATGCGTCTATCGAGCTCGGCCTTGATCTTCGCCACTGATAGCGAGCTACCTTCCCGATCCATATAAAAGCGAAATGCCGCGCCGACGCGAGCCGGGTCGACCTTTACTCTTGAGTTAGTCTTCGAGAATTCCCAGGCCCACCACAGATCGAAGAGATCCCGCCCATGCTCGCGTTGCAGAAGCGCACGAAGTTTGGTGCCGAGCATCTCATCAAGATCGTAGGACGGCACTTGAACTAAGCGTTGCATCGTGCCGCCCTCAGGAACGTCTATCGATACCTGCACGAGCGGATAGAAACTCTCCCTTTCACTCACGTTTACCTCGACCTTCAATGCACCCATGGCACCGGAGGAACTATTTGGATCGTAGTGGTAAGTGGATCGCAGAATCTTCGAGCGCAAGGCGAGATTGCGAACTGTCAGCGTGACGTCCGTCAGCAGCGACTCTGTCGGTGCACCCAGCAGGGGCTGCAGCACCCTCGCAAGGGCCTTCTTGATATGCCCCGGCTTTCGATCTGAAACAAGCACGAGGTCTATGTCTTCGGAATATCGGCTTGCCGGAGCGAGGTGGCCCTTATGGAGAACAGTGCCTCCGCGCATCGCCAGATTCGCGGCCAGGAAACTGTCCGCGAAGATCGCAGCGACTGCCAGGCACAAGAGGTAATCCTGTTCGACCATCAGGTCGTCGGCCCAAGGCGCCATCTGGCGCCAGCGGGAAATCTCGCGTGCGTCGATCATTGGAACTCCGCAATCCTTGCCGCATTAACCCGATCGAAACGAACATTCCACCGCCGGTCTTTGCTGGTCTGGTCAACGTTTGGATTTCCGAGTTCCAAAGGTTGGGGAACGCCGATGTCGGATCGCCCCCTTAACCAGCCATAGACAGCGCCAGCCAGGACATTGCACTGCAATGTCTGCAGCAGAAAACCGAGGCGCTGCACAGCAGGGACCTGATCAAGCGCATCGAGCGCTGCGATGATCTCGCGTTCCTCGATCGACGGAGCTAGGTCACGAGCAATGCGGGCTACCGCTTCAAGGCCACCCACGACGGTTTGATGACGTGTTAGATCCAAAAGGGTTGCCGCCCGCGTGCTCACGCGCCAGGGCGCCACGTCGTTGCTGACCGTCGTCGTTGGCGTCCTGGCTATACCTGCTTTGGCGACGAACACGACATGCAGCCGCCCAGGGGTCAGTGGCACATGCGGCTTCGACAGCATGATCTGAGTGTCCTGCCGCGCGTAATGGCTCGAGCCCCAATGGCGCGCCGCGCTCAGAAGCGCAACGTAGTAGTTTGGATCGACACGCCGCAGGCAATCGTCGATCCACCACGTCACGGGAGGCGCCCCAAAGCTGAGATGTTCGGGTGGCACGATCAGGTACCCGGAAGGACGGCGGGTGACCAGCGTGATCCGGTTCCGCTTCACCAGGCGATGGAGCGCAAGGCGTAATGCAGGGGACTGCGCCTGGCGACCCGTCGCGCGCGCAAATTCGGCGGGCTCAAAGAAATATCGGCGGCCGGCTTGGATACGGTCAAGGGCGCCATCGGAGTTGCGCGCCGGACTTGCAGGCATCGCTGGTGACATGAAAACACTGCGGAATAAATGTTTCTGTAAAATATCGAAAAACGATGTTTTACGCAATCGTTTATATTTATAGAATTATAACATTATGTTTTTAATACAAATTATCCCCCGCCCCCGACCAGCGTCTCCAGGCGAGACGCTGACTGACGGTATCGAAAAGATACAGCGATTAGAATCTGTATGCCTACCCGGCAGCACGACGGGCGAGCCCGCCGCATCTAGTTTATGCGGCCCGGCCTCTACGGAAGCGCAGGGACGCGCTGACCCCGCTGCGACAGTTGCGCTAGCACGAGGAGCTGCGGCCCAGTTTTTATCGTACATGGGAACGAGTCATCGCCCCGACACGCGCGCCGAGCCGGACACCTCGTCCGCGCAAGGCTAAGGATAGCGCGTGTTGGGGCGGCGGCATGAGCATCAGGGACCGCGCTAGTGCGCTGCCTTCACCCGCGCAAGCGTATGCGCCTCCATGTCCTCGATGCCCGCCGGAATGGCCGGGTACCAGTGCAGGTTGTGAAAGCCTTCCGGGTAGCTCTTGAAGAACTGCGCCTTCAGCCGCGGATCCACCAACCGCAGCGTCCCGCGCGCGGCGGTGAAGTTGCCGACCGACTTGGTGATCCGCGCCGCGATCTCCGGGCGCATCGTGTAGTTGATCCAGGCGTAGGCGGCCTCGTCGTTCTGGCCCTTGGCAGGCAGCACTGACGTCATCAGCCAGGCAAGTCCACCGGACTTCGGGTTGATGAAACGCACGAACCGGTTCTCGCGGCCTAGCTCCCAGGCCGGCGCGTCCCACAGCATCGCGGCGAACACATCGCCGGCGCGGATCGCGTCCTGGATCTGGCCCTGCGCCTCGAACACGAAGTGCAGGTTGCGCTTGCAGGCGATCAGCGACTTCTCGACCTCGTCCAGCATCCGGCTGTAGGCGGCAGGATCTGCATACAGCGCAAACGGATCCTTGCCCATCGCGAAGGCGAATGCGATCAGGGTCGGGCGAACCAGTCGCAGCGCGGTCTTGCCGTGCAGCTCGGGTTTGCACAGGTCCAGGTAGTCGGTCACGGCGGCGTGGCGGGTATTGACGACCATGCCCTCCGCGCCCCACAGGAACGGCACGCCGTACTGCTTGCCATCGACCGTCGTATTCACCTTGGCGCTCTCCAGCATCTCCGGCAGGAACAGATCGGTCTTGATCCGACTCAGATCAATGGGCCTGTAGATGTGGAACTGGCGCTGCGGACCGGTCACCCGGTCCTGCGAGGGCTGCGCCAGGTCAAAGCCCGCGCCAGCGGAAGCCCGCAGCCGCGCGATCATGTCCTCGTTGCCGGAGAGCGTCACCTCGATCTGGATGCCGGTCTCCTTGCGAAAATCCTCGGCCACATCCGCCGGCACATAGCCTTCCCAGGTGAGGATCCGCAACTTGCCGGCCTGGGCCATAGCCGGCGCTGTCAGCATCAGCGCGGCCAGGAGGGCGACGCCACGGGCAAAATTCATGCGGATTCCTTCATCGGACGACAGCGCCCGCAGCGGGTGCTCGGGCGGGCGATGAACGCCCCCGCCAAAACGTATCAAGGCGTGCTGTCAGCCCCGGACCAGGTGCCGACACGGACGCTTCAGCCGCGCCGCAACCGGTCGGCCAGCAGCTTGGTGAGGATCTGGATGAACGGCTCGCCCAGCTGCGGGTGCTTGAGGCCGTACTCGACGGTGGCCTCGAGGTAGCCGAGCTTGCTGCCGCAGTCGAAGCGCTTGCCCTCGAAGGCGTAGGCGTAGACCGTCTCCTCCAGCAGCAACGCCGCGATGCCATCGGTCAGCTGGATCTCGCCACCCGCGCCGCGACCGACGGTGGCGAGCTTGTCGAACACCCGCGGGCTGAGCAGGTAGCGGCCGACGACGGCCAGCGTCGAGGGCGCATCCTCGGGCTTGGGCTTCTCGACCATCGCGGTAATGCGCGACAACCGATCGGTGATCGCCTCGGCGGCGACGATGCCGTACTTGTCGGTGTCCTTGCGCTCGACCGTCTGCACGCCCAGCACGCTGCCGCCACGCTCGGCGTAGACCGCAGCCATCTGCTTCAGGCACGGCACTTTCGCGTCGATCAGGTCATCCGCGAGGTGGATGAAGAACGGCTCATCGCCGACCACTGGCCGGGCGCACAGCACAGCGTGGCCGAGGCCCAGCGGCGCCGGCTGACGAATGTAGATGCAGGTGGCGTTGCTCGGCACGATGCTGCGCAGTGCCTCGAGCAGTTCCAGCTTGCCCTGTTCGGCCAGTGCCGCCTCAAGCTCAGGCGCCGAGTCGAAGTGGTCCTCGATCGCGCGCTTGGAGCTGCCGGTGACGAACACCAGCTGGGTCGCGCCCGCCGACAGTGCCTCCTCGACCGCGTACTGGATCAGCGGCTTGTCGACGACCGGCAGCATCTCCTTCGGGCTCGCCTTGGTGGCCGGCAGAAAGCGCGTGCCACGACCGGCAACGGGGAATACCGCACAGCGGATCGGCTTACGGGGCGTGGACATGAAAGACCTCGAATGAACAGCTGCGGCGATGATACCCGAGCCAAGTGACAGGCGCGGTGCGTGGACGCCGCAATGCTCAGCGCTCCTGCCCCGCCGGCGGCCTCCCCGCCAGGTCCGACGGCGTCAGCGGCTTCAGCGTGTCCCAGCTCTTGCATCCCGGGCACTGCCAGAAGAACGTCGCCGCCGAGAACCCGCAGTCGCCGCAGCGGAAGCGCGCCGCCCGCATCGCCTGGCGGCGCAGCGCCGCGCACAGCCGCGTCAGCGCCGCGTCATCCGGCACGTTATCCTGCAGCAGGGCCTGCACCGTCTCTGCGACCGCAGGCTCGCGACCGACATAGCCGCGCGCCAGCGCCAGCAGCGCCGGCGAGTCGAGCTGGCCGGAGAGGATCGCCGCGTGCGCGATCGCATCGGCCACGTCACGCCCGTCGCCGGCGAGCTCCTGCAGAATCGAGGCAAGCTCGGTCTCGCGGCCCGCCGCGCGCAGCGCGCGCACCAGCCGCGGCAGCACCTCGCCCGCCAGCTGCGGGCTCTGCACCGGCACACGCCTTAGCAACCGCACCGCCAGATCCGGCTCATGCATGTCGAGCGCGACATCCGCGCGCAGCAGTGCCCCGCGGGCAAAGCGCTTGTGCTCGGCACGGACGGTGCGCAGGTGCTCACGCGCGAGCGCGAAGTCGCCGGCCGTGCGCGCCAGTTCCGCCAATTCGCAGTGATAGTGGGCAATCGCCGTCGGCTGCTCGGGACGGCCGATGCGGGCGAGGTTGCGGTGAATCGCGATCGCCTGCTCCCAGTCGCGCTCCAGCTCGTAGATCGACGACAGATCCTTGAGCGCCGCAATCCGGTAGGTGCCGCCTGCGGACAGCTCCAGCAAGAGCTTTTCGGCGCGATCGAACAGGCCCGCCCGCAGATAGTCCTGCGCCAGCGCGTAGGTCGCCTGCTCGCGGAACGCAGGCGCAAGGGTGTCGCGTGCGATCAGGTTCTGGTGGACGCGGATCGCCCGATCCACCTCGCCGCGCCGACGGAACAGGGCACCGAGCGCAAACTGCGTCTCGACCGTGTCCTGATCGACCGCGACGGCGCGCAAAAACGCCTCCACCGCGCGGTCGGGCTGCTGGTTGACGAGATAATTGAGGCCATCGAGGTAGTCGCTGGAGGGGCCGCGCGGCGGCGGCTCGCCAGAGACGCGCCAGCGATGCGTCGCATACCAGCCGACGACGGCGCCACCGAGGATCAGTGCCGCCTCGACCCAGCTAGTGCGCATGGGACGGCGCCAGTGCGCGCAGCGTGCGCGCCTCGCCCTCGGCGAGTCGCAGCGCGCGACGAATCTCGCCCGCCTCGCGCTTGAGGCGCCAGATCCACGCCAGTGCGCCAGCGAGCCCCACCAGCCAGCCGATCAGCAGCGCGCCGATGAGCGCCTCGCCAACGCTGACGGGCAACGAGGCGAAATACAGATCAAGTTGGGTAGGCGTGGCATTCAAGCGCACGAAGCCTGCGCAGAGCAGCGCAAGCACGATGAACAGGAAGACGGTCAAAAGACGGCGGAACATGGCGCACCCGTGGCAGGACCGCGCCACAATCTAACACGCGCGCCGGGCGCGTGTGGCTCCGCTACTCGCGGATCGGGTACTGCTGCCCGTCGTTGACCCGCTCACGCAGGTCCTTGCCGGGCTTGAAGTGCGGCACGTGCTTGCCCTGCAAGGAAACGGCCTCACCGGTCTTCGGGTTGCGCCCCTGGCGCGGTGGCCGGAAGTGCAGTGCGAAGCTGCCAAAACCGCGGATCTCGATGCGCTCGCCGGTGGCGAGTGCGTCGCTCATGATCTCGAGGATCTGTTTTACCGCCAGCTCCACATCCTTCGCGGGAAGGTGCTTCTGCTGGGTGGTGATTATCTCGATCAGTTCCGACTTGGTCATGAGCGCATCCGGGGTCGGCTGAGGAAGGGAATCCGGGATCGAACATGCGGCTGGCCGGCGCCACGCGGGCGCCGGCCGGCCGGATGAGTCTTACGAGTCGTCCCGCTCGGAGGACATGTGCTCCTTCAGCAGGTCGCCGAGGCTGGTGCCCGTCGGGGAGTCGGTGCGATACGCCTGCATCGCCTCCTGCTCCTCGTGCACTTCCTTGGCCTTGATCGACAGCGCGATCGCGCGCGACTTGCGGTCGACGCCGGTGAACTTCGCCTCGACCTCGTCGCCGACCTTGAGCACGGTACGCGCGTCTTCGACGCGGTCACGGGCAAGCTCGGACGCCCGCAGGTAGCCTTCGACGGCGCCCGGCAGGTCGATGATCGCGCCCTTGGCATCCACTTCGCGGACGATGCCCTTGACGACGCTGCCCTTCGGGTGCTGTGCGATGAACGCCGAGAACGGGTCCTTCGCCATCTGCTTGACGCCGAGCGAGATGCGCTCGCGCTCCGGGTCGATCGACAGCACGATGGCCTCGACCGTCTGGCCCTTCTGGTAGCTGCGCACGGCTTCTTCGCCTGCCACATCCCACGAGATGTCGGACAGGTGCACGAGACCGTCGATGCCACCGGCGAGGCCGATGAAGATGCCGAAGTCGGTGATCGACTTGATCTGGCCCGAGACGCGGTCGTCGCGGTTGAAGTTCTCCGAGAACTCCTTCCAGGGGTTCGGCTTGCACTGCTTGAGGCCGAGCGAGATGCGGCGACGCTCCTCGTCGATGTCCAGCACCATCACTTCGACTTCCTGGCCGACGTGAACGACCTTGGCCGGGTTCACGTTCTTGTTGGTCCAGTCCATCTCGGAGACGTGCACCAAGCCCTCGACGCCCTCCTCGATCTCCACGAAGCAGCCGTAGTCGGCGATGTTCGTGACCTTGCCCCAGATGTGCGTGTTCGGCGGGTAGCGACGGGCGATGTTCTGCCAAGGATCAGCACCGAGCTGCTTGATGCCCAGCGAAACGCGCTGACGCTCGCGATCGAACTTCAGGATGCGGACGTCGATTTCGTCGCCGACCTTGACCACTTCCGACGGGTGCTTGACGCGCTTCCACGCCATGTCGGTGATGTGCAGCAGGCCATCGATGCCGCCGAGGTCCACGAACGCACCGTAGTCGGTGAGGTTCTTGACGGTACCCTTGACGACCGAGCCTTCCGCCAGGTTGTCGAGCAGGGCCGAGCGCTCGGCGCTGTATTCCTGCTCCACGACCGCGCGACGCGAAACAACGACGTTGTTGCGCTTCTGGTCGAGCTTGATGACCTTGAACTCGAGGACCTTGCCTTCGAGGTAGGACGGATCGCGGACCGGACGGACGTCGACGAGCGATCCTGGCAGGAACGCGCGGACATTCTCGATCTCGACCGTGAAGCCGCCCTTGACGCGACCGTTGATGATGCCGGTGACGACCTGCTGTTCGTTGAACGCGGTCTCGAGGCGGGTCCAGGTGCGCGCACGCTTGGCCTTCTCGCGCGACAGGCGCGTCTCGCCCGAGCCGTCCTCGACCGAATCCAGCGCCACTTCGACTTCGTCGCCGGCGACGACTTCGATCTCACCCTTCTCGTTCTTGAACTGGTCGATCGAGATGACCGCTTCGGACTTCAAGCCCGCGTTGACGATCACATAATCCTGGCCCACTTCGATAACCAGTCCCATGAGGATCTGGCCCGGGCGAAAACGCTGGTTAGCCAGGCTCGCTTCGAACAGTTCGGCAAAACTTTCCGTCATTTGATGTGTCTCTGAGGGACGTGTGAGGTCCCAGGTCAGTCCTCGGATCCTGCCGGCGCTGCCGGTTGAGTTGGATAGGATCACGGAGGGGTTGTCGCCAAGTAAATCAGGACTCAGGCCGAAGCCCTCGTCCCACCTATGTCCCCGGCGCAGCAGCCGCCGGTCGCCTGTCAGCCGATGAGTCGTTCGCGCGCCAGCGTTAGCACGCGCGCCACCACCTCATCGGGCGTCAGACCCGTCGAATCCAGTTCTACCGCATCAGCCGCTGCCACCAGTGGGGCCAGCGCGCGGCTGGCGTCCCGATGGTCGCGCTCGGCGATCTCCCTGGAAAGGTCGGCGAGACTAACAGACAGGCCCTTATCTTTCAACTGGTTATACCGCCTGCGCGCGCGTTCCTCGGCGCTGGCGGTCAGGAAGATCTTCAACGCCGCCGTGGGGAAGATCTGCGTGCCCATGTCACGACCGTCCGCCACCAGTCCAGGCAGCGTCGCGAAGTCCCGCTGACGCGCCACCAGCGCCTGCCGCACGGCCCCTAAACTTGCCACCTGTGAGGCGAGATTGCCCGCCTGTTCGGTGCGGATCGCGTCCGTTACGACCTCGCCGTTGAGCCAGATGCGCTCGTCGCCGCGCTCATCGGCACCGAACTCGACCTGCATGCCACGCGCGAGCCGGGCGTGGCCGGCCTCGTCGCCGGGCGCCAGGCCCGCATGCCTGCCCGCCAGACCCGTCAGCCGGTACAGGGCACCGCTGTCGAGCAGGTGGAAGCCAAGCTCAGCGGCCACCCGCCGGCAGACCGTGCCCTTGCCCGAGCCGCTGGGCCCATCGATCGCGATGACCGGCGGGCTGCTCACCGCGCCTCTTCGATCGCAATGCCGGCATGGCGGGCCATGGCGGGGAAGCCCGGGAACGAGGTGGCGACGTTCGCCACATCGTCAATCCTGATGTCGCCGCTCGCGCGTAGCGCCGCGACGGTAAACGCCATGGCGATCCGATGATCGCCGTGACTGTCGATCCTGCCGCCGCCGATCGGCCCGCCGCTGATGCGCATGCCGTCCGGGGTGGGCTCGGCGTCCACCCCCAGTCGCTGCAGGCCCTCGGCCATCACCGCGATCCGGTCGCTTTCCTTGACGCGCAGTTCGGCCGCGCCGCTGACCCGGGTCGTGCCGCGCGCGCAGGCCGCGGCGACGAACAGCACCGGGAACTCGTCGATCGCCAGCGGCACGAGCGACTCGGGCACGTCAATCCCGCGCAGCTCGCTCTTGTGCACCTCCAGATCGGCGACCGGCTCATCGCCGGCCAGGCGCAGGTTCAGCACCCGGATATCGGCGCCCATCAGCCGCAGGATCTCCAGGATGCCGGTGCGGGTCGGGTTCACGCCGACGTCGCGGATCAGGAACGGGCCTTCGGCGGCGAGCGCGCCGGCGACCAGGAAGAAGGCCGCGGAGGAAATATCGCCGGGCACCCGCAGATGGGTCGCACGCAGCGTCTGGCCACCTCGCAGCGACACCCGGCCGTTGGCGGCCTGCACCTCGACGCCGAAGGCACGCAGCATCCGCTCGGTGTGGTCGCGCGTGACGGCCGGCTCGCGCACGACCGTCTCGCCCTGCGCGTACAGCCCGGCGATCAGCACCGCGGACTTCACCTGGGCGCTGGCGACCTCCAGCGCGTAGTCGATGCCATGCAGCGGCGCGCCGCCGCGTACCGTGACCGGCGGCCGTCCGGCCGTGGTCTGGATGACCGCGCCCATCTGCCGAAGCGGCGTCGCCGCGCGCTCCATCGGCCGGCGCGTCAGCGAAGCATCCCCCACCAGCGTCGCATCGAAGCGCTGGCCGGCGAGCAGACCCATCGACAGCCGCATCGCGGTGCCGGCATTGCCCATGTCCAGCGCCGCGCTTGGCGCCCGCAGCCCCTGCAGGCCGACGCCATCGACGATGACCCGACCGGCAGCCGGCCGCTCGACGTTGACGCCCATTGCGCGCATCGCGTTCAGCGTCGCCAGGCAGTCCTCGCTCTCCAGAAAGTTGTCGACCTCGGTCGTGCCCTCGGCGATCGCACCGAACAGCACCGAGCGATGCGAGACCGACTTGTCGCCGGGCACGGTGACCTCACCGCGCACGCAGCCACCGTGCGCCACCTGATAACTCGCCTCTGCCATAGGAATGTCCTGGCTCACGTTCACAGCACCGCGCGCGGATAGGAGCCGAGGATCTTCACCAGCGAGGCGACCTTGCGCACCTTGGCCAGCGCCAGCGCGACCGCGGCGTCCTCGGCGTGGCCCTCGATGTCGACGAAGAAGACGTAGTCCCACTTCTTGCGCCGCGACGGCCGCGACTCCACGCGTGACATGCTGATGCCGTGTTCGGCGAACGGCACCAGCAGCTTGAGCAGCGCGCCGGAGCCGAGCGTATCGGGGGCGGACAAGAGCAGCGTCGTGCGGTCGCGCCCGGATGGCTCGAGCAGCTTGCGCCCCACGACCAGGAAGCGGGTCGTATTGTCGGGACGGTCTTCGATCTCTGGCACCAGCACGTTCAGGCCGTAGACCTCGGCCGCCGCGGAGCCTGCGATCGCGGCGGTGCCGGCCTCATCGCGCGCCCGGCGCGCGGCCTCGGCGTTGGACGACACGGCAATGCGCTCCACCCCGGCCAGGTTCTCGGCGAGCCAGCCGCGACACTGCGCCAGCGACTGCTGGTGCGAGCAGATCCGCTCGATGCGCTCCAGCGAATCCATCCGTCCCAGCAGGTGCTGATGGACGCGCAGCTCCACCTCGCCGCAGATCTTCAGCGGCGAGAGCAGGAACATGTCCGCAGTGTGACTGACCGTACCCTCGGTCGAGTTTTCGATCGGCACCACGCCGTAGTCGGCGACCCCCGCCTCGACCTCGCGGAACACCTCGTCGATGGCCGGCAGCGGCAGCGCCCGCACCGAGTGGCCAAAGTGCTTGAACACAGCCTGCTGCGTGAACGTGCCCTCGGGGCCCAGAAAGGCGATCTTCAGCGGCTCCTGCTGCGCCAGGCACGCGGACATGATCTCGCGGAACAGTCGCACCATCTCCTCGTCCGACAGCGGTCCCTGGTTACGCTCGATCACCGCCTGCAGCACGGCGGCCTCGCGCTCGGGCCTATAGAAGTCGGCCGTGCCGGCCGCCCGCTTGGACACGCCCACGGTCTGCGCGACCCGCGCGCGACGACTGATCAGCGTCTGCAGCTGCTGGTCGATCGCGTCGATCTCGGCGCGGATCTTTGCCAATGGCAGCGCGGGCGTGCTCTTGACGGACTTCTTGCGGGCGGGTGGGCGGCGGGTCACGTGACTATCCCCTGCTGGTCTTTAGGGTGAGCGCTCTTAAGAGTGGCGGGCAGCAAAATCGCGCATGAACGCGAGCAGCGCAGCGACGCCCGCGGCGGGCATCGCGTTGTACAGACTGGCACGCATGCCGCCCACCAGCCGGTGGCCCTCAAGGTTGACAAGCCCCGCCTCGGCCGCCTCGCGCGCAAAGGTAGCTTCAAGCTCGGCACGCGGCAGACGGAACGGCACGTTCATCCACGAGCGGCAGCTGTGCGCGACGGGATTGGTGTAGTAGCCGGAGCCGTCGATGTAGGCATAGAGAGACTCGGCCTTGGCCTGGTTGCGCGCACCGATCACGGCCAATCCGCCTTCGGCCTTGAGCCACTGGAATACCAGACCGGCGAGGTACCAGCCGAAGGTGGGCGGCGTATTGAGCATCGAGCCCTCCTTCGCCTGCAGTGCATAGTTCAGCACCGGCGGCAGTTCCGCGCGCGCGCGCCCGAGCAGATCGTCGCGCACGATCACCAACGTCAGCCCGCTGGGACCGATGTTCTTCTGGGCGCCGGCGTAGATCAGCCCGAAGCGCGACACATCCAGCGGTCGCGACAGGATCGTCGAGGACAGGTCAGCCACCAGCGGCACCTCGGCCGTCTGCGGGATGAACGGAAACTCGACGCCGTGAATGGTCTCGTTGGCGCAGTAGTGCAGGTAGGCGGCATCGCGGCTCTTGTGCCACAGCGCCTCGGGGGGCACACCGGTATAGCCGCCGCCGACCGCATCGGCCGCGACGTTGACCTGCAGATAGCGAGCGGCGTCCGCGATCGCCTTGCCCGACCAGGTGCCGGTGTTGACGTAGTCCGCCGTGGCGCCAGCGGCTGCCAGATTGAGCGGAATCGCCGAGAACTGCAGGGTCGCGCCGCCCGCCAGGAACAGCACGCGATAGTTGTCGGGGATCGCGAGCAAGTCGCGCAGATCGGCCTCGGCGCGCGCGGCCAGCGCACGGAACGCCGCGCCGCGATGGCTGACCTCCATGACCGACATGCCGCTGCCGGCCCAGTCGGTCATTTCCGCGCGTGCCTGCTCCAGCACGGGCAGCGGCAGCGCCGCAGGACCTGCCGAGAAGTTGTAGACGCGCACGCGGCGACTACAGCGAGGTCACGACGCGTCGGGCGGCGTCCCGGAGGCCGCGCCGTCGCTAGCCTCGGCCGCCGGCTGCACCGTCTCGTCCGTCGCGACCGGCGTCTCAGCGGCGCCGGCCTCCTCGTCGACCGCGTCGGCGCCTTCCTCAGCGACCAGATGCTCGACCGCCGCCATGCCGACCAGTAGGTCCTGATCGTCCAGGCGCATCAGCCGCACGCCCTGCGTGTTGCGCGTCAGCACCGACACCTGCGCGACCGCCGTGCGCACCAGCGTGCCGCCCTGGCTGATCAGCAGCACGTCGTCGCTGCTCTGCACCTGCATCGCGCCGACCATGCGGCCGTTGCGCTCCGACAGCTGCAGCGCGATCACGCCCTGGCCGCCGCGGCCGTGCAGCGGGAACTCCGCCACCTCGGTCAGCTTGCCGTAGCCGTTCTCGGACGCCGTCAGAATCGGGCCGTCGCGCACCACGATCAGCGAATTGACCTCATGGCCGTCGCTGACGGTGATGCCACGCACGCCGGCTGCCTCGCGACCCATCGGCCGCACGTCGTCCTCGGGGAAGCGGATCGCCTTGCCGGCGGTGGTCGCGAGCATGACCTCGTTGCCACCATCGGTGATGTCCACCCCGACCAGTCGATCGCCCTCGTCGAGCGAGACGGCGATGATGCCGGCGGTGCGCGGCCGCGAGAACGCCTCCAAGGGCGTCTTCTTGACCGTGCCCTGGCTGGTCGCCATGAACACGAACTTGTCGGCCGGGAACTCGCGGATCGGCAGCATCGCGTTGATCCGCTCGCCATCTTCGAGGGCGAGCAGGTTGACGATCGGCTTGCCGCGGCCACCCCGGCCGGCGAGCGGCAGCTGATAGACCTTCAGCCAATAGACGCGGCCGCGGTTCGAGAAGCACAGCAGCGTGTCGTGCGTATTGGCGACGAACAGGCGATCGATCAGATCCTCCTGCTTCATCTCGGTCGCCGCGCGACCGCGTCCGCCGCGGTTCTGGCGGCGGTACTCAGTGACCGGCTGGCTCTTCGCGTAACCGTCGCGTGACAGCGTGACGACGACCGGCTGGTCTTCGATCAGATCCTCCATCTTGAGGTCGGAGTGATCGAAGTTGATCTCGGTGCGGCGCGGATCTGCGAACTGCGCGCGGACCTCCAGCAACTCGTTGCGGATCACCTCGAGCAGGCGCGCGGGACGGGCGATGATGTCCGACAGGTCGCGGATGCGCTCGAGGATCTCGGCGAACTCAGCGACGATCTTGCCGCGCTCAAGCCCGGTGAGCCGATGCAGCCGCAGGTCGAGGATCGCCTGTGCCTGCACTTCGGACAGCCGGTAGCCGCTGCCAGACAGGCCGTACTCGGCGGCCAGCTTGTCGGGGCGCACGCGCACATCGCCCGCCCGCTCCAGCATCTCGGCGACCGCGCCGCCGCTCCAGGTGCGACCCATCAGCGCGATGCGCGCCTCGGACGGCGTCGGAGACGCCTTGATCAGCGCGATCACCTCGTCGATGTTCGCCAGCGCGACCGCCTGGCCTTCGAGCACGTGGCCGCGTTCGCGCGCCTTCTTCAGCTCGAACACCGTGCGGCGGGTCACGACCTCGCGGCGGTGGCGCAGGAACGCATCGAGCAGGGCCTTCAGCCCCAGCAGGCGCGGCTGGCCATCGACCAGGCCCACCATGTTGATGCCGAACACCGTCTCGAGCGGGGTGTGCTTGTAGAGGTTGTTGAGCACAACGTCAGGAACTTCGCCGCGCTTGAGCTCGATGACGACCCGCATGCCGTCCTTGTCGGACTCGTCGCGCAGACCATCGCCGGCGATGCCCTCGATGATCTTCTCGCGAACGAGGTCAGCGATGCGCTCCAAGAGGCGCGCCTTGTTGACCTGGTACGGCAGCTCGGTGATCACGATCTGCTGGCGGCTGCGCTCGAGGTCCTCGACGTGCGTGCGACCGCGCACGTAGATCCGGCCGCGGCCGGTGCTGTAGGCCGAGACAATCTCGGCGGCGCCATTGATGATGCCGGCGGTGGGGAAGTCCGGACCCGGCACAAGCTGCATGAGCTCGGCGAGCGTGACGTCCGGGTTGTCGATCACCGCAAGGCAGGCGTCGACGATCTCACCGAGGTTGTGCGGCGGGATGTTGGTCGCCATGCCGACTGCGATACCGGCAGCGCCGTTGATCAGCAGGTTCGGGATGCGCGCCGGCATCACGGCCGGCTCGCGCTCGGACTCGTCGTAGTTGAGGACGAAGTCGACGGTTTCCTTTTCGAGGTCCGCCAGCAACTCGTGGGCGACCTTCGACATGCGCACTTCGGTGTAGCGCATGGCGGCCGGCATGTCGCCGTCCACCGAGCCGAAGTTGCCCTGGCCGTCGACGAGCATGTAGCGCATCGAGAACGGCTGCGCCATGCGCACCATCGCGTCGTACACGGCGGTGTCGCCATGCGGGTGGTACTTGCCGATCACGTCGCCGACGACACGCGCCGACTTCTTGTAGGGCTTGTTCCACTCAACGCCAAGCTCGTGCATGGCGAACAACACGCGCCGATGCACGGGCTTGAGTCCATCGCGAACGTCGGGAAGCGCCCGCCCGACGATCACGCTCATGGCGTAATCGAGGTAGGACTGGCGCATCTCGTCTTCGAGATTGACGAGGATGATTTCGCGCGCGATGTCAGCCATTCTGGACGGGTCTCGGGAGCGGTTTTCGAAACAAGAATCCTAACATATCGGCACATGTCTTTACGCAGGTTTTTCAGGCATTTGAGCGCTGCAGACGGGTATAATCCCAAGCCCGCCCCCCAGCGCCACCCGACCCATCGAGGGATGCCTTGAACGCGACCCCGGAACATGCCGCCAACGGCACCAACGTCGACCCTGCCGAGATCGAGAAATTCGACGCATTGGCGAGCCGCTTCTGGGACCCGCAAGGCGAGTTCGGCCCGCTGCACAAGCTCAATCCGATCCGGCTCGGCTACGTCGCAGACGCCGCCGCACTGAGCGGCGCGCAGGTGCTGGATGTCGGCTGCGGCGGTGGCCTGCTCGCCGAGGCCCTCGCCGGCCGCGGGGCCCACGTGACCGGCATCGACCTGTCGCCGTCGCTGCTGTCGGTGGCTGAACTGCATGCGCTGGAGAGCGGCGTGAGCGTCGCGTACCGGCGCATCAGTGCCGAGCAGCTTGCCGTCGAGCGCCCCGCGGCGTTCGACGTGGTCACCTGCATGGAGATGCTCGAGCACGTGCCGGACCCGGCCAGCGTGATCGGCGCGCTCGCCCGTCTGGTTCGCCCCGGCGGCACGATCGTCGTCTCGACGCTGAACCGCACGCTGAAGGCGTTCCTGTTCGCCATCGTCGGGGCGGAGTACGTGCTGCGGGTACTGCCGCGCGGCACGCACGAATACGCCAAGTTCATCCGGCCGAGCGAGCTGGGCCGCGCCGCGCGCGCCCACGGCCTGCAGGTGGCCGACGTGATGGGCCTGGTGATGGATCCGTGGACGCGCGAGTTCCGGCTTGAGCGTGATGTCGAGGTCAACTACCTGTGCCGCTTCGTGCGACCGGCCGGGGCGTGAGCCAGGCCCGGGCTTTGCGCGCGCTGCTGCTCGATCTGGACGGCACGCTGCTCGACACCGCGCCGGACATGAGCTTCGCGTTGAACGCGCTGCGCGCCGAGCAGGGCCGCCCGCCGCTGCCATTGGCCGCGCTGCGACCCTTCGTCTCGCACGGCGCCGCGGGCCTTGTCGCGAGCGGCTTTGCGGAGCTGGCTGAGACTGAGCGCGAGTCGCTGCGACAGCGCTTCCTGCAGCTCTACCGCGCCCGGCTGTGCGTGGGCACGACCCTCTTCCAGGGCGCCGCCGCGCTGCTTGCGCGACTGGAGACGGCACGCCTGCCGTGGGGCATCGTCACCAACAAGCCGGGTTGGCTGACCGACCCGCTGCTCGCAGCGCTGGGCCTGGACACGCGCGCCGCCTGCGTCGTGTCGGGGGATACGCTGGCGGTGCGCAAGCCCCATCCGGCGCCGCTGCTGCACGCCGCCGCGGCAATGGGGCTCGCGCCAGGCCAGTGCCTCTACGCCGGCGACGCCGAGCGCGACATCATCGCCGGTCGCGCCGCCGGCATGCGCACGGTCGCGGTGCGTTACGGCTACCTCGCCGCAGGCGAAGACCCCGCGGCCTGGGGCCCCGATGCGATCGTCGATCATCCCGAAGCGCTGTGGGACGAACTCGGGCGGCTCGATGGCTGAACTGCCCGCCCCGCCGCCGCCCTTCGCCGAGCGTCTGGCCATGAGCTTTGCGCCTGCCGATGCCGCCGCATCGCTGCCGCTGCTGTGGGCCATCGACGCGCAGATCGCCGCCAGCGCCAGGCCAGGACTTGATCACGGCGTCGCACATGCCCGGCTTGAGTGGTGGCGCGGCGAGATCGAGCGACTCGCCCGCGGCGAGCCGCGCCACCCGCTGTGCGTGCAGTTGCGCGCGAGCGGCGGCGCGGCGCCTGACTACAGTGCCTATGGCGCGCGGGTTACCGCGGCAGAACTGACGCTGGTCGGTTACGCCCCCGAGGGACTGGACGAGTTGGACGCCTGCTTCGATCGCAGCGACGGCGCGCGCGAGATCCTCGCCGCCGAACTGATGGCACAGCGGCGCGATCCTGCGCTGTGCGCCTACGGCCGCGCGCTCGGCCGGGGCCTGGGACTGACCGCCGCGCTGCAGCGCGAGGACGCCGTGCTGCTCGGTGCCCAGGACCGTGGGGCTCTCGCCGCGCACGCCGCAAGCGCGCTGCACAGCGCGCTCGGCGCGCTCGCCCCACCCGCCCGCGCCCGCCAGCGGCATGGCCTCGTGCGCGCCGAGCTTGCCCTCGACCAACTCGACCGACCGGGCAGGACGCCCGCTCCCCTGCGACAATTGTGGCTCGCCTGGCGCAGTGCGCGCCGGGCCCTGCGGAGTGCCTCGTGACCGACCTCGATCCCACTACCTATATGCCGCGCGCCGACCTGCTCGCTGAGCGCGTCATCCTTGTCACCGGGGCTGGCTCCGGCATCGGCCGGGCGCTGGCACTAACACTCGCCGCGCATGGCGCGACCGTCGCGCTGTGCGGCCGCTCGCTCAAAAAGCTCGAGCGCGTCTACGACGAGATCGTGGCGGCGGGCCACCCGCAGCCGGCGCTACTGCCACTGGATCTGGAGAACGCACTCGCCTCCCATTACGACGCGCTGGCCGAGGCAGTGGACAAGGAGTTCGGGCGGCTGGACGGACTGGTGCACAACGCCGCGATTCTCGGCACGCGCGCGCCAATCGCGCACTTCGACGTGCCGACCTGGTGCCGCGTGCTGCAGGTGAACCTGACGGCGGAGTTCGCGCTGACGCAGGTGTGCCTGCCGCTGTTGGAAAAGAGTGTCGACGCCTCGATGGTCTTCACCACCAGCAGCGTAGGCCAGGTGGGACGCGCCTACTGGGGCGCCTACGCGGTCTCGAAGTTCGGCGTCGAGGGACTGGCGCAGGTGCTCGCCCACGAGTACGAAGGCAACGACGCGCTGCGCGTGAACCTCGTAAACCCCGGCGCCACGCGCACCGACATGCGCGCGCTGGCGTTTCCGGCCGAGGACTCGACCCGGCTGAAGACGCCGGCCGAGATTACCGCGACGTACCTCTACCTCTTGGGCCCCGATTCACGGGGCGTGTCGGGGCAGCGATTCGACTGTCAGCCCTGAGCTTCTGCGCCCGCTCGAACGGATTGGGCAGGCCGACGGCCTTGTAGACCGCATCGCACTCGTCCTGGGTGAGCTCGCGACTGCGACCGCGCATCACGCCGCGATCCATCGTCACCGGACCAAAGCGCGTGCGCAGCACGCGACTGACCTCGAAGCCGGCCGCGAGCAGCAGGTTGCGCAGGTCGCGGCCGTGGGCACGGCGCACCTCGAAGTCCAGCCAGCGGTTGCGCCCTTCGCCGCCTGCGGCCGAGACCGACAGGATCTCGAACGGCGGATCGGCCACCGCCGCGCGGCCCTTGAGCTCCTCCAGCAGTTCTGGACTTGCCTCGCCGCTGACGCGCACGACGTAGGCAGAAACGAATTCATGGGCCAGCTTGCTGGCGTGTGCGCGCAACGTGCCGTCGGTGGTGAGCACCTCGAGCCCACCATCGGTGGGCGCCAGCGGCGCCAGCGGCAGCCAGCGTCGACCGCGCAGCTTGGGCAGGCGCTCGTAGGTGGTGGTGCCCACCTCGCCTTCGGCGGCGGTGTCGGACTTCAGCGGCTCGCCCGGCGAGCGGTGGTAGATCAGCAGCAGGTCGTCAGGCGCGGCGCGCTCGAGCCGCAGCCGCCGACCATCGATCGCGATCTGGTCCTCAGGCTCCACCCGCTGACCCAGCACCGCAAGCTTGCCGTTGACGGTCACCCGTCCGCCGCTGATCCAATTCTCGGCCTCGCGGCGCGAGGCGACGCCGGCGCCGGCGAGTACCTTCTGCAGACGCTCAGCCACGCTCAGTTGCCCTGCACAGGCGCGGCGGCGTTGAGGTTGTCGTCAGCCTCGACGGCCGCGACGATCTCCACGCTCTGGATGACTTCAACGACCTCGACGACCTCAACATCGACGAGGTCTATCTCAACCGTGCCGCCGTCGGGATCCTGGACCTCGGCGGCCTCCATCGTGCCGCCGAACTCCAGCTGCACGCCGAGCGACTCCACATCGCGCAGCTGCGCCAGCGTCGGCAGGTCATCCAGGCTCTTCAGGCCAAAGTAATCGAGGAAGCCGCGCGTCGTCGCCAGCAGCTCCGGCCGCCCCGGCACGTCGCGATGGCCGATCACGCGTACCCAGTCGCGCTCCTGCATCGTGCGGATGATGTTCGGATTGACCGCGACGCCGCGGATGTCCTCGATCTCACCGCGCGTGATCGGCTGGCGATACGCCACCAGCGCGAGGGTCTCGAGCATCGCGCGCGAGTACTTGGCCGGCCGCTCCTGCCAGAGCCGCGAGACCGGCATCGCGACCGAATCGCGCACCTGCACGCGAAAGCCGCTGGCGACTTCCTTCAGCTCGATGCCGCGACCTTCGAAGTCGAGCGCAAGCTGGACAAGCGCAGCCTCGACCGCTTCGAGCTCCGGTCGCCCGAACTCGTCGAACAACTGGTGGATCTCGGCGGCGGGCAACGGACGACCGGCGGCCAGCAGCGCCGCTTCGACCACGTTCTTGACGTAAGAGTCACTCATCTTGCGGGGATCCTAATCAGGACGCGACCGAGGTGGCCGCATCGTCGTTGGCAGCGGGAACATCAACGCGCGACACGGCGCCGCGCACGTGCAGGGGAGCAAAGGTGTCGGCCTGGACCAGCTCGATCAGTCCCTCGCGCACCAGCTCGAGGATCGCGATGAAGGTGACCGTCACGCCCATGCGCCCCTCCTCGACCCGGAACAGCGACGAGAACCCGACGAACTCCGGGCCCTGCAGGCGCTCGATGATCTCGCTCATGCGCTGGCGCACGGACAGCCGCTCACGGCTGACCTGGTGGCTGGCGAACATCGCCGCGCGCTGGATCACGTCCTTGAACGCGAGCAGCATCTCCTTGAGCGTGACCTCCGGCAGCACCGTCACGACCTTGCGCTCGACCAGCTCCGCCTCGGCCACGAAGGTATCGCGCTCGACACGCTTGAGCTGGTCGATGTCTTCGGCGGCGCGCTTGAAGCGCTCGTACTCCTGCAGGCGGCGAACCAGCTCGGCGCGCGGATCATCCTCCTCCTGCAACTCGGCGCCCGGCCGCGGCAGCAGCATGCGCGACTTGATCTCGGCAAGCATCGCGGCCATCAGCAGGTACTCGCCGGCCAGTTCCAGCTCCATGTCCTCCATCAAATCGATGTATTCAAGGTACTGGCGGGTGACCTCGGCGATCGGGATATCGAGGATGTCCAGGTTCTGGCGACGGATGAGATAGAGCAGCAGATCCAGCGGACCTTCGAACGCCTCGAGGAACACCTGCAGCGCCTGCGGCGGGATGTACAGGTCGCGCGGCATCACTGTCAGCGGCTCGCCGTCGACCATCGCGAACGGCATCTCGTGCTGCTCGGGCTTGACCGTCGGCTCGCCGCTGAGCGCCAGCTCCGGCGCCTCGGCGAGGATCTCGGCCGCCAGCGCGTTATCGGCCTGCTGCTCGGTCTCGGTCTGGATCGGGGTCGGTTCGTTCATCGGTACTGCAGTCCCATCGCCGAGCGCACTTCCTGCATGGTCTCACGAGCGGCCTCGCGGGCCTTCTCGCAACCGTCGTTGATGATAGCGGCCACCGCGTCGCGATCCTGCTCGTAGTCGCGCGCCCGCGCCCGCACGTTCTCGACCTCGACCACGATCGCATCGATCAGCGGCTTCTTGCACTCCAGGCAGCCGATCCCGGCGGTAACGCAGCCCTGCGCGGCCCAGGCCTGCGTGTCGGCAGCGGAATAGACGCGGTGCAGGTCGAACACCGGGCACTTCTGCGGATCGCCCGGGTCGGTGCGGCGCACGCGCGCGGGGTCGGTCTGCATGGCCTTGAGCTTCTTGGCCACCTGCGCGGGATCCTCGCGCAGCCCGATCGTGTTGCCGTAGGACTTGCTCATCTTGCGGCCGTCCAGACCCGGCACCTTGGGGGTGCGCGTCAGCAACACGTCCGGCTCCGGCAGGATCATCCGACCGGTGCCCTCGAGATAACCCTGCAGCCGCTCGCGATCGGCCAGCGTCAGGCGGGTGTTGCCGTCGAGCAGGACGCCGGCCTTCTCCAGCGCCGACTGGTCGCCACTCTCCTGATACGCCTTGCGGAACTCGCGATAGATATCGGCGTTCTTGCCACCGAGGCGCTTCAGCGCCTTCTCGGCCTTGTCGGCGAAGTCACTCTCGCGGCCGTAGATGTGGTTGAAGCGGCGCGCGACCTCGCGGGTGATCTCGACGTGCGCGACCTGGTCCTCGCCCACCGGCACGAACTTGGGCCGGTAGATCAGGATGTCGGCGCTCTGCAGCAGTGGATAGCCGAGGAAGCCGTAGGTCGCGAGGTCCTTTTCCTTGAGCTGCTCCTGCTGGTCCTTGTAGGTCGGCACCCGCTCCAGCCAGCCGAGCGGGGTGATCATCGACAGCAGCAAGTGCAGCTCAGCGTGCTCGGGCACGCGCGACTGGACGAAGATCGTCGAGGCGGACGGGTTCAGGCCCGCGCCCAGCCAGTCGACGACCATCTGAAAGACGTTCTCCTCGAGTTCCTTGGTGTCCTCGTAGCCGGTGGTCAGCGCGTGCCAGTCGGCGACGAAGTAGAAGCACTCGTACTGGTACTGCAGCTCGACCCAGTTCTTCAGCGCCCCATGATAGTTGCCCAGGTGCAACGCGCCGGTAGGGCGCATGCCGGAAACCACACGGGGATTGGGAGCGGAATTGACCAAGTCAGCGGACTCCAGCGATGTCGATCAGGACGCGAGGCGGGTGATCAGGTCCCTGACCCAGCCGACACTCGGGCCCAGGACGGAGATGATATGAGAGAACTCCAGGAACAGCAGACCCAGCACGATCCAAAAGCCATACGGCTCGAGCCGGGCCAGCGCCCGCGCCGCCGGTAGCGGCAGCACGCCAATCAGCACCCGGCCGCCTGCGAACGGCGGTATCGGCAGCAGGTTGAGCACCGCCAGGAAGACGTTGATGCTAATGCCGAAAGAGCCCATGTAGGCGATCCAGTAGGCCAGCGCGCCAGAGCCGAGCCAGCCGTGCGGGGCGATGCGGACCGCCAGTAGTGCCCACAGCAGCGCCATGACCAGGCACGACAGCGGGCCGGCCGCGGCGAGTATCGCCAGATCCAGCCGCGGGTGGCGGAAGTTGCGCGGGTCGACCGCGACCGGCCGGGCCCAGCCGAACACCAGCGGCGAGCCGAGCACGACCGTCAGCACCGGCAGCACGATGGTGCCCATCAGATGAACGTACTGCAGCGGGTTCAGCGACAGCCGCCCGTTTGGCGCCGGCGTCGGGTCGCCCAGCGCCAGCGCGATCCGGCCGCGCGCGATCTCGGGCACCGTGAACGCCAGCAGCATCGGCAACGCGACAACAGAAATCGCTAGAAGTATCTTCCCTATGTCCATCAATTATTTGCTTTTTTTCAAGTCATCGCGGCCGTCGTGCGGGCTTCTAGCGCCAACCGCCAGGGGCCGCGACGGGCGGCGCGGATTATACGCGGGGCGGCCTCAGGCCGTGGCGCCGAGCCGCGCCGGGTCGCCCTTGCCCAGCCGGATCACGGCCGGCTCCTTGCCGGCGAGATCCACCACGGTGGTCGGTTCGTGGCCACAGTTGCCGCCGTCGAGCACCAGCTCGACCTGATGCTCCAGCCGCGCGTGGATCTCCTGCGCATCGGTCAGCGGGTAGTCGTCTCCCGGCAGCAGCAGGGTCGAGGTCATCAGCGGTTCGCCCAGCTCCGCCAGCAGCGCCAGCGGCACCGGGTGATCCGGCACGCGGATGCCGATGGTCCGGCGCTTCGGGTTCTGCAAGCGCCGCGGCACTTCCTTGGTCGCCTCGAGAATGAACGTGTAGGGCCCAGGCGTGACCGCCTTGAGGAGCCGGTACTGCCAGTTGTCGACCCGCGCGTACCGGGCGATCTCGGACAGGTCGCGGCACACCAGCGTGAAGTGGTGGTGCTTGTCGGTCTGCCGAATCCGGGCGATCCGCTCCATCGCGTCCTTGTCGCCCAGCGCGCAACCCAGCGCGTAGCACGAGTCGGTCGGATAGACGATCAGCCCGCCACCACGGATGGCATCGGCCGCCTGGCGGATCAGGCGGGCCTCGGGATTCTTCGGGTGCAGTACCAGTAGCTTGCTCATCGGCACACATCAATAAAGTGGCAGGCGGCGGCGGATGCCGGTCGCGGGCGATTCGGCTATGATACCGCCCCCCGCGCTCGCGCCCCGAGACTACATGTCGGCGCTCTACGATTTCCTACCCGTCCTCGCGTTCTTCATCGCGTTCAAGTACGCCGGCATCTACCTCGGGACTAAAGTTCTGATGGGTGCCACGGCGTTGCAACTGCTGGCGAAGTGGCTGCACACCCGCGTCCTGAGCAAGATGATGGTGTACTCCTGCGTGCTGGTGTTCGTGTTTGGCGGCGCCACTCTCTATTTCCACAACGATCTGGTGATCATGTGGATGCCGACGGTGCTGTACGTCACCCTGGCCGTGGCCTTCGGGGTGTCGCAGGTCTGGGGGCCGACGCTGGTCGAGCGCATGCTCGGCGAAGCGCTCAGCGCCGACGCACGCACCTGGAAGCTCGCCAACAGCAGCTGGATCGTCTTTTTCCTGATCCTGGCCGGCGCCAACCTGGTGGTCGTCTACCGCTACGGCCTGAACACCTGGGTCGGCTGGAAGCTCGCCAAGATCGGTATCGTGTTCCTATTCGCGCTACTGCAGGCGCTGTGGCTTGCGCGGCATGCCGAGTCGCGCACCGGAGCCCCCTGATGCTGTACGCCATCTTCGGTCGTGATGTGGCCGACTCCCTGCCCCGCCGCCGCGAGACGCGACCGGCCCACCTCGAGCGACTGAAGCTGCTGCAGGCGGAAGGCCGGCTGTTCGCCGCCGGCCCGCTGCCGGCCATCGACAGCCCGGACCCCGGTCCGGCGGGTTTCGTCGGCAGCCTGATCGTGGCGGAGTTCGCCTCGCTGGAGGCGGCCCGCGCCTGGGCCGACGCCGACCCGTACCTCGCCGCTGGCGTCTACAAGAGCGTCGAAGTACACCCTTATATCAAGGTGTTACCATGAATCGGCAGACCCGCATCGAGGCCTTGCTGCGCGACGCGTTCGCGCCCCTGCACCTCGAAGTGATCGACGACAGCCACCACCATGCCGGCCATGTCGGCGCACAAGGTGGCGCCGGGCACTTTCGCGTACGGATCCTGTCTGAACGATTCAGGGGCCTGCCGGTGCTCGCCCGGCACCGTCTGGTCTATGAGGCGCTGACGTCGCTAATCCCGACCGAGGTGCATGCGCTGAGTATCGAAGCAGACGCGCCGGGTGAGCGCGCCTCGCCCCCCGATTTTATTGACACATGAGGTTGACTCAATGATGACTCGCAACTGGATGCCGGCGGTCCTCGTCGTCTCCGCACTTGGTCTCGCGGCTTGCAAGCACGATGGCGCCCCGGGTGCCGACAAAGCAGCGCCGAAGCCCGCCGTCGCGACGGTTAACGGCAAGCAGATTTCGGCTGAGGCATTCGAGGTATGGGTCCAGGCCCAGACCAACAAGAAGCCTGCCGACCTGCCGCCTGAGCAGAAGAAGCAGCTACTCGAAAGCCTGGAGGGCCTGTACGTCAGCGGCCTCGAGGCCGAGAAGCAGAACGTCGGCGCGAACCCTGAGGTGGCCGCCCGCCTCGAGCTCGACCGGCTGAACCTGCTGGCCACGACGCTGTTCCAGAACTATTCCAAGGGCAAGACACCGAGCGAGGCCGACCTGAAGGCTGAGTACGACCGTCAGGTCGCCGGCATGCCCAAGGAAGAGTTCCATGCCCGCCACATCC
Source organism: uncultured Pseudomonadota bacterium (assembly GCA_903927005.1). Classification (GTDB taxonomy): domain Bacteria; phylum Pseudomonadota; class Gammaproteobacteria; order Steroidobacterales; family Steroidobacteraceae; genus CAIKZZ01. Next base: position 45,962 of record CAIYLH010000104.1, read on the forward strand.
TGCTCAAGGACGAGGCAGCGGCCAAGGACGTCGTCGCACAGCTCGCCAAGGGCGCCAAGTTCGAGGACCTTGCGACGAAGCTGTCGACCGACGAAGGCTCGAAGAAGCAGGGTGGCGATCTGAGCTGGTTTACCAGCGACAAGATGGTCAAGCCGTTCTCGGACGCCGTCGCTCAGCTCGCCAAGGGCGAGTACACGAAGACCCCGGTGCAGACGCAGTTTGGGTTCCACGTGATTCGCCTGGACGACAAGCGCCCGCTGACGCCGCCGGCGTACGATTCGGTCAAGGACCGCCTTGGCCCGATCGTCCAGCAGCACCAGGTGCGTGACTACATCGACGCGCTGCGCAAGGCCGCGAAGATCGAAGAGAAGCCGTAAGCCGCTGGCGCTTCGGCGCCACCCCGGTTCGGCATGAAAGGCCGGTCACTTGGTGACCGGCCTTTTTTTTGTTCTTTGGGATGGATTAAGTAAAGTTGGCAGGAAGATAAGTGAAATTCTCGCCTGCAAGATTTTTTTTTGAAAGAAAGACATTTATTAGATTAAGTGTCTCTTCTATTCAACTGAAAATATTAATAAAAAATCCAGTAAACAGCAGCGGAGAACCGCAGCGCAGCACGCCCGCTCGGATCGACGACCGAAACCATTGAGGGCAGCGCCAACTCGTCCAGACACGAGCTTCGGGCGCTTGAATTCAAGGGGACGAGATCTCCTAACATCCTGTTTTTATTATAATTTATATATTTTCCGTGGGATTCGTCAGCCCACGCCATTCCCGCGAAAGAACCTTAAGGTGCGTCGGTCGCATAACACCGTAAGCCCCTAAATACGTGAGACATACATCACAAACTCGCGTGACTTCGGGGGGGTGGATATTGTTTAATCGCGTTAAGTTATGAACGCTACCTACAATGTTAAATCGAAAGTCGTCGCTGCCTTTCAGCACGCTCTCGTCCCATTGGTGAAGGTGCTCATCAAACACGGCATTGGGTTTCATGAGCTCTCGTCCGTAATCAAAGAGGTTTACGCGAAGGTCTGCCTGCGAGATTTCAAATCGGATGAGTCAGCAACTCAGTCCTCCCCGGCCCGAATCGCCGTACTAACCGGGCTAACGCGAACCGAAGTGGCAGCTCTCCTCGCTAGTGACGGCCCGTTGCGAAACGCCGATGACGGCGACGCAGGCGCCATCGCAAATCTGCTGCAAGCCTGGCACACCGACCCGGATTTCGTTGGCCCCTACGGTGTACCGCGCGACTTGTTCATGACGAAAGATCCGCTCGGGCTACAAACATTTGCGGAGCTCATTCGCCGGTACGGCGAGGGATCGTCTAAAGAATCCATGCTCGAGCAGCTCGTAAAGATTGATGCAGCAATCGTCCCCCTATCCGGAGAGCCGATTCGGGTGACGAAAAGAACGTATATCCCGGAATCGATGGTGCCGCAGGCGCTAGAGATTTTCGCGCGCGGAGTGCGCAGGTATTCGTCGACTGCGGCGCACAACCTTCAAAACGCGGATGGTGAAGAAAGAATTTTTGAACGCTGGGTATTCCCAGATGACGGAATTCTTGAACGTGACTGGACGAGATTTCAGGCTCTCGTTTCGGAACGCCTGCAGGACCTGGTTCGTGAGCTCGATACGAAATTCTCATGGTTCGAGTCGCCTCGCACACGAGGTGAGGATGGGGTCTCCGTAGGAGTTGGAATCTACGTTTATCGGGACTCGCCGGAAGACCAGAAAGATTGGGAACGCGTCGCGGGGCCTTCGGCCCCACGACATTGAATTGCTGATTATTAGGCTCGCCAATGAGCGGCGGACTTAAAGAAAACACTGATAGCTAGGGGATAGTAAGAATGCGCAAGACAACAAAGTCTTTTCCCGCCAAGGCGACTGCCTTTCTGGCCGTCGTACTTCCTGCGGTCGCAATCGTTGGCCAGTCGATGGCTGCGCCGCCAGCCCAATCTATTGGTCAAACCCCCTCGATCGATGCACTAAAGCGTCAGTTCGGCGTCGAACTGCTACTCGTTGGCCCGCTAAGTGGCGTCCACTCGGGCGGCGCAGCGTTGGACGTCCTTGGACAGACCGTTACCTTAGGGCCGAAGGCGGTTACAAACGCATCGCTCCGCCCTGGGCAATTGGTAGCCGTCACCGGCTTAGTGCAACCTGACGGAAGCATCCTCGCGACAAGAGTCCTTGATCTTCCGGACGCATATGTAGACGGCGCGACTGAAATTCTCGGCTCAGGCGTAATCACATCCCACAATGCGAGCACTGCCCGCCTCACCATCGGCAGATTGTCCGTTGACTACTCGCCCACTCTTTACGCGGGTGATCCTGGGCTCACTGTCGGCAGTACTGTCGAATTCCGCGGAATTCGGGTTGGAAGCGCGGGCACTGCGATCGCATTCTCGATCGGTGTGTTGAGTCATGCGACCGGCTCCATGGGCTCAGGTCTCGCGACCGGTTCCATGGGTTCAGGCCTCTCAACCGGCTCGATGGGCTCTGGCCGCACAACCACCTCTCATGCCACTGGCTCCATGGGCTCAGGTCTCGCGACCGGTTCCATGGGTTCAGGCCTCTCAACCGGCTCGATGGGCTCTGGCCGCACAACCACCTCTCATGCCACTGGCTCCATGGGCTCAGGTCTCGCG
>CAIYLH010000105.1 GCA_903927005.1 uncultured Pseudomonadota bacterium
CCACCGAAGCCGACGCAAAGGTCCGCCAGGATCTGGAGATACTGATCAGCGCCGCGCAGGACAGCCTCTCCAGCAGTGAGCTGAACCGCCGCTACTTCTTTCCGTTCGTCGACGTGACGGGCCTCGTCTACAGCACCGTCCAGCAAACACTGGACCCGCGCATCTCAGTGGCGCGACAGCAGTCGGTCGTCGCCCGTCTGCAGAAGTACGCGGGCCTCGCCAAGGGCTACTCACCAATCACTACTCTTGCCAGGCAGCGAACGCTGGAACGACTGCAGGCGGACGCAACACTGCTCGGGCCCTACCGCGGCGAGGTCGAGCAGAAGCTGAACGACTTCCCGACGCTGCTGACCGGCATCAAGGACCTGCTGGCGAAGAGCAAGGTCAAGGGCTGGCAGGCAAGCTATGCCCGGCTGGAGCGCGAACTGACTGACTACAACGTCTGGCTGAAGGACGAGATCCTGCCGAAGGCCCGCGCGGACCACCGCCTGCCGCCGGACATCTACGCCGACAACCTGCACCAGTTCGGCGTCGACATCCCGCCAGAGGAACTGATCGCCAAGGCGCTAACCTCGTTTGCCGAGATCCGCAATCAGTTGAACATTACCGCCGGCCTGATCGCGAAGGAGCGCGGCTTCGCCGATGCCGACTACCGCGCGGTGCTGCGCCAACTCAAGCAGGAGCAGATCCCGGCTGATCGGGTAATGCCGCTGTATCGCGAGCGACTCGGGCTGATCGAAGACGCGGTGCGAGCGCACCGCATCGTCTCGCTGCCGGCCCGCGCTGCGTCGATCCGGCTCGCGACGCCAGCTGAAAACGCCCAGCAACCGGCGCCGCACATGAGTCCGCCACGACTGATCGGCAACACCGGCGAGTACGGCGAGTTCGTGCTGACCACCGGCATGCCGCCGGATGCGAGCGGCAAGCAACTGGTGTTTGACGACTTCTCGCATCAGGCCGACACCTGGACCCTAACCGCACACGAAGCCCGTCCCGGCCATGAACTGCAGTTCGCCAAGATGATCGAGGCGGGCGTCTCCACCGCGCGTGCGGTGTTCGCCTTCAACAGCGTCAACGTTGAAGGCTGGGCGCTTTACGCGGAGGCGGAGATGCAGCCGTACGAGCCGCTCGACGGCCAGTTGTTCGCCCTGCAGGCGCGTGCCCAACGCGCTGCGCGTGCGTTCCTCGATCCGATGGTCAACCTCGGGCAAATCACGCCTGAGGACGTCAAGAGCTTCCTGATGGACGAGGTCGGGCTATCGGCCGGCATGGCGACACAGGAAATGCAGCGCTACGTGTTCCGCATGCCGGGCCAGGCGACTTCGTATTTCTACGGCTACCAGCGGCTGATGGAAACGCGCGAGGCGGCGGAGCTCGCGCTGCGCGGCAAGTTCGATCGGCTGGCGTTTAACGACTTCGTGCTGGCGCAGGGACTGCTGCCGCCGAAGCTGCTACGCAAGTCGGTGATGGAGGAGTTTGTGCCGGCGCGCAAGGCGCTCTGACACGGCAACCGACCAGGCGCGCGGCTCGCCGCGCGCCTCTTTCATACGGGTGACCCGGCTACGGCCGGGCGCTCGCCAGGCACTCAAGCTCAACCCGCGCGCCCAGCGCCAGCGCTTGCACGCCGATGGCGGTACGCGCCGGGAACGGCTTCTGGAATACCGTCCGCCAGATCTCGTTGAACGCCGGCCAGTCCGCCATGTCGGCAAGCATCACGGTGCAGCGGATCACGTCCTGCGTGCCGCGGCCGTTGGCTTCGAGGATCGTGCGCAGGTTGGCGAGGAGCTGCATCGCCTCCGGCCGAAAGCCACCGGCAACAAGGGTCATCGTGCGCGGCGTGATGCCCACCTGGCCGGACAGGTACAGCGTATCGCCGTGCCGCACGGCCTCGGAGAACGGCAGATCGCCGCCCAGCACCTTGCCGGAATTGAGGAATTCAGGGGCAGCGGCAGCCGCTAGCGGGCTCATCGCCAGCAGTAGCAACAGCGCGGGAATCGAGTGGAAATGGCGCGACATCGGCGGTCCTCCTAAGACTGGCATACCTGCAGGGTGCACCAGAGCGGCCGCGGATGGAAAGCCTCAGGCCGCCGACTGCATTGGCTCCGGATAGCCGATGACGTAGCCCTGGATATAGTCGATGCCCATGCCGCGAGCGAACTCGAGCGACGCCATGTCCTCGACCTGCTCGGCGATGATCTGGAAGTCCAGCGTGCGCGCCAGCTTGATGATCGCCGCGACCATCGCCTGGTTGACGGTGTCCTTGCCGAGATCGCGCATGTAGATGCCGTCGATCTTCAGGAAGTCCATCGGCAGGTTCTTGAGGTTCGTGAACGAGCCGATGCCGCTGCCAAAATCATCGAGCGCAAACTGGCAGCCCATGCCATGCAGCACCGCGATGAAGCGACGCGCATGGTCGAGGTTGGCCACGACCGAGGCCTCGGTGACCTCGAAGCAGACCTGCGACGGCATCACGCCGGTACGGTCGAGGCAGTCGACCACGAACTCGAGGAACTGCGAGTCACCGAGCGTCTGGCCGGAGAGGTTGATCGACACGCTGCGGCCCGCCGGCAAACGCAGCGCGCCGCGGCCCAGCGCCGCCAGAGCGGTCTGCACCACCCAGCGGTCAACCAGCGCCATCAGGCGATAGCGTTCGGCAGCCTTGAGGAACTCGCCCGGCACAATGACCTCGCCATCGTCGCCGATCAGGCGCACCAGCACCTCGATCGCCGGTCCCCGCTTGCCATGCGCCGGCGCCGCGAGGATCTGCTGCGTATAAAGGCGGAAGCTGCCGTCGCGGAGCGCGTGCTGCAGCCGCTGCAGCCAGTGAATCTCGCCCCGCTGGCGTGCCATTGCCTCATCGCGCACGGAGTAGACGTGCACGCGGCCCTCCTGCTGGCTCTTGGCGACGTAGCAGGCGGAGTCCGCCGCAGACATGACGTCCTCGACAGTGGTGCTCTCGCGACCGATCTCGACCATGCCGATGCTGACACCGACGGTAAAGATCTTGTCCTTCCAGACGAAACGGAAATCACGAATCGCGGTCGAGACGTCTTCGGCGATCTGGATCGCTTTTTCCAGCGGGCAGCCCACCAGCAGCAGCGCAAACTCGTCGCCGCCAATACGTGCCACGGTGTCGGAATCGCGCACGGCATCCTTCACCAGTGCGGCAATCTCGCGCAGCATGTTGTCACCAGCGAGATGGCCGCTGGTGTCATTGACCACCTTGAAGCGATCGAGATCGAGGTAGCACATGACGTGCGCCTGCGTGCCGACGCGAGCGACCTCGAGGCCGTCTTGCAGGCGCCGCTCGAACTCGCGCCGATTGACGAGCCCCGTCAGCGCATCGTGGCTCGCCTGATAGCTCATCTGTCGCGCGATACCGCGCAGCTCGGTCACATCGTGCAGCAGCACCACCGCGCCGGAGGGCTCGCCGTCGGCGCCAAGCAGCGGCGCGGCAGACAGCTCGATGCTGTGCTCCGAACCATCGACACTGGTCAGCAGCACTGCGCGGCGACCGATCGCAACCTTCACCCCGGAGGCGAGGCACTGCCGCACGGGGTCGACCAGCGCCTTGCGATCTGCTTCGTCAATGACAGTGACCACATCCGCGAACGGCCGCCCATCGACCTCAGCGAGCGTGTGGCCGAGCAGCTTCTCAGCACGACCGTTCAAGTAGTCGATACGGCCGTTGACGTCAGTGGTGAGCAGGCCGTCGCCTAGCGACTCAAGTGTCGCGCGTGCGCGGCTGCGGCCGGGGTCCGTCTGGGCAACCGGTGCGATCATCTCAATGGCAGTGAAGACAACAGCCGGCGTGCCGCGGTAGCGCACCGTCGTGCTACCGAGCTCAAGCCGGCTGACGTGCCCACCCGGTTCTGCGACCTCGACCTCGTAGACGGCCGCGGCCGGATCGCCGTCCAGGTGTCGGCGGACGTTATCGACGACCAGGTCGGCGTAATCGGCCGTGACCAGTTCAGCCAGATGGCGGCCGACAAGCTCCGCCGGGGTGCGGCCAAACAGCGCCGCAAATCGATCGTTGGCAAGTACGATCCGCTCGCCATGGATGACAACCGCCTCGTGGACGGCGCCGAGCAACTCGTGGAACGGCCCCTCCGTGGGCGCTGAGGTTCGTGGCCGGGCTGCCACCACCAGGGCTTCGTCACGCTCCCCCAACGCCTCGCGCGCCCGGCCGTACGCACGTACGGCGGCGATTACCGCGACGGCGGCGGCGATCAGCGCGGCAAGCGCGACTGCTTCAGTCAGGGCCAACGAAACCTTCCCCGGGCGCCAATGGCAGCCCACGCGCACCGCCTGCCCGCGACAGGAGCGCCGGGGCCGGTTATGCGAATTCAGAAAAACCTGCAAATCGAGGATACCGGAGGGTTGGGCGGCGATCGGACGGATTGACCATAATCGACGTTCATCAGGGACATTCCGTGTTGTTCCACCGGCCCAAACTCCGTAATCTGCGGGCCTCTCGGGGCCCCCGCCCCGCCACCACGGCACGCAGCCTCATGGACATCGAAGCCGCCCGACAGCAGATGATCGACCAGCAGGTACGGACTTGGGACGTCCTCGACGCGCGGGTGCTCGACACCCTGCGACGGGTTCGACGCGAGCTGTTCGTCCCGGAGGCTCTGCGCGGCGCAGCGTTCGCGGACGCGCCGATCCCGTTGGCCTGCGGCCAGTCGATGCTGGCGGCCAAGTTCCACGGCAAGATCCTGCAGGCACTGGCTGTCGAGCCCGGCGAGACGGCACTCGAGGTCGGCACCGGCTGCGGTTACCTCGCCGCCTGCCTGAGCGAGCTCGGCGCCCAAACCACGGCCCTGGAAGCGCACCCGCAGCTAGCGGCTCTCGCGCGCGCGAACCTGCGCGCGGCAGGCTTTCCTGGCGTACAGGTGGTGGAGGCCGACGCCACCCGCTGGGAGCCGACAGAACGCTACGATGTCATCGTAATTACCGCCTCTTTGCCGAGCTACGACTCGCGCTACCAGCAATGGCTCAAGATCGGCGGCCGACTGTTCCTAATCGTCGGCCAGAGCGAGCCGATGATGGCGCTGGTGGTGAGCCGCAAGAGCGAGACCGAATTCACCCGCGCCGAGCAGTTCGAGACGGCCGTCGCGCCGCTGGAAAACGTCATCCGGCCGTCCCGGTTCGTGTTCTGACGGCCGGCCGATGATCCGCGAAGTCACCCCGGCCGAGTATCTGGCCACCTTCGCCGGCCGCCCGGCGACGCTGCTGGTCGATGTCCGCGAGGCCTGGGAGCTGGACATCGCCCGGCTCCCCGGGGCGCTGCACATCCCGATGGGCGAGATTCCGACGCGGCTGGCAGAACTGGATCGCACACGCGACCTCGTGATCCTGTGCAAGGCCGGCGGGCGGAGCCTCACGGTCGCCCGCTTCCTGGAGGCGCAGGGCTACCCGTCCGTCGCCAACCTGCATGGCGGCATTCTGGCGTGGGCACGCGACGTCGACCCCGCGCTTGCGACATACTGATCAGTCGGCGCGACCAATCGAGCGCGCCGCCCCAGGCAGTTGATTTAGCCTGTTTCATCTCAAACTCTGGTCCGGACTCAAGTCCGGACTGACGACCGAAGGGATTAGTCGGCATGAAATTGACGCTGTTTCCCGCCGCATTGGTAGCGAGCGCCGTGTTCTGCCTGCCGGGTGCTGCCGCGGCCGCCGACCTGACCGAGATCTACCATCGGGCGCTGCGCAGCGACCCGCAGCTGCGCGAGGCCGAGGCCATCCGCTCGGCCACCCGCGAGGCCCATCCGCAGGCGCTCGGCGCCCTGTTGCCGCAGCTGTCGGCCAGCGGCGGCTACGTTCACGACGACTCCAGCGGCGTCTCGCCGTTCTTCACGACCGACGGCCTGGTGCCGGCCACGACCTCAACCAAGTCCAACGCCAGCACCTGGTCGGTGCAGCTGCGCCAGACCGTATTCCGCTGGGACCAGTTCGCGACCCTGCGGCAGGCCGACGCCCAGACTGCGCAGGCGGAAATCGACTTCCGCGCGGCGCAGCAGTCGGTGATCCTGCGCACCGCGCAGGCCTACTTCAACGTGCTGGCCGCCCGCGACACGCTCGATGCCGCCGACGCCGCCCGCGAAGCGATCGTCCGCCAGCTGGAGCAGGCCGAAAAGCGTTTCGAGGTGGGTCTGATCGCCATTACCGACGTCGAGGAAGCGCGCGCCGCCGCCGACCAGGCGACCGCGACGGTGATTGCCTCCAAGCGCTCGCTCGCGACCTCGCGCGACCAGCTGCGCGAGCTGACCGGCGACTCGTTCGACGAGCTCGCCCGTCCCGGTGACGACATGCCGCTGATCACGCCGGACCCGGCCAGCGAAGAGCAGTGGGTCAAGGCCGCGCTGGACCAGAACCTGTCGCTATCCTCGGCGCGCATCGGCGCCGACATCGCCCACGAGGCCATCTCGGTCGCCCGTGGCGGGCACCTGCCGACGCTCGACATTGTCGCCAGACAGTCGGGCGCCCAGACGAGCTCGAACACCACGTTCTTCGATCCGACCGCCGGCGCCATACTGTTCCCGTCGGACTCGAGCAACCGCGACAAGCAGATCGGCCTGCAGCTGACCGTGCCGATCTACTCCGGTGGCACGACCAACTCGCACGTCCGCGAGGCGGTCTACCGTCATCGTGCGGCGCGGGAGCGCCTTGAGCGCGCCGCGCGCGCCACCGAGCGCGGCACGCGCGACGCGTACCTGGGCGTCATCAGCGAGATTTCGCGGGTCACCGCACTCAAGCAATCGCTCGCCTCGAGCCGCATCGCCCTGACCGCGACCGAAGCGGGCTACGAGGTCGGTACGCGCACCGCGGTGGACGTGCTGCTCGCCCGTCAGCGTCTGTTCGACGCGCAGACGGCCTACGCCCGCAGCCGCTACGACTACGTGCTCAACGTCCTGACGCTCGAGCAACAGGCCGGCACGCTGGACGAGTCGAGGCTGACACGCGTCAACAGCTGGCTCGGGCAGACCGTCTCGGTCAAGTAACGGCCGGACGCTGCAGTAGCCGCTCGACGCGCGCCAGCAGGCGCCCGAGCGCGCCTTGGTTTGCAACCACTGCCGCACGGCCACGCTCGCCGGCGGCATGCGCCGCCGCGGGCTCAGCCAGCAGGCGCTCGACTGAGGCTGCCAGTCCGGCCGCGTCAACCACCACGCCCAACGCCCCGGCCTCGACCAGCAAGCGCGCGACGGACGAGTCGTTGAACGTGTAGGGCCCCGCGAGCAGCGGCCGCGCCAGCGCCGCCGGCTCCAGCAGGTTGTGACCGCCGATCGGCACCAGGGTGCCGCCGACATAGGCGACGTCACCGGCGGCATAGAACGGCACCAGTTCCCCGAGCGTATCCAGCAGCAGCACCTCGGTCGCGGCGGTCACGGCCGCTCCACTGGTGCGCGTCACGAGCCGCACGGCGCGCTGCCTCAACAGCGCGGCCACGGCCTCAAACCGCGGCGGATGGCGCGGCGCCAGCACCAGCAACGCGTCGGGACGCCGCGTACGCAGGATGGCGTGCGCCTCAAGCACCTGCTCTTCCTCGCCCGCGTGCGTGCTGCCTGCGACCCACACCGGTCGCGCCACGCCAAGCTCCGCTCGCAGCGTCGCGCCGCGCGCCGCGACGTCCCGTGGCGGCAGATAGTCGAACTTGAGGTTACCCAGCGCCTCGGTACGGGCGGGATCGGCGCCAATCGCAACGAAGCGCTCGGCGTCAGCCACGGTCTGCGCGGCCACGTGCACGCCCCGCAGCGTCTCGGCCATCAGCCGGCCGAGGCGCCGGTAGCGGCGCACCGAGCGCTCCGAGAGGCGTGCGCTGGCCAGCATCATCGGCAGGCCCCGACGGCGGGCGGCAGCGTACAGGTGCGGCCAGAGCTCGGTCTCGAGCACCAGCCCCAACCGCGGCCGGGCCCGCTGCAGGAAGCGCGCCGTGGCACCGGGCAGGTCATAGGGCAGGTACCGCACCGTCGCGATCGCGCCCAACAGGGCAACGGCCCGGTCGCGGCCGGTCACCGTCGCGGTGGTCAGCAGCAGGGGCAGGGACGGGTGACGCTCGTGCAGGGCCCGCACCAGCGTCGCGGCGGCCTGGACCTCGCCGACCGAGACTGCATGCACCCACAGGCCGCCTGCCGGCAGCGGCGCGCCTAGGCCGAAGCGCTCGCCGAGGTGCCGCCAGTGACGCCGGTCCGACAGCCCGCGGCCGAGCTCCAGCAGCACGGCAGCCGGCACCAGACAGTAGCCCAGACAGAGGTAAAGTAGCCGCAAGTATCCGCCCGCCCGGCAATGAGCCTGAGATCATACCGCCCATGACCGTCACCGCGTCCGCGCCTATCGAAGATCCGACCTGCGGCGTCGCCCTGCAGCCACTGACCGGGTTCCTCGCGCCCCGCTGGTGGCCGACCTGGATCGGCTACGGACTGATGCGCACGATAGGCGCCCTGCCATGGTCCGCGCTGAGCGCGCTGTCGCGCGTACTGGCTGTAATCGCCTGGTATGCGGCGCGGCGCGATCGCCGCGTGACGCTGGTCAACCTGCGGCTGGCCTATCCAGACAAGACCGAGCGCGAGCGGCGCGCGATCGCACGTCGCCATTTCCGCTCGCTGATCTATTCGCTGTTCGAGACCTCGATCGTCTGGTTCGACCGGCGCAAGCGACTGGAAAAGCTGACGCGCATCGAAGGCCTCGAGCACCTGACTCAGGCGCAGTCCAAGGGCAAGGGCGTGCTGTTGCTGGGGGCGCATTTCACCACCAACGAGATCGCAGCCGGCGCACTGCCGCAGACCGGCCATGCGTTCGACGTCATGTACAAGCGCTCACCCAACGAGCTGCTCAACCAGCTGGCGCTGCGCGGCCGACTGCGCCGCGGAGGGCGACTGATCCCAAGCGAGAAGTTCGTCGAGATGCTGCGGGCGCTCAAGCGCGGCGGCATCGTGCTGTACGCGCCCGACCAGCATTTCGACGGTGACGGCTACGTCACCGTGCCGCTATTTGGGGTGCCTGCCATGTCGAACCCCGGTACGACCTTCATCGCGCGCGCCACCGGCTGCACGGTACTGCCCTTCTTCCCGCGCCGACTGGCGGACGGCAGCGGTTACGTGATGCGCATCCTCGCGCCGATCGAGGGCTTCCCCAGTCGCGACGGCGCTGCGGACGTCGCTATCTACCACGGCCTTATCGAAGAGGCTGTGCGCGCAGCACCCGAGCAGTATCTGTGGAGCTACAAGCGTTTCCGCCCCCGCCAGGGCGAAGCGAGCCCCTACCACCGCCGCTAGCCGCCGCGCGCGTAGCCGGCCAGCAGTGCGCGCCACTGCTCGCTGTCCGTATCCGGCCCAGCGAACTTCTGCAGGGAGCGGGCCAGCCGCGCCAGGTTCGCTGCCCGCCAGCGGCCCGGCCGGCAGCGCGCACCACGATCGAAGTCGATCAACTGCACCGCGCCGTCGGCGCAGATCAGCAGATTGCGGGCGTTGAGGTCGGCATGACGGATCCCCGCGTCGTGAAAGGCGCGGAGGGTCGCTCCCACCCGCGGCCACAGCGCGTCGCCAGGAGCGGCGTCGAGCCGCTCGGCCAGCGGCCGCGCGGCGGGAATGGCCACAGTCAGCAGATCCGCCCGGTACCACAGGCCATCGCGCACGTAGCGGGCCGCCACCGGCCGCGCGGCCGGCAGGCCCAGCGATTCGATCATTGCCAGCAGCCGCAACTCGCGAAAGGAGCGGGTCGCCTCCTCGCCGGTCCACAAGTAGCGATCCGCAACCCATCGCGCGACCAGGCCGCCGCGGCGGTAGTGGCGCAGCACCTGCGCCGGCATCCCCGGTCGCGCATCGACGAACCAGGCGCTGCCGCGGCCGGCGGCCGTAGCACTCACCCGCCCGGCCGCCAACAGCGTCGACGGCTCAAAATCCACCGGCTGCGGATGGCTGATGCGCGAGGGGTCGTATAGGATCGCGCCGGACTCAGTCGGGATGCGCTCTAGCGGCATGTCTTCCTTCAGCAAGCTTCTGAACTCGCCACCGGCCAGCGTCTGCCTGCTGCGGCTCTCCGCCATTGGCGACACCTGCCACGCGCTGGCCGTACTGCGGCGCCTGCAGGCGGCCTGGCCCGCGACGCGCTTCACCTGGATCATCGGCAAATTCGAACACAAGCTGATGCAGCTTGCGCCCGACGTGGAGTTTATCAGCTACGACAAGAAGGGCGGCCTGCGCGAGCTGCGCCGGCTGCGTGGGCTGCTCGCCCAGCGTCGCTTTGACCTGCTGCTGCACATGCAGCTGGCATTGCGCGCCAGCGCGATCGCAGCCCTGGTCAGGGCACCGATCAAGCTCGGCTTCGACCGGCGTCGCGCGCGCGAGCTGCAATGGTTGTTCACCAACCGGCGCATTGCGGATCGCGGCAACGAGCACGTGCTGGACGGTCTGTTCGGCTTCGCCGACGCCCTTGGGGTAGCGGCGAGCCCGCCGCGCTGGGATCTGCCGCTGCCTGCCAGCGCCTGTGCCTATGCGCAGAAGCTGATCCCGGACACACAACCGACGCTGCTGATCAGCGCCTGCTCCAGCCACGCGCTGCGCAACTGGCGCGCCGAGCGCTACGCGGCGGTCGCGGACCACGCCGCCGCGGCACACGGCATGCGAGTGATTCTCTGCGGCGGGCCGGGCCCGTCCGAACGGGCGATGGCCGCGGCGATCCTCGCCGCCTGCCAGCGCCAGCCGCTGGACCAGGTTGGCAAGGACACGCTGCCCGAGCTGCTGGCACTGATGGCGCGGGCCACCGCAATTGTCACGCCGGACTCGGGGCCGGCGCACATGGGCACGCTGGTCGGCCTGCCGGTGATCGGCCTGTACGCGGCCACAAACCCCGCCCGTAGCGGGCCGTACCTCAGTCGTGCGCACTGCGTCGACCGTTACCCGGACGCTGCCCGCACCTTCCTTGGCCGCGAGCCCGAAGAGCTGCCGTGGACCACCAAGATTGAGCGGCCCGGGGTCATGGACCTGATCACCACCGACGATGTCTGCGCGCGTCTGGACGCAGTGCTTGCCACCGTGACCGGCTGAGCCCACCGCGACGACGCCGCGCGCTATCCTTCGCGACTCGACGGCCGGCACCTGTAGCCGGCGCCTCCTCCCTGACTCAGGATTGCCCCATGACCTCACTGCTGCGCCGTTGCTCGGTCCTGCTGCTCGCCGCCTGGCTGCCCCTCTGGGGCGCGCTGGCTGCGGATGCCCCACCACCGATGCTCGGCTTCGCCGCGCCCGGGGCCAGCGCGGAAGCTGCGCTGGAAGGACGCTTCGACGCACTGCTCGATGCCCGCGACATGCGCACCTGGCTCGAGCGCATGTCCTCCGCACCGAACCACATCGGCGCACCGCACGACAAGGCGAACGCCGAGTTCATGCTGGAGCAGTTCCGCGCCTGGGGCTGGGACGCCGCGATCGAGACGTTCGATGTGCTGTATCCGACACCGCGCCGCGTCTCGTTGGACCTCGTCGGCCCGCATCCGTACCACGCCTCGTTGCTAGAGCCGCCGATTGCCGGCGACCGCACCTCAGCGCACACCCAGGGAGCTCTGCCGCCTTACAACGTCTACGGCGCCGATGGCGATGTCACCGCCGAGCTCGTCTACGTCAATTACGGCATGCCTGAGGACTACAAGGACCTGGCGCGCCGCGGCATCTCGGTCAAGGGACGCATCGCGATCGCCCGTTACGGCGCCGGCTGGCGCGGCCTCAAGCCGAAACTGGCCGGGGAGCACGGCGCGGTCGGCTGCATCATCTACAGCGATCCGCGCGACGACGGCTACGGCGCCGCCGATACCTACCCGATGGGTGCCGGCCGGCCGGCACAGAGCCTGCAGCGCGGCTCGGTGGCCGACATGCCGGTTTATTCAGGCGACCCGCTGACGCCCGGCATTGGCGCCACCCAGGGCGCACCGCGGCTGGAACGCTCCGCGGCGGCGACGCTGCTGAAGATCCCGGTGCTGCCTATCTCGTACCAGGACGCCCGTCCGCTGCTCGAGGCACTGCGTGGGCCACGCGCGCCCGCCAGCTGGCGCGGCGGCCTGCCGTTCACCTACCACATCGGCCCCGGACCCGCGCGCGTCCACCTGCTGGTGCAGTCCGACTGGTCGCAGCACCCGGTCTACGACGTTGTCGCACGGCTCGAGGGCAGCACCTATCCGAACCAGTGGGTGATCCGCGGCAACCATCACGATGCGTGGGTGTTCGGTGCCGAGGATCCCCTGTCCGGCAACGTCGCGATGATGGCCGAGATGAAGGCGCTCGGTGCACTCAAGGCCAGCGGCTGGCGCCCGAAGCGCACGCTCGTGTACGCCAGCTGGGACGGTGAGGAAGCGGGGCTGCTCGGCTCGACCGAATGGGTCGAGACGCATGCCACGGAGCTGGCGGCAAAGGCAGTCGCCTACGTGAACTCCGATTCCAACAGCAGTGGCATCCTCGGCGCCGGCGGCAGCCACACGCTGCAGCGCCTGGTGAATGAGGTCGCGGCGGGAGTCAAGGACCCGACCACCGGCGCCACCGTGCTTGCACGCGCGCGCGCGGCCAAGATCCTCGAATCACGCCGCGGCGGTCGCGACGCCGATCGTCGCCTCGCCAGGGCGCTGCTCGACGGCGGCGACCTGCCACTGGACCCACTCGGCTCGGGCTCCGACTTCACGCCGTTCCTGCAGCATGCCGGCGTGCCCTCGCTGAACTTCGGCTTCGGCGACGACGAGCCGGGCGGCGTCTACCACTCGGTCTACGACTCCTTCGACCATTACCTGAAGATCAACGACCCGGACCTGCGCTACGGCGTCGCACTGGCCGAGGTTGCCGGCCACACGATGCTGCGACTGGCTAACGCCGACCTGCTGCCAATGCGCGCTGCGGACTTCGCGACCACCATCGGCCGCTACGTCGACGAGGTCGAGCATTACGCCGACGGACTGCGCGGCGAGACTGCAGAGATGCACCGACTGCTCGACGAGCACGTCTACGAACTCGCCGCGACCGGCACCGAACCGGTAGGACCGCCCGCACGCGAAGTGGATGTGCCGTTCCTGAACTTCGCCCCACTGCGCAACGCCAGCGGTGCGCTGCAGCTGAGCGCACAGAGCTTCGATGCCGCCTATGCCGCGGCCCTGGCAGAGCCCACGCGGCTGACGCCGACACAGGTCGCGACCGTCAACGAAACGCTGCGCCGCGCCGAGCAGGCACTGCTCGGCGCGGACGGACTGCCAGGCCGACCGTGGTACCGCCACCTGATCTACGCACCGGGCCTGTATACCGGCTACGGTGCCAAGACGCTGCCGGGTGTGCGCGAAGCGATCGAAGAGCGCCAGTGGGCGCAAGCCTCCGACTACACAACCCGCACTGCGAACGCACTGGATGCGTACCGTCGTGCCCTTGATGCCGCCACCGCGGCACTGCACTGAAGGAACAGGCGATGTCAGAAATCCTGGTACCGGTCTCGCCTGGCGAAGTGATCGACAAGATGACGATCCTGCGCATCAAGGCCAAGCGCATCACCGATGCAAGCAAGCTCGCCAACGTCCGGCGGGAACTGGAAATCCTGGAGCACAGCTGGCGCGCCTCGCCCTACGGCCCCAGGGACATAGCCGCCGACGAAGCGGCATTGCAGGCGGTCAACGAGCGCCTGTGGGACATCGAGGACCGGATCCGCGACCAGGAGCGGGCCGGTGCATTCGATACCGTCTTCATCGAACTGGCGCGCTCGGTCTACATCGAGAACGATGAACGCGCCGCGATCAAGAAGCGCATCAACACGGCGCTAGGATCGACGATCGTCGAGGAAAAGAGCTACGCCGCTTACCGCTGAGCGCAGCAGTGGCTCGCCCTCAGCCGGCGCGTCGCTCGCCCACCAACGAGTACTCGGCGCCGCAATACGGGCACTTCGACTCGCCGGTCGCCTCGATCGCGAGGTAGACCCGCGGGTGTGAGTTCCACAGGTACATGCCCGGCGTCGGGCAGGACAGTGGCAGGTCCGACGCCGTCACCTGGTAACGGTGCTCGGCATTCGGCTGGATCAGTTTCGGATCGTTTACGACCGGGGCGCCCATAGGGTTCTCGCTGCAGCCTTTGGCTGCGTGTGACGGACCGATTATACCGGAGCTGGGCTCACCGGCGTGCTACCGGGCCGCAGCTCCTCGCCGCGCACCATCACCGCGTCCCAGACGGCCGTAATCCACGCCCGCCGCGCCGCGTGGCCCTGGGCCGGAACGACCAGTCGGCGCTCTTCCAGCGACAGCCGGTGGGTCAGTCGGCGGTAGGTGCGGTAACCCTCCACCAGACCATCGATCACCCGATGGTCCACCAGCGCCGCCGAGCCCACCGACTCCAGCGCGCGGATCGTGTCGGCGAAGGTCACCAGCGGCGGGTACTCCCCGGCCCAGCGCAGCACGAAGTACTGGGCAAGGAACTCGATGTCGGCAACCCCGCCCGGGTCCTGCTTCAGGTCAAATTCGTCCGCGCCCGCGCGCGACAGTTCGCGCCGCATCCGCTCGCGCATCTGGCGCACGTCCTCGCGCAGCGAATCACGCCGTACGTGGTGACAGAGCAGGTCGATGCGGGCGCGCTCGAATGCGGCACGGATCAGCGGGGTGCCGGCGACCGCCCGCGAGTGCAGCAACGCCTGGTGCTCCCACGTCCAGGCCTCAGCGCGCTGGTAGTCGACGAAGGCATCGATATTGGTCATCAGCAGGCCGCCCTTGCCCGACGGACGCAGGCGCATGTCCACTTCGTAGAGGCGGCCGGCGGTCGTGTGGGTGGTCAGAAAGTGCACGATCTTCTGGCCGAAACGCAGGAAGAACACCGCGTTGTCGATGACCTTCGGGCCCTGCGTCTCCTGCACCTCGCCGGCCGAGTCGTGCAGAAAGACGAGGTCCAGGTCGGAGGCATAGCCGAGCTCGTGTCCGCCGAGCTTGCCGTAACCTACGGCCGCGACGCCGCAAGGCCGCAGCGCGCCTGGCGTGCCACAGAACGGCGCCCCGTACTGCGCGATCATCACGGCCCAGGCATGCGCCATGGCGCGCTCCAGAATCAGCTCGGCAATGTCGGTCAGCCGGTCGGAGACGCGCATCAGCGGCAGCCGACCGGTCAGGTCGAACAGCGCGACACGGAAGATCGCCGCGCGCTGTACCTGCCGTAATGCCTCAACGCTGTGCTCGACCTCCGTGTCGATAGCCTCATCCGCCAGGCGCAGCTCGATCTCCTCGGCGAACTGCGCGCGGGTCGGCGGCTGATCGAACAGACGCGGGTCTATCAACTCGTCGAGCAGCAGCGGGAACGCCGCAACCTGGCCCGGCAGGAAGGCGCCCAGCGCGCAGATGTCCGTCAGCCGCGCCAGCGCGAGCGGGTTCTCGTTGAGTAGAGCCAGGTAGGCCGTGCGCGAGCCAATCGCCTCAACCACTGACAGCGCACGCCGCAGCGTCGTGTCCGGCTGGGCGTGCAGCGCAGCGGCCGACAGCAGCCGCGGCAGTAGCGCGTGCAGACGTCGGCGCCCGGGCTCGTCGAGGCGACGGTAGTAGCCGCCGCCACGCAGCTCAACCAGCAAGGCCGCCGCAGGCGCAGTCTCACCGAGTCCTAGCGCACGCAGTGCATCTGTCAGTGCCTCGGGAGCAGTGGCGCCACTGAATGCCGAGTCGAAATCGGCGGCCGCCGGCGACACGCCATCAGCGCCAGCCAGCACCAGCGTCGCGAAGTGACGCTCCACCACGTTGCGACGCAAGGTGTAGGCATCCACCAGCGCCTGCCAATCCGCAAAGCCGCAGGCCACTTCGATGCGCGCGCGACGCTCAGGATCGGTCGGCAGTCGGTGGGTCTGCTCGTCGGCGTACATCTGCAGCCGGTTTTCGACTCGCCGCAAAAAATCGTAGGCCTCGCCCAGCTCGCGGACGGCCTCCTCCGGCAGCAACTTCTGGCCCGACAGGCGCGGCAGCACCGTCAGCAGCGACTGCGGCCGCAGTCGCGCGTCACTGCCGCCACGCACCAGCTGCAGCGCCTGCACGATGAACTCGATTTCACGGATACCGCCGCGGCCGAGCTTTACGTCGTCGCTGAGGTCACGTCGGGCGACCTCGCGGGAAATCATCGACTTCATCTCGCGCAGCGATGCGAACACACCGAAGTCGAGATAGCGACGAAACACGAACGGGCGGATGACATCGCGGAACAGCGATTCGTAGGCCTCGCTGCCGGTCACCGCACGGGCCTTGACCCACGCGTAGCGCTCCCAGTCACGACCGTGCTGCTGCAGGTAATCCTCCAGCGCCGCGAAACTTGCGACCAGCGGCCCGGAGTCGCCAAACGGCCGTAGCCGCATGTCGACCCTGTAGACGAAGCCATCGACCGTCGCGGCGTCCAGCAGCTGGATAAGCTTCTGGCCACGGCGGAGGAAGTACTCAACGTTGTCCACCGGCCGCGGCCCATTGGTTTCGCCGCCCTCCGCGAACAGGAATATCAGATCAATGTCCGAGGAGAAGTTCAGCTCGCCACCGCCAAGCTTGCCCATCGCGACGACCACCAGCGGCTGCGGCCTGCCCTGCTCGTCACAAGGCAGCCCATAGCGGGCGCGCAGCGCCTGCTCGGCGAATGCGTCGGCAGTGCGGATCGCAGCGTCCGCCAGACGCGACAGCGCCGCCAGCGTCTGGTGGGTATCGGTCGCACCGGTCAGGTCGCGCCAGGCGATGCGCGCCAGTTCGCGGCGTCGGACGCGGCGTAGCTCAGCCATGAACGCCGGCTCGTCCGTGAGCGCCGCTGCCACCGCGAACGGCGCTTCTTCGGAGCGAGTGGGTGCGGCCACAAGCGCAGGATCAGCCAGCAACGCCGCGGCTATGAAGTCGCTACAGGCCAGCACGTGCGCAAGTTCGGCCGCCGGCACCGCCGGCACCGCCCCTACACCGGTCAGCCGCTCCAACGCGCGGTTGACCGCCGCCGTGACCAGACTCCCCGGGGATGCCGCCCCGCCCAACCCTGCTAACGCCACCGTGTACACGCCTCCCGCGGCGTGAAGCTCTGCCGCGAACGCCCATCTTGATACCAAAGCGCTCGGGGGTGCCAGCGGCGGTTACCTAGACCCCCCCGCGATGCCGTCACCGGCGCCACCACGTGGCGCCCGCTACACTGCCGCGACTGGTGTGGAACCCAACTGATGGCCGCAACCTCCGTAATCTGCGTCGGCGAGACGCTGTGGGACGTCCTGCCGCAAGGTGAATACCTTGGCGGCGCCCCACTAAACGTCGCGGCACACGCAGCCCATCTAGGGCTGCAGGCGCGACTTGTGAGCCGGGTCGGCAACGATGTGCGTGGCCAGCGGGCGCTGGCAGCCCTGCGCGCGCGCAGCATGGATGTCACGCTGATCCAGCTCGATCCGGACCTGCCCACCGGCATCGCCGCAACGCAACTCGATGCGGGCGGTGCGGCGTCCTATTGCTTCCCGGCGCCATGCGCCTGGGACGCCCTAGTGGCTACCCCAGCGGCCCTGCTCGCCGCGCAGGGGGCTACCGTCGTGTTCGGCACCCTTGCGCAACGCAGCGCGGGCGGCGCAGCAGCGATCACCAAGCTGCTGAGCGTCGCCAGCTGGCGCGTGCTCGATGTAAACCTGCGTGCGCCGCACGCTGCGCGTGAGCTCGCCCTGGAGTCGCTCGGACACGCTGATTTCGTGAAGCTGAACGAGCATGAGGTCTGCGCCTTCGCAGGCTGGCTGGGAACGGCGCCAACTGCGCAGGCAGTGCAGGCCGCGCTGCTGGCGGACTTCGCCATCCGCTCGGTCTGTGTCACCGAAGGTGAGCACGGCGCTCGCCTCTGGCATGAAGGATCCTACGTCGTGCAGCCCGCCTATCCGGCCACGGTCGTCGACACGATCGGTGCCGGCGACGCGTTCATTGCCATGCTGCTGACCGAGCTGCTGCGGGGTGCGTCACCGACTGCCGCCATGAACCGCGCCGCGCGACTCGCCGCGTACGTTGTCTCTTGCGCCGGCGCCCTGCCCGACTACGACGCGGAACACTTCGCTCGCTGACCGAGCACGCCGGGATCCCGGCGGCGGCGGCCGCGCAAGCTCCCCAAACGACGAAGCCCCGCACGGGCGGGGCTTCGCTGACCTTTCGGTCGACAGCTGGATCGGCCGGGGTTGCCCCCGGCCGAACGCGGGACTACATGTCCATCCCGCCCATGCCGCCCATACCGCCCATGCCACCACCGCCGCCGCCGTGCGAGTGATCCTCGTCCTTCGGGGCTTCGGCGATCATCACTTCGGTCGTCAGCAACAGACCCGCCACCGAGGCGGCGTTCTGCAGCGCCAGGCGCGTGACCTTGGTGGGATCCAGGATGCCCATCTCGATCATGTCGCCATACTCGCCGGTCGCGGCGTTGTACCCGTAGGTACCCTTGCCGGCCTTGACCTTGTTGAGAACAACCGCAGCGTCTTCGCCGGCGTTCGCAACGATCTGGCGGAGCGGCTCTTCAATCGAGCGCGCCAGGATCTTGATGCCGAAGTTGCGGTCTTCATTGTCGTGCGACAGCTTCTCCAGCGCCTTGAGCACGCGGATCAGCGCAACACCACCGCCCGGGACCACGCCTTCCTCGACAGCCGCGCGCGTAGCGTGCAGCGCGTCTTCGACGCGGGCCTTCTTCTCCTTCATCTCCATCTCGGTCGCGGCACCGACCTTGATCACGGCGACGCCGCCAGAGAGCTTCGCAACGCGCTCCTGCAGCTTCTCCTTGTCGTAGTCGGAGGTCGCTTCTTCGGCCTGCGCACGGATCTGGGCGACACGCGCCTTGATGTCCGGGCTCTTGCCAGCGCCGTCGATGATCGTGGTGTTTTCCTTCTCCACGACAATCTTCTTGGCCTCGCCGAGATCGTTCAGCGTCGCCTTCTCAAGCGACAGACCGACCTCTTCCGAGATCACGGTGGCGCCGGTCAGGATCGCGATGTCCTGCAGCATGGCCTTGCGGCGATCACCGAAGCCCGGCGCCTTGACGGCGGCGACCTTGACGATGCCACGGATGGTGTTGACGACCAGAGTCGCCAGCGCCTCGCCTTCGACGTCTTCAGCCACGATCAGCAGCGGACGGCCTGCCTTCGCAATGCCCTCGAGGATCGGGAGCATCTCGCGGATGTTCGAGATCTTCTTGTCGTAGAGAAGGATCAGCGGCTTGTCGAGCTCCGCCGTCTGGTTCTGCTGGTTGTTGATGAAATACGGCGACAGGTAGCCGCGGTCGAACTGCATGCCTTCGACGACGTCGAGCTCGTTGTTGAGGCCCGAGCCCTCTTCAACGGTGATCACGCCTTCCTTGCCAACCTTTTCCATCGCTTCGGCAATCGTGTTGCCGATGCTCTCGTCGGAGTTGGCCGAGATCGTGCCGACCTGGGCAATCGCCTTGGTGTCCTTGCAGGGCTTCGAGAGCTTCTTCAGCTCCTCGACGGCGCACTGCACGGCCTGGTCGATGCCACGCTTGAGGTCCATCGGGTTGACGCCGGCGGCGACACCCTTCAGACCTTCACGCACGATCGCCTGCGCGAGCACGGTCGCGGTGGTCGTGCCGTCGCCGGCCTCGTCGGAGGTCGCGCTGGCGACTTCCTTGACCATCTGCGCGCCCATGTTCTCGAACTTGTCCTTGAGCTCGATCTCCTTCGCCACCGAGACGCCGTCCTTGGTGACGGTGGGGGCGCCGAAGCTCTTGTCTAGGACCGCGTTACGACCCTTGGGGCCGAGGGTCACCTTGACGGCGTTCGCGAGGATGTTTACGCCCTTGACCATGCGGGACCGGGCGTCATCACCAAAACGTACTTCTTTCGCTGCCATGTTTCTTTAATCCTCTGAAATCTGTATGCGTCGGGGTAGGGAGGGCTTACTTGCCGTCGATAACGGCGAGGAGGTCTTCCTCACGCATCACGAGCACGTCGTCGCCATCAACCTTGACCTCGGTGCCGCTGTACTTGCCGAACAGCACCTTGTCGCCAACCTTGACGTCAAGCGGACGGACCTTGCCATCCTCCAGAATCTTGCCATTGCCGACCGCCAGAACGCGGCCCTTGCTGGGCTTCTCACCGGCCGAATCCGGAATCACGATTCCACCGGCGGTCTTGCGCTCTTCTTCTTCACGCTTGACGATCACTCGGTCATGCAACGGACGAATCTTCGTCGACATCTCTAGTCCTCCTACGGGAACCATTAAAATTCTCGGATCCGCGGTAAGCGGATCCCCAGGCGAGGCATTGTTAGCACTCGCCCCTAGCGGCTGCTAAATATAGCGGCGAAGTTCCCCATTGCAAGGGTCTTGGCCGCTTCATTTACGCCAACGGCTGCCGTGACAGGCTGTTGCGCCCCGGCTATGCTGCCCCCCAAGGGCGTTCCCGCAGTCACCAGCCTATGGCAAACCCTTGAAATACAAGCATTTCTTGACGTCCTGCCGGGCCTGACTGGCGGACAGGGCGTCACACTGAACCAATTGCGTCCGGGCGGCTCTATTTTAGTGCCGCCTCTCGCTACTGCTGAAAAGGTCTGAATCCTTGAGCCTCCCCCCCTCCCTGTCCCTGGCAGTCCGCGCCACTCGCCGTCTGCTGCTGCCGCTCTTCGCCGTAGGCACCTTGCTCGTCGCCATGGCGGCCGTGGCCGCCGACGACCAGTTCCTGCCGCCGGAAAAGGCCTATGAGTACGTGGTCGAGGCCAAACCCGACGCGCTGTACGTCTCGTACAACATCCGCGACGGCTACTACCTGTACCGCAAGCGGATAGCGTTCGCGACGGACACGGCCGGGATCACGCTCGGCGCCACCGGCTTCCCCAAAGCCCTGTCGCACCATGACGAATACTTCGGCGAGCAGGAGATCTACCGTGGAGCGGCCACTTTCCGCGTGCCCTACACGGTCGCGGCGGCACAACCGGAGGTGCTTGAGCTCAAGCTGAAGCTGCAAGGCTGTGCCGACGCCGGCCTGTGCTATCCGCCACAGAGCTGGCTTGCGCATGTGCGCCTGCCAGCCGCGGCAGCGACGCCCGCCGCGCCAGCGGCAGCCGCCGCGCCCGTCGGGCTGCTCGGCAAGCTGGTGGGCAAGGCGGCGCCGTCGAGCGCCGCCAGCGGGCCTGACGATTTCCTGCCACCGGAGCAGGCATTCCGGGTCGGCCTCGAAAGCGACGGCCCCGGCCGATTGCGACTGCGCTGGCTGATCGCTGACGGCTATTACCTGTACCGCGCACGCTTCAAGCTGAGCGCCGAAAACGCGCCGCTGCAGCTCGGCACGCCAGAGTGGCCGGTCGGCCTGCCGCACCAGGACGAATACTTCGGCGAACAGCAGATCTATCGCGGTGAGCTGGTTGTGCCGATGTCGTATACCCCTGCCACGGCTCAGGCGACGCTGCGCGTCGTCTATCAGGGCTGCGCGGACAAAGGCCTGTGCTACCCGCCGCAGACCCAGCACCTGTCGCTGCCAGCGCAGAGCGCCGGCGCCAGTTCGGGCGCCGCTGCCGTCTCCGAACAGGACCGTCTGGCCGTACTGATCCGCAGCGGCAACCTGCTGCTGGTCATCGCCGCGTTCTGGGGCTTCGGCCTACTGCTGTCCTTCACGCCCTGCGTTCTGCCGATGGTGCCCATCCTCGCCGGCATCATCGCCGGCGACGGTGCCCGCACAACGCCCGGGCGCGGCTTCGCGCTGTCGGTCGCCTACGTGCTGGGCATGGCGGTGACCTACACGATCGCCGGGGTCGCCTTCGCCGCCGCCGGCAGCCAGGCACAGGCGGTATTCCAGCAAACCTGGATCCTCGTACTGTTTGCAGCACTGTTCATCGCGCTGGCGCTAGCCATGTTCGGCGCCTACGAGCTGCAGATGCCCTCGGGGCTGCAGACCCGCTTCGCCATTGCCAGCAACAGCATCCGCGGCGGCAAGTTCGTTTCGACCGCGATCATGGGTGCGCTGTCCTCGCTGGTCGTCACCGCCTGCGTCGCACCACCCCTGGTGGCCGCGTTCGCTGTCATCGGCCAGGCCGGCGACATCGCCCGCGGTGCGCTGGCGCTAGGCGCACTGTCTATAGGCATGGGAACACCGCTGCTGGTGGTGGGTGCCTCGGCCGGCAAGCTGCTGCCAAAGGCGGGGCCCTGGATGGAGACCGTCAAGGCGGTCTTCGGCGTCGTGTTTCTCGGCGTCGCGGCCTGGATGCTGGACCGGGTTGTCACGCCGCGGCTGATGATGCTGGTGTGGGCCGCGGTTGTGTTCAGCGCCGTCTGGGTGCTGCTCGCCGTGGGCCTGAAGGGCGGCCGGCGCAGCGCCCTGCGCTGGGTCGGGGCGGCGCTGCTGGGGTTGCAGGGGCTCGCGTTGATTGCGTCCTCCGCGGCCGGTGGAGTCGACCCGCTGCGGCCGTTGGCCGGAACCGGCTGGCTGGGCGCCTCGGCGCGGCCGGAGGGCTTGCCGTTCCGGACCATCAAGAGCATCGCCGACCTCGAGCGGGAGGTGGCCGCGGCGCACGCCGCCGGCCGGCACACGATGCTCGACTTCTATGCCGACTGGTGTGTCTCCTGCCGGGAAATGGACAGCCAGACCTTCCGCGACCCGGCGGTACGCGCAGCGCTCGCCAGCTACGTGCTGCTGAAGGCAGACGTCACCGCCAATGACGCGACCGATCAGGCGCTGCTGCACCGCTTCGGCATCTTCGGCCCCCCGACAACGGCGTTCTTCGGCGTCGACGGCCATGAGCGGCTAGATTCGCGGCTCGTCGGCTTCGTCGCCCATGGCGCCTTTGTCGTGCATCTGCATGACTTCGAGATCCACCCGTGAAGCTCACCCCCCTGCAGGCCGCCTACCTCGGCTTTGGCGTGATCGGCGCAGCTGTCTTCGGCGCGTTCGCCTACCAGCAGCTACAGCCCGCCCCGAGCACCGCCGCCGTCCCGGCCCTGCGACCGCTCGGCGCCCTACCGCTCGCGGCGGCCCAGCCCGAATCGAATGCCGTCCCGGAGCGGCGTCCGGAGTTCACGCTGCACGACCTGGATGGCAAGCCGCACGCGCTCAGCGCCTGGGACGGCAAGCCGCTAATTGTCAATTTCTGGGCCACCTGGTGCGCCCCCTGCCGCCGGGAAATCCCGCTGCTCAACCGCCTGCAGCATGAATTTTCGCCAAAAGGCTTCGAAGTGATCGGCATCGCGGTCGACTTCGCCGACGACGTGCGTGCTTTCAAGAAGAGCGTCGCGATCGACTATCCGCTACTGGTCGGCGAAGACGATGGCCTCGAGGCTGCGCGGGGTTTCGGCGTAGAGACGATGGCGTTCCCATTCACCGCATTCATCGACGCCGCCGGCCGAGTGCTACTGGTGCACCTCGGCGAATTGCATGAGAATCAGGCACGCGCCATCTTGGGCGTCGTGGCTAGGGTGGACGCGGGCGCACTGGCTGCGGGCGCGGCCCGAACCGAGATCAAAGCGGCGCTGGCGGCACTACCGGCAACGCCGGCCGCATCGCATTAGGCCTCGAAGTCCTCCACGATCGGCGCCTCTGGGCGCCTGATCGCGCTTTTTCGACCCAAATTGACGCCGTTTGCGCCAGACGCACGGTTTCCGGTTAGACTCCGTCCGGACGTTACGGCACCAGGAGGGCCGATGGCTCGCATTCTGGTACTCAATGGACCGAACCTGAACCTGCTCGGCACGCGCGAGCCGGACGTGTACGGATCCGACACGCTCGCCGATATCGTCAACCGACTGCAACAGCTCGCCGCCGCCCGTGGTGCGCAGCTCACCGCCCTGCAGTCGAACGCGGAACACGAGTTGATCGCAGCGATCCAGGGCGCGAAAGCGTCGGGAACGGACGCGATCATTCTGAATGCGGGTGCCTTCACCCATACCAGCATCGCACTGCGCGACGCGCTGGCGGCTGTTGCCGTGCCGTTCTACGAGGTGCACATCTCGAATGTGTACGCCCGCGAGAGCTTCCGGCATCACTCCTACCTGTCCGCGATCGCCGCTGGCGTGATCGTGGGCTGCGGCCCTGTGGGCTACGAACTGGCGCTCGAAGCGGCGCTACGCAAGCTCGCCTGCTGACCCCCTTCCGACGAGGATCCCTGATGGACATACGCAAGGTTAAGAAGCTGATCGAACTCCTCGAGGAGTCCGGCGTCGCCGAAATCGAAATCAAGGAGGGCGAGGAGTCCGTCCGCATCAGCCGCCACGGATCTGCCCCGGTCACGACCTACGTGCAGGCCCCGCCGATGGCGCATGCGCCGGCACCGGTGGCAGCCGCGCCCGCGCCGCGCGCGGCGGTGGTCGAAGCCGTTGAAGCCGCGCCGCGGGCCGACGCCACGGTGAACGCGCCGATGGTTGGCACCTTCTACTCGTCGCCGGCACCCGGCGCGAAGCCGTTCGTGGAAATCGGCACCGAGGTCAAGGTCGGCCAGACGCTTTGCATCATCGAAGCTATGAAGATGATGAACCAGATCGAGTCGGACAAGGCCGGCAAGGTCGCCGCGGTCCTGGTCAAGGGCGGCGATCCGGTCGAGTTCGGCCAGCCGCTGTTCGTCATCGAGTAACCGACCCATCATGATCGACAAAGTGCTGATCGCGAACCGCGGCGAGATTGCGCTGCGGATCCTGCGTGCCTGCCGCGAGCTCGGCATCAAGACGGTCGCGGTGCACTCCACCGCCGATCGCAACCTCAAGCATGTACTGCTCGCGGATGAGACGGTGTGCATCGGCCCGCCGGCATCCAAGGACAGCTACCTGAACATGCCGGCGCTGATTGCGGCGGCCGAAGTCACCGACTCGGTCGCGATTCACCCCGGCTACGGCTTTCTGTCCGAGAACGCCGACTTCGCCGAGCGGGTGGAGAAGTCCGGCTTCGTCTGGATCGGCCCGAAGGCCGAGACGATTCGAATCATGGGCGACAAGGTCTCCGCGATTCGTACGATGAAGGAGGCGGGGGTGCCCTGCGTGCCGGGGTCCGGCGACCCGCTGGGCCCGGACGCCGACACCAACCGCGCAATCGCCAAGAAGATCGGCTATCCGGTCATCATCAAGGCCTCCGGCGGCGGCGGCGGCCGCGGCATGCGCGTCGTGCACTCGGAAGCGGCACTGCTCAACTCCATCAATGTGACCAAGGCCGAGGCGCTGGCGGCGTTCTCGAACGATCAGGTCTACATGGAGAAGTTCCTCGAGCGGCCACGCCACATCGAGTTCCAGATCGTGGCCGACCACCATGGCAACGTCGTCGTGCTGGGCGAGCGCGACTGCTCGCTGCAGCGGCGCCACCAGAAAGTTGTCGAGGAAGCCCCCGCCCCAGGCATCACCGACAAGCAGCGCGCCGACATGACGGCCAGCATCACCCGCGCACTGACGGCCGTGGGTTACCGCGGCGCCGGCACGCTCGAGTTCCTCTACGAAGAGGGCAAGTTCTACTTCATCGAGATGAACACTCGCATCCAGGTGGAGCACCCGGTCACCGAACTGGTGACGGGCATCGACCTGGTCAAGCTGCAGATCCGCATTGCCGGTGGCGAGCCGCTGCCGTTCAAGCAGGAAGACATCGTGATCCGCGGACATGCGATCGAGTGCCGCATCAATGCCGAGGATCCGAAGACTTTCATGCCGAGCCCTGGACCGGTGCGCCTGTGGCACCCGCCGGGTGGCCCCGGCATCCGCGTCGACAGCCACCTGTACACCGGTTACGCGGTACCGCCGTACTACGATTCACTGATCGGCAAGATCATTGCCTATGGCGAGGATCGTGACACCGCGATTGCACGCATGCGCAACGCGCTGTCGGAAATGGTGGTCGAGGGCATCAAGACCAATGCCGCGCTCCACCAGGAAATCTTCGGCCACTCGGCGTTCCGGCAGGGCGGCCTCGACATCCACTATCTGGAACGACGCCTCGGCCTGAAGTGACTCCGTGGCGCGGCTGCCTGCAGCCCCGCCACACCCTCCCCCGCCACCGAGCAGCCGCCCGTGCCGTTCCTCCAAGTCCACCTGACACTCGACGGCCTCGATCCGGATGCGGCCGAGGAAGCCTGCTTCGCCACCGGCGCGGTCTCGGTGACGATGACAGATGCGGGCGATACGCCGATCCTCGAGCCATTGCCCGGCGCAACGCCGCTGTGGCCGGCAACCGCGATCTCGGCGCTGTACGAAGCCGATACCCCCGAAGCCACGCTGGCCGATGCCCTGCGCGCACTGCTCGACGCGCCGGCGCTGCAACTGCGCTTCGAGGCCATCGCGGACAAGGCCTGGGAACGGGAGTGGTTGAAGGACTTTCGACCGATGCGCTTCGGCGAACGGCTGTGGATCTGTCCCGGCGGGATGCTGCCGCCGGCAGACGCGTCACCGGCACCGCAGATCGTCTGGCTGGATCCGGGCCTGGCCTTCGGCACCGGCACGCACGCCACCACCGCACTGTGCCTGACGTGGCTGGATAGCGCGGCGCTGACCGGCGCTCGCGTGCTCGACGTAGGCTGCGGCTCAGGGATCCTGGCAGTCGCCGCCCTACGGCTTGGGGCGGGAAGCGCACACGCCCTGGATATCGATCCGCAGGCACTGATCGCCACCGCCGACAACGCGGCACGCAACAACCTCAGCGCACGACTGTCGATCGCTGCCGCGACCGCCGAGTGGGGCGGCGGCTATGAGGTGGTACTGGCCAACATCCTTGCCGAACCCCTGATCCAGCTGGCAGCGACGATAGCCGCAGCGACGCGCCCCGGCGGCCACGTCGTCCTGTCAGGCCTGCTCGTCCCGCAGGCCGAGGCGGTGACGGCAGCCTACCTGCCATGGTTTGATATGGAACTTCCGCGGGAGCGAGATGGCTGGATCGGCCTGGTCGGCCGGCGTCGTCCTTAGGGGTATCGCGTGTACACGCAGTGTCCAGAGTGCGGCACCGTATTCCGGGTCACGGCGACGGTGCTGCGTGCCGCGCAGGCACAGGTGCGCTGCGGCGTCTGCGACGCCCACTTCAACGCACTCCACTTTCTCAGCGACGAACTCGCGGGCGATCCCGGCGAGTCGGCCTCGACCGACGCCCCGGCTACCGAGGCGACACTGCTGTCGACGCCAGCGAGCGCGATAGCGCCGACCGCGGAGCCCGCCGAGCTACCCGCAGCGACACGCAACACCCCCTCGGCGGACGAGGCCCGTGCGTTCGAGGCGCTGCAGGCACGGTTGACTGCAGCGGCGCCGGACGCGCCCGAGCAGCAGGACGCCGCCATGGCCATGGCCGAGCGCGACGCCCTCGAGCCCGATGAGCCCGTCGAGCCCGTCGAGCTCGACGACTCACTGTTCGATGAACCCGTCACGCAACCGGATCTGACCGCTGCGTCGCTTGAGTTCAACGCGCCGCCCGCGGATTGGGAACGCATCTTCATTCCACCGGACAGCGCGACGCCCGCCGTCGCCCTGGACCTGAGCCTACTACCGACCGAGGCCGATCCCGGTCACGCCGACCAGCAAGTTTTCCTATTGCCAGCCGAACCGGCGCCGGACACGGACGACGAGCCGAACGAGGATGAACTGCACTACGCTCGCCTCACGACAGAGGTGGCGAGCGAGGCGGTAGCGGACGAGGCGACCACCGACCCTGAGCTGAACTGGCCGACATCGCCGTCCGATGCAACAGCCGCGCCACCGCCGGACGCCATGGTGGACGTGGCTGCCGACCTCGACGAAGACGTCGAGGCAGAAATCGACGTGCTGGCAAGTCCCGCGGACGCGGAGCTTGAGTTCGACGTTGACATCGACCTGAACGCGGCGCTGGCCACCACGCCATCACCGCCGGTGATGGCTGATGGCGATGATCCGCTTGCGCGCACCGATGAATTCCCGCTGCCCGACTTCGCCATGGTAGCGAACACACTGGACGCCGACGATCAGCCTCTAGTCGCCGATACCGACAGCCGTTCGGATGACCTCGTGGACACCGGCGAGGTCGCAGCCGACGACGAGCCGGCGCCCATGTCCGAGCACCCCGCGCTGGCAGCAGAGTCTGCGCTGGTCGCGGAGACCTTCGACCAACCGCCATCGCCGCCTGTGCCTGCGCGCGCGCCGTGGCAGTTGGCGGCCGCTATCCTCCTCGGTCTGGCGCTCGTCGCGCAGTTCGTGCACCACGCGCGCGAATCACTGATCGAAACGCCGATCATTGGGCCGCCACTGGCGTCGCTATATGCCGCAGTCGGCGCGCCGATCGAGCCACGCTGGAACCTTGGCGACTACGAGGTCCGCCAGTGGGGATCCGCCAGTGAGGAAGCGCCAGGCGCGCTGCGATTGCGCGCCAGCATCGTCAACCACGCGTCACGCGGGCAGCCGTACCCACTGCTGCGCGTGCTGCTTGCGGACCGATTCGGCGGCACCGTCGCACGGCGCGAGTTCCGGCCGGCCGAATACCTGCCAGGTCGCCTCCCGCCGAACGGAGCACTGGCCCCTGGCGCCCGTGTCGATGCAGACCTGCACCTCGCCGATCCCGGCAAACAGGCGGTTGGATTCGAACTCGACGTCTGCCTGGAACGGCACGGCGTACTCAGCTGCGGCAGCGATCCGCGGCCGCCGGGCAACTGATGCGCATCGGGCCCTACGCGCTGGCAGCGCCGCTCGCGCTGGCTCCGATGGCAGGCGTCACGGACCGGCCGTTCCGCCTGCTCTGCAGGCAGCTCGGCGCGGGTCTTGCGGCCTCAGAAATGGTGACCTCCGACGTGCGCCTGTGGCACACGCAGAAGTCGCGCCTACGGATGGATCACAGCGGCGAACCGGAACCGCGCGTCGTACAGATCGCAGGCGGCGAGCCGCAGATGATGGCCGAAGCCGCGCGCCGCAACCGAGACCTCGGCGCCCAGATCATCGACATCAACATGGGTTGCCCGGCGAAGAAAGTCTGTAATCGGGCCGCCGGCTCGGCGCTGCTACGCGACGAGCCGCTGGTCGGCGCGATCCTTGCAGCGATCGTTCGTGCCGTCGACATCCCCGTCACCCTGAAAATGCGTACCGGCTGGGACCCTACGAACCGCAACGGGCCGGCCGTGGCCCGCATGGCCGAGGATGCCGGCATTGCCGCGCTGGCAGTCCACGGCCGCACGCGGGCGGACCGTTTTGAGGGCCAGGCAGAATACGCAACGATTAGGGCGATCAAGCAGGCGGTATCCATCCCGGTTTTTGCTAATGGAGACATCGACTCCGGCGCGAAAGCGCGAGCAGTACTCGAAGAAACCGGCGCAGATGGCGTAATGATCGGCCGTGCCGCCCAAGGACAACCTTGGATTTTCCGCGAAATCAGGCATTTTCTTAGCACCGGGGGACACTTCCCGCCGCCGGATGCCGCGGAGGTCCGTGATATCATGATCCGGCACTTGGAGCAGCTGTACGCCTTCTACGGCGAGCATGCAGGCGTTCGAGTGGCACGCAAGCACCTCGGCTGGTATCGCGACCACGCGATAGCATCCCGCCGGCAGGACACGCCTGCCGACGCCTGCGCGGGCGCCGAAGAAGTGCTGTTCGCCGCGCTACGCGTTGCCACCACGGTCGACTCGCAGCAGCATCTGGTGAAGGAATGGTTCGACACGATCGGCACGGATCAGCCGCTCGTACGGGAGCAACAAGAGCCGGAGTTGCCGCCGCGTACGCCAGCAGGCGAACGCGCACGGCCGCAGACCGAGGTGGCGTGACCGCGACCTACGGCCTCAACCGGCGGGGCGATGGGGATTTGAGATGGTGAACGGCAAGAAGACGGCGCGGCCGCGTCGCAAGATCGTAGCGCAAGCGGCGCCCAGCAGTCGCGCCGTGGCTGAGATGCCGCTGCGCGAGCACGCGGAAGCGGCACTGAGCGCCTACTTCCAGCGACTGAACGGCCACCGCCCATCAGGTCTTTACCAACTCGTGCTGCGCGAAGTGGAGGAGCCCCTGTTCCGCGCCGTCATGCGCCACACCGATGGCAACCAGCTGCGCGCAGCCGAGATTCTCGGCATCAATCGCGGCACGTTGCGTCGCAAGCTCGAGGATTACGGCCTTGTCGAATAGCACCTCCCCGTGCACGCCAATCCGGCGCGCACTGCTGAGCGTCTCGGACAAGGCGGGTGTGCTCGACCTCGCCCGCCTGCTCGCAGCGCACGGCGTTGAACTGCTTTCGACCGGTGGCACTGCGAAGCTGCTCGCCAGTGCCGGTCTTGCAGTCACCGAGGTGTCTGCTTACACCGGTTTCCCGGAGATCATGGACGGCCGCGTCAAGACGCTGCACCCACGCGTGCACGGTGGCCTGCTCGGCCGGCGCGGAACCGATGAGGCGGTGATGCAGGCGCATGGCATAGCGCCTATCGACCTATTGGTGGTCAACCTCTATCCATTCGCGGCGACGATCGCGCGCCCGAACTGCAGCTATGACGACGGCGTCGAGAACATCGACATCGGCGGGCCGGCAATGCTGCGCGCCGCCGCGAAGAATCATGCACATGTTGCCGTGGTGGTCGACCCTGCCGACTACGCCGAGCTCAGCGCTGCGATCGACGCAGGCGGCACAGAGTTCGCCTTCCGACAACGGCTCGCGGCACGCGCCTACGCACATACGGCGCGCTACGACACCATGGTCGCCGACTGGATGGCGCGGCAGTGCCAACCAGGCGCGGCGACCTATCCCGAAGCGCTTGAACTGCGCTACACGAAGAAGATCGACCTTCGCTACGGCGAGAACCCGCACCAGAGCGGTGCGTTTTACGCTGACGCAACGGCTGGCGGCGCGAGCGTCGCCAGCGCGCAGCAACTGCAGGGCAAGGAGTTGTCCTACAACAACATCGCCGATGCCGACACAGCACTTGAGTGCGTGCGGCAGTTCGACGTGCCCGCCTGCGTGATCGTCAAGCACGCGAACCCCTGCGGCGTAGCGCTCGCCGACAGCATCGAAGTGGCCTACCGTCAGGCCTATCGCACCGACCCGACCTCCGCGTTCGGCGGCATCATCGCCTTCAACCGCACGCTGGACGCATCAACCGCGCGCGCGATACTCGAGCAGCAGTTCGTCGAGGTCATCATCGCGCCGGATGCGAGTGCCGACGCGCTGGCGATCACCGCGGCCAAGGCCAACGTACGCGTGATGGTGACCGGCCCGCTCGGCGGGCCGAGCGCGGCGGCCGCGGAGTACAAGAGCGTGACCGGCGGACTGCTCGTACAGACACGCGACACCGGCGCCATCAAGGCCGCCGACCTGAAGGTCGTCACGCGACGAGCGCCAGACGCCCGCGAACTGGCGGACCTCATGTTCGCCTGGCGTGTGTGCAAGTACGTCAAGTCGAACGCCATCATCTACGCACGCGATCACCTGACGCTCGGCATCGGTGCCGGCCAGATGAGCCGCGTCGTCTCCAGCCGCATTGCGGCGATGAAGGCGGCGGACGCTGGCTTCGCGGTCAATGGCGCGGCGATGGCCTCCGACGCGTTCTTCCCGTTCCGTGACGGCATCGACGTCGCCGCGGAGTACGGCATCAAGGCAGTTATCCAGCCCGGCGGGTCGATGCGCGACGACGAGGTCATCGCGGCGGCAGACGAACACGGCATGACGATGGTCTACACCGGCATGCGCCATTTCCGGCACTGACAGGGGCGGTAGCGATGCGGGTACTGGTCATTGGCGGCGGTGGGCGCGAGCATGCGCTGGCATGGAAGGCGGCGTCCTCGACGCGCGTCGAGCGCGTCTTTGTCGCGCCAGGCAACGCCGGCACAGCGCTGGAGCCCAAGTGCGAGAACGTCGATGTCAGCGCTGACGACATCGATGGCCTCGTCGCCTTCGCCAGGCGCGAGCGCGTTGACCTGACGATCGTCGGGCCGGAGGGCCCCCTCGTCCACGGCGTCGTCGATTCGTTCAAGGCCGCCGGCCTGCGTTGCTTCGGGCCGTCACGCGCCTGCGCCCGACTCGAGGGCTCCAAGGTATTTACCAAGGAGTTCCTGGTCCGCCACAAGATTCCGACCGCAGGCTACGCGCGCTTCACGCGGGAGAGCTTCGACGCCGATTTCGTGCGGGCGCAGCGCCCACCCATCGTCGTCAAGGCAGACGGCCTGGCCGCGGGCAAAGGCGTTGTCATCGCGTCGTCCCACGACGAGGCACTCGACGCGATCAGTCAGATGTTTGACGGCGCGTTCGGCAGCGCTGGTGACACGATCGTCGTCGAGGAGTTCCTGCACGGCGAAGAGGCCAGCTTCATCGTCATGGTCGATGGCAGCCACGTACTGGCGCTCGCGACCTCGCAGGACCACAAGCGACTTGCGGACGGCGACCAGGGCCCGAACACCGGCGGCATGGGCGCCTACTCGCCCGCCCCCGTGGTCACGCCGGCCATGCACGCGCGCATCATGCGCGAGGTCATAGAACCTACCGTCGCCGGCCTTGCCGCCGACGGCACGCCCTATACCGGCTTCCTCTACGCCGGCATCATGATCGCGCCGGACGGCACCCCGAACGTACTGGAATTCAACTGCCGCTTCGGCGACCCCGAGACCCAGCCTGTATTGATGCGCCTGGAGTCGGACCTCATCGAGCTGATCGAGGCCGCCCTCGACGGCCGGCTCGACCAGGTCGAGGCGCGCTGGGATTCGCGGCCCGCCGTCGGCGTCGTGCTCGCGGCCGAGGGCTATCCGGACCGGCCGCAGAAGGGCGCTCACATCGCAGGCCTAGAGGCTGCGGCCCGCCTGCCGGGCAAGGTCTTCCATGCGGGCACGCAGACCGACGGCAACGGCGTGCGCGTGTCCGGTGGCCGCGTCCTGTGCGCCGTCGGTCGCGGCAGCAGCGTCGCCGACGCCTGCCGCGAGGCCTACGTGCTGGTCGACGCGATCAGCTTCCAGGGCATGCAGATACGACGCGACATCGGCTACCGCGCGATCAGACGCGAGCAGGGCGACGCCTGATCCCATGAGCCAAATCACTATCCGCCGCAGCCACGCGCTCTCGCCCATTGCGGCGCGCGAGCGCATCAGCCACGTTGCCGACCGCCTTACCGAGCGCTTCGGCGCGACCTGCCGGTGGCAGGGGGACGTCCTGCACATCGAGCACGCCAGCGTGCGCGGACAGCTCGCACTGGAGGCGGAGATGATCACGGTTGAGGCAAAGCTGGGACTGGCGCTGGCCTTTTTCAGCGGCAAGATAGAAGCCGAGATCGCGCGCATCCTAGACCGCGAGCTTGGCGCATGAGCGCCGCCAAGATCTCGTTCCGGCGCGGCGTCGCCGCTGATGCGGCGACGCTCAGCGCGTTCGCGGCGCGCGTGTTCCGCGACTGGTACCTGCCGGACAACGCGGCGGAGGACATAGCGCTGCATCTCGCCGCCACCTTCACACCGAGCCTGCAGGCGGCGGAGCTGACGGAGCCCAGGCTCACCTACCTGCTGGCACAGGCCGACGGTCAGTTGGCCGGTTACGCGCTGCTGCGCCGGGACTGCCCGCACCCGCTGGTTGTCGGCCAAAACCCCTGGGCCATGGAACGTTTCTACCTCGACCGGCAATGGCACGGCAGCGGCGTTGCACTGGACATGATGGCCGCGGCGGCCGCCATGGCCCGCGCCAACGGCGCGGGAACGCTGTGGCTGACCGCCTGGGAGAAGAACCCGCGCGCACAGGCGTTCTACGCCAAGGCGGGCTTTGAGGACGTCGGCACGGACACTTTCCTGCTCGGCCGCTCACTTCAGGTCGACCGACTGCTGGTGCGCGCACTAGACTAGCGCTCCCCGCCAAAGGATTGGACGGGGTCGATGCCCCGTTTTCACCCCGAGGCCCCCATGCGCAAACTGCTTCCCACGCTCGCCGCCCTGATTCTGGGTGCTCTGGCACTCGTACCGGCCATCGCCGCGCCGCCACTCGACAAGGATCTGGTCGCCGCGATCGCAAACCCCGCCCGCACGGCGTCGTTCGCCAGCCGCGATGCCGCCCGCCATCCAGCTGAAGAGCTGACGTTCTTTGGTCTGCAGCCGACGATGTCGGTCGTGGAGATCTGGCCGGGCGGCGGCTACTGGACCGAAATCCTCGGCCCGTACCTGAAGGCGCGCGGTCACTACACCGTTGCGCTGAGCGTGCCGGGCGACGCCGAAGAGGATGCCATCACGGCCAAGTGGCACGAACGGATCGCAGCGCAGGCGGGACGACTTGGCACAGTGCACGAAACCTTCGCAGGCCCAGGCCACTTCGACCTCGCGCCGCCCGCCTCCGCCGACCTCGTGCTGACCTTCCGCAACCTGCATAACTGGATGGACGGCGGTTACGCCGAGCAGATGCTCAAAGCCGCGTTCCGTGCCCTCAAGCCGGGCGGCGTGCTTGGGATCGAGGCCCACCGCGGCCGTACCGACCAGCCGCAGGACCCGAAGGCGCAAAGCGGCTACGTGCGCGAGGACTACGCGATCGCGCTGGCGAAGAAAGCGGGCTTCGAACTGGTCGACAGGAGCGAGATCAACGCCAACCCGAAGGACACCAAGGACTGGCCGGACGGCGTCTGGACGCTGCCGCCGACACTGGCGCAGCAGGACAAGGATCGTGCGCGCTATCTTGCGATCGGCGAGGCGGATAACTTCGTGTTGAAGTTCCGCAAGCCCAAGCACTAGAGACCGCACGAGCTCGTGCCGCGGGTTGCCCGCGGCACGCTAGCGCACTAGCCGGCCGAGCTGCTCGCGTTCACAGGCAGCTCGAGCAGCACCCGCAAGCCGCCACCGACGGCATTTTCGGCCCAGGCGCGCCCGCCATGCGCAGCCAGGACCCGTGCAGTGATCGCAAGGCCGATGCCATCACCGCCGCTGTCCCGGGCACGCGACTCCGCCACCCGATGGAACGGCTCGAAGATGCGGCCGAGCTCCGCGGCCGGCACGCCGGGACCGTGATCG
Source organism: uncultured Pseudomonadota bacterium (assembly GCA_903927005.1). Taxonomy (GTDB): domain Bacteria; phylum Pseudomonadota; class Gammaproteobacteria; order Steroidobacterales; family Steroidobacteraceae; genus CAIKZZ01. Next base: position 34,803 of record CAIYLH010000105.1, read on the forward strand.
CGCACCTCGATGCATACGCCAGTGGCCTGCGCTTGCAGCCGCACTTCAACGTCACTGCCCTTAGCGGTGTAGCGCAACGCGTTGCGGACGACGTTCTCCAGCGCGCTCGCCAGCCACGCGGCGTTGCCGCGCACGACGAGCGGCGCCGCCGGCGGCAGCCACTGGATCCCTATCTGCGATGCCTGCGCTTCGAAGGTGGCATCGCGCGCGATGTCGTCTAGCAGCTCGACGAGGTCGACGTCCTCTGCCAGCGCCTCGGCGGAGGTGGCATCGAGCCGCGTCAGGTGCAGCATCTGACCGATCAATCGGTCGAGCCGCTCCACTTCCGTCTCAAGCCGATCCAGCTCACGCGCCGGCTCGCCGCCGGGCTGGCGTGCGAGTCCGAGCGCGACGCGCATGCGCGCCAGCGGGGAGCGAAGTTCGTGCGAGACATCGCGCAGCAGTTGCTCACGACCTAGCAGCAGCGCGCGCAGGCGACCAGCCATGGCATCGAAGTCGCGTGCAAGCGTGCCGAACTCGTCCCGGCGCGCGCTCACCTTGGCAGCGACGCGCGCCGTCAGATCGCCCCCCGCAAGCACGCGCGTCGCGGCGCCCAGGGCGCGCACAGGCCGGGTGATCGAACGGGTCAGCCACCAGCTGGCGACGCCAGTGACAGCCAGCGCCAGCAGCAACACCGCAAAGCGCGCCTCCATCAGTACGCCAAGCGATCCGGGCACGTGCCGTCGCGGCTGGATCAGTACGCCGTAGTGATGGCCATCCGCCGCCACCAGCTGCGGCAACGGCCGCGCCGGTACGATGCCAACCCCGGGGAACACCCCGAGCCCGCCATCGGGCGACTGCAGCAGACGCTCGACGCCATGCGGCAACGGCCGGTCAAGCAGCTCGCGGCCGGCGTCGTTGACGATCAGCACGCGCAAGTCCGGCACGGTCGCGAGGCCGAGCTGCAGCCAGTCGCGCAACGCCGGTTCGCCACCACGGGCGAGCGCCCCTGCAGCGCCGCGCATAAGTTCGGTCGAGAAGCGCGGCACCTCATCGGCGCGCTCTTCCAGCACGAGCCAGGTAAGCCCAATGCTGCCGGCGACGACGACGATCATCACCGCCCAGAACGACAGAAAGATCCTGCCGTACAGACTCCTCACGGTGCGGCCTCATTGGGCGGCGTGAGCAGGTAACCGGCGCCGCGGATACCACGAATCTCCAGCTCCGCTGAGGGGCCCAAGCCCAGCTTGCGGCGCAGGTTGCTGGCGTGCGTGTCGATGCTGCGGTCGTAGAGTTCGAGTCGGCGCCCGAGCGCCTGCTCGGTGAGATGCTCACGGCTAACGATCCGACCGGCCGCACGGATCAGCACTTCCAGCACACGAAACTCCGCGCCAGTCAGTTCGACGGCCGCGCCGCGATAGGTCGCGCGGTGACGGGCAGGGTCGAGCCTGAGTGTGCCCAGCACGAGCGGCTCGTGCGGCAAGCTGCGCTCACTGATGCGACGCAGCACCGCGCGCATGCGGGCAACCAACTCACGCGGGTTGAAGGGCTTGGGCAGGTAATCGTCTGCGCCAAGCTCGAGACCAACGATGCGATCCACGTCGTCACCGCGCGCGGTCAGCATCAGCACCGGCGGTGGCGCCTCGCGCTTACGCAGCACGCGCAGCACATCCAAGCCACTGCAGCCGGGGAGCATCACGTCGAGGATCACCAGGTCGGGCGCCGCTTCGCCCGGCGCGCCGAGCCGCGCGAGGGCCGCGTCACCGTCATGGGCAACCTCGACCTCGAAGGACTCCCGCGTCAGGTACTCCGACAGCATCGAGGTCAGCTCTCGATCGTCGTCGACCAACAGGACCCGCGGCAGTACAGCGTGGGTGGACATGACCCAATGGTGCAGCCCGGCCCCTGCCCTGTCACGTCGCGAGGCGCCACTTAACGAAACTTTGCCCAGTCTTTGCAGTCTAGCTAGATACGCGGGCGCGACATCAGTCCACGCTTGAACCCACACCACCCCGACGGGGCAATTCGAGGAAACCGCCAATGGCACGTAAAGACACTCTCGCGAACTGGGCCGGCATTGGCGCGGCGCTGCTCCTGACAGCCATCGCGACCGGATTTGCGGTCGCGGCCGACCGCGACCCTCCCCCGCCGCCGCCGCCGCCGGGCCACTTCCAGGGCGGCGGCCCAGGTCCCGGCGCGATGATGCCCGGCATGTGGCCGCCCATGATGACGCCGCACATAGCGGAGCAACTGGGCCTGAGCGCCGAGCAGAAGACGGCAATCCACAAGGCACTGGATGACGCGCGACCGGGATTGGAGGCGCTGCACACGCAGATGCGTACCGACCTCGACGTACTGGCTCGCACGCGACCGGACGACGCGGCGTATCAGGCGGCGGTGGCCAGCGCGAGTCAGTCGGCAAGCCAAAATGCCGCGCAGTTCGTCCTGCAGAGCAGCCAGCTTCGTTCACAGGTCTACGGCGTGCTCACGGCCCCCCAACGCGACCAGTTGGTCAAGCTGGAGGCAGAACATCGCGCCGCGCGCGCAGACGGCACCGAGCCGAAGATGCACCGCGGTCAGTGGGCTCACGGCCAGCGCAGCGCGCCTCCGCCGCCACCCACCACGCCGCGCTGATGCGGCATGCGCGAACGTCGCGTTCGGCGCTCAGCCGGCGCGACGCTGCGCGCGATCGTGGTCGAGATACCGCCAGAGGTACCAGCTTGCGATGGTGCGGTACGGCGCCCAGCGCTCGCCATAAGCGGCAAGCCAGCGGGGTTTAGGCTGCGCACGCTTGCGATACAACAGCTTGAACCCTTCTCGCACACCGAAGTCATCGACTGGCAGGACGTCGGGGCGATTCAAGGTAAACATCAGCAGCATTTCTGCCGTCCAGCGCCCCACGCCACGCACGGCGGTAAGCCGCTCAATGACGGCCGCGTCATCGAGCCTCATGATCGCCCGCCGGTCGGGGACCGTCCCGTCGAGCGTGCGGCGCGCGACGTCCTGCATGGCCAGGAGCTTGGCGCGCGATAGTCCCGCGCCGCGCAGGTCCGCTTCGGAGGTCGCAATCAGTTCTTCTGGTGTCGGGTAGCGGGCGCCTGGATAGAGCGCCTTCAGCCGCCGCAGGATCGCGGCAGCGGCATTGCCGTGCAACTGCTGGTGGGTGATGGCCGAAAGCAGCGCCTCGTAGGGCGAACCGCGGCCACGCGTCAGCGTACACGGGCCGATGACCTCGATCGCGGCCGCCAGCCGCTCATCGAGGGCCGCGAGAGCCCGAACCGCTGACTCAGTCATCGGTTGGGCCCTCGCGTACTCGATCAGCGCTTCATCAAACCGAAGAACTCGTCGTTGGTCTTCGTGTCCTTCATCTTGTCGATGAGGAACTCGACCGCCGCCAACTCGTCCATCGGATGCAGCAGCTTGCGCAGGATCCAGATCTTCTGCAGCTCCTCGGTCGAGGTAATGAGCTCCTCGCGCCGAGTACCCGAACGGTTGATGTTCACCGCCGGGAAGGTCCGCCGCTCGGCGATGCGCCGATCCAGGTGGATTTCGGAGTTACCCGTTCCCTTGAACTCCTCGAAGATCACATCGTCCATGCGCGAGCCGGTGTCGATCAGCGCAGTCGCGATGATCGTCAGCGAGCCGCCCTCCTCGAGGTTGCGCGCGGCGCCGAAGAAACGCTTCGGGCGCTGCAGCGCATTCGCGTCAACACCACCGGTGAGTACCTTGCCAGAGCTCGGTACGACGGTGTTGTAGGCGCGTGCGAGGCGAGTGATCGAATCAAGCAGGATCACGACATCCTTCTTGTGCTCGACCAGACGCTTGGCCTTCTCGATGACCATCTCGGCAACCTGCACGTGGCGACTTGCCGGCTCGTCGAAGGTGGAGGCGACAACCTCTCCCTTCACTGTGCGCGACATCTCGGTCACTTCCTCGGGCCGCTCGTCGATGAGCAGCACGATCAGGTACACCTCGGGATGGTTGTAGGCGATGCTGGTCGCGATGTTCTGCAGCAGCATCGTCTTGCCGGCTTTTGGCGGCGAGACGATCAGGCCACGCTGACCCTTACCGAGCGGCGCACACAGGTCGATCACCCGTGCCGTCATGTCCTCGGTGCTGCCGTTACCGCGCTCAAGCTTCAGTCGCTTAGTCGGGTGCAGCGGCGTCAGGTTCTCGAACAGCGCCTTGTTGCGCGAGCTCTCCGGCGCGTCGAAGTTGATCTGGCCGAACTTCAGCAGCGCGAAGTAGCGCTCGCCTTCCTTCGGCGGACGGATCAATCCGGAGATCGAGTCACCGGTGCGCAGGTTGAAGCGGCGGATCTGGCTGGGACTGACGTAGATGTCGTCAGGACCTGCCAGATACGAGCCATCAGCCGAGCGCAGGAAGCCGAAGCCGTCCTGCAGGATCTCGAGTACGCCGTCGCCGTAGATGTGCTCGCCGTTGCGGGCATGTGCCTTCAACAGCGAGAAGATCACGTCCTGCTTGCGCTGACGGGCGACGTTCTCGATTCCCAGACTCTCGGCGACCTGCACCAACTCGTAGATTGGCTTCTTCTTGAGATCGGTCAGGCTCATCGAGCGCCGAACGATCTCCAGATCCGCCATCGCGATGATGCCGATGTCGTCGCTGTCCGGGAAATCCTCGACAGGCCCCTGCTCGCGGGAGCCGCGCCAGTTGGGATCGCGATTGCCGTCGACGTTGCCGCCGCGGTGACCGCCACCTCCCCGCTGGCCGCCGCCGCCGCCACCGCCGCCACCGCCTTTATTGCGGTTGCGACCGGGACCGCCGAGGTAACCCCTCATAGGTGGCTGTCCAGAAACGCCGCGAGCTGGCCTTTGCTCACCGCGCCGACCTTCTGGGCCTCGACCACGCCGTTCTTGAACAGGATTAGCGTCGGGATTCCCCGGATTCCGTACTTCGGCGGAGTCTGGGGGTTCTCGTCTATGTTGAGTTTCGCTATCCGGACGCGGTCGCTGTAGGCGTTCGCGATCTCGTCCAGTATCGGGGCTATCATCTTGCATGGGCCGCACCATTCAGCCCAGAAGTCGAGCAACACGGGCTTGTCAGACTTGAGCACGTCACGATCAAAGTTGGCATCGGTAGTGTGAATAATGTTTGAGCCGCTCACGCGGGGAATCCTCCTTCGAGGGGCATGGAATAAACATTGGGCGTTGGTTTTGAATCTTGGTATCTGGCAAAAAAGTGAATTAGTTGGCGGGATTGGTGTGTCCCGGGAGGCGAAACAGAGTTCCAGCGGGGGGCCTAGAAGCCGCCTATTTGTCACGATTGCTACAAGCATTCGTGACGGCGCGGCCAGGTTGCGGCAAAATGCACGCTTTGGTGGAGTCAACCGCCCCTGTTGGGGGCCCGATGCTCCGCGGGAAATCCGATCGCGGGTAGCCTGATTCTCCGAATGAAGGCTGTCTCAGCCTGAAGTGTTTAACCCGATCTTAGGACCCGATTCAAGACCCTTGGACTAGACCTTGGGTTTCGGACGGGCGCGGCAGGGCTGCCGAATGAGCCGATGTTTTAGCCGGTCCACGGCCGCTTTGCAAGCCTTCCGGTGGACCTGAACCGTAATCAAATGTGGTATTCGTGACCAACCAATCGCCTGTAACAGAAATTAGTTTCTCGAGCCTTAACCTTCCGGAGCCGCTCGCGCGCGGAATCGCCGATGCGGGCTTCGAGCGTTGCACTCCAATCCAGGCCGGCACCCTGCCGCGCGCCTTGGCGGGCCTCGACGTGGCCGGCCAGGCCCAAACCGGCACCGGCAAGACCGCCGCGTTCCTGGTGGCCATGTACGCGCAGCTGCTGCGCAACCCCGCCTCCCCCGAAAAACCGATCAGCTCGCCGCGCGGCTTCATTCTGGCGCCGACCCGGGAACTGGCCGTCCAGATCCACCGCGACGCGGAACTGCTCGGCCAGTACACCGGCATCACGCTGGGGCTGGCCTTCGGCGGCGTCGACTACGAAAAGCAGCGGCGCGCGCTGGAAGGTGGCGTCGACATCCTGATCGGCACCCCCGGCCGGATCATCGACTACTTCAAGCAGCACGTCTTCGAGCTGCGGCACGTCCAGGTGCTGGTGCTAGACGAAGCCGATCGCATGTTCGATCTGGGCTTCATCGCCGACATCCGCTACCTGATGCGCCGCCTGCCCGACCCGGCCGCGCGCCTGTCGATGCTCTTCTCGGCCACGCTGTCCCAGCGCGTGCTGGAGCTCGCCTACGAGCACATGAGCGATCCGGAGCTGATCCGCATCGAGCCGGAAAAAGTGACCGCGGACCGCGTCCGCCAGGTCATTTACTACCCGTCGATGGAGGAAAAGGCAGGCCTGCTGATCGGCTTGCTACGCACCCTCGGGGCCACCCGCACGATGGTATTCGTCAATATGAAGCGCACCGCAGAGCGCCTCGAGGCGACGCTGCGGGCCAACAACATCGACGCCGAGGCGATGTCCGGCGATGTGCCGCAGAACAAACGCCTGCGCATGCTGCGCGACTTCCATGAGGGCAGGTTGCCCGTGCTGATCGCGACCGACGTCGCCGCTCGCGGCCTGCACGTGCCGGACGTGTCGCACGTCTTCAACTACGACCTGCCGCAGGACCCGGAGGACTACGTTCACCGCATCGGCCGTACCGCCCGTGCGGGCGCCGCGGGCGACGCCATCAGCTTCGGCTGCGAGGATTATGTCCAGTCGCTGCCGGATATTGAGGCCTTCATTGGCCGCAAGCTGCCGGTAGAGGCGGTGGACAAGGGAGTGGTCGCAGAGATCATCGAGCCCCCGCGCGCCGAGCGCAGCTACGGCTCGGGTGGCTCGCGCGGTGGCGGTGGCGGTGGCCGCGGCGGTCCGCGTGGCGGCCCGGGCGGCCGTAGCGGCGGCGGACGCGGCTTCGGCGGCGGTGGCGGCTCCGACCGCCCGCGCGGTCTGCTGTCATCGTCGCCGTCAGCCCCACCAACCCCGCTGCCAGCGGCCGTTCCGCTCGCCGAGAGCGCGGCACCGGCGCCGCTGGCGGCCAACCCGACCGCGGGAGCCAGCCATGGCCCCGGTGGCGGCCGTGGCCGGCGCCCGCGCCGTCCCGATGCCCCGCCAGCGGTCACCGTGGCTCCGCTGCCGGTCGATGCGGCGGCTCCGGCGGTGGCCGCCGATGCGGCGGCCCCGCGCAAGCGCCGCCGTCGGCGTCGTGGGCGTGGCGGCGGCGCAGGAGCGGCCAATGCAGCCTCTGGCCAGAACCCGGCGACGTCAGGCTCGGCAGCCGCGAGCGGGCCGCTGGCGCGCCTAGGTGCGGCGCTGAAGGGCCTCTGGCGCAAACTGCTCGGCTAGAGCAGCTCGTCGATCGACTCGACACCGGCGAAGTCGCCGGTGTCGCGCGACGGCCGGCCGGAGTCCGGACGGCGGATCGCGCGCAACCAGGCAATACCGTAGTCGCGTGCTGCCTGCAGCACAGGCAGGCTGTCGTCTACGAACAGCGTTCGCGCAGGATCGAACGGCGCGACTGCCTGCAGGCGCGGCCAAAACGCCGGATCCTCCTTCGGCACCCCGAAAGGATGACTGGAGTAGACCGCGTCGAGGTGACCGACAAGATCGACATGGCTGTCTTTTATCGCCAGCGCTTCGGGGTGGGCGTTAGTCACCAGCACGCGCCGCTTGGCGTGCAGCTTCAGCCGCTGCAGGAATGCCTCGGCGCCCGGGATCCAGGCAACCTGCTCGCGCACGCCTTCCTTGATCCTGCGGATGTCGAGCCCCAGCTCCCGACTCCAGTAATCGATGCAGTACCAGTCGAGCCGGCCGCGGGCGGCATCAAAACGCGGCTGCAGGCGCACAAGCGCCGCCTCCAGCGTCAGCTCGTGGAGCGCGGCCCAGATCGACGGCACGTGCTGCTGCCAGAACCAGTTGTCAAAACGCAGATCGAGCAGCGTACCGTCCATGTCGAGCAACACGGTGTCGATGCGATCCCAGGGCAGTGGCGCAGCCGGCTGACTCACAACGCTATGATATAACGCCCCATCCGTGGATCCTCCCGAATGTCACCCGTCCCCCACCTGCTGCTAGCCGATCTGGTCACACTCGCCCGCCGTGCCGGCGAGGCGATCCTCGAGGTCTATGCCGGCGACTTCGACGTCACGCTCAAGGGTGACGACTCGCCGCTGACGATCGCCGATCTGCGCTCGCATCGGATCATCGCCGCGGGCCTGGCTGCGCTCACCCCCAACGTGCCGGTCATCTCCGAGGAAGCGGAGCCGCCGGCGCTCGCGGTGCGGGCCGGCTGGGACTGGCTGTGGCTGGTCGATCCGCTCGACGGCACGCGCGAGTTCGTGGGCCGCAACGGCGAGTTCACGGTAAACATCGCGCTGATCCACGACCATGTGCCGGTGGCAGGGGTCCTGCACGTGCCGCTCACGGGCGTCACCTACTACGCCGCGACCGATAGCGGTGCGTTCCGCGAGCGGCCAGGCACGCCCGCCGAACGCATCACGGTACGCAGGCCGCTCGCCGGCCCGATACGGGTGGTCGCCAGCCGCTCCCATCGTGGCAATGCCCTCGACCCGTTCTTCACCCGCCTGGGCGAGCACGAGTTCCGGCCGCTGGGCAGCGCCTCGAAGTTCGGGCTGGTCGCCGACGGCAGCGCCGACGTCTACCCGCGCGTCGGGCCGACCTGCGAATGGGACACCGCCGCCGGCCAGGCGATCGTCGAGATCGCAGGCGGGCAGGTCGTCGGTCGCGATGGAGCGCCGCTGCGCTACAACGCGCGCGAGACGCTCCTTAATCCGGACTTCATCTGCTACGGCGACGACTCGCGCGCCTGGCACGAGCTGCTGTGAGCCGCCCGTGAACGACGGCCTGCTGATCATCGCACTGGTAGGTGGAGTGCTGGCGCTGATCTGGCGCGCCAACGTCGAAGCGCGCACCACTGCCAACCACGCCGCGCACGACGCCTGTGCCGACGCGGCACTGCAGTTGCTCGACGGCACGGTCGCATTCAAGAACTGGCGCCCCACGCGCGACGACACCGGCCGCCTGACGATGCGCCGCACCTACGTCTTCGACTACAGCGATGACGGCGCCACGCGCCGCCAGGGGTTCGTGATCCTGCGCGGCAGGGATGTGGAAATCGTCGGGCTAGGGCCGACGCTGGTCCGGGACCGCCTGCATTGAACGACAGCGTCGACCTGCACCTGCACTCGACCCACTCGGACGGCGTGCTCTCGCCGGCGGCACTGGTCGAGCTGCTCGTCGCCAACGGCGTGCGGCAATTCGCGCTGACCGATCACGATACGGTAGCCGGGCTAGGTGAAGTTGCGCGCTGTGCGCAAGGCGCCGGACTGCACTGCATCACCGGCACGGAGCTGTCGGCGAGCTGGCTCGGCCGCACGATACATGTGGTCGGTCTCGGCTTTGATCCGGACTGCGCGCCGATTGCCACTGCGGTCGACACCCGGCTGGCACTACGGCGCGAGCGGGCACGCACCATCGCCGCACGATTGGACCGCGCCGGCGCCCCGGGCAGCGCCGCGCTCGAGCGCCTCGCCGGCACCGCAGTGCCGACCCGCACTCACTTCGCACGGGCGCTGGCCGAGCTTGGGGCGGCGCGCGACGCCGCACACGCCTTCGACCGCTGGCTCGGCCACGGCAAGCCCGGCCATGTCCCATCGGAGTGGCCTGCGCTCGAAGAGACCGTCGCCGCGATCGTCGCGGGCGGCGGTACGGCGGTGCTTGCCCATCCGTTGCGCTATCGCTTGTCCGCGGGCCAGCGGCGCACGCTCGTACGAGTGTTCGCCGCCGCCGGCGGCGGTGCACTGGAGGTCGTCACCGGCGGCGTTGCGCCGCACCAGATCGAGACGGCGCTTGGACTTGCCCTGCGCGGGGGCCTCGCCGGCTCCGTGGGCTCCGACTGCCACGATCCCGCGTTGCCGTGGCATCGGCCCGGACGATTGGCTAAGCTGCCTGCGGCAGTCGTGCCGGTCTGGGACCGGTGGGCCGCAGCACCGACCCGAGCGCTCGAGGCATGACGGACGACACCGAAGACAAGGTCAATACACAGCTGCTGCAGCGCCTGGAGCGTCTGCGTAGCCTGCGAATAGAGCATCGCGACCTGGATGAGGTGATTTCCCGCCTGCAGATGGACATGCGCATCGACGAGCTGCGACTTAAGCGGCTCAAGAAGCGCAAGCTGATGCTCAAGGACCAGATCACGCGCCTCGAGAGCGAACTGATCCCGGATCTCAACGCCTGACGCCCGACCTGGGCACCCGAGTCGCATGGACACCCTGAGCGCAGCGCTAAACCAATTCGCCCACGACTGGCTGACCGGCGGCACGCTGGCCGGCATCGGGCTGGCGGTCCTGGCCGGCCTGAGCGCCTGGCTTGTCTCCCGCACCCTCGCCCGCTCCACCGGCGCTGTCGCGCCTGGCGACGCCAACCTCGTGCGCGAAGCGGCCCAGATCGCAACGCCCTACCTGACCGCCCTGGCAGTGCTCGCCGCCGGTCGTGCGACGCTGTCGGTGACCGACCTCGACCCTCGCTTCGCGAGCCTGCTGCTGCAACTGTTCGGCGCACTCGTGGCAATCCGCGGCGCAGCCTTCCTGCTGCGCCTGTCGGTCGGCCAGAACAGTCGCCTGCGGGCGTGGGAAGTCCGCGCGACGATCTTCTTCTGGTTCTTTGTCGCGATGCACCTCTTAGGCTGGCTTGAGGCACTGATCACGTTCCTGGACTCGATCTCGGTGACCTCGACCAAGCATGGCGAGGCGGCACTGACCCTGTGGTCGATCATCCGCTCGCTGTTCACCGTGACCGCATTCGTCATCATCAGCGCCTGGGTGGGCCGCTCGCTCGAACGCCACATCGCCGATCTGAAGGGCCTGGCGCCGAACACCCGGATCGCGGTCGCCAAGTTCGCCTACGCGTTCCTGATCTGCTTTGGTGTGCTGCTGGGCCTGTCGGCTTCAGGCCTGAATCTGGGCGCCTTGAGCATCTTCGGCGGCGCCCTCGGCCTCGGCCTCGGCTTCGGCCTGCAAGCGATCGCAGCGAACTTCGTCAGCGGCTTCGTGCTGCTGATGGACAAGTCCATCAAGCCGGGTGACGTGATCAGCTTCACCGGCAACATCGGCACCAGCACGGAAGGCTTCGGCTGGGTGCAGGAGCTGCGTGGCCGCTACGTGGTCGTGCGCGACCGCGACGGCGTCGAGACGCTGGTCCCGAACCAGAACCTGATCACCAACCAGGTGATCAACTGGAGCTACAGCGACAAGCGCGTTCGGCTCAAGCTGCCAGTGCGCATCAGCTACGACGACGACCCGGAACGGGCCATGGCCGTACTGCTAGACGCAGCCAAGTGCTCGCCGCGCATCCTGCGCGATCCGGCGCCCGTGGCGCGGCTGATGGGCTTCCATGACTACGGTCTGGACCTCGAGCTGCGGTTCTGGATCGCCGACCCCGAAGCGGGCGTCAACAACGTGCGTTCGGACGTCAACCGTTCGATCTGGCGGCTGTTCAAGGACCACGGCATCATGATTCCGCGCGCGCAGCTGGATGTGCGCATGTACGACGCCGACGGACGTATCGTCGGCACTGGCGCACTACCCGCGCGGATGCGCGAGGCAGGCGCACCGCACGGCGGGCCAGCCGACACGAGCGGCACTCCGGTGACGCCGGCGTCACCCCACCAAAACCCGCTCGGCGGCTGAGGTGGGCGTCGAGTTAGCTCCCGGACTCGTCGTTCCCGACGACGAGCTGGTGTACGACTACATCCGCTCGCCCGGACCTGGCGGCCAGAACGTCAACAAGGTGGCAAGCGCAGTGCAGCTGCGCTACAACGCCGGCGCGTCGGTGCTGCTGGACGAATGGACGCGTTCGCGGCTCGCAACGCTGGCCGGCCGGCGGCTGACCAAGGATGGCTGGATCGTCCTGACCGCGCACCGACTGCGGACCCAGGAAGGCAACCGTCGCGACGCCGAGGGACGCCTCGCCGAGCTCATCCTGACCGCGCGCGAGCGCCCCAAGCCGCGCCGTGCGACGCGCCCGACGCGCGGCTCGAAGGAACGCAGACTCGAAGGCAAGAAGCAGCGCACCGAGACCAAGGACAATCGCCGCCGACCCGGGATCGACTGAACCCTACAGGCGCGTGGCAGGCGGTGGGATGACCGGTGGTGGCGTGGTAGGCGGCCCACCGCGCGTATGGTCCTTCAGATAGACATCCCAGATTTTCGCCACCGTGAGCAGCTCCTCGCCGCAGCGCGGCAGCCGCTCGGGCGGCACGAGCCCACGCTCACGCACCGCGGCGTGGTTGCCCGGCGCGTTGCCATAGAGGATGCAGGCAACCTCTTCAAGGCGCGCGCGGCCGAAGGCATGTGTCTCCAGAAACTCGAGGCCGGCCTCCGGATCCCGCAGCGCGGCATCGTAGAACTCAAGCGCCGCCGCGGCACTCGGGTCACCCTCCTGCTCGGCCGCCGCCAGCGTAATCGCCGCGAATTCGTCGCCCGCCCGCTCCTGGCCCTGCGGCACCGGCAGGCCATACAGCGATACCAACGCCCGGCCAATCTCGTTGAACAGTGCGAAGGTGACCGCACCGGAAAACATCTGCTCGGCCCGTTCCGGAGTGGCGCCGCTCTCGCCGGCAATGACCAGCACCGCATCAAGGAACTCGTAGCAGACCAACACCGTACGCGTCTCGGCGCTCCAACTGGTCGTGCTATGGCTGCACTCCGCCATTCTGAGGGTTACCGTCGCGGGCAACTCGAGCACCCGATTCAGCTCCGCGGCAACCGACTCAAGGAAGCGCTCGCGGCGCAATTCGTCATAGTAGACGCCGTAGTCGACGGTCTCCGGCTTCTGGTAGGCGGTAATGAAGTCATGGCGCTCGGGTGCAGCGGCGACGGCGGCGCCAGCCACCAGCAGCGCACCGAACAGCGCCGCAAATCGACCCACGATCCGACTCATTCGGCGGTCCCCGTGCGCGCCTGCGGCACGAACCAGGCCGCCAGGGCCGGCAACAGCAGCATCGCAGCGAGCATGTTGACGCCGAACATGAAGGTCAGCATCAGGCCGACGTCGGCCTGAAACTTGAGCGGCGAAAGCACCCAGGTGGCCACCCCGAGCGCAAGCGTGACGCCGGTAAAGAAAATGCTCGCGCCGGTGACCCGCAGCGTGCGCAGGTAGGCCTCCCGGACGTTGCACCCGGCGCGGAGGAAGCCCTGCATGCGGCTGAACAGGTAGATCCCGTAGTCGACGCCGATGCCGGCGCCAAGCGCCACCATGGGCAGGGTCGTGACCTTGAGACCTATGCCGACGAGGGCCATCACGGCGTAGACGAGTATCGAAACGAGCGCGAGTGGAATCATTACGAGTACGGTACCGGTCAGCGAGCGGAATGTCAGGAAGCACATGATGCCGATCGCGACGAACAGATACACGAGAATCGGAATCTCCTTGGCGCGGACTTCCTCGTTTTGCGCCGCCATCACCCCGACATTGCCAGTGGCGAGCCTGAACTTCACCTCCGGCGACGGATGCGCCGCACGAAATGCCGTCGCCGCGCCAACGACCCGCTGGATCGTCTCGGCACGATGGTCGGCGAGGAACAGCATGATCGGCATCACGCTACAGTCCTTGTTCAACAGCCCGGTGCTCGTATCGATGTAGCCCTGAGCCTGCACCAGCGCATGCTCGTTGCGCGGCAGGTTGCGCCACTTCAGCGAGCCTTCGCTCCAGCCCGCGCTGACGATCTTCGACACCCCCGGCAGGCTGACGACGTCGCGCACGCCCTCGACATTGGCCATGTGCCAGGCAAAGTCGTCAATTCGATGCATGATCTCGTAGCTCACGCAGCCGTTTGGCGGCGTCTCGACGATGACGTTGAGCATGTCCGTGCCGATGGAGAACTTGCGGGTAATCACGTCGGTATCGCGGTTGTAGCGCGAATCCCGGCGCAGTTCGGGCACGCCTGCCTCGGTGTCGCCTATCGGCGTATGGCGCCCCTTCAGGAAGCCCGCCACGCCCAGCACGACGGCGACGAGAATCAGCACCGCGGCGACGCGCCGCTCACCGATCCGCGACAGGCTGTGCCACAGCGGCGCCAGCGCCGCCTGGCGGGTACGGACCCTGTCTGCGTAACCCGGATCGAAGCTCGTGTAGGACACCAGCACCGGCAACAAGATCAGGTCGGTCAGAATCACGACGCCGACACCGAGGCTGGCGGTAATCGCCATCTCGCGGATCACCTCGACCGGAATCGCGAGGATCGTCACGAAGCCGACGAGGTCCGCGAGCAACGCGACGATCGCCGGCAGGAACAACAACCGGAAGGTGCGGCGCGCCGCCTCGTTGCTATCGGCACCGTCAAGGGCTGCATCGCTGACGGCGCTGATCTTCTGCACGCCATGCGAGACACCGATGGCGAAAATCACGAACGGCACGAGAATGCCGAGTGGATCCACGCCGTAGCCAAGCACGACCAGCAGCCCGAGCTGCCAAACCACCGCGACGATGGAACAGACGACCGGCACCAGCGCGATGCGCAACGACTGAATGTAGGTCCAGACCAGCAGCGCGGTCAGCAGCACCGTCGCCACTGCAAAAAACACCACCGCCAAGGCGCCGCGGGCGATGTCGTCGACGACCTTGGCGAAACCTATAACGTGCACATCGACGTGGTTCGGCGCGATGCCCAATAGCTTGTCGCCGCGCTCGATGTGATGGCGCACGCTCTCCAGCGCCTGACCGACGTGGATCAGATCGACGGCTCTGCCGGTGGCCGGATCCTGCTCGAGCAACTGGGCTGAAACCACCGCGCCGGAGAAGTCGTTGGCGACCAGCCGGCCGACGATACCGGCCTTGAGGATGTTTTCGCGCACCCGCGCGAGCCCCTCCGGCGTCGGCGCGAACGCCGGCGGCACGACGTCACCGGCCTGGATGCCACCCTCGACCACCTCGGTGTATCGCGTGTTGGGCGTCCACAGCGACTGGACACGGGCGCGGTCAACCCCGGGAATGAAGAACACCTCATCGGTCACCGTCTTCAGTGCCTGCATGAACTCCGGCGTGAACATGTTGCCGTCGCGGGCGACCAGCGCGATCAGTACGCGGTTCGCGCCACCGAACTCCGCCTGCCGCTCGAGGTAGGTGCGCATGTACTCATGCTTGAGCGGCAGCTGCTTGGTGAAGCGCGTGTCGATGTACAGGCCGCGCACGGCCAGCGTCGCGAACAGCACCGTGAACACGCCGAACAGCACGAGCAGCAGCCGCCTGCGCCCGAACACGAATCGCTCCAGCGAGCGGATGAAGGCCGGTTCGGTGCTGGGAAGCATGGGTCTGCTAACCCCCCGGGACGAGTGCCGTCAGCGGCAGGCGAGTGGCGCCGCCGTCACCGGCGACAACGAGGCCGCCCGGTACGGCAGCAACCGCGGCCAGTCCCTTGCGGTTGGGCAGCTGCACTCGCCGGAAGCTATGCGCGCCGTCGTGACTGAGGAGCACGACGCCGGCGAGGCCGACAATGGCAACCGGTCCATCGGCAAGCCGCACGCCACCGGAGAGCAGCGCTTCGGTGCCGCTGTCAACCTTGGACCAGCTGAGGCCTGCGTCCTCGGAGCGGTACAGGTGACCGCGCAAACCGTAAGCCAGCAGCACGTCGCCACCGAGCGGCAGCACACCGAAAAATGAGCCGGGATACGGCGATCGCAGGACCCGCCAGTGCGTACCGCCATCGTCGGAGCGATACAGGCGACCGGCCTCTGCGGCGATGTACAGCCGGCCGCGCTCGTCGCCGGCGATGGCGTTGAGGTGCGGCTGGGTGATGCCCTCGTCATCCGCCATCGGATCGACGGCCCTGTCCTTCGCCGCCGCATGTGGCGACACCAGCGGCTGCGGCTCGAATGCTGCGGACGTCCAGCTGCGGCCGCCGTCGGCGGAGCGGTAAACGGTGGCGAACGCGCCCACCGCAACGCCATGCCCGGCCGCATCGAACCAGATCCCGAGCAGCGGCTGTTGACGCTCGGGAGCCCAGTGACGCAACTCCCAGCTGCGGCCGCCGTCCTCGGTACGCAGGATGGCCTCGTCGTGACCTACCGCCCAGCCGTGAGTTGCGTCGACGAAGTAGACCGCCGTCAGCGTCGATGACGTCGGCGCCGGCGACTGACGCCAAGAGGCGCCCGCGTCGGCGCTGACCAGAACGTGACCGCGCTCGCCGACGGCGACGAGGTTGCCACCTGGCAGTGTGGCGACACCGAGCAGCAGCGAGCGGGGCGCCAGTCGGGCCATGACGGCAGCTGTCGGCCCCTCGATGGGGCCGACAGCATCGGCTGCAGCGCCGACCAGCAGGGCGACGAGACCCGCCGCCGCCGCGGCCAGAATGGCGCGCGCGGGCCCGCCGCGGGGCAACGAGCCGCCGGCGCGCATATCGTTGGGCGAACCCTTAGCGGGTGCCGCGCGACTGCAGCACAGCTGGGGTGTAGTCCGCCAACGTGCGCTGGATGCCGAAATCGTAGGAGTGGTCAACGCGTTCCTCGAAGCCGAGGGCCAGATAGCGGCGCTCAGCAAGATCGTAGGTCAACTCCATCGTGGTCCAGAAGGTCGGCACGTTGTAATAGTTAATGCCGTGGCCTTCCTGCACGCGCCACAACTGATCGCGGTTGTCATAGCAATCGACCGCGACGATCTGCCAAGAATCCTCGTCGAAATAGAGCGTGCGGCGCTTGTACAGATGGCGCTGACCCGCTTTGGTCGTCGCCTCGACGACCCAGACCCGGTGCAGCTCGTAACGCGCGAGATCCTGGTTGATGTGCAGCGGCCGAATGACGTCGTTCGGCTTCGTCTTCGCCCAGTGCAGCTTGTAGGCGTTGTACGGGACGAACATTTCCTTCTTGCCGACCAGCTTCCAGTCGTAGCGCTCAGGACTGCCGTTGTACATGTCGAACTGGTCAGCGGTACGCAGGCCGTCGGAGGCAGTGCCTGGGTTGTCGAACGCGACATCCGGTGCGCGCCGCACGCGGCGCTGGCCGGGATTGTAGACCCAGGCGCGGCGGTTCTCCTTGGACTGGTCCAGCGTTTCGTGCACCAGCAGGATCTCGCCAGCTACGCGCGCCGGCGCGATCGTCTCCTGGATGAAGTACAAGATAACGTTCTTGAGATCCGCTTCCCTGGCGTTCTGCATCGAATAGGCGACGTAGAACTCGTCGTGGAACTTGACCATATTGTACGAGCCGGACTGCAGCACGGCAGCCTGACCAATCTCGCGCTGCGCGATATCAGCCCGGTAACGCAGCACGTGGTTCCAGAATGCCTCGAGGCCGGACTTCGGGATCGGGAACGGAATGCCTTCCGCCGCGCCGACGACGCCGTTGCCGCCGGGTGCGAGTTGCGCGGTCGTTGCGATCTGCTTGGTCGCGTCATAGATACGCTGCGGCGAGGCGGCGGTGCGTCGCGTCGGGTACACGTTCATGAAGAACGTGTCCTTGTACTGGCGCAGCAGCGCCTTGTCGCCCTCCGTAAGGCGATCCGCGTACTGCGTCATGTTCGCCGCGGTGATCTTGAACTGCGGCTTGTCGGCCGCGAATGGATCCGGCGCACGACCCGGCGAGGCGAAGGCAGGAAAGCCGGCCTTCGCCGGCGACGACAGACCGCCCTCCCAGGCCGGGATCGTGCCGGCGGCATTACCAGCCTTCTCGCCGCCTAGCGGGGTGAGATCGACACCGAGGCGCGCTGCTTCCTGGGCGGTAATGGCCGCGTGAACCAGACCGACCGGGGACAGCGTGAGCGCCGCGATCGCTGCGAATTTTGCGAGCTGCATGTGGATACCCCTCAAAACGAGAACTTGATTGTTGCCGCGGCGAAATCGCGGTCAATCAATTCGTTGTATCGGCCAGCGCCGCCATAAGTGGTGTAGCTGGCATCCAGCTCCCACCGGTTCTGTAGGTTGCCACTGACGCCCAGCGTCAACGCATGACGACCCTCGACGAAATTGCCACCAGGTCCCGGCGTCGTGCCCTTCACATCGTGCTGCCACGACAGGCGCGGACTGATGTTCCACGCCCCAAGCAGGCCCGGATAGTCGAGCCGCGTGGCGACGCGGTAACCCCACGAAAAGTCATCGGCAAAGCGATTCAGCGGCTCCACCTCGCCGAAGTGCAGACCGGCCAGCGCAAGGTTGCCGGACACCGAGGTGCCGGGACCGTTGAAACGCAGGCCCTGCCCGTTCGGTCCACCGGTGGTCTTGCTGGGCAGGTTCGGGATGCTGGTCGCACCTATCTCAGCGAGCAGCACAACCTGCTGCGCGCCGAGCATGGGCGGAAACGCCTTGGTTGCCGTCGTCTGCAACTGCCAGACATCGTAGCGCCCCCAGCCTTGCACCGTTCCACCGGGCGCGAAGGAGCCGAGTTGGCCGCAGCGGCTCAGGGTCGGCGCACCCGCGATGCAGGTGCTCGGGAACGTGCCGCCCGGATGGGTGAGCGGGAACAGCCCCTGCTCCAGCGGAGTGAGCGCCGCGAACAGCAACTCGACATCGTCGAACTGCAGTGGCGTGTCCTTGCGGTACTCAAGCTCGCCCTGCAAGGCGACACCGCTGGTGCCAAGCTCGGTGTTGAAAGACACCGCGAAGGTCTGCAACTTGTCCGGATACTCGACGAAGTAATCCGCGGTCTGGGCGAACTCGTGCGTCGCAAACGCGTTGGCCTGCGCCGCGACGCTGCCGCCACCGAGATAGGTATTCGCCCCGACCGTCGCGTAGCTCTGTAGCGTCGCCAGCGAGATGTCGCCGCCCGCGTGGTGGGCAGCGGAAGCACCCGCCAATGCACCCACATTGATCGCCGCCGCGGTCGGCAGTCCCGCGACCAGCGCCTGGGCGGTCGCCGCAATCGCCGTGGCGGTACCTGCAGCATTGCCAAGGCCGACCGCGGTGCCCGCATGGCCGCTGATCATCGGCAAGCGGCTCGCGTAGTTCATGAAATAGAAGCCAAGCTCCGTGCCACTACCGAGGTTCGGCAGCGACCAGCGGAACGCGATGCCGTACTGGCCGCTCTTCTTGGGATCGACGCGCAGCCCCTGCGGTACGCCCTGGAAGTTAGTGATGAATGGCCCGCCCAGCGAGCGGAAGTCGGTGCCTTGATCTGAATACGCGCCGAAGCCGAGGAACACGCGCTTGCCGCCGGCCGAGACATAGTCGTTGGCAGAGAAGTACGTGCCTTCCGGCTCAGGCTCAGTTCGCTTCCACTCGAGCAGATAGAAAGCCTCCAGCGAGGTGTGCTCCGTGGTGCCGAGAGTCGCCTTGATCATCGACTGGGGTAGGTAGCCTTCCTTGAGCTCCGAGCCTGGGACGCGCAGCGCCGACACGTCGACCGGGTTGATCTGCGTAAGCCCCCCCTGAATGAAGGTGCTCTCGCCCCAGTTAACGATCTGCTTGCCAGCCCGCAACTCGAACGGATGCCCCTCACCGAGCTTCCACTTGCCGTAAGCGAACGCGTCGAGCAGCCGCACGTAGCGGCCAGCCAGATCCTTGGCATCGTTCGTCAGCGGCGTGCGCGCCATCGTGCCGTCCATGACGGCGCGATCATAGAGCGCGGAGGCGCGCGTGAAGAGACCGTAGTTTTGCCACTTGAGGGCAAACTCGCTCGTGATCTTGAACGCCTGACTGAACGCATGGCCCTTGTTGAAGTTCAGGTCACCGTTGTCGATGTTCGGAGAACGGCCGGTGCCGCCCTCGCCGGTGCCAATTATCGCAGGGTCCTGAGTCTTGAGGCGCCACCCCTGCCCATACGAGACGGTGGTGTCCCAGTTGCCGGTGATCGACCCGTCCGCATTCTGGAAGTCGAACGCGCCGGCCGTGGATACGACCCCGAGCGCAACGACTGCTAAGCCTGCCTGTATGGCGCGGCGGAGGATCTGATGCGGGCCCGCAGATTGAGTTTTCATTCTCGCTCCCCGTGACTTGCCAAAGGCTGCCCAACGGCCGCGTCCTCAGCCGCCCACGGCGCAATCCTGCGCTGCGAGCGACGATTCCTGCCGCAGGTGCGGTAGACGCCTGTTGCGTTATTACCGAGCCGGCGACCGAACGTCGCAACCATAAAGCAGAAGCATAGCCGGGTGCGAGGCCGGCGTAGCAGCGGGAAACCGAGCCTCCCGGCTCTTGCACCGCAGCAACAACAGGCGTTAGCCGTGCGTGACCTGCAGGATGCTGTGCCGAATCTGTTCCGACAGCACCAGCCGGGCGTCAGCCGCGACGTCCAGCAGCTCCTGGTCGTAAGCGAGCAGGCCGCCGGCGCTCACGCGGATCACTTCGCGCGCGCGCAGCAGCTCCAGAAATTGCCGGAACAACGGCCGGTCGAAGAACTCTGGCGAGCGCAGCTCATAAAGGAGCGCCATGCGGCTCGCCATCAGGTGGCAGCGGCTCTCCAGCGCCTCCTGAGTGATCGTGTTGGGTCCGGCGCGCAACAGCAGGGCAATCGCAAGGTAGTAGCGTTCAATGACCTCCAGCGTCGCGTTCGCGAGCACCGACAGCTGCACCGCCTCAGTCGAACCGGTCGATGGGCGCCGCCAGACGCTACGATCAGCGCTGGGCTCCAGCAGGCCAAGGGCGGCGAAAGTGTCCAGCACACTGTCGACCACTGCCGGCACCTCGGCATCCGTCCAGCGCATGAACAGCTCCTGGGCGATATACGGATAGATTCTCCAGGTCAGACGGTGGATGTCCTCGGTGCGGATCGCCGGGTTGTTGAGGAACGCACAGGCGATCAGCGACGGCAGCGCAAAGGCGTGCAGGATGTTGTTGCGGTAGTAGGCGGACAGGATCGCGTGATCGCCGGTGAAGCGCACGACGGCACCGAGGGCGTGCGGCACCGTCTCGATCATGCCCAGCGAGCGACCGTGGGCGATCATTGCCTCGCCGGACAACGGCGTGCACCAGATGTCAGCGGCATACGGCGCAAGCTCGGCGAGGCGCCGATACAGCTCGAGCTGCCGCACAAGGTCAGCCTCGGGCATGGACTGCCGTGGCGTCGCCAGCAGCGCAAGACTAAGCAGTCCGGTGGGCGTGATCGCAGCAGCGGCGTTGGTGCGGCGCTGGATTGCTTCTGCGAGTGTATCGACGGCGCCGGGCAACCAGCTGGGCCGGCTCACGCCATGATCCCCGCGCCAGCCCGGCGCATAGGCATCCAGGTGCTCGGCAAGCGGCAGCGGCTCACCGAAGCTGACGTAAACGCGACCAAAGCGCTCGCGCAGCACCTTCAGCCCGCGCAGCAGGCCGGCTATCGTCTCCTTCTGCTTCGGCTGGCCCGACAGCTCGCCGACATAGGTGCTGGCCTCGACCAGGCGCTCGTAGCCGAAGTACACCGGCACGAAGACGACCGGGCGCGTCGGATCGGTCAGGAAGCTGCGCAAGGTCATCGCCAGCATGCCCGTCTTCGGCTGCAACAGCCGGCCGGTGCGGCTACGGCCACCCTCGATGAAGTACTCGATCGGGTGACCGCGCTGCATCATGACGCCCAGATAGGTCATGAATACGATCGGATAGAGCGGATTCCCCTTGAAGCTGCGCCGCAGGAAGAACGCGCCGCCCTTGCGCAGGTAGCGGCCGATGACCGGCAGGTTCAGGTTGATGCCGGCAGCGATGTGGGGCGCCGCGAAGCCACGCTCGTAGATCACGTAGGACAACAACAGATAGTCCATGTGACTGCGGTGGCACGGCACGTAGACGACCTGTACGCCGTCGGAGGCAAGCCCAAGTCGCTCGGCATGCAGTATCTCGACGCCGTCGTAAAGGCGAGTCCAGACACGCCTGAGCAGAGCGGCACCGAAGGCAACAAAGCGCGGCGAGTAGTTGGCGGCGATCTCGTACGCGTAGCCGCGGGCGACGCCGAGCGCTTCGCGGCGGCTGAGCTTGTGATCGCGCGTCTCGAGCGCGATTGCGGCGCGCACGGCCCGTTTGCGCAGCACTTCCGCGATCACGGTACGCTGGTGCGACAGATCGGGCCCCAGCACCGCTACCCGCGCGGCGCGGAATTCGGCGCGCAGCAGGCGCGCCGCGCGCCGGGCGGCCCGCGCAGCCTCAACGTCGGCGGCCGCGAACTGATCGATGGCTGACGGCTCGCCGAAGCGGACCAGCGTCCGCCGGCCATTCACCAGCGTCGACAGCAGCCGCCGGAACGGCCCCGCCAAGGTCCAGTCCTCGCTGAACATCAACCGCAGCCAGGAACTCTCGATCCGCGGCGAGCGCCCCCAGAACACCGTCACCGGCACCAGATCGACGGCCGAGTCACCGGCGCTGAAGGCCGTGCTGAACACACGCACCAGCCGCACCGGCACCCGCCGATCCGAGCGCTTGCGGATCCAGCCACGCCGGCGCTCAAGCGACACGGCGGCACGCGGCTCGCGCACCGCGCCCAGCGTGAAGCGCCGCAGCGGCGAGGGCAGCCCGAACTGACGGCAGACCAGCGCGACCGCGATCAGGTCGGTCAGCGACTGCCGCTCGAACACGTACAGCAGCCGCCGGCCACGGCCGCGCAGTCGCTCCGCTGCATCGACCGGCAACACCTTCGGCCGCACCCACAGCGACATCAGTTGCGCGAGCAGCCAAAGCAGGGTGCGATCCAGTCCAAGCAGGCGGATCATCGCGGCGCCGCCGCCGCGGCGTGCGCCGCGATCAACATGAGCTTCGCACGCCGGTCGAGTCTTTTGATCTGCGCCTCGCGTCGCAGCGCGCCGCCGCGATCGGCTACCGACTCCACATAGAGCAAGCGGCGCGGCTGGCCGAAACGGAAAAAGCGGGCACCCCGCCCACCCTGACCGCCGTGCTCGGCGAGGCGGCGCGCCACCGATGTGGTGATCCCGGTGTAGAGCGCACCGCGGTCGCTCTCAACGATGTAGACGGTCCAGTCAGCCATGGTCAGCGCGGCGCGGCGCCGGCACTCTGGCCATCGGCCGCCGCCTCCTGCTCGTGCAGCGCGTCCATGTGCTCGCGCTGCGCCTTCTCGACGGCGGCAGGCAACGTCTTTTCCTTGCTCACAAGCTCATCGAAGACCGTCGGCACGGGTTTTTCGGCTGGCGGCGGCGGACTGCTGCAGGCAGCAATCGTCGCGAGCAGCAGGACCGAGCAAGAACTGAATCTACGCATGCAGAACCCCTTGCGGGCCGCTCGCTAGCCGCCGAACTTGTCCAGCGTGATCAGGAAATATTCGAACACAGCACCGATCTCCCGTACCCGGTCCTGCATCCGGTGGTCTGTGTCGAGCACATGCAGCGAAGCGTTGTATTGGCGCGCGAAACGCACGCTGTTGTCGACTGGCACGACCTCGTCGCGCCAGCCGTGGACGATGCTGATCGGACAGTCCGGCGGGATGGGCGTGTGCTCCTCGTAGCCGGGCATGTAGAACGCCGGCGCCATCAGGAACAGCCCGGTCGCGCGCAGCAACCGCGATCCCGCCGTGCAGACGTGGCCCCCCATGCTCGAACCGACCAGCACCAGCCGTCCCTGGAAGTCGCGACAATAGGACAACAGGCGCGTGACCCGCTCGTGCGGGTCGTCGATGCCCCGATAGTCGACCGACTCGACCTGCCAGCCTTCGGCCTGGGCAATCTCGGCCAGCGCGGAAATCTTGGCCCCCCAGGGACCAGACTCTTTCCCGTGCGAGAACACAACGTAGCGACTCATCGGCAACTGCCTCGCGGAACCAGCGCCGATCTTAGCAGCCGTCGGCGCCCCACAGCAGCGCATCAAGATCAGCCGCCTGCGGCAGGCGTACCCGGCCGCGCACCACCGCAACCCCCTCGGCGGCCAGTCGGCGGCGCTGTTCGCGGAATGCCGCACTGCGCGGCGGCAACGCGATCCGTCCGCCGGCGGCGACGACCCGGTGCCACGGCAGTGCCAGCGTGTCCGGCGCAAGCTTGAGCGCCCGCCCCACCAGCCGCGCCCGGCCCGGCAGGCCGGCCCGTGTAGCCACGCCGCCGTAGGTCACCACGGTGCCGCGAGGCACGGCGGCGACGACACGCCAAATAGCGGCCACACGCTCGTCAGGCGCCGCTGCGGCGGGTGCCACGGGGCTGCGTTTACACCTGCCTGCCAAGCTGAGGATCTCCCTGTGCCGCCCCTGCGGGATCCGCGCTACTGTAGGCGAGCATTACGGGGGTGGGAATGGACAGGGATCCAGGCGAGACACAGGCAATGCGCAATCCGATTGCGCTACTGGAGTCGTCGTCGATCTTTCGCGGCCTGGATCACGACACTTTGCTGGCGATCGCCGCCGGACTCGACTGGATCGCGCTTCCCGGCGGCGCCACGCTATTTGAGGCGGGCGAGGCGCCAGATGCGCTCTACCTGATCGTTGGCGGCTGCCTGGGCGCCTACACAGGCGATCCGCCGCAGCTACTGGCACGGATCCCCGCCGGCGAGACCGTCGGCGAGATGGGACTGCTATCCGGCCATCCACGCAGTGCGACCGTGCGTGCCATCCGGGATTCCGATCTCGCCCGCCTGCCACGGGAGACCTTCGACCGCATTGTCGTGCAGAACCCCCAGGCGCTACTGCGCATCTCGCAGATGCTGGTCGGCCGGCTCGAGGAGGTGCGAGGTCACCACGACGCCCGCCCGCGGCCTCGCACCTACACGCTGGTCCCGCACGCAGCGGACGTCGACATCGCGGCTTTTGCCACCGAGTTCGTCGCAGAGCTCGCCACTCGCGGCCGCACCGAACTGGTCTGGAGTGGCCGCGGCGCCGAACACACCAGCGGCTGGTTCCACCGCATAGAGAGCGCCAACGACTTTGTCGTCTACGTCGCCGACCCCGCCCCGACCACATGGACCAAGCTGTGCGTGCGGCAGGCGGACGCGCTGCTGCTGGTAGCCCGCGCCGCCTCTGCGCCAGGGCCATGGCCGGTCGGCGACGGCATCGAGCTGCCACGCGACACCGCGGCACGTGCAGAGCTCGTGCTGTGCCACGACGGCCCGATCCTGTCCGGCGCAGCGTCCCACTGGCGCGCACAGCTACCGGGCATGCCCCACCACCACGTGTGCGGCCGCGAGGATATCGCGCGCCTGGCGCGCGCCCTCGCCGGCCACGCGGTTGGCCTGGTGCTGTCGGGCGGCGGCGCGCGCGGCTTCGCCCACATCGGCGTCGTCCGCGCACTGCGCGAGGCCGGCGTGCCGATCGACCGTGTCGGCGGCACCAGCATCGGCGCCATCATGGGCGCCGGCGTCGCCGCCGGCTGGCCGGTCGCGGAGATGATCGAGCGCTTCCGGCGCGCGTTCGTCAGCACCAACCCGCTCAACGACTACACCCTGCCGCTGGTGTCGCTGGTCGCAGGCCGCAAGGTCAGCCGCCTGCTGCGTCAGGAGTTCGGCGACGTCACGATCGAGGATCTGCCGCTGCCGTTCTACGCGGTGTCGGCGAACCTGACGACGGGCCGCGGCAGCGTCCATCGCCAGGGCGAGCTGTGGCGCTGGCTGCGCGCTTCGGTGGCAATTCCCGGCGTCCTGCCCCCCGTGTTCCATCGCGGCGACGTGCACGTCGATGGCGGCGCGATCAACAATCTGCCCGTGGATGTCATGCGCGCGGCGAACGCCGGCACCATCGTCGGCGTCGACGTCGGCGCCGACACCACTTTCTCCACCGACCTGCACGATCACGAGCCCCCATCACTGTGGAACCTGCCGGGGTGGTACCGGCACCAGCAACGGCGCCCGGGCATCCTGCGCATCCTGTGGCGCTCCGGGATGATCAACAGCGACGCGGCGACCGCCGTGGGCCGTCGGCAGACGGACCTGCTGCTGCACCCGCCACTTGCACACATCGACCTGCTCGACTGGAAGTCCTTCGACATCGCGATCGAGGCCGGCTACCGGCACGCGAACGAACGGCTCGCGCAGTTGGATGCCGCGGCGCTCATGCGCCTTGGACTGGCCTGAGGCATGCCCCTGGACCGGCAACAGCGAACGGAACTCAGCGAATCAATGGAGTGGGAGTTCTGGGTCGATAGAGGCGGCACGTTCACCGACGTCGTCGCCCGCCGCCCTGATGGCGTGGTCGACGCGCTGAAGCTACTGTCGGTCGCGCCGGGCCGCTACCTCGATGCGACCGTCCCTGGCATCCGCCGCCTGCTGGAGCGCCACGGCGCCACGGGAGCTGCCATCAGTCGCGTTCGGGTCGGCACCACCGTCGCCACCAACGCCCTGCTCGAGCGCAGTGGCGCTCGCACGCTGCTCGTCACTAACGCAGGTCTAGGCGACGCGCTGGCGATCGGCACGCAGGAACGCCCGCAGCTGTTCCGGCGTCATATCGAACTGCCCGCACCGCTGTATGAAACCGTCATCGAGGCACGCGGCCGCGTCGACGCCGAGGGACACGAGCTTGAGGCCACGGACCCGGCAGCGCTGGCAGCGGCGCTTGGCGCGGCGCGCGCGGCCGGCGCGCAGAGCGTCGCGATCGTGTTCATGCACGGTTGGCGCTACCCGGCACACGAGCAGGCGGCCGCCGCGCTGGCACGCGCGGCCGGCTTCGACGCCGTCGCCACTTCGCACGAGGTGACGCCAGTCGAAGGTTACGTCGCGCGCGGCCATACGACCGCGGCGGAGGCCTACCTGGCGGTACTGATCACGCGCTATGTCGCAACCCTGACCGCGGAGCTGGCGGCTCTGGGGCCCGGCATCCGCGTCGAACTGATGCAGAGCCACGGCGGCCTCGCGCCGGCAGCTTCGTTCCGGGGGACGAACGGCGTCCTCTCCGGCCCCGCCGGCGGCGTGGTGGGCATGGTGCAGACCGGCCGTCGCGCCGGCATCGAGCGGCTGATCGGCTTCGACATGGGAGGCACGTCCACCGATGTGTCCCTCTACGACGGCCGCTACGCGCGCCGCCACGAACTGCGGGTCGCAGGCGTGCGCCTCGCGATACCGTCCCTCGACGTACACACCGTCGCGGCAGGCGGCGGCTCGATCCTGCGCTTCGCCGACGGCCGCTATGCGGTCGGCCCGGAGTCGGCAGGCGCCGTGCCAGGACCCGCCAGCTACGGCCGCGGCGGTCCGCTGACCGTCACCGACTGCCACGTGCTGCTGGGCCGGCTGATGCCGGTCGACCTGCCTGCGGCGTTCGGGCCCCATGGAGACGCTCCGCTGGACATCGCCGTCGTGCGTGAGCGGTTTGCGGCGCTCGCTGCCCGGGTTGCGATCGAGACCGGCGCGCCGACCACACCGGAGGCGGTGGCGGAAGGGTTCCTGACAGTCGCGGTCGACACCATGGCGAACGCCATCAAGCACGTCAGCCTCAAGGTCGGCCATGACCCTGGCCAGTTCACGCTCAGCTGCTTTGGTGGCGCCGGCGGTCAGGCCGCCTGCCGGGTCGCCGAAGCCCTCGACGTCCGCTCGATACTGATTCATCCGCTGGCCGGCGTGCTGTCAGCGGTCGGCATTGGGCTTGCCGAAGCGCGGGCGGTGCGGCGCGGCACCCTCGGGCTGCCGTTGGATGACGCGGGGGTCGCCGCTGCCCACGCACTGGCCGAGGTGCTGCGTGGCGCCGCGCTCGCCGCTCTGGACGGGTTGCCGGCGAGCCACTGCACGATCCTCGCCGAGGTACGCGTCGTGGACTCCGAGGTGGCACTCGCCACGCCGCTGGATGCCGCAGGACCCATGGCCGTGGCATTCACGGCCGAACATATGCGGCGGTTTGGCTATCGGCCGGTTGACGGCACGCCGCTGCTGATCGCCGCGATCAGCGTCGAGCTGGCGGGCCCCAGCACCGAGGTGCGGCTTGAGGCCCCTGCCGCCGCAGCCGACAACGGCATCGCGCGACACGCGCGCGTCTGGTTTGACGACCGCTGGCATCAGATACCCGTGCTGATCCGCGCCGCCCTGCCCGCTGACGCGGTGATCGAGGGACCGGCGCTGCTGGTGGAGGCCACCGCCACCACGGTACTGGAGCCGGGCTGGCGCGCACGGCACCGCGACGGTGGCGTACTGCTGCTGAGCCGCAGCGCGCCGCGGGCGCGCCGCACGCTCGAGTCGCAGCGCCCGGATCCAGTACTCCTGGAGGTCTTCAACGGCCTGTACACCCACATTGCCGAGCAGATGGGCGCCGTTCTGCAACAGACCGCAAGCTCGGTCAACATCCGCGAAAGGCTGGATTACTCCTGCGCGCTGTTCGACGCCGAGGGGCGCCTGGTAGCCAACGCGCCACACATGCCGGTACACCTGGGCTCGATGGGTGCGAGCGTGCGTGCCGTCATGAGCCTGCACGGCACGGCAGTCGCTGCGGGCGATGCATTCCTGGTCAACTCACCGTACGCCGGCGGCACGCACCTGCCGGACCTCA
This sequence comes from uncultured Pseudomonadota bacterium, assembly GCA_903927005.1. GTDB lineage: Bacteria > Pseudomonadota > Gammaproteobacteria > Steroidobacterales > Steroidobacteraceae > CAIKZZ01. Next base: position 63,056 of record CAIYLH010000105.1, read on the forward strand.
CGGTCGTGAGCCCGGTACATCGCGCCGGCAGCCAGCAACCGGCGTTCTGGGTTGCCTCGCGTGCCCACCATGCCGACGTTGGCGGCATCACGCCAGGCTCCATGCCGCCGTTCAGTCGGACCATCGACGAGGAAGGCGCCTTGTTCGAAGGCGAGCGCATCGTCGCGGCCGGCCGTTTCGACGAGCCGCAGGTGCGCGCCCTGCTCGGGCGTGGGCCCTGGCCGGCGCGCAACATCGCCCGCAACCTCGCCGACCTTGCCGCCCAGCTGGCGGCGAACGCGCGCGGAGCTGCCGAGCTCGAGCGCCTGGTCAACGACTACGGCACCGAGGTGGTCGCGGCCTATCTCGGTCACGTGCAGCGTCACGCCGAAGCGCGCGTGCGCGCAGCGCTGCGTGCCCTGCCAATCGCAGGCCATGGCCCCATCCGCCGGGCGCGCGAGCTCGATGGCGGCGAGCGGATCGAAGTAACACTGCAGGTCGACGCCGTGCTCGGCACCGCGCACATCGACTTCACCGGCACCTCGACGCAGTCGCCGAGCAATTTCAACGCGCCGCGCGCCGTCTGTACGGCGGCCGTGCTGTACGTACTGCGGACGCTGGTCGACGACGACATTCCTCTCAACGAAGGCTGCCTCGCACCACTGACGCTGACGATTCCAGCCGGCTCGCTGCTGGACCCGCAACCGCCTGCCGCGGTCGTCGCCGGCAACGTCGAGACCTCGCAGTGCATCGTCGACCTGCTGTACGGCGCGCTCGGCGTGCTGGCCGACTCACAGGGCACGATGAACAACTTCACTTTCGGCGACGCCAACTGCCAGTACTACGAGACGATCGCCGGCGGCGCTGGAGCGGGGCCCGGCTTCGAGGGCGCCAGCGGCGTACAGACGCACATGACCAACTCGCGACTGACGGACCCGGAGGTGCTCGAGTCGCGCCTGCCAGTGCTGCTGCGTGAGTTCAGCTACCGACGCGGCTCAGGCGGCGCAGGTCACTACCGCGGCGGCGACGGACTGGTGCGCTGCCTGGAGTTCCGCCGGCCGCTGTCGGCAGCCATCCTGGCCAACCATCGAAGGCTGGCGCCGCGCGGGCTGGACGGCGGCAGCGACGGCGCCCGCGGCTGCACAACCGTAGTTCGCCACGACGGGCGGCGCGAGTCGCTCGGCGCGACAGCGGCGGTCGAGGTAGAGGCGGGCGACCGGATCCTGATCGAGACCCCCGGCGGCGGCGGCTACGGCAAGCCAGCGACGCACTAGCGCGGCAGGTGCTCGTACAGCATCGTGGCGACGTCGAAGTCGGGATCCATCGGTGGCCGGCCGCCGGCTGAGTGCAGTCGGCTCAGGCTCACCTGCTGCACGCGAGTGCCCTGCGGACCGTGCGTCAGCAGCCAGCACTGCCACTCACCCTCGCGAGTGGCCGCATAGCCGAACAGCAGATTGACACCGCCAAGCTGGCGCTGCGGATTGACTCGCTCGTCGCAAATAGCGAACCACGCCTGACGCGGCGGCACTGCCGGGAAAGCACCGGCCTGCTCGAGGCTCGCGAGGAATTCGCCGACCTGCTTCTGCAGGCGCCACCACAGCTCCGGACCGGGCGCTTCGAACAACACCCAGCGCGTACCACACGCGACGCTCTCGACCACGCCGAGCGCGAGGCGCCGCAGCGCAAGGTAGCGCCAGTCGGGCATGCTCGCGCGTGCGCCAGCCAGGGTTCGCGCCCGAACTGCCTTGCGCGCACGCACGGCCTGCAACGTGTTCACACCGGCGTTGGCGAGGCGCGCGCGCCACTCCTCGGGCACAGCGCAGGCCGGTCGCAACCCGGGCCGCAGCGGACCATCTTCGGCGTCGGCCGCGTTCCACAACGGCCGCGCCGCCTCCAGGCGCGAGAGCATGCCAGCGGCGGCAGCACCCGGCGGGAAGCTCTCAAAGCGGCCGCGCAGCCGGTCGTAGCCCTGGATCCACGGGAAATACATGAGCGCGTTGTCGCTCGCGAAATGGAAGTTGCGCATGCCTGCGAGCGCTTCGGCAGGCGTGGTCCACTCTGCCGGTGGATCGACCATCAGCATTGCCCGCCGCTCGCGGCACAGCCGCTTGGCCACCAGCAGCACACTCGCGCCAGTCGGCGTTTCGCGCGCCAAGGGCGGCAGGCAGAGAAAGTTGAATGTATCGGCCTCAGCGAAGGCGAACAGGCCGGTACGTGCAGTCGCCGAGCCAATCACGTCGTAGTCGGTGAGTGGGCCACCATCGTCGCCGTCGGGATTGGAGCTGACGTAGGAGGCGAATGCGCGACCATCACCACGGTGAGTCAACGCCGGACGCTCCAGCGGCACCGGTCCACGCAACCGGACGAGCTCCGACTCTGCCAGCATCAGACTGACGTGTCGCGGTGAGTCCGGCGCCACCGAGACCCGCTCGTAGATCTCCTGATCCTCGACGTGCTCAGAGCCCGGCGCCCGCACGCGGTGCACGACGATGTTGAACAAGTCAGCGTCAGCGGCGGAAATGTTGTCGTAGTCGACCGCGGCGCGCAGAAATTCGCGCGTACCCGGGCAGCAGGCCTCCAGCGTCAGCGGCGTGCCGTGCGGCACCGGCATCGTCAGCGTTGAGGGCCGGCCACCGTTGACCACGCGCACCACGCGCGCCTCGCGACCACCATTTTCGAAGTATTGCTCGATCGCGTACGACAGCGTACTCGGCTGCCACAGGCCACCAAACACGGACTGAAAGTCGGCGAAGCTGGTGATTAGCACAGGGCGGTTAACCGGTCCGCGCAGGGCGCGGCCGACGAACGCAGCAGTGGCGGTGGCGACGCGGGCGATCGCCTGCCCGGCGCTGACCTCAATCGCTACATGTATGCCGGGCGTGAGTCTTGCGCGCAACCCGGAGGTCCCCTTTACTTGTGCTCGCTCAGAGTAGCACAGCGCGACTCACGACCCGAGAGCCGCCACGCGGAGGGTCAACGGCCAGCGGCCGCACGGGGCACCTGCAAGGCGCCGGCGGTACGGCGCTCGGCCTCCGCCTTCGCAGCGGCGGCCTCGCGGCGCTTGCGCTCAACCTCTTCGAGCATCACACGGAGCCATTCGGTCGGCATATCGGGTCCGTCAGCGCAGAACTGGGGGACGGACTATAGCCTGTGTCCACCACACCCGTCGCGAGCGACCGATACAACGCGGCGAGGCGATCCGCCATCGCCGCAGCCGACCACCCGGCCGCATCCGCAGGTGCCGCCAGCGCGAGGCGCGCACGCAGCTCGGGGTCCTTCAGCACACGCACGACACTCGCCGCGAAGCCGCCGACTTCGTCGGGGGCAACAACGGCGCCTTGCACGCCAGCCAGCACGTCAACGGTGCCCATCACCGCCGTGGATACCACCGGCACGCCGAGCGCGAGCGCCTCCAGCAGCACCAGACCCTGCGTTTCGGTGCGCGAGGCGAACACGAACGCATCGCCCGCGCGGTAGCAGTCGAGCAGTGTAGAGGCGCGATCAAGGTAACCGACGAACTGCACGTTCGGCACGAGCCCGAGGCGAGCGGTGAGTTGCTGCAAATGCCCTAGCGCCGGGCCCTCGCCGGCGATCACCAGCAACACGTCCGGCACATCCTGGCGCACCGTCACGAGCGCTCTGAGAATAAAGTCGATGTTCTTCTCGTGCGCGACGCGTGAGATGTGCACCAGCACCGGCCTTGAGGCCGGGATCTGGTGCTGGCGCCGGAACGCCTGCCCGTCACCGCCGCGGAAGCGTGCAAGATCAACGCCCGTCGGCAACACCTCGGCGCGACCGGTGATGCCATAGCCGCGCAGCCGCTCAAGCATCTGCCGCGACGGCACTACCAGTGCGTCGACGGCAGCACACTGCGAGACGCTCATGCGCCGCGCCAACCGCCGTGTCAGCGCCTTGGGCAAAAACGGCACGTAGTGGTGCAGATATTCCTCGAAGAACGTGTGGTACGTCTCGACCACCGGCACGCGCAGACGGCGGGCAAGCGCGACGCCGGCATAGTGGGCAACGAACGGCGTGTGGATGTGAACAACGTCGTAGCCGCCAGACGCGAGCGACGGCTGCAGTCGCTCTATGTGGCGACGACTCATGAACCGATCCTCGGGATCGCGCGGCACGCCCCGCGACGGAACCCGCAGGACGCCAGGCTCGTTGTCGGCTGCCGCCGGATACGCCGGCGCAATCAGCGTCGATTCGTGGCCCAGCTCGGCCAGGCTCTGCCGGAAGGTCGCGATCGACGTCGACACGCCGTTGACGCGTGGAAAGCTCACGTCCGAGATCATCAGGATGCGCAAAGCCATCTTCCTTCGTCCACCAGAACAAGGTGGACGATATGACGGCTCGGTGACGGGCGTGTGACAGTGGCCCAATCCACAATCAGCGCATAGGCGGCGCCGGGTTCGCGCCGGCCGGTACTGGCACCGCGTCGGCTACCGGCACCTCGCGGGCGCCGATCATCTCGTTGTACTGCTGCTGGTCGACCAGCAGTCCGCTGCTGCCGTCCCAGGTAGCCCCGTCCGGCAGTTCGTTGCGCACGCGCTGGGCCGCCGCGACCGCCGTGCTGAGAGAAGCGGAATCGCGCTTCATTACCGACAGCGGCACGCCGCGCGGCGTGGCTGCGAGCGCACGCAGCTGCTCCCAGTCGATCTCCGCCTCGTGCGCGCGAATGCGCTGCCACAGCGGCCCCTTGGCGCTCTTCAGTGCCGGCAACACCGCCTGCGGGCGCGCGTGGCGTGAATCGTCCTCCAGCGCGCCGTAGGCCTGCGCGTAAAGCGTTTCATCCCGCCAGCCGACTACCACCGGCTGGTTCACGACGCGCACCGGGGTGCCGATCGGGACCGTGCCATAGAGGATCGCGATGTCCTCCGGGTAAAGGCGTACGCAGCCGTGACTCGAACGCATACCGACGCCATAGGGCTTGTTGGTCCCGTGGATCAGGTAGCTCGGCCAACCCAACCGGAACATGTACGCCCCTAGCGGGTTATCCGGCCCGGCCGGCACCTTCGCGGGCAGCACGTCACCGTTCTCGAGGTGCTCCTTGCGCACTGACACCGGCGGCACCCAGACAGGATCCTTGACCCTGGCCACGACCTTCGTCGTGCCTTCCGGCGTCTGCCAGCCGACCTTGCCGATGCCGATCGGGTGGGTGACCACGACCTGCCGCTCGCCGCGTGCCATCTTCGGGTAGTAGTACAGGCGCATCGCCGCAACGTTGATCACCACGCCTTCATGCGGCGCGTCGGGCAGGACGAAGTGGGTAGGAACCACAATCTCGCGCCCAGCGCCGGGAAGCCACGGGTCAACGCCGGGATTGGCACGGACGATTTCCTCGTAGCCAATGTTGAAGCGGCGCGCAATGTCCGGCAGCGTGTCATCGGCACTAGCGGTCGTCATCACGAGGCTGCCGACAACGCCTTCGCTTGGCGAATCCAGCGTGAATCGGTGAGTAGCGGCCGCTCGCGACAGCACCGGCGGCGGCGCTATCACCGGCAGCGGCGGCGCTGGCGGCGGCGGCGGCGGCGGCGAATGGAGTAGCGCGCAGCCCGACAGCCAGGCCAGCAGCGCCAGTCCGGCGCCAAACCTAGAGCAGCAGCGGACGATCCGGTAGTTCATTGCCGTGCTGCCCATTGCCAGGAAAATGTCGCGCAACAAGAGCCGCGGCAGCCGCGACCCCGGCCAGCGCCCCCTGCTGCCAGCGCCCTTGGCGAAATTCAGACTCCATCTTGCGGCAGACGGCCGCCCACTCATCGGCCGTGACCAGGCCATTGAAGCCCCGATCGGCGACGATTTCTACGGCGCGGTCAGCGAACAGAACGTACACCAGGACGCCGTTGTTGCGCTCGGTGTCCCAGACCGCCAAACCCGAGTAGAGCTCGAGCGCGCGCTGGCGCGGCGACTTACCCGCGAGGATGGACCAGACATCCAGGTCAGTCTCGACGACGAAGCGGACTTCGCCGCAATGCGCAGCCTCGGCGCTCCTGACCGCGACCTCGACCGCGTCAAGGACCGCCGGCGTGAAACGGCGCCGCGTCGAAAAGCGCGTCTCCAGAAGATGCCTGAACAGACGTTGCAGTCGATTCATGTCACCAGTTCCCCGACGAACCGCCGCCGCTGAAGCCACCACCGCCGCCACCGAAACCACCACCGCCGCCGCCACCACCGCCACCGAAGCCGCCACCGCCGAAGCCGCCGCCCCCAAAGCCACCGCCGCCGAAGCCACTCCCGCCACCCAGGCCGCCAAGGGCCGTAAACAGGAATGCCGCAAGGCCGGCCAGGATCGCAAACCCCAGCGCATGCATCAGCACGAACACCAGTGCCGCCGCGACACCCCCGGTAACGATGGCGCCAACAGGCCGGCCGAACATCTGCCGCAGCAACGGCCCCCCTATCAGGCCGATGACGAGCAGCACCGCGAAAATACCATTGATGCCATGGCCCCGAGCCGATGCCCGCCGGGCCGGTGGTGGTGGCAGATCCTCGCCATTGACCAGCCCAATGATGCGATCGAGCGCGCGATCGATACCGCCATAGAAATCGCCGGCGCGAAACGCTGGCTGCAGGAATTCATCGATAACCCGATGGGCGAGGATGTCCGGCACCGGCCCTTCAAGCCCACGGCCCACCTCGATGCGCATCCGGTGGTCATCCTTGGCCACCAGCAGGATCAGCCCATCGTCAACGCCCTTGCGGCCGAGCTTCCACGCATCGGCGACCCGAATGCCGTACTCGGCAATGTCCTCCGGCTGAGTGTTCGGCACTATCAGCACGGCAATCTGACTACCCTTGTCAGCCTCGAAGCGAGCGAGCTTCGCCGTCAGCGACGACAGCTGATCCGGCGACAGCGTGCCGGTCAGGTCAGTGACGCGCGCGACCGGCGGCACCGCCACCTGCTCAACAGCTGGCGCCGCGAGCGGCAACAGCAGCAAAGCAAACAGCAGCGCGGCCAGCCGCGACAGCACGACAGCCTGCCTTCTCAACGCCGCGTCAGCCCGCAGGCTTGGCCGGCGCCGAGAAGTCCACGGCCGGCGGCTTGGAGATCTGCGCCTCGTTCTCAACACTGAAATTAGGCTTCAGATCAGCGCCGAACATCTTCGCGGTCAGGTTGACCGGAAACTGGCGAATCGTCGTGTTGTACTCCTTCACCGCCTCGATGTAGCGGTTGCGAGCCACGGTGATCCGGTTCTCGGTGCTTTCCAACTGAACCTGCAGGTCGCGGAAGTTCTGGTCGGACTTCAGCTCCGGATAACGCTCACTCACCACGAGCAGGCGCGACAGCGCGCCGGACAGCTCGCCTTGCGCCTGCTGGAACTGCTTTAGCGACGCCGCGTCGCCGGCATTGACCTTGATCGAGGAGGCCTTGGCGCGCGCCTCGGTCACGCCGATGAGCACGGCCTGCTCCTGCTGCGCGTAACCCTTCACGGTATTGACCAGGTTCGGGATCAAGTCAGCACGCCGCTGGTACTGGTTCAGCACCTCGGACCACGCCGACTTGGTCTGCTCATCTAGGGTCTGGATATTGTTGTAACCACAACCGGACAAGAGGAAGCCAGCCGCCAGAGAGACAAGCAGCAATGGGGTACGCAGGATCGATCGCATGGGTTCTCCTTGCGGCCTGGGGGGCCGCCGCCTCCACTATATGGGTATTAATCCCCCACTACGCAAGTGCGCAGTTGAAGCCCGGTTGGCGACGGCGGCGACCCAAGGGGGGGGCGCCCCCTGGACCGGGTCGCAGCGCGACGCGTTGGGGGATGCCGAGGGACAAAAAAAACCCCGGGAACTGCCCGGGGTTCAGAAAGCGGACGCAATCACAAGAATGCGTCGCAGTCCGCTAGGGGATTCAGTGCAAACGCGACCACTGCAGGACACGGACCTCTTCGGCCTCAAGGTCCAGATCGCGAGCAATCAGCAGCGCGACCCGCTGCGGATCGGACGGCAGCCGATCCTGGCCAGCGATTTCCACGATGCCGGTGTACTCGCTCGGCCCCTTGGTGCCGAGGTCCGCTACAAACCGCGTGTAGAACTTAACGCTCATGGCACGCAGATTAGGGCCCGGCGCCCGTAGAATCCGTGAAATAAGTCGCAAACCGGCCGATGGCCGGCCGCAGGAGAGCAGGACATGGGGCGCTGGCGGCCACCAACATCGCCGGGATCGCAGTACATCACCCGAGTGGGTGCCGAGCGACTGCGCGCCGAACTGGACACGCTCTGGCGCGTCGAGCGACCGCAAGTCACCCAATCCGTGTCCGAAGCGGCCGCACAAGGCGACCGCTCGGAGAATGCGGAATACACCTACGGCAAGAAGCGGCTGCGCGAAATCGACCGCCGGGTGCGCTTCCTGCGCCAGCGTCTGGACGGAATCGTGATCGTCGAACAACCGCCGTCGGATCCTAAGCGCGTGTTCTTCGGTGCCTGGATAGAGCTGGAGGACGAGGACGGCGCACTGCGCCACTACCGGATCGTCGGGCCGGACGAGTTCGATATGGACCCGCGCTACATCAGCATGGATGCGCCGCTCGGTCGCGTACTGCTAGGCCGCAGGCTCGACGACGAGGTGGTACTGCAGCTGCCGGGCGCAGCACAGCGCTTCGTGATCTGCTCAATCCGCTACGGCGAAGCGGCGCCCTAAAAAAATGCGCGGCCCGTGCGCGTCAGACGACGCGCACGTTCTTGAACTGCCACGGATCGGACGTATCGATGTCTTCCACGAAAAAGCGCGAGCGGTCATGTAGCGGATTCCAGTCCGTGTACTCGCCGACCACTGGCCCCAGATAGGGCATGCAGATCTCGAGGTTGCGACGGAAATCCATCTCGTCCGGCTCAACGACGCCAAGCGCGGGGTTCTCAATCGCCCAGATCATGCCCGACAGCACCGATACGGTGACCTGCAAACTGGTGGCGTTGTTGTGCGGCGCTAGCGTGCGCGCCTCGTCGATCGACAGCTGCGAGCCGTACCAGTAGGCGTTGTTCTTGTGGCCCGCGAGCAGCACGCCCAGCTCGTCAATGCCGCCACTTTCGATCTCGTTCATCAGGATCCGCTTGCTGTCCTGCAGGCGATAGTTGCGGCCAGCAAACTCGTGCAGTGACATCACCGCCGAATCGCAGGGGTGATAGGCGTAGTGCACGGTTGGGCGATAGACGAGCTGATCGCCGTCCCTGATCGTGTAGTAGTCGGCGATCGACATCGCCTCACCATGTGTGATCAGGAAGCCGTGAAAATAGCCGGCGCGCGGCGTCCAGGTACGCACGCGAGTCGCCGCACCCGGCTGCATCAGGTAGATCGCGCAGCCCGGGCCAAAGTCGTGCTTGCGGCCGTCGCGCGGAAAGTTACGCTCGTGTGAGCCCCAGCCGAGCTCCGCCGGCTGGCAGCCCTCGCTGATGAAGCCCTCGACTGACCAGGTGTTGACGAACTCGTTCATCCGCTTCGGCAGACTTGGCATCTGCGTATCGCGCTCGGCGATGTGGATGACCTTGACGCCGACCGACTTGGCCAGCGCCGCCCACTCCTCCCGCGTCTTAGGATCACCCGCATCGACCTTGAGATCGACCGCGAGGTTCAACAGCGCCTGCTTGACGAGGTGCTGCACCAGACCCGGGTTCGCGCCGTGCGTCACGACCGCAGTCGGCTTCGGCGTCTTGTCCTTGTCCTTGAGCTTGCGCAACGCGAGGGCTTCCTCACGCAGCGCGTAGTTCGTACGCCGCGACGGCGACACCGACGGATCCGTGTAACCGCCCGGCCACGGCTCGAGGCACGTGTCGAGGTACAGCGCGCCGCGTTCCCAGCAGTACTTGATCAGCGCGATCGAGGAAACGTCCACCGAGAGATTCAGAACAAAGTCACCACGCCCGACCAGCGGCTCGAGCACCTGGCGGAAATTCTCACGAGTCAGCGGCTGCACCAGGTGGGTGATGCCGTACTCCTGCGCACAGGCAAGGCCCAGCTCGTCCGCGGTCACGATCGTAATCCGGTCGCAGGACAATCCACCGATGTGGCGCAGGATCAACGGCAGGACGCCCTGGCCAATGCTGCCGAAGCCGATGAAGATCAGCCGACCGGGGAAAGTCACGTGGACTTTGTGTTCGATGGTCATGATTGCCTGTCTATCCAATGTACCGGACGCATAGCGGCAAAACCGGGCAGCGACTCCACCCGCGCAAGCCAGCGCGCAAGGGCCGGGTACTTTACCTCAACCGGCAGAAAGCGGGCGCGTGGCTCGCCCCAACCAGGGCTGCCGGCACATACCGGAGCAGTTGCCTCCAAGGGACGATCACAAGGTCGGTAGCGGACGCCCGGGTGCCTGCCGTCCACGCTGAATTCGCCAGCCGGCGCTCAAGCGCGTGCGTATGCGCAGCCGACGCGCGCCCAATACAGCTCAATCGCCATCGCCGAGCGCGTTGTGGGCGCGGATTTTAGCCGCGCGCAGTGGAGGCCGCGCTACACTTCCCGCCGGCCGTAAGGAGCTGCGCGATGACTTACGAGACGCTGGTAGACGTGGCGACGCTAAAAGGTCACCTCGCCGACCCGTCATTTCGGGTCGTCGACTGCCGCTTCGAGCTCGGCAATCCAGACGCCGGGCGCGCGCTCTACCTCAGCGGCCACCTGCCCGGCGCGGTCTACGCGCACCTCGACGCGGACCTGTCTGGGCCGCGCACGCCGTGGAGCGGCCGGCACCCACTGCCGGAGCCGGAAGATCTCGCTCTGACCCTGGGCCGGCTAGGCATCAACGACTCCATCCAGGTCGTCGCCTATGACGAATCCAATGGCGCCTACGCCGCACGACTGTGGTGGCTGCTGCGCTGGCTCGGCCACCGCCGCGTTGCGGTGCTCGATGGCGGACTGGCCGCCTGGCGCGCCGCGGCGCTGCCGCTGTCCGTCCCACCGGTGTCGGTCGGCCCACGCCATTTTGTTGCCCGGCCGGACGCCACGATGCACGTCTCTGGCGACGACGTTGTACGACTGGTGGCGCGCAACGAGTGCGTGCTGCTGGATGCGCGCGCACCCGAACGCTACGAAGGGCGCCTTGAGCCGCTGGACCCGCAAGCAGGTCACGTGCCTGGCGCCCACAACCACCACTTCGCGCGAAATCTTGCGCAAAACGGCAGCTTCCTCGCGCCAGAAGCGCTCGCCGCCGTTCTCACCCGCCAACTGCACGGCCATCCGCCAACCGAGGCAATCAGCATGTGCGGCTCAGGCGTGACGGCCTGTCATACGCTGTTAGCACTGGAAATTGCGGGACTTCCGGGCGCGCGGCTCTATCCCGGCTCGTGGAGCGAGTGGAGCCGGGACCCGGGACGGACGGTGGCGGTCGGACCCTGAGGGCCTGGATCATTTACATGTAGCGTCATTTTGCTATGGTGCGCGCGTTCGCCAGCCACCGGCCAGGACGCCTGTGAATAGCCCCGCGCCCAAATTTGCTGCCCCCCTCGGCTGGAAAGTCGACGATTCCGCACAGCTGTACCAGGTGGATTCCTGGGGCGGCGGCTATTTCGGCGTCAACGAAGCCGGCCACGTTGCGGTCCGCCCGGACCAGCAGCCCGGCCGCGAAATCGACCTGCTCGAGGTCGTCGAAGGCCTGAAGGCCCGCGATCTGACCGCGCCGGTCGTGATCCGCTTCTCCGACATCATCGCCCATCGCCTGAAAAGTCTGAACGACGCGTTCTGTCAGGCGATCGTCGAGAACGACTACAAGGGCCGCTACTCGTCCGTATTTCCGATCAAGGTGAACCAGCAGCGGCTGGTGGTGGAAGAGGTCTACCGCAGCGGTGCGGCGTTCGGCTTCGGCCTCGAGGCCGGCTCCAAGCCTGAGCTGCTGGTCGTGATGGGCCTGACCGAAAGCAACACGGACCGGCTGATCATCTGCAACGGCTTCAAGGACGACAGCTACATCGAGACGGTGACACTCGCCGCCAAGCTGGGCCGCAAGATCGTGCCGGTGGTCGAGAACTTCGTGGAACTCGGCCTGATCCTCAAGCACGCACAGAAGTACGGCATCCGTCCGAACATCGGCGTACGCGTCAAGCTCGCTGCCGAAGGCGCCGGACGCTGGCGCGAGTCCTCGGGCGAAAAGTCGAAGTTCGGTCTGTTCATCACCGAGATCCTCGAAGTCGTCGAGGTGCTGAAGCAGCACGACATGCTCGACTGCCTCAAGCTCGTGCACTGCCACATCGGCTCACAGCTGCAGGACATCCGGCGCGTCAAGGACGCGGTCACGGAACTCGCGCACGTCTACGCCGAGCTGCGCCTGCTCGGTGCGGGGGTCGAGTACCTCGACATCGGCGGCGGACTGGGCATCGATTACGACGGCAGCCGCACGAACTACGAATCCTCGATGAACTACACGCTCAATGAGTACGCGAGCGATGTCGTCTACCGAATCGCGGCCGTTTGCAACGCCCGCAACATCCCCCATCCCACGATCGTGACCGAGTCGGGTCGTGCGATCGCGGCGCATCACTCCGTACTGGTGTTCAACGTGCTGGGCACAAGTGCACTGGACCAGTTCCGCGTCGCCAATCAGCTCGAAGACCACGGCCACACGGCCGAGCAGATCCCGCAGCCGGTCCGCGACCTGTTCGACGCCTACCGATCGGTCACCGAACGACGACTGGTCGAGTGCTGGCATGACGCACTGCAGGCGCGCGAACAGGCGCTGCAGATGTTCAATCTCGGCTACCTGAACCTCGAGTTCCGAGGTCTCGCGGAACGCCTGTACTGGGCGACGTGCGCGCGAATCCGCGACCTGTGCCGCAAGCTCGAGTCGGTGCCGGAAGAACTGGAAGATCTGGAAACGATTCTTTCCGACATCTATTTTTGCAATTTCTCGGTTTTCCAGTCGCTGCCGGACTCGTGGGCAATAGGCCAGCTGTTCCCGCTGATGCCTATCCATCGTCTGGGTGAGAAGCCCTCGCGCAACGCCGTGCTGGCCGACATCACCTGCGACTCTGATGGCAAGATTGACCGCTTCGTATCGAGGCGCGACACCAAGCGCACACTCGAAGTGCACGAGCTACGCGAGGGCGAGGACTACTACCTCGCGGCGTTCCTGGTCGGCGCCTATCAGGAGACGCTCGGCGACCTGCACAACCTGTTCGGTGACACCCATGTCGTGCACATCCGTCTGCTCGATGACGGCGGCTGGTGGATCGAGGAAACCGTCAAAGGCGATACCGCCCTACAGGTGCTCGGCTACATGGAGTACGACACCGACGAGCTCTACCCCCGGCTCGCTCGCGACTGCGAGCGTGCGGTCCGGGAAAACCGCCTGACAGTGCCGGAAAGCCAGCGGCTGAAGCGGTTCTACGAGGCGGAGCTGCACGGCTATGCCTACCTCGAGCCTGATAACGAGAGTTGAGCACAGCGGGGGCGCTCCATCCCGCTGCGCCGGTCACGGTTCGTGAGCCTGGCGAAATCAAGAATTTCAAAATTTGTGCAGTGCACAGCGAAAGTCATTGATCCGTAACGCGGAAATTGCGTCGTTTCGGGGGACCGCGTAGGATCCTTTGAGGTTGTATTCGCGAGACCTTCTTAGCTGGGCGATTGATCTGGTTGCTCAGACAGCGCTTTTTTCGCTGTCGACCTCTTCTTCATTGCCCGCACAAGTTGATCAGCACACGACCTACGGTTCGGGCTCGGTTTGCCGCCTACGTACGCCCTCGGTACGCAGACGTCCTCTCCGGGTCCGTGGTGAGGACGCGATGCAACCGGGCCTTTGCCCGTGCGCACGCCAGAGCGAGTGAGATGATTCGATGACGACTATTTACGTAGGCAACCTTCCCTTCTCTGCGACCGAAGACGAAGTGCGCTCGCTATTCGAGGCACACGGCAAAGTCGAATCTGTAAAGCTCATTAACGATCGTGAGACGGGGCGCCCGCGCGGCTTCGCTTTCGTTGACATGGCGGACTCCGACGCACAGAACGCCATTGCGCAGATGAATGGCTTCAACATGGGCGGACGTCAACTGCGCGTGAACGAGGCGCAGGAACGACCGCGTGGCCCGCGTCCAGGCGGCGGCGGCGGCTACGGTGGCGGTGGTGGCGGCGGCTACGGTGGTGGCGGTGGTGGCGGTGGTGGCGGCCGCGGCGGCGGCGGTGGTGGCGGCGGCTACGGCGACCGCGGCTACTAATCAGAATCCGTCGCAAAACGACACGCGATCTTCGACCCCGCCGCAAGGCGGGGTTTTTGTTTACGGACCGAGCCAACGTTACGCACACCCGGCCCGCACAGCGCCAAGCCTGTGCCGCGGTGCGAGACCTCATGGAGCGGGGGCGCTAGAATCCCCTCCCGCAGCAGGCCGCTTGCTGCCCACCCGCAGCGTATTGCCGGAGTCCGCCGATGACCGCGTTGAAACGTCGCCTCTGCGCCTGCGCCGCCGTGCTGCCGTTGCTGGTTGCAGGCTGCGCAACGAAACCGGTCGCGCCCACGACAGCCGCCAAGCCCGCCGTCGCCGCACCGACCCTGGACCGCTCACTGCCGCGTAGCGATGCGGCCACACTCACGGCGCTCGATCAGGTCCTGCTCGGACCACAGCGCTCGGCGGCCAACCGCGCGCGCGACGCCTATCGCCACCCGCGCGAGACTCTGGAGTTCTTCGGCCTGCGCGACAACCAGACGGTCATGGAGGTCTGGCCCGGCGCCGGCGGCTGGTACACCGAGGTACTGGCGCCGCTGCTGCGGGGCCGGGGACACTACATCGCAGCGGGCTACGACCCGGCCGCCGAAAGCAAATTCACCCAGGACAGCATCCGCACGTTTCGGACGAAGCTGGACGGAGCGCCGACTGTCTACGACAAGGTGCAGGTGGTGGCGTTGCAGTATCCAGGCGCGCTTGCGCCGGTACCCCGGGAGTCGGTCGACCTGATCGTCACATTCCGCAACCTGCACAACTGGCTGGCGCGTGACAACGCCGCTGCAGCGATGCTGACGGCAATGTTCGACGCACTCAAACCCGGCGGCGTACTCGGCATAGTCGACCATCGGGCGGAGCCGGCGGCGCCAGTCGATCCCCGCGCCCATCTGGGCTACGTGAACGAGCAGTTCGCGATCGATCTGGTAGAGAAGGCCGGCTTCGAGTTCATCGGTTCGTCGGAGCTGAACGCCAACAGCAAAGACACGCGCGACTATGAGCAGGGTGTCTGGGCGCTACCGCCAACGTGGCGCCTCGGCGACAAGGAGCGCGACCGCTACGCCGCCATTGGCGAAAGCGATCGCTTCACTCTCAGGTTCCGGAAGCCGCGGACCCGCTAGCACGCACAGCGCCAGCGCGAATGCGCAACGCAGAGTGCTCCGCGCGGTGAACTATGCGGCCCCGATAAAGCGTGAGCTCGCACTGCAGATCCTTCAGTTCAGCGGTTGGCACGGTGTAAGGGTTGCGGTCCCACACGGCGACATCAGCGCTCTTGCCGCGTTCCAAAGAGCCCGCCTCGTCCTCGATGAAAAGCTGCCTCGCCGCCCAGACGGTATACGAGCGCAGTGCCGCGTGCACATCGACCGACTCGCGACTGCCGAACGGCTGACGCCCCCACGTGCCCTGCAGCGTTTCGCGGGCGATGGACGCCCATAGCCCGAACCGTGCCGGCAGCGGCGTCACGTCGTAGTCCGAACCGCCCGCCCAGCGCACGCCGCGCTCCAGGTAAGTACGGAACGGGTTCAGGCGCGCGGCGCGCGCCGGCCCAAAATTCGCGGCATAGGTATCGCCTATCCACCAGCTGAACGGCGCCTGCGCTTCGGGGTAACCCGCGTCGAACTGCCGCTGCAGCCGCGCCATCGTGGCGATGGCGCCGTCAGTCGGAATATTGGCGTGGATGATGCTGTGCCGCAGCCCCAGTCCGGGATGGGCCGTCAGCGCCTCGGCATAGCTGTCGACGACCCAGTCGATCGCCCGATCGCCAATCGCGTGCGTGCCGATGTGGATACCGGCGTCGTTGAACAACCGCACCACCGCGCGATAGACGTCGGGCTCGATCAGCGGATAGCCGTGGTTGCCGCGATCCAGCGATACGCTTTGGCGGTTCCAGTCGTCGTAGACCCACGCCGT
Source organism: uncultured Pseudomonadota bacterium (assembly GCA_903927005.1). GTDB lineage: Bacteria > Pseudomonadota > Gammaproteobacteria > Steroidobacterales > Steroidobacteraceae > CAIKZZ01. The sequence goes on from CAIYLH010000105.1 coordinate 79,082, forward strand.
GCGCGCCCCACCGCTGCCATCCATGAACAGCTTGACGCCGCACGAGACGAGATCGGCGCCGGCGGGATGACTGCGCGGACCCGGCAGCGACGCGAGCCGCGCGATCATTGCCTCGGCAGAGACGAGCGTGGTGCCGGTATTCCACAACGTGCAGACATGTGCCGTCAGCAGGCCTTCAGCGGCCAGCGAGCTATAGGCGTCCCAATCGGCGGGATAAATATTCGGGTCCTTCGCCGCGGTCATGCCCTCGCGATTCATCAGCCGCACGCTTGCGAGGATGCCGGCGCGCCGATCGGCACTGCTCGGCTCGGGAATGAACGAAACCATCAGGTCACGGGCACCTTCCTTCATGACGCCGGTCGGCGCGCCAGTGGCGTCGCGGTCAATGGTGCCAGCCGGCGGATCGACGCTCGCCGCCGTGATGCCGGCGAGCGCAAGCGCGCGACTATTCGCGGTACCGTAGTGCCCCGTCGTGTGATCGATCCAAACTGGATTAGCAGGCGCCGCCGCGTCGAGATCCTGCGCCTCGACGTAGCGATGCTCGGCAAGCTTGCCCTCGTCCCAGCCACTGCCAAGCAGCCAGGCACCCGGCGCCAGCGTCTTGGCCCGCGCAGCCAACAGCGCAACGACCTCGCCGATGCTGCGCGCGCCCCCCAGGTCAACGGAGGTGACGGCAGCCAGTCCGCCGGACGAGATATGCGCATGCGCATCGATCAGTCCGGGCGTCGCCGTACGACCACGCAGGTCGATAACAGTTGTGCCAGGCCCGATCAGCGCGCGGATCGAGCGGTTGGAACCCACCGCAAACACCCGACCATCACGCACCGCCAGCGCCTGCGCTACCGAATCGCGGGCATCGACGGTGAGCACGTGGCCATTCAGCAGGACAAGGTCCACCCCACGCGGCGCGGCAGCGGCATCGGCACCGGCACCGGCCGAGACTGCAACTGATAGCAACAACAAGGTGGGCAGCAACGACTTCATAGTGTTCTCCGGCAGCTCAGGCGTCGATCAGCTCGTGAACGGCACGATGCGCCTGTTCGATGGCAGCATCCATGTAGGCAAAGCTCGCCGCGTCGGAGTTCGCGATCGTGATCGCGCCATGGCGCGCGCGGCCGAGCACATGCGCGCGCTCCGCCTCGGGCCGCCAGCGATCCCACAGCGGATTAAACTCGCGCGCGTAACCATGCGGCCAGCGGTTGATAGTGATCGCGCGGATATCCCGCTCGGCGTCGAAGCCGCCTGCCCCCAGCATGCGCTGCAGTTGCGCGCGCACTTCGGCCTCGTACGCCGGCAGCGAAGTCGCCAGCATCTGCGCTCGACCGGCGCGGTTCTGGTCGTGCTCCGGCAGTCCCGGTGCGCACGGTGTGCGCGACATCCGCACGAGAGTCGGTGACTCCAGCGTACGCGGCGTCGCGTACTGGCCAATGGCCACGCACTCGTTGAGGGCGATGTCACTGAAGTAGCCACCGGGCGCATGAATGTCACGCACACCGAGGGCAGAAAATGCACGCGCGTCGGCGATCGCAATACTCGCATAGATGAGCGGCGTCTTGACCGCTTCACGCAGCGCCGCCTGCTGCTCTGCTGGCAGCTCTGGGCAAAGGTGGGGGATCACCGCGTTCCAACAGGCTAGCACGCAGTGACGCGCGAGCACCCTGTGCACGGTAGCGCCGCGCATGTAATCGATCCGCACACCCTCGCCGCTCTGGCCGAGGTTGGCGACACCGACGACGGTAGCATTCAGCCGAACACGGGCTGGCTGCCCAGGCCGGTCAAGGGCCGCGTAGTCGGCACGCGAGGTGATCAGATCGTCGAGGCTGGTGCCGGGCAGGGCCGCGGGCACCAGCGCGCGCACGAGGGCACGCGCAATCGTTGCACCACCGTCTGGCAGATGCACGTCGACAGAGCCGCCCGTCTCAATGAAGCCCGCCGCAGTTGGCCCCATCAGCGGGCTGGTGCGCCTACCAAGGCCCAGCCCCTCGAAACCCGGCAACGCCTGACTCCAGGCCTCCAGCGCCGCCACCGCATCTATGCCGATGCCCCACAGGCCGTGGGTGCGCTGCTGATAAAACGCGATGACCGCTGCATCGACGTGCACATACTCGCGCAGATAGCGGGCATAGCTGATCGTGGCCAGCAGCGACTCCTTGGCGTCGAGCGAGAGCCCCGGCAGATAGTCGACGTGCGACTCCTCCAGCCGGGCAATATCCTGCCGCGCCCGCGCCGACAGCGGCGTGAGCGCGAGCGTCTGCGACCATTTCACCGCCGGGTCGCGCCGCAGCAAGTGATCGGCGCCAAAGGTCTCCCGATCCAGAAAGATGCCGGACTGAAGACCGAGCGACTCATAAAACTGTGGCGACTGGATGCGTTCAGCCAGTGCCGTCGCCTCAATGCCGAGGCTACGCAGCACGCCGTCCGCGACCGCGCTATACGGTCGGGGACTCTCAATGCTGTAGGTGCCACCGTTCATCAACTGCAGATGACCGTCGAGCGTGAACTCGTTGCGTTTGGCGTGGCCGCCGAAATCGTCGTGGTTTTCCAGCAAGAGCACGCGCGCGTCCGGCACCTGCTGGCGATACAGATAGGCGGCCGCAAGGCCGCTGATGCCCGCCCCGACGACCACCAGGTCGTACGCCTCGCCGGTGGCCTGCGGCGCTGGCCGCGGCCGGTGGTCGCGCAGCGCGTGGCCAGCCTCCAGGACGCCCGCATGCGTGCCGCGCAGGCCCGTCAATGCCGGCGGATAGTAGCCGGGCAGGTCCTGGGCGGCAGCCGCAGCGCCAGCTGCGCGCGGCACGCAGGCGTCCACGGCTGGCAGCAGCGCGGCCGCGACGCCAGCGGAGACCCCACGCAACACCGCGCGGCGCGTGGTCGCACGCGGTACTACCACATCATCAATACGCCGCTTATCGTCCATGCTGCCCCCCCCAGTGCCGACAGCCACGCTAGCATGGCCGCTGCCGCTAGTCCCACAGTGCCCGCAGGCTGGCAGCAACATCGATACGCATCGCCGGCCGGTCGCCAACCTCACCCGCACTGGCAGGCGACGCCGGCCCGCTCGACTCCAGCGTCGCCAGCACTTCCGGCGTCAGGAAACGACTGGTCGCGCCATACACGTGCGCATCGCCGTAACGCGGCTGCTGCGTCACGTAGTAACGCAGCGGGGCGATCAGGTGCAGCGCATCGCGCGCGCGGGTCATCGCGACATACAGCAGGCGGCGCTCCTCCTCGAGCAGCGCCGGGTCACCGGCGGCGAACTCCGAGGGAAAGTTGCCGTCGTTGACGTTCAGCAGGTACACCGACTGCCACTCCTGCCCCTTCGCCGAGTGGACGGTCGACAGCACCAGATAGTCCTCGTCCAGTAATGGCGGACCGGCCAGATCGCCGCTCGCCTGCGGCGGATCAAGCGCAAGCTCGGTGAGGAAGCGCTGCCGGTCGGGATAGCCGCCGGCAATACGGACCAGCTGTTCCAGATCACCCACGCGCACGCCGGCAGCGTCGTAACTGCGCTCCAGATGGGGCCGATACCAGTCACGGACCTGCTCGACCTGACCCGGCCACGCAGCAGTGGGGGAAGACAATGCGCTCAGCAGCGTCACCAGCGCCGGCCACTCGGCGCGGGCGGCCGCCGGCGGCTCGAACGCCGCCATGCCAGCTGCCAGCGTCGGTGCTGCCGCGAGCGTCGCCAGACACCGATCGCTATGCACCGGACCCATGCCCGGCAGTAGTTGCAGCGCACGAAATGCGGCGATGCGGTTACGCGGGTTGTCGGCCCAACGCAGCACCGCAAGGAAGTCTTTGACATGCGCGGCCTCGAGGAACTTCAGGCCGCCGTACTTCACGAACGGAATATTGCGCCGAGTAAGCTCCACTTCCAGAAAGTCACTGTGGTGACCGGAGCGGAACAGCACGGCCTGACGCTTGAGCGGCACACCCGCTTCACGCGCCTTGAGCACTTCATCGATCACGTAGTCGGCCTGCCCACGGTCGTCGGCGACACTCACCAAGCGCGGCCGCGCGCCGTCGCCACGATGCGCCACAAGCTGTTTGTCGTGCTGCCGCTCGGCCGCAGCGATCAAGGCGTTTGCCGCATCCAGAATCGGCTGCGTCGAGCGGTAGTTGCGCACCAGCGTCACCACCCGTGCCGGCGGCTCGTACTGACTGGGAAACTCGAGGATATTGTCAACGGTCGCGGCGCGGAACGAGTAGATCGATTGTGCGTCGTCACCCACCACGGTGAGTCCGTCGCCTTCCGGCCTGAGCGCCTTCAGGATCCCCGCCTGCAACCGGTTGGTGTCCTGATACTCATCAACGAGCACATGCTCGAACAGCCCGCTGACGTGACGCGCGAGCGCCGGATCACTGACCATGCCGTGCCAGTAGAGCAACAGATCGTCGTAGTCGAGCAACTGCTCGGCCTGCTTGCGCTCGACATAGGCGCGAAATAACCGCGTCAGGTCGGGCTCGAAGTCGACGCACCACGGCCACTGTGCTGCCAGCGTTGCCGCCAGCGGCCGCAGCGTATTGACGCGATGAGAGTAGATCGCAAGGCACGTGTCCTTGCGCGGAAAGCGCTTGTCGCGTGCCGACAGGCCCAGCCCGTGGCGGACGACATCGAGCAGGTCGGCACTATCGCCGCGATCAATCACACTGAAAGTGGGGTCGAGCCCGACCTCACGCGCATGCAGCCGCAGCAACCGATTGGCAATCGAGTGAAAGGTACCCGCCCAGGGCAGGCGCGAGGCACGCGTCGCACCGCCCGCGGCGCCGGGGCGAGCCAGCGCCGCGGCAACGATGCGCTCGGCGCGCCGGGTCATCTCCTCGGCCGCCCGACGGGAGAAGGTCAGCAGCAGAATGCGCGCCGGATCCACGCCGTGCAGGACCAGATGAGCGACGCGGTGCGCGAGCGTCTGCGTCTTGCCGGTGCCGGCGCCGGCGATCACCAGCAGCGGCCCGGCACGCACCCGCCGAGCGCCGTCGCACTCACCCCAGGTCGCAGCGGCACGCTGCTCGGAATTGAGGACCTCTAGCGGATCGGCGGCCATGGCGGGATTATCGATCGTGACTGTATATTTATCCAGTCCCCGTGGGCCGCCGGGCGGGAGTTACACTTCGACGCCGAACGCGTCCGGTCTGCGGCGCATTATCTGACGGCCCGCAGGGCCAGGAGCCTAGCGATGCCACAACCCAAGCACGTCACCGGACTCAAGATTCGCCGACCGACGCGGGCCAAGCTCGAGCCCGACATGCAGAAGTACTTCGGCATCTGCGAACAGAAGCTCGGCTTCGTTCCAAACGTTCTGGAGGCGTACAGCTTCGAGCCCACCAAGCTGCGCGCATTCATCAACATGTACAACGAGCTGATGCTGGCGGAGTCCGGCCTGTCGAAGCTCGAGCGGGAAATGATGGCGGTCGTCGTCTCCTCGGAAAACCGCTGCTACTACTGCCTGACGGCACACGGCGCCGCCGTGCGCCAGCTCAGCGGCGATCCGCAGTTGGGCGAGATGCTGGTCATGAACTGGCGCACCGCACCGCTACCGGCGCGGCAGCGAGCGTTGCTCGCGTTCGCGCACAAGCTCACCGCAGCGCCGGCCGAGGTCGGCGAGGAAGATCGCGCGGCGCTGCGCGCGGCGGGCCTGACCGAAAAGGACATCTGGGATGCGGCCAGCGTCGTCGGCTTCTTCAACTACACCAACCGGGTCGCGACGGCGACCGACATGATGCCCAACCCCGAATACCACGAGCAGGCGCGCTGAAGATCCAGCCGTCGAGGCCACTGGGAAGCGACCGATGACCGGCCCGCCTCGCCGTCTCTATACCGGTGCCGTGGTGACGCTGGACGTCGCCGACGTGCGCCTGCCCAACGGCCACGTCGCGCGACTGGAAATTGTCGGCCACCCGGGCGGCGCCGCGGTCGTTGCTCTCAACGCGGCGGGCGAAGTCTGCCTGCTGCGCCAGTACCGGCACGTGGCGGGGGGCTGGCTGTGGGAGCTGCCCGCCGGCAAGCTCGACGGCAAGACGCCGGACATCACCGCCTGCGCGGAACTGGCCGAGGAAGCGGGGCTTGCGGCCCGCCGCTGGCAATCGCTCGGGCAGGCGCTCACCTCGCCGGGCGTCTACACCGAAGTCATCCACCTGTTCTTGGCCGAAGATCTGCTCGCGGTCCCGACGGCACCGGAGCGCGACGAGGTGTTCGAAGTCGTCTGGCTACCGCTCGCCGAGGCCTTGCGCCGTGCGCTTGAGGGCGACATCGTCGATGCAAAGACCGTGATCGGCCTGGCACGGGCAGCCCATCAGATCGCCTTGCGGATTTGACGTAATCACGCTTGAGGTTGGCGCCCCTAGGTGATCGCCTTAATCCAGCGTGTGAACTAGGTCACAGAATACAAACCCGACGACCCCTATTGTCACGTCTTATGTAGCGCCAGACCCGGTTCAAAATGGCGTCTAAAAAAACGTGACAGGGGCTCTCATCATGACTGATACGGTCAAAATGCTGCGGCCCGAGCTGAAAGGTTCGGTGCAAGACCCAAGCGGCCACGTCCGGCATGACGATCGCGGCAATGCGATCTGGGAATGGGCAAACGACTGTGCTGACGAGCCGCTGTCGAGAATTTCCGCGCTCGAGATCTCGGATGCGAACGGCGACAGCCGTGAAATCTCGGTCAAAACCGGCGGCTACGTGAAGATCGCGGCCAAGGGCGGCAACAACCCGTACGAGAGCGGCCTCGTCAAAAAGACAGCCCCGGCCGTCAAACGCGACCTGCGCGAACTGTCGAGATGGATCGAGGAACGCCGCCAGCGCGGCGAACCGACCAAGTTCTGATCGACGGCGGCTCGCCGCCGTGGGCCATCAGGCCGAGCGCAGCTTTTCCACCAGCGTGACCAGACCGCCCAGGTCGACGATCTCGTGGTCCGCGGGCGCGTAGGGCGCCGCCCACGCTGCCCCCGTGCGGTTCATCCACACGGTCCTAAGACCGCACGCGCGCGCGCCCTCCACATCCGCCAGCGCATCGTCGCCGACGTGCAGGATGCTCTGCGCCGGCACACCGGCCAGTGCGATCAGTGCAGCGAAAATCCTCGGATCGGGCTTCGCTGCTCCGGCAAGCACAGGGTCGATCGCGCCGACAAAATGCTCGCCCAGACCCACCCGGCGCACGCAGGCATTGCCGTTGGTGACGGCATACAGTGGCACCCACGCCGCCAGACGCTCGAGGGCCGCGCGTACGCCCGCGAAGGGTTCGATGTCATTGCGCGCCGCGAGGAACACCTCAAAAGCGCGATCTGCCATCGCCTCGTCATAACCGCTGGCGCGGGCGGCGCGGCGCAGTGCCTCAGTCCGGATCCAGCTAAAGTCATGGCCACGCTCCGGCGCTGCCGCCGCCACCTCAAGCCGCAACGCGGTCAGCTCAGCCGGGTCAAATTGATCGGCGAGCGCGGGCATGTGGGCTTCCAGCCAGCCACGCAGGATGGTCTCCGCACGGATAAGCACCGGCGGCGTGTCCCACAAGGTGTTGTCCAGATCGAGCGAGATGACGCGTGGCGAGTTCGGCATGGACCTATTATCCTGCCTCGCTATGAAGCAGTCACCGCCCGTTTCTCGCCCCTTCGGTCCACCGATCGTGATCGCCCATCGCGGCGCCTCCGGCTACCTGCCGGAGCACACGTTTGCAGCCAAGGCCTACGCCCACGCGCTTGGCGCCGATTTCCTCGAGCAGGACGTCGTGCTGACGCGCGACGATGTTCCGGTCGTCTTCCACGACCTGGTGCTGGAGGAGGTCACGAACGTCGCGGCCGTGTTCCCCGACCGCCGGCGTGCCGATGGTCACTGGTACCTCGTCGATCTGGATTTTGCGGAGCTGTCGCAGCTGGCGGTCAACGACCGCGTGAACCCCGCCAACGGTGAGTCCACCTACCCGGGCCGCTTCGGCGAGCACCTGCCGCTACGCATCCGCTCACTGGCGGAGGAACTGGCGTTCATCCGCGGCCTGAACCGCGGCACCGGCCGGCACGCGGGCATCTACACCGAGGTAAAGAGCCCGGCCTGGCACCGCGCCGAGGGCAAGGACCTCAGCCCGATCGTGCTACGTACGCTCGCGGACTTTGGTTACAGCACGGCCGACGACAACGTCTGGCTGCAGTGCTTCGACGCGGCGGAACTCATGCGGATCAAGGGTGAGCTCGGCTGCCAACTGCGGCTGGTGCAACTGATCGGCGAGAACGACTGGCTCGAATCGCCCACTGACTACGACCTGCTGCGCACGCCTGCAGGTCTCGCGAGCGTCGCCGCCTACGCGTCCGGCATCGGCCCGTGGATCCCGCAAGTCGTGCAGTGGCCCGCACCTGGCGCCGAGCCGGTCTGCTCGTCGCTGGTGCGCGATGCCCATGCGGTGGGGCTGGCAGTGCATCCGTACACGCTGCGCCTCGACCAGCTACCGGAGAACGCCGGCAGCGCCGCCGCCGCCCACCAGGCACTGTTCGAGCTCGCGGACGTCGATGGCCTGTTCACTGATTTCCCCGACGCGACCTTGGCCGCTCTCGGCCGCCGGAGATAAGCCCCATGAGCGCACTGACGCTGATCATCGGCAACCGCAACTACAGCTCCTGGTCGCTACGCCCGTGGGCACTGCTCACCCATCTCGGGCTACCCTTCGACGAGATCCTGATCGAGCTGGACACGCCGACCTTCGCGACCCAGATTCGCCAGCACTCGCCCAATGGCAAGGTTCCCGCGCTACGCGATGGCGATCTGGTGGTGTGCGAATCGATCGCGATCATGGAATACGCCTGCGAACTTGCTGGCGGACGCGGCTGGCCGGCGGAACGCCCGATACGCGCCGAGGCGCGCTCGGTCGCCAGCGAAATGCACGCCGGCTTCAGCACTCTGCGGCAGAGCTGCCCGATGAACATCCGCGCTCGCGGTCGCCGCGTGGCGTCAAGCCCGGCGCTCGCCGCTGACATCGCGCGCATCGATGCGGTGTGGAGTAGCTGCCGCGAACGACATGCGGCGCGCGGGCCGTGGCTGTTCGGCGAGTACAGCGCCGCCGACGCCATGTACCTGCCGGTCGCGTTCCGCTTCCAGTCCTACGGCGCCGACGGCCTGGGAACGCTCGCCCGTGAGTACATGGCGACCGCACTGGCTGACCCCGTTATCGCGCCGTGGGTAAAGGCGGCCGAAGCTGAAACGCAGCGGCTGCCGTCCGAAGAGACCGGCGCAACGCCCTGAGCGGTCAGTCGCCAGGCGTCACCGTCATGCCCACCTCGAGGCGGGCGCCAGACGGCCCGTCCGCAACCGCGTTCACACCGAAGGTCACGCCACGCACCGAGGGGTCGTAGCGGAACGCCTTCAGCGCCGGGAATGGGTCGCCAGAGGCTTGACCGGTGATCTGGTCGATGCCTGGCACCGAGCAGCGAGCGCAGGGCTTGACCAGCGTCAGTACGACCACCCCGAGGCGCAACGTCCCAATGCCGTCCTCGGCGAAGGCCGGCAGGCCATCGAGCACCAGGTTGGGCCGGAAGCGTTCCATCGGCACAGCGACCGGCAGCCTGCGATTGAGCTCCGCCAACGACGACAGGCTACACACGAGCAGCGGGAACCCGTCAGCAAAGGCGACCGGAACCTCACGCTCACCGACGTAGTCGTGATCGGCGCGGCGCCCATGCCCGCTGGCAACGCGCACGAGCCGCGCCGGCGTACCGATCACCTCCGACAACCAGTCGGCCGCCGCCGCGCCAGCGTCGCACGCGACCAGCCTGTCATCCCAGACCTGGACCTCGAGCGGCGCGCCGGCAAGAACCGCAGCGCTGTCGACCGCAAGACTCGCGCGCCCCTCACAGGCGAGGCGCACTCCGCTCGGGGTCAGCGTCGGCACCACGCGGGCGAGCGCCGGATGGCTACGCTGGCTGAGAAAGCGGCCGTCGGGCCGGATCACCATCCACTCGCGGTCGCCCTCAAGCCCATGATCGCCCAGTTGCACCGCCTGCAGGGCAGTGGCGCGGCAGGCCTTGACCGGATAGATAGCAATCGAGGCGAGCCGTGCCGCTGGCGCGGTCACGACCACACTCAAAAGGTCAGCACCGAGTGAACAGGCACCGCCGCCGGCAGCCTCGCCCGCCCGCCCAGCGCGGCAAGTTCAGCAACAAAGGCGCAGCCGACCAGGTCTCCGCCCAGACGCCGAACGAGCTCTACGCTCGCTGCGGCCGTACCGCCCGTGGCAAGAACATCGTCAACCAGCAGGACCCGATGTCCCACAACGATGGCGTCACGATGCACCTCGAGCGAGGCACTGCCGTACTCCAGCTCGTAGCTGACGCTCTCGACGGCCGCAGGCAACTTGCCGGGCTTGCGCAGCGGCACGAAGCCAGCACCGAGCTGCCAGGCCGCAAGCGAACCGAAGATGAAGCCGCGCGCCTCCATGCCTACCACGATGTCCACGCCACTGGCCCTATACGGCTCGATCAACCGACCGATCATGGCCCGCAGCGCGCTCGCATCGGCGAGCAACGGGGTCAGATCGCGAAACAGAATGCCGGGCTGCGGAAAGTCGGGAATCGTCCTGATGTACTTGTCGAAATCCATTTCATGCCCCATTGGAGCGCCAGGCCGCCTGGTAGCTCATCCCCAGCGACAGGATCCTCGCCAGCAAGTCGTCGTAACTCAGACCTGCAGCCTTGGCCGACTTGGCCAAATCCTCAAATTCTGAGAGGTTCGGATTGGCATTGGCCTCAAGTACGAAAATCGTACCATCATTCCTCAAACGAAAGTCCATTCGTGCATAGCCGGTGAGGTGCAAAGCGCGATAAATGCGCTTGGTCAACCGCCCCAACTGAGCCATCACCGCATCAGGCAGGTTGTCCGCCGCGGCGGTACCGATGCCATGGTGCGCAATATAACGCCTGTCCCACTTGGCCTTGCGGGTCGCGATCGCCGCCTGCCCTTCCGGCAGCGAGCCGAAATGCATCTCCCAGACCGGCAGCGTCGTCAGCCGGTCGTTGCCAAGTACGCCGACATAGATTTCACGACCCTCGATGTACTCCTCGACCAGCGCATCGCTCTGCGTCTGCTCGTGCACGAACGCGATGCGTTCCTTCAGGCTCTGCGGATCGGTACACACCGATGCCTGCGCGATGGCAAGCGAAGCGTCGTCGGTCGCTGATTTGACGAACAGGGGGTAGCGCAGCTTGGACGGCAACTGCACGCGCTTGCCGCGGCGGAACAACGCGAATTGCGGCGTCGGGATACGGTGATACGCCAGCAGCTGCTTGGACAAGACCTTGTCGCGCGAGAGCGTCAGCCCGCGTGGGTTGCAGCCGGTATACGGCTGACGGAGCAATTCGAGGAACGCCACGACGTGCTGGTCGTACTTGGCGATGCCGTCGAACTCCTCGAGCAGGTTGAAGACGACATTTGGACGCCACTCCTGGATGGTCGTGCGCAGCTCGGTCAGGCTGTCGAGCAGGCCGATGCAGCGAACGTCGTGCCCAGCCGTCTTCAGGTGCGAGACGACATCGTATTCGGTGCGCCATTCATCGATCTGGCGCTGGCCGTAGCCTTCCAGCGAGTCCGGCGGAACCAGGCTCTCATGGGCCACGACGAGTATTTTTAGCTTCTTCATAATATCAACCGGCGGCCGGCACTCCTCTCGAACGCATGCACCAGACGGGTCAGGATAGCCTCGACCGGCCGCACGGCCCGGCGTGGATCGCCGGCAACATACAATTTGAGTTGCCCCGTGCGATGAATCGCCGCGCGCATCACCTGATGCACGAGGTACTCGCCACAATGCTCACGCGCAGCGATCGCGGCATGCAGCCGTGGGCGCAGCCTACGCAGAAAGGCGTCGGCGCGCCGCCGCTTCGCGCCCGGCACGGGGCTGAACACCTGCAGCAGCAGCTCATCCTCATCCCGCCGCGTCGGCGGCGTGTAAGTGCGCAAGCGCTCGTCGTAATGCTCGCGCAGTGTACGCGTCGCCTGCGACAGCGATTCTACGTGCAACCGGCTGCGCACCGGTGGCGGTCGAGCCGCCACCTCCGCCATCAGGGCATCGACGTACTCGAGCTTGGCGAGCGCAGGCCAGTCCTGATAGTCGCGACGCCAGCGAGAGCCAGGCTTGAGCCAGACCGCAAAGGTCTCGGCGAAGTCCTCGGTCGGGTGACTCTGCGCGTACCAGCTGCACAGGTGCTGCACGAAGCGGCGACTGGCCGGCCGCGGCCGGTAGCTGTCCGGATACGGCAACGAGGCTGGCCCAAACGTCTCGCGCCAGTCGCGCCGACGGCGCAGGCGATAGGCATTGTCCAGAGCATGACCCGCTTCGTGGCGCAGGATACGCATAAACCAGTTGCGGTTGCCACCCTCAACCTCGCGCATCATGCGCCGCTCGAGCCGCCGCAGACGCGGATGCGCGAGGTAGAACGGCAGCGCGAAGCCGGGCACGCCGTCCGGCGAAAACCACTCCTCGCCGAGCCAGCAGTGGGGCCTGAATGACAGCCCACGCCGTGCCAGCTCCTCATACAGACGTTCGATGTAATGCTCCATCGACGAGCCGGCGAGCGTCAGGCCCAGATCGCAAAAGCGCACATCAAGCAGCTCCTCGTCGGCGAGGCGCACCCAGGCGCGGCGGCTGTTGCGTGGCGTGGCGGCTCGCGCGGGCACTGCATCCCCCTGGACGATGACTAAGGCGCGACGATCCTGGCAAGCGCCGCGACCAGCAGCCGATCAGCGATCGCGGCAATACGGCCGGCATCGGCGAGGTCGGCGACCCAGTGCGCCGGCAGCGAACTAAGTCCGTACAAGGCACCGGCGAACTGGCCGACCAGCGCGCCGTTGGCGTCCGCATCGAGGCCGAGATTGACGACCGCGAGCACAGTATCGCGATAGCCGGTACCGCGGGCCAGGCCGCCCAACAGCAACTGCAGCGCGGCGAGCACATCACCACCGGCCAGCGTCGCAGGCGCTTCGGGGATGTGCTGCCAGCCGCCGGCCGCGACCGCCGCAACCTCGCGTCGCAGGGGCAGGCGCTGCCACAGGCCGGGAACCGGGCTGTAGCCGGGCGCGAGCAGCACATCGCGCGGCTCGCCCCGCAGCACGCCAACGGCAAGCGCCGCCGCATAGCGGCAGGCGTCTATGACCACTGGATGATCATGTGTCAGGCGCGCGAGGTCCGCCGCCAGCTCAATCGCCCGCTCGGGATCGGCGAGCCCGAACGCGGCGGCGATGCCGGCGCGCAGCAGCGGCTCGCGGTCAACGCGAGCCGCGTCGACCGGCGTGCCGGGAGCCGCCGCATGGCGGGCCAGCTCCCGTGCCATCGACGCGGTGATGCCGATGCACTGGCCGGTCGTGGCACCTACGCCATCGGTCTGCCAACGCGCCAGTCGGTCATAGGCGTCTTCGCGCACCAGCTCGCCGCATTCGGTCAGGCTCTCGGCGAGCAGCAGCGCGACCGCCGCGTCATCGGTCCACGCGCCGCGCGGCAGCTCGTACGGGCCGCCGCCGATCAGATCGCCAATGCGCGTGAAAGTGCCCGGGCGGCGGTGCTGGGCGGGAGCGGCCAGCGCATCGCCGAGCGCAAGCCCATACAGCAGGCCGCGGTAACGATCCTGCAGCAGCGCCAGGTCCGCATCGATCGCTGGCGCATCCGTCGGGGACGCATTCACCCGGCGTCTCCACCAGAGGGCGTGCGACCTGCGTCAAGTGCGGCGAAGTCGAACAACGCGGGGTCTGCCAGCTGCGAGGGCTGCACGTCGCGCAGCGCAGCGAAGATCGATTCGACCCGACCCGGGTGGGTGCGCTCCCAGTCGCGCAACATGCGACCGACCACCTCGCGCTGCAGATTGGGCTGCGAGCCGCACAGCGTGCACGGGATCAGCGGGAAGTGTCGGGCCCGCGCGTAGCGCATGATCTCGCGCTCAGGCACGTAGGCCAACGGCCGGATCACGATGTGACGACCATCATCGGAGAGCAACTTTGGCGGCATCGCCTTGAGCTTGCCGCCGTAGAAGAGGTTCAGGAACAGGGTCTCGAGCAGGTCGTCACGATGGTGACCAAGCGCGATCTTGGTGACGCCATTCTCACTGGCGTAGCGGTACAGCGCGCCGCGCCGCATCCGCGAGCACAGGCTGCACATGGTCTTGCCTTCGGGAATCAGCCGCTTGACCACCGAGTAGGTGTCCTGCTCGATCACGTGAAACGGAACCCGCAGCGACTTGAGGTAATCGGGCAGCACGTGCGCCGGGAACCCGGGCTGCTTCTGATCGAGATTGACCGCCAAGAGCTCGAAGCTGACCGGAGCGCTGCGCTGCAGCGACAGCAACATGTCCAGCAGCGTGTAGGAGTCCTTGCCGCCCGACAGGCAGACCATGATCTTGTCGCCGTCGGCGATCATCGCGTAGTCGGCGATCGCTTTGCCGACCAGTCCGCGCATCTCCGCCTGCAGGCGCTTGAAGCTGCGCGACGGACGCGGCGCCGCCGGCAGGACAGGCGACACGATCCTGGGCACGAGCGGCAGGTCAAGGTCCACGGCCGAGTTCAACGCGGCTCGAGGTATTTCGCTTCGAAGTAACGCAGCGCAGGCGCCGCCGACAGCGGCCTGCCGGTGGCTTCCTTGATCAGGTCCTGCACCGTCATCTTCGCGCCAATGCCGTGGACATGTTCGCGCAGCCAGGCAAACAGGCCCGTGAACTCACCGCGGGCGAGCTCCTCATCGAGCGTCTCCTGGTCGCCGCGGAGTTTTTCCCACAGCTGGATTGCGATCAGCCCGCCGAGCGCGTGCGCCGGGAAGTAGCCGAACTGACCCACCGCCCAGTGGATGTCCTGCAGGCAGCCTTCGAGGTCATTGGCCGGCACCAGCCCGAGGCGACGCTCCGCCGCCTCATTCCAGGCCGCCGGCAGGTCCGCCGCCTTCAAATCCCCATCGAGCAGGCTCTGCTCAAGCTCAAAGCGCAGCATGATGTGTGCCTGGTAGGTCATCTCGTCGGCGTCGGCACGCAGCGAACCGCGATGTACCCGGGTCAGGTGGCGATAGAGGTTCTCCACCTCCCACTCGGGACCCGACACGCCCAGATGCTTGTCGAGCAGCGGCTTGAGAAACGTCAGGAACGGCCGGCTGTGCACGACCATCATCTCCAGCAGCAGCGACTGGCTCTCCTCGAGCGCCATGCCGCGGTTGCTTCCTACCGGCTGGTCGCGCCACTCGGTAGGCAGACCCAGGTCGTACATCGCATGGCCAGTTTCGTGCAGCGCGCCGAGCAGGCCGGTAAACGGCTCGTTAGGCTCGAAGCGCGTGGTGACGCGCAAATCACCCGCCATGCCCTCGGTGAACGGATGCTCGCTTTCATCGAAGCGGCCACGATCAAACGGGAAGCCCAGCGCCTTCATCGCCTCGACGCACAACGCGCGCTGCTTCGAAGCGGCGAACTTGCCAGTGATCGGCAGCGACGGCTTCACCGACTGCAGCTCGATGCTCTCGCGGATCAGGGCCGGCAAGCGCCTGCCCAGCACCTTGAACAAGCCATCGATATCGGCAGTCAGCACGCCAGGGCTGTACTCGTCGACCAGCGCGTCGTAGGGCGCAAGCCCAAGATGCTGGCCGAGCAGCGCCGCGCGATCGCGGGTCAGCGCGACGACCTCGGCGAGATGTGGCGCGAAATCCGCAAACTGCTGGGTCCGGCGCGCCTCGGTCCACTGCACTTCGGCCCGCGCGCTGGCCTTGGCCAGACGCGAGACCAGCGCATGCGGCATGGCAAGCGAATGATCGCGCTGGCGGCGCATCTCCCGCAAGTTGGCGACCTGCCAATCCTCCAGGCCCTGCGAGTTCGCCTGCGCCCGATCGATCAGACGCGACATCTTAGGCGAGGTGAGGATCGCGTGACATTCGGTTTCGAGCGCGGCGAGCTGTTCGCCGCGAACCTCGGCACTGCCGCGCGGCATCATCACCGCCGCGTCCCAACGCAGCGTCGCCAGCGCGCCACGGAACGCATGCAAGCGCCGGAACTCTTCCTCGAGCTGTTGGTAGGGAGTCGCAGCCATGATTCCTTCGGGGCCGACCAGCCGGCGACGACGTTCGATCATCAGACCCCACCGGTGGCGGGGCCTTGGATACGTCGTGGCGACGGGTCGGGCGGAACCATTCTACCCGAGGCCCCTCGCCGGAAACGGCCGGAGAGGGGTTAAATAACTGTTTTTATTGCAAAAAGATCGCCATTTCAGTCATTGACAGGGGCTTTTGCCCCCCGTCGCTCAGAAATAGAGCCGCATCAGCACCTCGGCGATGCAGGCGGGCTTCTTCTCGCCCTCCAACTCCACCGTGAACTCCTCGGTGATCTGCAGCCCGCCCGAGACGTCCTCGACCGCGAGCAGCTTGGTGCGCGAACGCAGCATCGCGCCTTCCTTGACGGCGTTGGTGAAGCGCAGCTTGTTCATGCCGTAGTTGATCACGGTGCGTACGCCGGGATACAGCGGGGTATCTTCCTTCACGATTCCGCGCAGCATCGGATAGAGCGACATCGTCAGGTAACCGTGCGCGATCGTCCGCCGCCACGGTGAGTCCTTGGCCGCCCGCTCGGGATCGGTGTGGATCCACTGGAAGTCGCCGGTGGCCGCGGCGAACGCATTGATGCGTTCCTGGGTCATCTGCATCCAGTCACTGACATGGACTTCCTGACCCACCTTGGCGAGCAACTCGGCACGAACATTTTCAATCGACATCTCTCATCCTTTGGCCGGCGTCCGACCGCTACCCCGGCCCGAGAGCCAGCGGGAAATCTCGACCGGAACCTGCTGGGCCCGGCCGCTCACGTAAATACCTATGTGCCCACCGTCGAACACCAGCTCGTCGCAGCGGCCACCCACGAGCCCGGCAAGCGGACGGGACGCCGATGGCGGCACGAGGTGGTCGGCGCTGGCATACACGTTCAGCACCGGCACGCGGATGCGCCGCAGGTCGACCTCACGTCCCTCGAGCTGCAACCCACCGCGGACAAGGCGGTTCTCCTGGTAGAACCAGCGCACGAACTCGGCGAACGCTCGGCCCGCCTGATCAGGACTGTCGCGAATCCACTGCTCCATGCGCAGGAAGTTCGCCAGTTTGTCCGGCTCATCCGCATCATCGACGAGAGCGAGGTACTTCTGCAATGTCAGTCGAAATGGCATCAGCGATTGGAAGGTGAAGTTCAGCAGCTCACCGGGCACGTTGCCGCAAGTCGCCACCAGCGCATCGACGTCGATGCCCCGCGCCCAGCGGCCGAGCAGGTTGTCGGGCGTCTGAAAGTCGACCGGTGTGACCATCGTCACCAGCCGGCGAATGCGGGTCGGTTCAAGCGCGGCATATAGCAGCGACAGCGTGCCGCCCTGGCAGACGCCCAGCAGGTCCGGCCGGCCAACACTTGCGGTGACGTGCTGCACCGCCCGATGTACGTAGCCGAGCACGTAGTCGGCAACTCCAAGGCCCCGGTCGCCGCGGTCTGGATACCCCCAGTCCAGCAGGAAGACTTCGTGGCCGAGCCCGGTCAGCCGACGGATCAGCGACCGGTCGGGCTGCAGATCGAGCACCGTCGGTCGATTGATCAGCGCGTAGACGATCAACAGCGGCGTGCGTCGCGCCGGTCGCGCCGTCGGCGCGTAGCGATACAAGGTGGCCTTGCCGTCCACCAGCACCGCCTCTCGCGGCGCGGTGCCGAGTTCCACCTTGGGCAGCGCGGCGAGCGTCACGAGCGATTGTTGGACACGCGTCTGGAACGCGGCCAGCTCGCGCTGTAGCGCAGTCAGGTCAAACGCAGTCACGAACGGCGCCTGGTCGCGCGCTTGGCCGGCCGCGCAGCAAGTTCGGCGCGCAGCGAGCGCAGCGTGTCGTGCAGCGCGTCCACCTCGGCGCGGGACGGGACTCCGGCGAGCCGCGCGGCCTGTTCCGCCAGCGCCTGCTGGCCGGCACGCAGACGCACCAACTCGTTGAACAGTTGCGCCTGCGCAGCGGCGAACGCCTCGCCGCGGGCGGCCTGCTGGAACGCGGCCTCGGCGCAATCTATCCAGGCATCAAAGGTCGCGCGCAGGGTCGCAGGGGCGGACGCGGCCGCAGGACGCGCAGCGAAGCGGGCGGCCGTATCGCGGGCGATCACGCCGAGTTGGGCGCTCCATGCAGCGGACGCCGCCGCCAGCACCGGTGTGCCGATCGGAGCGGCGGGCAGCACGCCGGCATAGAAGCTACGCGCAAGCACCTCGAGGCCCGCCAGCCAGCGCGCCTGCTCCGCGGGCGACGCCGGCGGCTGCGCCGCGAGACGGGCGTAGTCGCTGGCGAAACGCGTGAAGGCTGCGCTCGCGCCGCCCAGCGCCTCGGCCGCGGCGGGGCCCGTCGGAACCGACAGGCCTTTCCATAGCTGCAGCCACGCGTCCAGGTCACCCATCAAACTTTACTTAATCTGGTTTGTGGCGCCATAGGAACCAGGCTCTGGGGCGGCCGAGGCCCTCAGGATAAATTCTAAGTAATTGATAATTAAATAGTTATACACAAATTAAGCGCTGCCTGAACCATTCCAGATTTTCATGTTGCAATGCAAAAAGAACTGTTTATACTGCACTGCAACAAACGGATCTCCACCGGAGCACTCAAGATGACGAACAGCACCACTGAAATCAATGCGTTCCTCGAGAACTCGCGCAAGTTCGCCGAGCCGATGACCCGCCTGCAGGCGCTGTCGGCCCGCACCTTCGAGCGCTTCGCCCGCTACGGCTACGAAGTCGCCGGCGATTACCTGAACCTCAGCCTGGCCTCGCTCCACGCCGCGACGCAGACCCACGAGCTGCCGGCGCTGCTGAAGAAGCAGACCGAGCTGACCACTGCCTACGTCGAGAAGCAGACCCAGCGCTCGCAGGACTTCCTGAAGCTCGCCGGCGAAGCGCAGGCCGACGTGACCCAGTGGGTCGACCACGCCTCGACCGAGTTTACGGCCCGCACGAAGACCGCCAAGGCCGCCTGAAGAATCTCGACCCCTGGCCGCCTTGGCGGCCAGGGGTTGGAACCTCCCCCCTCGGGATGGTGTGGCTACGGCTCACCGTCCCTTTTTTTATTTGGTGTGGACAGCCGCATGGGCTGGTGTTGCGAACTGGCAGTGACACAGGGATTGCGCTAGCAGGCGCTCACGCCGTGCTGGTTGTCAGCGCGTCTCGGGTCAGCGCATCAAGGCGCGCGCCGCGCGCGCACACGCGTGTTCGAATGCAGGCTCGAAGTCAGCCAGGTCGCGCTCGGACATCCCCACCTCAGGCGAAGTGGCGACGTCACGCCAACGCGCAAGCTCATGCCCCACAGCCCCGCCGTCGCGTGGGCTTCGTCCCGGGTAAGCCCAAAATAGTCGGCCACCGCGAGCAGCTGCTCGAGCGCCATGATCGGGCCTGTGTCTTCGCTCAACCACGTCTTCGACTCACGGGCCTTATCCGGAAACGGATTCACCTGCTGCTCATGCCGCCGCTCCGGCAAGCGCTATCCTTAGCCTTGCGCGGACTAGATGTCCGGCTTGCCCGCGCGTGCCCTGGCGATGCCTCGTTCCCGTGCACGGACGAGGGACACCCCCCTCGCGGCGAAGGATGCTTTGCGCGGCGTTGACGTCGCGGTCGTGAGCACACCGGCACTCACCACACATCCAGCGCCTGCGTGCTGCCGTACTCACCACGCCCCCGTGCTCTTGCGCTCACGAACCCGCTGCGGCAGGTCCTCGTCCATCATCAGCAGACCCGCTTGGTCGGCGCCGGTATCTAGCAGCTGCCCGAGTCGCTCAACCTCACCCAGAACATGCAGCACCCGCCCGAGGTACTCGAGAGCCACCTTGGGGTCGCCCTTTTCGAGACGGGTGAGCGTCTTACGTCCGATGCCTGCCCGCTCCGCCAGCGAAGCTTGGGTGAGCCTGCGGCGCCGGCGCGCGAGCGCCACGTCATGGCCTAACTTCGCGATCGCTCGTGCCACCGGGGCGGGCAGCGGCAGAGGCACTCTCATTGTGAGTCCTACAGAGCCCAGTAATCGCCTTAATATATCCTACAGAGACCATTATAGCGTTCATCGCTGCCGCAACAAATGTGCCCAGCGGACTCGTGACAGATCGGCTACGCCGCGCCGATCTCGGACATCGGCAAATGTCCGCCCTGCCCCTGTGCGGGCAAGATGGGCTAAAACGGTGCAGCAACAGCGCCTTGATCTGCAGGAGCGGGACCTTTTGCGCTGCAAGGAAACAGCGCGTCATTCGCGCTAGACTTAGCCCATGACGAAGGAACGGCTGATCAAGAAGTACGCCAACCGGCGGCTCTACGACGCCTCGCAGTCGCGCCATGTGACGCTCGAGGACATCCGCGAATTCATCGTCCAAGGTGAGAAAGTCACCGTCGTCGAGGACAAGAGCGGCGTCGACATCACCCGCCTGATCCTGCTGCAGGTCATCGCTGAACAAGAGCAGTTCGGCAAACCGATCCTGTCGAGCCAGCTGCTCGAATCGATCATCCGCTTCTACGGCAACGGCATGCAGGAGTTCATGACCCGTTACCTCGAGAAGAGCGTCGAGACGTTCTCCCGCCAGCAGGAGACGCTGCAGACGCAGATCTCCAAGCTGATGGTGAACGCGCCGCTGACCTCGATGGCCGAGCTAGCGAAGCAGAACCTCGACTACTGGACCAAGATGCAGGAGTCGATGGCGGCGACCTTCATGCCCATGATGCGCGGCGCGGCCGAAGCCAAGCCCGCACAGCCGGCAGAGCCGGCGGGCACCGACGCACCCGCCGCATCGCCCAGGGACAGCTCCAGCCGCTAATGGCAGACGCAGGCCGCATGGCCTTGCGTTGACAACGCCCCCGTCCGGCTCCGACGATGCGACCCAGACGCGAGTCAGGAGCACGCATGAACATTCCCGCGATAGTAGATTTCGGCGACCCGTCGTCCCCGACAGCAGCCCCTATCGATGCCGGCCGCATCCTCGCCGGCCAGCCCGCAGCGACCGTCGACAATCGCTACTCCGACCCGTCGCTACGCTTCCACTGCGGCACGTGGTCGAGCACCCCGGGACGCTGGCAGATCAACTACACCGAGCACGAGTTCTGCTATCTGCTGCGTGGCCGCGTGCGGCTGGTGGCCAAGGACGGGGCGACGCGTGAGTTCAGCGCCGGCGCCGCGTTCGTGATCCCGGCCGGATTCGCAGGCACCTGGGAGACGATCGAAGCGGCCGAGAAGCACTACGTGGTGCTGGAACCGGCCTGACTGGCACGGCAGGCGCGATAGGCGATCACCAGCGCCGCGGGCACCAGCGGCGCTAGCAGCACGCCAGCAGCGAAGCTCACGGCGCTCCCCAGCATCGCCCCGAGCCGATCTTGGCTGCCGGCAAATAGCGCCAGCGCCGTGCCCACTACGCCTGCGCACATGCCGGCCAGCGCGACCACAACCGTCACCACCGTCACCAACGCGGCGGTGGGCAACCAGCGACCGGAGACCAGCGCGGTGCTGCGCGACAGCGACGCAAGGCCACCGCAGCGCTCCACAACGCAGGTCATCGGCCAGAGGATCCAGGCAACACTCAAATACGCACCCGGCACGATGAAGGCGAGCGTGCCCAGCGTTGTCACCACCACGTAGACCAGCGCCGCCAGCAGTGCGCCGGGCAGTGCTAGCAGCGCCACTCGCCAGTCGTCGAAGCCGCCGCGCACTAGCCCCTCTGCCTGCGCCCACAGCCGCAGCACTATCACCAGATTCAGGTACAGCCACGGCACGAACGCGAGCGCAAGCAGCCCCCAGAGGCGGCCCGAGAAGGCCAACTGCAGGATCCCTTCGAAGCTGTCGGCGTCAGATGCCAGCGCCGAGACCGCCGCGCTGAGTGCTGCGCTGAGCACGGCCAGCAGAACGCTCGCCACCGCCACGCCGCGGTAGCCGTTGCGCGCAAGCCCAACGCTTGCATCGACACGCGCACCGAGCCCGGCAGCTGCCGGCAGCACGGTCAGTGACCTGCCGGCGCGTCGACGATCGCGCGCCAGTTGATGATCGCGTTCCACAGCATGCGCTGGTCACCGCGATTGAGGTCGCGGTGCAGCGGATTGAAGTTGAAGCTGACCACATGGCCACGTCCCACCGGCATGTCGAGGATCGCCGGCCGACCGGCGAGATTGGACTCGCCCCAGGCCTGACCGCTGACCACCATCGGCGCACCCTCGCGGTCTCCCCACTCGAGCACCACCCCCGCCGGATCCGGCGGCCCGTCCAGACAGGTCGTGCAGTACGCCATGCGCAGCCAGTGACGCGGCGTCGCGTACAGTGCGAAGTTCTGCCGGAACACATAGGTGCGCGGCGCGTAGCCGTAGGCAATCGGGTGATCGGGACGGGCAAAGCTGACGCGCAGGTGGACGCCGGGCGTGCGCGTCGTCGCTCCCTGCGCGGCCGAGGCGGCCTCCGCCCCGCCGCCCTGGCTGCTGCGTGGCACGCCGCCCGCGTCACGACGTATGCCGCGCACCATTCCCCCTTCAAGCGCGAGCATCGTGCCGTTGCCGAGCGTCACCAGCAACCCGCCCTGCTCGACGAAACCCTGCAGCTGAGCAAAGCCCGCGCCGCCGATACCGCCGGTGATGTCATCGGACGCGGCCGGTGTGCCCAGGCTCGGCGTCGCCGCGGTCTTGCGGTACGGCATCGGTCCCCAAGCCTTCGGCAGGCCCTGCAGCTGCTCGGCGAGCTCGAGGTCGACCTGTCCGTAGAGCAGCACGTCGTAATGCTCGCGCAGGTGGCCGGCACGAATGTCCTCATCGCGGACGTAGCTGTAGGGAATGTGTCGCTGGTCTAGCGTATAGCGTGCCCAGCCGATCGAGTCGGTGTCGGCCCACGGCACCCACACACCGACGCGCGGCACCGGCGCGCGGTGACGCGCCACGGTGGGCGCGACAGTCGTCGCGACGAACTCCAGTCCCAGGTCAGTCGCCGCCTGCGCCAGCACCGCATCGGCACCGACCCGCGCGGGCACGATCCAGGAGCCGGCGGGGTACGACCGGCCGCCTGCCTCGAACGCCTGTTCGGCGATCTCGACCTCGAACGCCGCGAGCCGGAAGCGAGCTTCCAGCAAGCTTTCCTGGCCGGTATCGGCCAACAGGTAGACGCGGCCGCTGCCGCCGACGTGGCCCGCCGCCAGCGGCGGTGCGCTCAGCCGCTCCAGCGCCGCGTGCTGCACCGACGCATCGGCGCTCGCCAGCACCTGCAGGTGGTAGTGGGCGGGCAACGACCACGACGTGTCGTCGTAGGGCTCGCTGCCCTCCTTCGGATAGTGCTGCGGACTGAGCAGATCCACCGCGTAGTTGCGGTAGGGCTGGTCCAGACGCACGACGTAGGTGCCGGCAGGGAACGTTCCCTCGCTCAACTGCAACGGCGCGATCGCCCGCGACACCTCGATGCGCTGGTCGAGCAGGCGCCGCACCAGCGCCGCCACGCGCGCGGGATCACCCTGATCAGCGGGGATCAGATACGCGTAAGGAGCCTCATCTCGACCTTTCTGCCAGGAATGCAGCCCCTTCAGGTAGAAGTTATGCAGCAGTTCGCGGGAGTGCGCGGCGGTGAAGTCCAGCGCCGACAGTGCCGCCGTCTCGTTGTAGTTGACGTTGTCGCGTGCCGACCAGGCGAACTCCCGCGCCGGCGGCGGCACCAGCCGCCACCACTCGCGACTGGTGTCCTCAGGGCCCAGCGTCCAGCGCAACGTCTCGGCAGTGCCGTTGCCAAAAGTCTCGTAGCCACGACCGATCGCGTTGTGGTTCATCGCGACGGAGTCGAGATACAGGTGCGAGAAGCCCTCGCCGAAGTTCCAGGTCGACACGCCCGGCATGCCAAGCCCGTTCATCGCCTGCACCTCGTGGAAACTCAGCTCCAGGAACTCGCTGTAGGTCAGCGGATCGATGTTCGGGTTGTAGGGGCCCGAGCCATTCCAGGACATTAGCAGCGCGACCGACTCGTGCAGGTCATGCACGACGGTCGGATGCCACTCATGGAACATGCGGTGCACGGCCTTGGTCGTCTCGTGAACCTGCTGGTGCGCGTCACGGTTGATGTCGACGAACGCGTACTTCGACCAGTACGGCGGCGACTGGCGCGGCAGCGTCGCGCGATCGGTCTTGCCCTTGAGGTAGGTGTAGAACCACTCGACCACCTTGTCGCGACCGTCCGGGTTCGACACGGGATTGATCAGCACGACGAGGTTCGAGCGGATGCGGCGAATCATCGGCGTATCGGATACCGCCAGCCGGTAGGCGAGCTCCAGCACCGACTCGGTTGAGCCGGTCTCATCCGAGTGCAGGGCCGCATTGAAGTAGTAGATCGGCCGGGCACCCTCGATGAGCTTGTCGGCGGCGCTAGGATCCGTGCGGCGCGGATCAGCGAGCGCTGCGGTCGCGCTCTTGAGCGACTCCAGCCGGCCGATGCCCTCCTCATCGGCGATCGCCAGCATCACGATGTCGCGGCCTTCCTCGGAACGGCCGATCGTCATCACACGCACGCGCGGCGAGGCCGCGGCAAGCGCGCGGCAGTAGGCGTAGGCCTGCGCCGAGGTGACCAGTTCGCCCGGCGCGCCGGCAATGCGATGCAGAAACGCACGCGGCGAGGGGACGGACGCCGATGCCGGCAGGGACGCGACCCAGGGCGAGAGGAACTGCGGCTCGGTGGTCGCGCGTGCGATCTCCTCGGCAGAGCCGGGCTCGGCGACGTCAGCCGGCGGCTCGCCCGCCCGTGCCACGCCAAACGCGACCCACAACGACAGCGACAAGACCAGGCGCACGTACCACGGGTATTTCATGTCGACCTCTGCATGCTCATCGACGCACGGCCGCCGACGGCTGAAGTCTACACCCGGCACCACAACCGGCCGACCGTCACATCACCGACAGCTAACGGCAGCTATAATCGCGCCATGCCTTACCGCATCCTGTTCATTACCGCCGAATATGCCCCGCTGGCGAAAACCGGCGGGCTCGCGGACGTCTCTACCGCACTGACGCGCTACCTGTACCGTGGCGGCCATGACGTACGGGTGTTCATGCCCTACTACCGCCAGGTCGCTGCGGCCGGGCTTGCGCTGTGGCCGGTCGAGTTTCTGCAAGACCTCGAGATGACCGTCGGCGAGCATCGCTACCGCTACCGTGTACTGACCGGCGCGGCGCCCGGTGCCGACCTGCAGCTGTACTTCATCGACTGCCCTGAGCTGTACGATCGCCCTGGCATCTACGGCGAGACCGCGGACGAGGCGCGGCGCTTCCTGCTGCTGACACGTGCCGCACTGGAATGCGCGCAGCGCATGGCGTTTGCGCCGCACATCCTGCACTGCAACGACTGGCACGCGGCATTCGGGCCACTGCTGCTGAAGACCAGCTACGCCTGGGACCAGCTGTTCGCCGCGACACGCTCGGTGCTGACGATCCACAACGTCGCTTATCAGGGCGTGTTCGGCGCCGAGCATGCCGATGAATTAGGCCTCGATGACGCCTCCTGGCTGCTGCACCAGCAGGACCTGGCCGAGGGGCGGGTCAACTCGCTGCTGCATGGCATCCTTTATGCGGACCTCGTAACAACGGTAAGCCCCGGCTATGCGCGCGAGATCTGCACGCCGGAGTACGGCGCGGGCCTGGACAGCTTCCTGCGCGCGCGCGGCGAGCGCGTCGTCGGCATCCTCAACGGCGTCGACTACGAGGAGTGGGACCCCAGCACGGACCGCTACCTGCCGGTACGCTTCAGCCCCGACGATCTGACGGGAAAAACCGCCGTACGACGCGCGCTCAGCGCACGCGTCGGCATCGCGATTCCCGACGGCGTAGCGCTGATCGGCATGATCAGCCGGCTGGTCGGCCAGAAGGGCATCGACCTGATCATCCCGGTACTGCCTGAGTTCCTGCGCCGCGGCGACTGTGCGCTGGTGGTGCTCGGCACAGGGGAAGCTCGCTACGAGGACTTCTTCGCCGGGCTCGCGCTCGAGTTCCCGGGACAGGTAGCGTTCCATCGCGGCTACTCCGAGGAACTTGCGCACTGGATCGAGGCCGGTGCCGACATGTTCCTGATGCCGTCGCAGTACGAGCCTTGCGGGCTCAACCAGATGTACAGCCTGCGTTACGGCACCGCGCCAATCGTGCGTCGTACCGGCGGACTCGCAGACTCCGTCGTGCACTATTCGCGCGACGACGGCACGGGCACCGGCGTTGTCTTCGATCACTATGAGGTGGCGAGCCTGCGCTGGGCGCTGGACTATGCGATCCGGCTTTATCGGGAGCCTGCGCAGTGGGCGCGACTGGTCGCGAACGCGATGCGTCAGGATTATTCCTGGACGCAGCAGGGCGCCTGTTACCTGGAGCAGTACGCGCGCCTGGTGGGACCGTCCTGATTACACCGTCCGCGGCGCCTCAGCGCACCGGAAAGGCGCCCTTCTCGTCGAACGGGATGGTGTGCAGGAACGCGAGCCCCGTGCTCACCTTGCCGACCAGTCGGTACTCGGCCGGATGCGCACTGTCCTTGAGCCGCGGCAGCACCTTCCAGAAGGTCGTGGCGAGATTCGTCGTCACCAGCATTTCAAACTCAGCCTCGCCAAAGGCGGGCACCGTGAACGCGTCAGCAGTCACACCGCGGCCGAGCTCTTCGCCTGCGAGCTCGATCGTGTAACTGATGCCCTTGATCGGCAGCGCCAGACTGTTCGGGTTCTGCACGCGCATGCGCACGCGGAAGCGCTGCTCGGCGAGCGAGGCGTCCTTGATCTCGATCGAGGCCAACGACAGCCGTGGCCGCTCGAAGTGCGGCGCGAGCGTTGCGCAGCCCGCGAGCAGCAGAAAAAGCACACCGACGGCGCATCGCATGCGCGTTCCCTGAGCGATGTTCATCAACGCGTCTCCTGCGACGTTGCGCCGCGACGAGTTCTTTCGGATGGACGGCCTAGAGGCGACCATATAACTGGTTCCAATAGCGACAGCGTGCGCCGAGCCAGCTGGGCACCTCCTCCCAGGCGAAACGCCACTCCCAGTTTCCCTCGAGGGTGCCGGGCGTATTCATGCGCGCCTCGCTACCACGACCAAGCAAGTCCTGCATCGGCACGATAGCAAGTCCCGCGACCGACGCGAGCACCGTGCGGGTCAAGGCGTCGACCGCCTCTCCCGGCGAGGTGCCGAGGTAGTCGGCGACACGCCCTCGCGCGTACTCGTCGAGGCACGCAAGCCAGCCGGCCGTCGTGTCGTTGTCATGAGTGCCGGTATAGGCCACGCAACAGGCGATCCAATTGTGCGGTGCGTGCAGGTTGCGCCCGTCACCGTCGAAACCGAACTGCGCAACACGCATGCCCGGCAGCCCGAATTCGTCGCGCAACTGTTCCACCTCCGGCGTAATGACGCCGAGATCCTCGGCGACCACGGCGAGGCTGCCGAACGCCTGCAGGGCCGCCGCCAGCAGCGCCCGGCCTGGCGCCTTGCGCCATTCTCCGCTCACCGCGGTGAGCGCGCCGGCAGGCACCGCCCAGCAGGCCTCCAGCCCCCGGAAGTGATCGATACGCACCAGGTCGAACAGCTCAAACTGCGCGCGCAACCGGTCCAGCCACCAGGCAAAACCCGTCGCAAGGTGCGCCTCCCAGCGATACAGCGGATTGCCCCACAACTGGCCGTCGGCAGCGAAGTAGTCGGGTGGCACGCCAGCCACCGCGGTCGGTCGCCCGCTCGCATCGAGCTGGAACAGCTCCGGGTGACCCCACGCCTCGACGCTGTCGGGCGCCAGGTAGATAGGCACGTCGCCAAACAGGCGCACGCCACGCGCAGCCGCGTAGCCACGCAAGGCCTGCCACTGGGCGTAAAAGAAATACTGGCCGGCCTCAATCTCGGCGATCGCGGCGGCAAGCTCTGCGCGTGCGCGCGCAAGCGCCGCAGGCTCGCGCATCCGCAGCGGCGCCGGCCACTCCCACCAGGGACGGCCACTCTCGCGCTCCTGGATCGCAGTGAACAGCGCGTAGTCGGCTAACCAGTGCGCGCCGTCGAGCTTGAAGCGCACGAACGCGTCGCGCATCGGCCCACTGCCGGCGTGCAGCGCAGCGCTTGCCGCTGACAGCAACGCAGCACGTGGCGTCTCACCGAGGTGCGCCGCGTCGAGCAGCCCGACGCGCGCGAGCGTCTCAAGGTCAATCAGACCGGGATCACCGGCGTGGTTGGAGCGCGCGAAATACGGCGAACGATCGGCGCCGACCGGACCCAGCGGCAGGAACTGCCATACGGAGAAGCCTCCCGCCACGAGCCAGTCAACGAAACTGCGCGCAGCCTGCCCGAGCGCGCCGTGCGCCGCGTCCGGCAGCGACGTCGGGTGCAGCAACACGCCGGCGCGGCGGCGATCAAACACCGGCAGGATGCCGAGCTCACTCATCAGCGGCACGACTCCGGCGCGCCGATGCCGGCGCTACAGCCCTATTCGACCTCATGATCTGTCCTTAGGAGTCGGGCGACAGCGGCGCGGCCGCAGGCGCAGCAGCTGGCCGCTCAGCCCAGCGCCCGGAGCATCTGCGGCGTGACCAGTACGACGCCCTTCTCGGTGACCTCGAAGCGGCGAACGTCTTCCTCACGGTCGACGCCTATCTGCATGCCGTCCGGAACGATGCAGCCCTCGTCGAGGATCGCCCGCTGGATCATGCAGCTCTTGCCGATACGCACCCCCGGCAGCACGACCGTGCCGTGCACGACCGATCGCTCGTCAACACGCACGTCCGAAAACAGCAGCGACTCACGCACTGTTGCCCCCGAGATGATGCAGCCGCCGGCGACCATTGAGTTGACCGCCATGCCGCGCCGACCGGCGTGGTCGTCGAGGATGAACTTGGCCGGTGGACGCTGCAGCTGGTAGGTCCAGATCGGCCACTCCTCGTCATAGATGTTCAGGTCGGGCCGGACATCGACGAGCTCCATGTTCGCCTCGTAGTACGCATCCAGCGTACCGACGTCACGCCAGTACGCCTGCGCGCGGGTGCGCACGTCCTGGAACGCGTAGGCGTAGACGCGCAGCTCACTGAGCGCGGCGGGAATGATGTTCTTACCAAAATCATGCTGCGAGTCCGTGCGCGCCGCATCCTCGGTCAGCAGCCGCTCGAGCAGCTCGGCGTTGAAGATGTAGATGCCCATGGAGGCCAGCGCCGTGTCCGGTCGACCGGGGATCGTCTCGGGACTGGCCGGCTTCTCGGCAAAGCGCACCACACGATTGGAGTCGGTGACCGACAGCACGCCGTACTCGCGCGCGAGCGCCACCGGCACCTCGACCACGCCGATCGAGATCGCGGCGTTCTTCTCGACGTGCGCGGCGATCATCGGGCCGTAGTCCATCGTGTAGATGTGGTCGCCGGCGAGCACCAGCACGTGCTTAGGGTGGTGCGCGCGAATGTACTCAAGGTTCTGGTAGACCGCGTCCGCCGTGCCCTGGTACCAGTGCGGCCCCACCTGCTGCTGCGCCGGGATCACGCTGACGAACTCGCCAAACTCGCCACGCAGGTAGCCCCAGCCACGCTGCACGTGCTCGATCAACGACTGCGCCTTGTACTGTGTCAGCACGGCGATCTGACGGATGCCGGAGTTCACGCAGTTGGAGAGCACGAAGTCGATGATCCGAAACTTGCCGCCGAACGGCGTCGCCGGCTTCGCCCGACTGGTGGTCAGCTGCTTGAGCCGTTCACCGCGTCCGCCGGCCATGATGATGGCCAGCGTACCGCTGGTCAGTCGGCTGACGTAACGGCCGGAATTGCCTAGCGGGGCCTTTGGGCTCATGGATGTTCCCGTGTGATCTGGGGGCTATGGTACCGTGCAATCGGTGCTCTGCAACCGCACCAACAAGCGATTGAACTCACAGCTCAAGACCTTCCTTGCCCGCCGCGCGCCGCAACTGCGCAAGCTCGGCGCGCTCGCGCGCGGCGAGGTGGCGCCGCTGCTGGGCCTGCACCGCGAAGCTGACCACTGGGTGCTGCTGAGCTGGGTGCCCGACGCCGTCCGTGCCTGGGCGGATGGCCGCCCACTCACCCGCATCGGGGCCGGGCCCGTCTACGGCTGGGCCGGCGCTGAACCTCCCGCCACCCCCTGGCGCCTGCGCTGGCGCGACGCGCGCGGCGTGCAGCACGAACGCCTCGACCCCTACGCATTCGCGCCCGACCTGCCCGCCGAGGCACTGATCGCGCACGCGCAAGGCAGCGCGAGCGCGATGCACCAGTTGTTCGGCGCACACCCGCTGCAGCGCGACGGCGTGAACGGACTGCGATTCGCCGTCTGGGCGCCGCGAGCGCTCGAGGTGCTGTTGGTACTGGACCCTATTCGCCTGCCGCTGCGCGCGTCGGCCGCTGGCGCATGGGAACTGTTTGTGCCGGACCTTGCGCCCGGCTGCTGCTACCGCTACGAGATCGTGTCGGAGGCAGGTTACGCCCTCAAGACAGATCCCTACGCCCGCCAGCTTGAAGAGCGACCGGGCTGGCGGGCAATCGCCACGGCCAACAGCACGTACCCCTGGACCGACCAGGACTGGCTCGCGGCACGCGCGACGCGCGGCCGCGGGCGGCCCACCTCCGTATACGAGCTGCACCTGGGCTCATTCGCACAACGTGACGGCGCCCCCCTGAACTATCGCGAACTGGCCGAGCGGATCGTGGCGCACGTCGTGCCGCTGGGGTTCACCGACATCGAACTGCTACCGGTGATGGAGCATCCACACGCCGCCTCCTGGGGCTACCAGACCAGCGGCTACTTCGCGCCCACGGCCCGGCACGGCTCACCGAATGACTTTCGCGCCTTCGTCGATCGGCTGCATCGCGCCGGGCTTGGCGTGATCCTCGACTGGACCCCGGCGCATTTCGCGACCGACCCTGAGGCGCTGGCCCGCTTTGACGGCGAGGCTCTCTATGAACACGCCGATCCTCGGCGCGGCGAGCATCGCGATTGGGGCACGCTGGCGTTCGACTTCGACCGGCCGGAAGTGCACTCCTTCCTGCTGTCCAGCGCGCGCTACTGGCTGGAGGAGTTTCACATCGATGGCCTGCGGGTCGACGCGGTCGCCGCGATGCTCTACCTGGACTACCAGCGCGCACCGGACGCATGGCTGCCCGAGGCGGACGGCGGCAACGAGCACCGTGCGGCAGTGCGGTTCCTGCAGGCACTGACCTCGCTCGTGCACGAGCGCTTTGCCGGCGTTGAACTGCACGCGGAGGATTCCTCGATCCGGCCCGGCACGACCGCACCGGTCGCCGCCGGAGGACTGGGCTTCGACTACAAATGGAGCCTCGGCTGGATGCACGACTCGCTGCACTATTTCGGCGTCGACCCGCTGTTCCGCCGCCATCATCACGACGAGCTGATCCACGCGACGCGCTATGCCGCGAGCGAACGGCATCTGCTGCCGCTCTCGCACGACGAGGTCGTGCACGGCAAGCGCTCCTTGCTCAGGCGACTGCCTGGCGACGCCTGGCAGCAGCATGCAACCCTGCGGCTGCTGTATGCCTGGCAATGGACCCACCCGGGCGCCAAGCTGCTGTTCATGGGTGGCGAGGCGGCACAGGCCACGGAGTGGGACCATCGCCGTGCGCTGCTCCAGCCCAAAAGCGCCGCAGCCCGCGGCATCGCCCGGTTGGTGGCGGACCTGAACGCCCTCTACCGCCAGACCCAGGCGCTGCAGGCGGACGGCCCCGACAGCCTCGTCTGGCTCGACACGGAGGATCGACTACGCTCGATCTACGCCTTCGAACGGCGTGCCAGCGGCGCGATCGCGGTCGTGGTGCTCAATGCGACCCCCGTGCCACGCTACGGCGTGCGCATTGGCCTGCCGTTCGCGGGTCGCTGGCTGGAGCGCCTCAACACCGACGCGAAGCTTTATGGCGGCAGCAACGTCGGCAACCTCGGCGAGGTCGTCGCGGCACAGGATCCGGCCATGGGACAGCCTTATTCGGCCGCGGTCACCCTGCCACCCCTGGGCGCGATCGTCCTCGTGCCGGCCTGAAGGGGTTATCGGGCTCCTACCCCCTCAGAATGGGTCGAGTTCGAATTTAAGATCGTTATCATCTAAGTACTATTGTTTAGTCTTGACTAGTACTAATTTAGTGATATGATCTACCTCAACATGGAAACACCAGAACACATCGAGCTGCCCCCGGACCCCGCCGACGAGCCACTGGACGTCGAGGGCCTGGCCCGCAAGTTCCAGAAGGAACTCAACTCCGGCCTGATCGCGCTGGTGCTGCTGTCGGTGCTCGACCGCGCCACCGACGACCTGTACGGCTACCAGATCGCCAAAAGCCTGCAGGCGATGAGCCTGGGCGGCAGCCCGATGAAGCAGGGCGCGCTCTACCCGGTGCTGCGGACGCTGTCCGCCCACGGCCTGCTGGCCAGCCGGGTCGTGCCTTCCTACGCCGGCCCGCCGCGCCGCTACTACCGCATCACCGCCGCCGGCCGCGAGACGCTCGCACGCTGGCAGGGCATCTGGACGACGACCCGCGAGTTTGTCGACGCAGTGGCCAATCCCGCCGCCCCCACCTCCACCGATAGTGAGCAGTCATGAACAGGCCAGCCCCCCGCTCGATCGACCAGTACCTCTCGCAGCTCAATGACGCGCTGCGCGGCGAGGATCCGGCCCTGACGCAGGACGCCCTCTACGACGCCGAGGAATACCTCCGCGCCGAGGTCGCGCAACACCCGGGCAAGACCGAGGCCGACGTGCTGGAGCTGATCGCCAGCACCTATGGCGCACCGGACGAAGTGGCCGAGGCCTACCGCACGACCGAAAAGACCGTGCGCGCCGCGACCCGTCCGATCGCCCCGCCGCCGCGGCACACGGCGCTCGGCCGGTTCTTCGGCGTCTATGCCGACAGCCGCGCATGGACGGCGCTGTTCTACATGCTGCTCGCGATGGTGACCGGCATCTTCTACTTCACCGTCGCCGTCACCGGACTTGCGATGTCAGCCGGGCTTGCGATCCTGATCATCGGCGTGCCGTTCTTCCTGCTGTTCATTGGACTGACGCGCGTGCTGTCGCTGGTCGAAGGACGCATCGTCGAGGGATTGCTGGGCGTACGCATGCCGCGCCGCCCGCTGCGCTCGACCCAGGGCATCGGCCTGGTCGCGCGGATCAAGGAAATGCTGCTCGACCGGCGCACCTGGACGACGCTGCTGTACATGCTGGTGATGCTGCCGCTGGGCATCCTCTACTTCACGATCGCGGTCTGCGGCATCGCGCTGTCCCTGGGCTGCATCGCAGCGCCAGTGCTGTCGATCCTCAACCAGCTGGGCCTGACCGTGAACGACGTGCAGTTCAACGGTGAGGTCCTCGGCTGGCCCCTGACCCTGCCATTCGCCGCGTTCGGCGTCCTGCTGCTGACCGCCGTCATGCACGGCGCCCGGGCGCTCGGCCAGCTGCATGGCAGCATCGCCCGCGCGCTGCTGCTGTCGCAGGACGGCGAGTGAGCTGCGACGCCCCTGCCAATGCCTACCTCGAGGCGCGTCTGGCGGGCGCCCTCGACGCTGAGTTGCACTGGACCGCCACCGACATGCGCTGCGAGGGCATGCGCCGGCCGGATGGACTGGGCCTGCGGGTCACGTTCCAGGGCAATGTGGCCGGCCGACCGCTGACGCTGGTGTTCGCGGCCGCCCGGATCGGCGAGGGCGAGTCCGCCCACGCGGTCCCGGTCAACGTCACGCTGATCCGCGAGGGCGACACGATCTACGGCACGCAGGGCGACGGCCGCTGCCTGCTGGATGACGTTCGTCAGGCGCCGCTGGTCTCGCCTACCGCCGCGGGCACGGCGCGCCTGTGGCAGATCGAGGCCCGCGGCTTCTGCCTGGACCCGGCGCGCGCCGCCGTCACCGGCAGCAGTGCGATACTGTTGTCCCGTTTCGACTTTCGTGGACAGATCTCATGGGAACCCGACCCCACCCCGCCTGCGACACCAGCAAGCGCGCCGCCTCGATCCTGAGTCTTGGCCGGCGCTGCGTGCTGGCGCTGCTGCTGCTCGCAGGGACGCTCGCGGCCATCCCCGCCGCCGCAGCGGATCCCGCGCACGAACCACTCGACCACTTCCCGAGCAGCGAGCTGACCCTGGACGCAGGCGGCCGCTCCTACCCGTTCAAGGTCTGGATGGCGACCACTGACGCGCACCGCGAGCAGGGACTGATGTACGTGACCAAGCTGCCTACCGATCGCGGCATGCTGTTCGTGTTCGAGTACCCTCAGGTGCTGAACTTCTGGATGAAGAACACCAAGATCCCGCTGGATCTGCTGTTCATCGCGGCCAACGGCAAGGTGATCCGGATCGCCGAGAACGCCGAACCCGAATCGCTCGCTTCCATCAGCTCGATGGGCGCGGCGCTAGCGGTACTTGAGCTGGCCGGCGGTACGGCCAGGAAGCTCGGCCTGCAACCAGGCGTGCGCGTGCAGCACGCCGCTTTCGGTCCGCGTTAGGAACCCAGCTCAGCGCGATGGAAACGCCGGGTAGTCGGTAACGACGCTGCCGAGCGTCACCAGCAGTGGGTCCAGCCACGGCGCGTAATTGCGCCACTGGTCAACACCCTCGGTATAGATCGGACGGCGCACCTGCTCGGAGCTGACGGTCATGACGGTCCGCGCCGTGTCGTAGAAGCGCAGGCAGCGCTCATAGAACGGCAGGCCGCAATGATCGAGCAGTCGGCGCACCTCACACTCCGGGTCGGCGACCAATGCCTCGTAGTGCACGCGATGTACGCGATCGGGCATGACCGCGTCGAAGTGCGCCATCAGCTCGTGATAATCACGCCAGTACCGCCCCATCTCCACAAGGTTGTAGCTGAAACTAACGCCACGCGGAAATAGCTGCTTGTAGCAGGAGAAGCCACAACCCAACGGGTGGCGACGGGCATCGATGATCGTCGCCCGCGGAAACATCAGGTGTATCAGGCCGACGTGCCCGAAGTTGCTCAGCATCTTGTCGACGAAGCGTGGACGACCGAGCGGGCGATGCGCCTGAGTCTGCGCGAGATATCGCGCCGCCAGTGAGTCAATCTCTTCGCGAGCGAGGGTGCCAACGACTTCAGGATAGGTAGACCGTCCCGCTGCCCGCGAGCGCAGCGCCAACTCGCGTACGATCGCTGCCATGTCCGGCAATTCACGTGTGCCTTCCACATCCGGGTGACTGGCAAGGATCTGCTCAAGCAGGGTAGAACCCGACCGCGGGACGCCAACGATGAAGATTGGATCGGTTCGATCGGAACCCCAGCCCGCGCGCTCCGCGAAGAAACGTGGCGTGTACATCGCTTCCGAACGCCTAACGTCGGCGGTAACGGCATCGGCGTCAAAATCAAACGTGCCACGATGCAGCTCATTGCCGTGCACGTAGTGCTCGAACGAGGCCGCGTGCTGGCCGCTATCCTCCAGCGCCTTGCCCAGCGCGAACTCCAGCTTGATGCGGCTCAGGCCGAGTGCGGCACTGCGCGCGATCTGCGCGCGCAAGACAACCTGCTCGTTTTCCGTGAACCGGAACGTCTTGAGGTTCGCAAGGCTCCACCAGGCATCGCCGGATCCGGGCTCGAGCGCTACCGCCCGCCTATAGGTCTCGATCGCACGCGCATGCTCACCGACCTCGCGCAGAAGGTGTCCGAATACGACCCACGACAAAGGCTCCCCAGGGAAATCGGCGACGACGCACTCCATCAACTCGATCGCTTCGACATTACGCCCGACAAACCGGAGAGCCTGCGCCTTCAGGACGCGATAGATGCGACTGTCCGGCTCGGTCGCCAGAAGGCGCTCAAGCTGTGCTAACGCCTCGTCGCTACGCTGCAGGGCATTGAGCACGCGCGCCAGGTCGTAACGAGCCGCGGCGTAGCCAGGCGCGAACGCGAGGCTCTCCGTCAGTTTCTGCTCCGCCATCGCGACATCACCACGGCGTGAGGCCACCTCGCCGAGCGCGCGTAGCGCCACGACGTCCGTCGGCACTTGACGCAAGTGATCGACCAGCAGCGCCTCAGCCGTATCGAGCCGGTTATCTACCAGCGCCGCCTGTGCATCGGCGAGCGCCGGGGGTTCAGGCACGAGCCGGACATAACGCAGGTAAGCGGCGTCGCCACCAGCCTCATCACCTGCTCGAAACCGTACTGCCGCGAGCTCACGCCAGGCATCGGCAAGGTTCGCATCCAACGTCAGCGCGCGATTCAGCGCAGTCGCAGCGGCTGCATCCTGCCGCCCGGCGGCAAGCGCGCGGCCAAGCTCGAAGTGCATCACCGGGGCATCTGGAAGCGCAGTCGCGAGGGGCTGGAGCACGCCGATCGCGGTCGCCGGATCGCCCAGCTGGCGAGAGGCAGTGGCGAGCAGCAAGGTCGCGCCCTCGTGGCCCGGGAAACGAACCAGGATATCGCTTGCCGCACGCGCCGCAGCTGCCGGGTCGGAGTCCAAACGCATCGAAGCGCGCATCAGTTCTAGATCGGCGGAAGCGGTCGACATCAGCGAATACTCCAAAACTGCGGCGCGCCTATCGACGCCACCCGGTGAGGCACGCGGCTCTTCGCGCCTATCTAAACGGACTGGCCAGAGCGAGTCAAACCAGAGTGCCGAGGCCGTAGGACGGCACTCGGTGGGACAGGTTACACTCGTACTCATCCCCGCTTGTCGCCTGAAGGATGCCCCTCTTGAGCACACCTGCCCCCCTCGACGAAAGCGCCATTATTGGCATTCTGCAGAGTTCAAAAGCAGAGGCTGCGGCAGGGCGAATGGCAGAGTCCGACCGGATTCTGGTGCGGCTCGCGCAGGCTGCTCCCCATCATCCGGCAGTGCTGAACGAGCTGGGCGTGCGCATGTTGAACCGCGGCGTGGCAGATCAGGCCCATGCGCTCTTCGAGCGAGCAACGACGGCCAATCCCGATCATCCCGCGCTCTGGTCGAACCTCGCCGCGAGCTACAAGGCGCTGGGACGGCGCGCCGAAGAGCTCGATGCAATCGATAAGGCGCTGAAGCTCGACCCCCGGCATGTCTCATCCCTACTCCAGAAGGGCACTCATCTGGAGGAGTCAGGAAACGTCCGCGGCGCCGCACGGGCCTATGCAAACCTGCTCTCGTTCCTGCCGCCGGAAGCCGCCCAGGCGCCGCACCTGAAGGAGGCACTTGCACACGCCCAGCGGGTCGTAGATCAGGATCTCGCGGCACTGATGGCGACGTTGGAGGAGCCGCTCGCCGGTATCCGCGAGCGCCACGGCGGCAAGGCCCAGCGGCGCGTCGATCGGTGCCTCGACACACTGATGGGCAAGCGCATTCCTTACCATTCGAAGCCGACGTGGATGTACATGCCGGAACTGCCAGCGATCGATTTCTTTGAGCGCGCTGATTTCCCATGGCTGGACGCGTTCGAAGTGGCCACAGGCGATATCCGCGCCGAACTGTTGCGTGTGCTCACGGCCGATCGCGAGGGCCTGCAACCTTACCTGGACTTCTCGACGGACCTACCCCTCGACCAGTTCCGCGACTTGAACCGGTCGCGCCGCTGGAGCGCCTACTTCCTCTGGAACCAGAGCAAGAAAGTACCGGACCACATCGCACGCTGCCCGGTGACGGCGAGCCTCCTGGAGACCGCTCCGCGCTGCCGCATCGAGCATCGCGCACCGACCGCGTTCTACTCGATCCTGGATGCCAACACCCGCATTCCGGCGCACGTGGGAGTGACCAACACTCGTTGCACCGTGCACGTGCCGCTGGTGGTGCCGCCTGACTGCGGCTTTCGCGTTGGCTCGACGACACGCGAGTGGGTTCCGGGGCAGGCCTGGGTGTTCGACGACACGATCGAACACGAAGCGTGGAACCTTTCGGACACGCCGCGCGCAATCCTGCTGTTCGATATCTGGAATCCGCTGCTGACAGAGGCCGAACGCGACATGATCAAGACAGCAACCGAAATTTACGCCGCCTACTACGAACTGCCGCCGGAGCATGGACTGTGATCGCCGCCCGGCTGTTCGCATTAGGCGGATTGGCATTGGCCGCCGCCATGCCGGCGTCGGCGTCCACGGCGGAGGCGCTCGCTCACTGCACCAGCATCGACGCTCCGACAGCTCGCCTGGCGTGCTACGACGCGGCAGCCGGCAGGACGCCGTCGCCAACCGTGGCAATCGAGGCGCCGACAGCACCCACGGCCGCCAAGGCTCGCCCCGTTCACAGCAACGACCCGCAGGAATTCGGCCTCACGCCTGCCCAGCGCAAAGTAGAGCCTAGTGGCCCGGAGTCGATTCACGCCCGCGTTGCCGGCATCGGTGGCGATGGCGCCGGACACGCCGTCGTCACGCTCGACAACGGCCAGACGTGGTTCATCGGAGATAGCGACTCGCGGCTGGACGTAGGCCAGGAGGTCACCATCAAGCGCGCCGCGCTAGGATCCTTCCTGATGACGACGGCCGACCGTCACTCGTACCGGGTGCGCCGCACCAGGTAAGCGTCAGTGGCGGGTCGGTACCGCCAGCCGATCGGCCCATGGCTCCAGCAACGACTGTAGCGGCGCCAGTTCAGCTGTGTAGTGCCGCCAGTGGCCAACACCGGAGCGATTCAGGCCCCGGGCCAGCTGCGCGGTACTCGGGGTGGAGTGTTCGCGCTTCTGCACCCGCTGAGCGAAAGAGCCCATGTTGGCTGTCCACTCCAGCGCCAGAAAGTCGCAGATCGAACGGATCTCGCCCTCGAAATCCGCCATCACGGTCTCGTAAGTGACCTGGCGCCACGCCAGCCCAAGCACCGGCCGCACGGTCTCCGCGAAGCTCATAGCCTCGGCGTAGAAGCGAGCTGCGCCTTCCAGCGACAGCATCTGGTACATCGCCGCATTCATCTTGAACCGACGCCGGAAGCAACTAAGCACCACATCGCGCGGATCACGGCACGCGAACAGGATCTTTGCATCCGGGAACAGGCGAGCAATCAGCGGCAGCTTGAGCGTGTTCAACGGATGCTTGTCCACGAACACCTTGCCGTGGACGTCCGCGCCGGCGGCAGCGACATCCGCCCAGTACCCGGCGCGCAGGCGCGCAAGCGTTGCTTCATCGGCATCCACCAGCGCTCCAAGGTCCAAAGGCTCACACATGAACTGCAGCACACCCCCGCCGAGCAACTCGTGCTCCTCGAGGCTGACGACATCCGGATGCCCATCCAGGACGACCTCGAGCAACGTCGTGCCGGAGCGCGGGAACCCCACGAGAAAGACGTGCTCGCGCGCGTCGCACACCGCCGACGCGGCCGGTGTCCAGCGGAGCGCGACTGCACCAAAGGCCCGTGTAAGGCTGCGCGCGTAGTCGAGCACGCTGGATTCGGCAGCATAACGTCCATGGATCTGCTTAAGGGCGCCGTTGCAGCAACGATAGGCATCGAAGGCCTCCGCGTAGCGGCCGGCGGCGTCAAGAACGTCGCCCAACAAGCCATGCGCGCGCGCCTTGTCGGATACGCCTGCGCGAGGGTCGCCAATCAAGCCTCTCAAGAGAGCCTCAGCCTCGACGTGGCGACGCGCATCGAGTTCTGCGGCGGCCATGCTCAGCACGGCATCGGGATACCCAGGCACCAGTGCGAGCGTACGCTCAGCCCACCCACGGGCTTCGCCGTGTTCGCCCCGATGGGTGGCAATGGAACCAAGTGCCGCCATGGCTGTCAGGTTTCCGGGATCCAGTTCCAGGGCCCGCAGGTGGCTGTCCCGCGCGAGCCCCAATGCGCCGATTGCGATCAACGCATTGCCCTTGTTGGCATGTGCGAAGCCTAGCTCCGGGTGGCGGCGCAGAAGCTCGTCCACGTGCCGCAGGGCCTCGCCCGGACGATCAACGCGCTGCAAGCACAGCGCCAACGCGTTACGCACCGGCACGTCGTCGGGATTGATCGCAACGGCGCGCTCCAGCAGCCTGACCGCCTCTTCCAGGCGACCTTCCTGCTCGTGGCGAGTCGCCAGCACGTTCAGCAGCAACGGATGCTCGAATCCCGACGCCAAGGCCTCTTCGGCAATGGCCGCGGCACGCGCGATTTCACGATTTTCCGCAAGCGCGAGGACCGCATTGAGCATTTTCAGGTCGGCGTCTAGATCGCGCGGCATAGCGTCAGCTCTGCGGTTTCAGTGGCCCGGAACAGGGCCGTGGGCCTCCGCTGCATGATGCCAGAAGCTAGCCGGCCGCAGCATCGTTAGTGTTGCCATCGGGTAGGGGGCGGGGTTACCCCCGCCGCCCTCCCACACCACCGGACATGCGGTTCCGCATTCGGCGGTTCAACGAACACACTGGAGCCGCTGCTGCGTCTGCAGCAGCGAGACCAGCCCCATGCGCGTGAAGTAGGCAGCGGGAAGCGCCACGTTCGTGAGGCGCGCACCGGTGCTCAACCACGGGCCACGCCCGTTGTACGCACGCCGGCGCGCGTCAGCAGCAGCAAGCCCGAGCGCAACCAGCTTGCGCACCCGAGTCCTCGGGCGCATCCACTGGCGCCACAACAGGCAGCGAAGTCGGCGCCGGAACCACCCGTCGAGCTTCATCAACACCTCTCGGTTCTGGATCAGCTGGAAGTAACTGATCCAACCCCGTAACGGAGGGTTGAGTGTCACGATCGTGCATGCCAGCGAGTGGCCCCGCCCTTGCCGCATCTGCTCACGGACTCGTTGCATCAGGCGACGCACGCTCTCCGGGACGATCCGCAGCCAGCACTGGCGATGCGCCGTAACGCTGCACCCCAGAAACTTGCGTTGCCAAGGTCGCGCCACCGCGCTCTTCGCGGCGTTGATTCGCAGGTGCAACGCCTCCTCGAGGAAGGTCCTGACCCCGCGCATCACCCGCTCACCTGCCACGCGGCTGCTCACGTACACGTTGCAGTCGTCTGCGTAGCGGCAGAATGCCAGCTGCCGATTCTCCAACTGCCGGTCGAGGTCAGTCAGCAGGATGTTGGACCGCAGCGGCGACAGCGGGCCACCCTGCGGCGTGCCCTCCGTGCGCGCTTCGATCACCCCATCCGCATCATCCCCGCCACCAAGAACCGACGGATCAGCTTGAGTACCCGCACGTCGCTCGCCCGCCCGGCCACCCGCGCCATCAGCACGTCATGGTTGACCCAATTAAAGAACTTCTCCAGATCAAGGTCCACCACCCAGCGGTTACCGTCACGGATGTACGACTGGGCTTGCCGAACCGCCTGCTGAGCGTTCCGCTCCAGGCGGAAGCGGTAGCTTCCGTCCGAGAACGTCGGCTCAAACAGCGGCTGAAGCACCTGATGCAGCGGCTGCTGGATCAGCCGATCCACCACCGTCGGGATGCCGAGCGTCCGTACCCCGCCCGACGCCTTGGGGATGTCCACTCGACGCACCGGCCGCGGCAGATAGCTCCCATCCAGCAACGCCTTCCTCACGCTCGGCCAGTGCACCTTGAGCCAGTCCTTGAACTCGGACACTGTGACGCCATCGACGCCCGGTGCGCCCTTGTTCCGGACCACCCGCTGGTACGCCCGCCACACGTTGCTGCGTTC
Source organism: uncultured Pseudomonadota bacterium (assembly GCA_903927005.1). Taxonomy (GTDB): domain Bacteria; phylum Pseudomonadota; class Gammaproteobacteria; order Steroidobacterales; family Steroidobacteraceae; genus CAIKZZ01. Next base: position 120,511 of record CAIYLH010000105.1, read on the forward strand.
GACCACCCGCTCCATCAGCGGGCAGTCCTCCGATTTCGTTCGCCCAGCCGTCGCCGGACCCACCTCGGCACCAGGGGACAGAGGATCAGGCTTCCGGCCCTCCCCCTGCAGCCCGGCCACCCTCGCGGATGCTTCTGCCTTGTCACTCGGTCGCGAGATCAACTGTCCTACTCTCGGTGTCGTCGTTCGGCCCTTCGGTGTCGCCACCTACTATGGCCTCTGCTGACTTCTGACAGCGCCTCCGGGAACCTCTCGATCCCCGTAGCCAATCGGCACGCCGCCAGATCTCCCCGGGTATTGCGCACCCTCTTTCACGCTTATACGCACCGGATATACGTCGTCGCGTTCCGTACACGATTCGGGCTTCACATCGTTTTGCCTGCTCACCCCACAACGACGCCTCTTTCCGCTTCCTGCTCGTCGCGCCAGCGCTTTGCCTCCTGCTTCCTTCAGACTCCCGGTCGCCCGGGAAACCTTTGCCATGCAGCTAACAGTTCCCCGTGTCGGGCCTGTAGAGGACTTCCACCTCCAAGAGAATGCGCCCTGCCGGACGCACAAAAAAAACGGCGGGCCGAAGCCCGCCGTCCTTTGTCCCGAAGGAAGCTCGCGCTTCGCTTAGAACTTCGCGCTCACGTGAGCGTAGATGTACCGACCCAGCGTGTCGTACGTACCAACGAACGTGTTGTCGTTGCAGGTCGCGTTCGGGCAATCCGAATAGTTGCCGTTCACAATGATCGGCGGCGCCTTATCCTGCAAATTGTTGACGCCAAGCCGGAAAGTGACGCCGGTCGTGACCGGGATTGACGCCGACATGTCGAGGTAGTTGTACGCAGAGATATGCGCCGTCTTCGCAAAGTAATCCGCAGCGAGCTGCGGATCCGAGCTTGAACGGTCCGTATCCACCTTGCCGATGTAGCGCCAACGCAGCGTGAGGTCGATACCGGCCCACGGAGTGGCCCAGTTCGCCGACATCACATGACGCCACTTCGGCGTCGGGCTGCCGCAGCTTGTACCGAAGTAACCAGTGCAGTCATACGCCGCTCCACTATCCAGCGGCTGGGTGGTCCACTTCGACACCTTCGTGCCGCTGAGGGCAAGGTTCATCTTGCCCCAGGAACCCATCGTGAAACCGTAATGCGACGCGAGGTCAACGCCGCGCGTGGTGACTACGCCGATGTTGCGCTCGTAGGTGTTGATGTAGTTCGTGTTATTGAACCACAGCGAACCCGACGGACCGCGATGGATATCGGTGCAGAACTTCTCACCCTCGCTGCCCGGGGTCGAATTGGCGCAGGCCGCCAGAAAGGTGTTCGACGACAGGGTCGCAATCGTATTCTTGATCTTGATGTCGTAGAAATCCAAGGAGACCACAAGATTCGGAATCGCCATTGGCTGGAACACTGCTCCCAAGGAGTAGGTGTCCGCGACTTCCGGCGTCAGCAGCGGATTGCCGGCCGCCGATGTATTGATCTGCGCCGCCGGGTTGGCAAGGATGTGTCCGTACTGCCCGGCCGTGACGCCAGTCTTCTCGCACTGCTCCAACGTATAGGTGGGCGAGGAGCCCCAGCACGGATCGGCCGTGCCGCCCGAGCCAATAACGGCCGGCGTCAGCAGGTCGCCGATGCTGGGCGCACGGATCGCGCGGTTATAGCCGCCGCGCAGCCGCAGGTCACGAATCGGTGCCCACTCGAGGCCAACCTTGAACGTGTTGGTGTTGAAGCCCGATGTGTAGCTCGAGTAGCGGTAGCCGCCCTCCAACGACAGCAGGTACGCGCCCGGCTTCTCGTCGAGCAGCGGCAAGCGGAACTCGGTGAAGATTTCCGCGACGTGGAAGCCACCGTGGATAGCGCTGAACTTCCCGTTGCCGCCCGAGGCGAAGCCGTTGCCGAAGATGTAGTCAGGATCGAAGTCGTACTTCTCCTGGCGATACTCGGAGCCGACGCTGAGGTTCAGGCCGCTGGCCGCGGTCGGCAGCTTGACGCCGTACTTGGTCAGGTCGCCCGCGAGGAAGCCAGACACGATGTACTCGGTCGACTTCACCGCGTAGCTGGACGCCACCGTCAAGTAGTCTAGCTGCGCCTTAGTGACGCCGCCTGGGGTCCAGATGTTCCAGGGAACGCACGCCGTATCCCATCCTTGCAGCTTGGACACGCAAATCGGGGCGCCGCCGTTGTTCGGGTCAGCCACGACATTCAACGCACGGTCAACCTGTTCCGTACCGAGGAAGCCATTCTCGATGTTCTGCATCTGGGTGATGCCCACCTGGCCGTACACGTCGTACGTCCAAGCGTCGTTGACCTTGCCCTTCAGGCCGAGCACCTGGCGGAACGAGTTCGACGAGTAGTTGTCGACGCGGGGGCCGCTCTCGACGCTGCGTCGCGCGGTGTAGAGCAGCGCCTGGTTACCCGTCAGACCGTACCCGCTCTGGGTCGGGCCGTACGGGGCCGCATTGAACAGCGCCTGATTCAGCCCCAGATACTCCGGATTGCAGATCGTGTCCTTCTGCACCTGCGACAGCAATGGGTTCGTGTCGCAGTTGATGATCGTCTTGCCGAACGCGAACAGGCCCGAAGCGCCGTACTCGGCGCGCGACTGGTTCCGCGCGTACATCGTCTCCGAATAGGCGTTGACGTGTTCGTTGATGTCGTAGTTGAGGAACGCACCGGCTGTGTACCGCTCCATCTGACGCTGCACAAAGCTCAGTGCGCCGTAGTTGTAAGCATCGACCGCCGACGAATACGGACGGTAACCATTCGGACCGGCGACAGTGTTGTCAGTAACGATAGTCGACGTACCGCTCACCAGTCCCAGCTCCAGGAAGCGACCGGTCGCACTCGAACTCGAGCCGCCGCAGGAGTATGGGTCGTGCGCCAACTGGCCGTGGCGGTTATTGCCAGGGCTGTTCAGCGTGCAGGCTGCATAGTCCATCTTGTTGCCGGCGACCGGCTGCGAGTTAAGGTAGGTCGCATAGACAGTGGCATTGCCCTTGCCATCGGCGAAGTTCGAACCAGCGAGGAACGAGAAGTCCTTCGTGTGGCCTACGTTCACGTTCCCTGGAGGCGCCGCGATGCCCTTGCGGCTCAGCGCATCCAGCGGGCCAGCGGCGTCGTTCTTGTGCTGGCCGAAGCCGTAGTTCGTGTCGAGGCGGACGCCCTCGAACTTCGTGTTGAGCACGAAGTTGACGACGCCTGCAACCGCGTCGGCGCCGTACACGGCGGAGGCACCGCCGGTCAGTACGTCGACCTTTTCGATCAAGTCAGCAGGGATCTGGTTGATGTCGGGGCTGGACGAGGAGCCAAGACCGGCGCCCGGGCTCATCCGACGGCCGTTGATCAGGACCAGCGTGCGCTGCGAGCCGAGGCCACGCAGGCTGACGGTCGCGGTGCCGTTGGAGCTGATCGACTGGCCACCGCTGTTCTCAGCAATGACCTGTGGGAGGTTGTTCAGCAGGTCTTCCGCGCGCACGAGGCCGGTCTGCTGGATGTCCAGCGACGTGACGGTCGTGACGGGGCTGATCGAAATATCGTTCGGCGACTGCGTCAGGCGCGAGCCGGTAATGACAACGTCGTCGAGCGTCGGAGCCGGGGCCGTCGGAGCGTTCTGCGCGAAGGCAGCCGAGCCGCTGACCGTAGCAACCGCCGCGAGGGCGAGGTGCACTGCCTGCCGCACATTGCGACTTGTATTCGTCATTCGTTAACTCCCAATGGTTTTCATTACCGTCTGCCAGGCCGCTAGCGCCTTAACTTTCCGGTCTTTTCTTGCTTCTTAATCTTTACAAACGAGACTGCGTCTCGTACGCAGTCCCCGCTTATGGCAGAAATACTACACGAGGTAGGTAGTGTGTGCAAAGAACCGTAGGTTTCGCCGTGCTTTATAAGGCAAATGGCGCACTTCGACCTAGGTGTGACAAAAACACAACATGGCCCGTAGAAAATGCTGCATCGCCATAGTCCATGCCCACCAAAGGCCGCGAATAGGGGCTCAGAAGAACCAGCAGTTGGTCGCGACCGTAATCCGTAAGTCCTTGCCGTAGAAAGGAGTTACTTCATGGAACAGGTAGGAGGGGAAGACCACAACCTGCCCTTCCGTCAGCCGCAACTCCAGCGGGCGCAGCGCAAACGGCGGGTGCAGGCGGGCATTGGCCGGATCGGTGTAGGCCTGTGCCCCCTGACGGGGATCGAAAAATCGCAGCAGCCCGCTGTCCGGCTGGCCGGCGACCTCCTCCCCGGCCCGGACGCAGTAGACCGCGGACCAGGATGCCAGCGGGTGGTTATGGGCGATGAACGAGCCTGCCTGGCGGGTGATGTGGAACCAGGTGTGGTTGTGCAGCGTAAGCCGAGCGAGATCTTCCTGACGCAGGCTCGTCGTCGCCAGCACGGTCTTCACCACTGCATCCAGCATGAACTGGCGCAGCTCCTGCACGCAGGGCTCAGGCCAGCGGAACAGGTTGAAGCGGCTCTCGAAGGTTTCCTGTTGCGCGATATGGCTCGGCGTCGGGTTGCGGTGTTCGTCATCTTCGCGGGCGAGGAATAACGCCTCGAGATCACGGTTAAGCGCCCCGCACGGCTCCAAGCGCGCTTCGCCCAGCGGCACGGCAAACATCGGGCTGATGGTCACGCTCGGGCTCACCACCACGGCACCCCCGCCTGCTCCGGGCCCACGAAACGGACCCGCGCGGTGACCAGCACCAGCGCGCCCAGTGAGCGCACCAGCGCGATTTCATGGGTCATCGAGCCGGGAAACACCGCCATCTGGCCCGGCTGCGGCCGCCAGGTGACGTGGCCATGCTTGTACGGCATTCGCGCCTCGCTGGTAGTGGCATCGGGGAACATCGTCCCCAGACGCGACTCATGCAGCCGCAGCACGCCACTGTCGAAGCGGGACGGCGACGGCTCAGGCGCCGCGACGCAGTACACCGCGAGCCAGGCGCTGTTGGCGTAACTGATCGACGGCACGCAACCATCCGGCTGCACGATGCTGAACCAGGCGCGCGACTCGACCCTAAGCGCCGCGAACTGCTCGGGCGCGAATTGGTTGATCGACGCGGCCACCGCGCTGACCCCGGCCAGCATGCCGCGCGCCAGCCGCTGCACCGGCTCCTCCGGCCACTCATACAGGTCATCGCGGCTGCGGAACACGCGTGGCGCTGCTGGCCGCGACGGCTCGTGCCACTGCGGCGTAGCGCGGGCCGAGAACAGCGGCAACAGCGACTCATTGAGGGCAGGGGCATCGGGCAGGACGACGACGCCGAACGGCGTTGCGAAGATCGGCACGATCTCCGCCGCAGGGACACTCATGGCACTGCCGCCCGCACAGGCTGCAGGTCGGCGAGGGACTCGCGCAGCGCCGCCAGTTCCTGCTCGTAATGACGGGCGCGGCCTGAGGAACGTCGATAGAGCGGTTCGCGCACCTGCCAGACGCTGGCGGTCTTCACCGAGCGGTCCGCCCGCGGGAAGTCGAGGTAAGCGCGATCCCAGGGCAAGCCGAGCGCTGCGCACAGCGCAGCGCCCGCGCCTTCGGGGTCTTCTACCAAGTGGTCGTAGTCGAAAGCGATGATGTCGTCACCGTACAGCTGCTGCCAATGCGCCATGACGCGCCGGTACTGCCGATAGTAGTGGCCCGTGTCGAGCAGATCGAGTGCGTAATTCATTCGGTGGTCAAGATGCAGGAAGAACGTCGACAGGCAGGTGTCGAGCGGATCGCGGATCGTATGGACGATCTTCGCCTCCGGGAACAGCGTCTTGATCAAGCCAATGTAGAGAAAATTGTCTGGCCGCTTGTCGGTAACCAGCTGGGCGCCAGGGAACAATCGCACGATCGACTGGCGATACTCGTCCGCCAGCTGCCCGAGCGCGGCGCTTGAGACCCGCTGCAGCGCCTCTGGAAACGGCGACAGCTGCGTCGCAACCGCCGCGGGGATCAGGTCGAGCTCGCCGCCGGCCGCGACCCCCGGTGCGCCGGCGAGCAGCTGCTCAGCCAGTGTCGACCCGGAGCGGAACATGCCGCAGATGAATACCAAGCGCGGCCCCGCGCTGACCGGCGGCGGCAGCGACGAGGGCAAGGACGTGGCGATAAGCCGGTCGGTCAGCGATTCCTGCGCAGCCCGATCGTAGTGAGCGGCCGCAGGCCGAGTCGCGCGGCTGTCGCGGTTAGCTCGTGCGTAGGCGGCGAACGCGGCGGGGTAATCCCCCGCCTGGTCGAGCAGCCGCCCCAGGGCAAAGCCCAGATCGGCGTGCTCTGACAAGGTGGCGACAGGGCTTTCAAGGGCCAACCGCAACCGGGCGGGCAGCGACTCGTCACCGTCCACGGCCAACTGCAGGTTGGCATAGCGCGCCAGGGCCAGAAAGCACGCTGGATCCACCGCGAACGCCCGTGCGTACAGAACTCGCGCCGCCTCCCGGCGTCCCCGATCCTCATGCAGATTGGCGAGGTTCAACATCGCCGGGACGTAGCCGGGGTTGAGCTCAAGAGCCGCCAGCAGCTCGCGCTCAGCCGCGTCATCACGACGCAGATAATCAGCGTAGATCACGGCGCGATTAAGGCGCGCCGACTCCGGCTCCGCCACGCCATGCTCCAGCGCCTTCTGGTAGCAGGCCAGCGCCTGTTCGTAATGGCGTCCATGGCGCAGCAGAAAGCCGAGGTTGAACCAGCAGTCCGGCAGCGCAGGATCCCGCAGCAGCACCTGCCTATAGGCCTCGATAGCCTCGGGCACATGGCCGTCGCGCTGCAGGCGCAGGGCCTCGCGAATCATCGCTGCCGTCGTGGCCACCCTTTACCGCCTGTGGAAATGCCTATCGCTCGGCGAACGATATTCCCACCGACGCCCGCGCGCCAGCAGACGCCCACCGGTCGGCGTTGATAAACCCCCCGCCAAAAAAAACGGCGGGCCGAAGCCCGCCGAGAATACAAATCAGATCAGTGACTTCAGAACTGCACAGTGGCCGTCGCGAAGATGTACCGCCCCAGCGCGTCGTACACCTGCGGGAAGGTATTGCCGTTGCACTGCCCTGCCGAACAGTTCGCCGAACCAAAGATCGGCGGGCTCTTGTCGAACAGGTTCTGGATGCCCAGCCGCAGCGTCACGTTGTCGCTCGTCTTGATCGCGCCGGTGAGGTCCAGATAGCTACGCGCGCCGAGCGCCGCGTCGGTATTCGAAATCGAACCGTCCGCCACCGTCCCGTTGGCGGCCAGGTTCGGATTCGAGCTGAGCTGGTCAAGCGCCACCGCCTTGAAGTAGCGCCATGCCAGCGATACATCGACTCCGTGCCAAGGCGTCTGCCAGGTCGCTCTCAACGTGTGGCGCCACTTCGGATTCGACGTGCCGCAAATCGTGCCGTAGTAGCCGGCGCAATCGTAAGTCGTCGTCGTATCGGCCGCGATCGGCGTCGTCTCCAGCTTGTCGATATACGTCCCCACGAAGCTCGTATTGATTTTGCCGAAGCGGCCAATGTCGACGCGGTACGACAAATCGACGTCAGCACCAGTTTCCCGCAGGCGGCCTACGTTGGCGAGCGTATCGGTAATGTAGCCAGACGGCTGCAACCACAGCGAGCCGAACTGATCACGATGAATCAGGTCGCAGAAGTGGTTGTTGTTGAGGCATTGCTGCAGGATCGTATCGGCACCGATGCTGGAGATGACATCATCGATCTTGATATCGAAATAGTCGATCTGGGCACGGAAGTTCGGCAGCCAGTGCGGTTGGTAGCCAACACCAAATGAAGTGGTCTTCGCGGCTTCTGGCTTCAGTCCAGGCGCGCCACCCGTGAGGCCGTTGTACTGACTGGCCGGGCTCGGCAGGATGTTGCCGTATTGTCCCGCCGACAGACCCGTGCGCGCGCACTGCGCCTGGGTGTAGTCGGCCGGCGCCACTGGCGCGCCAGTCAAATTATCGACCGCTGCGCATGGGTCCGTCGCCCCGTCCAAGGCGACGGAACGCATCGCGAACAGCTCGCCGATGTTCGGCGCACGCATCGCGCGCGAGTAGCTGCCACGTACGCGCAGCTCATCGATCGGCGACCACTCGACGCCGAACTTGTAGCTGTTGGTCGTGAAGCCCGTCGAGTAATCCGAATAACGCACGCCTGACTCTATCGCGAGCGACTGCGCGCCCACCTTGTCTTCGATCAGCGGCAGGCGCATCTCGGCGAAGGCTTCGCGCGAGATGATCTCGCCACTGACCGGCAACGTCGCGCCACCCTGGCCGGCGCCGTCACCAGTCTGGAACTCCATGTCCGGCGTCGTCGACGACTGCACCTGCCGCCACTCGACACCCATGTTGATCATCATGCCGGACTTGGCCGTCGGCAACTTGACGCCGTATTGGCCCAGATCGCCAGTCACGTTGCCGCTGACGATGTGCTGACGCACCTCGCCACGAAGCAGCAACGGCACCTGCAGATAGTTCAGCGCGTCACCGGTCACGCCACCGGCCTGGAAGATGTTCCACGGCACGCAGTTCGGATCCGTGCCATCAACGACCGACTGGCAAACCGGGTTGCCGCTGTCGTCGGAAACGACATTCAGGGCGTTGTTGATACGACGCACAGACATGTCGTGCTGATAGGTCTGCGCGAGGCTGGTGATGCCCAACTGCGCATAGATGTCGTAATCCCAGCCCTTGACGATCTTGCCGCGCGTGCCGATCACGGCGCGGAAGGACTGGTGCTCCAGATCATCCTGGCGACCACCACCTTCGACGTTACGACGTCCGATCAGCATATCGACGTTGCCGGCCGTAGATTCGCCGCACCAGGAGTTGAGCATGCTGCTGGACAGGAAAGGATTGGCGCAATTCACCGAATAGATGTTGCCGAAGAACGCGCCGGACGGCGCGATCTGCGCAACCGAGCGATCGTTCATGTACTGCACTTCGCTGTACACGTCGGCGTGCTCACTGAACTCGTAGTGCACGAATGCACCTGCCGAGTAACGCTCATCCGGCCGCATGAAGTAGTTCACCGGACCATAGTTGTAAGCATTGGCGCTGGTATACGGCACCAGTGTGCCGTTGGCACCAAGCGTGTACGTCGACGGATACTGGTCCAGCGAGGCGAAGCGCCCCGGGAACGCGGTCGACGAACCGCCGCAGCCGAAATGTCCATTGTTAGGCTCGTACGCGCTACCCGCCAGGAATCCTGAGGAGAGCGTGCACGCGCTGTAGTCGTAGCTCGACTGCAGCACTGGGGAGACGTTGCGGTAGGTCGCATAGAACGTCGCATTACCCTTGCCGTCGGCGCTGTTCATGCCAAAAACAAGCGACAGATCCTTGGTGAAGCCGGTGTTGACGTGAGACGGCGCCGACGTGAAGGTTGAGCCCTTATCGGCGTTCCAGGTGTCCAGCGAATCCTGCACGCCCTGTGGATTGGAGTTGTGGTGCTGATTGAAACCGTAATTGGCGCTGAACTTGAAGCCTTCAAAATGCGTGTTCAGGATGAAGTTGACGACGCCGGCGACGGCATCTGCGCCGTACACCGACGACGCGCCGCCGGTCAGCAGATCGACCCGCTCAACCAGCTCCGTGGGAATCTGGTTCAGGTCGGACTCGCTGCCACCACGCGGATCGCCGGGACCGAGGCGACGACCGTTCACGAGGACCAGGGTGCGCTGCGCACCAAGCCCGCGAAGGTTGACCTGCGCAGTGCCGTCGGAGCCGTTGGAGATGCTAGAGCCCTGCGACGCAAAGACTTGCGGCAGCGAGTTCAGCAGGTCTTCGATTTTGGTAACGCCGGTCTGCTGGATATCCAGCGCGGACACCGCGAGCACCGGGCTGATCGACATTTCGTTCGGCACCGCGATGCGCGAGCCGGTAATGATTATCTCTTCGAGGACCACGCCGGACGTGCCGGCCTTTTCTTGCGCGACGGCAGTGCCCGCGATGGCTAGGACGCTGCAGGCCAGCGCAACGCGCACGGCATGACGCAACTGGCGATTCCCTTCCAAATGACTACGCATTTTTTGTATCTCCCTACGGGTAACGAAATTGATCCTGGGCCGCGCCGCGCGAGCCCCAGAACCGATGCGCTAGGTGGGAGACAGTGGTGCGCAATCAGACCGCGATGCGGTCACGCTGAACGGATTCCTACCGTGTAACTTCTCCTTACAAAGTGCAGTGCGTCGCTTTTATGACACTCACTGCAAAAGCCCGGTATTGATGCGCGGAGCAGGTTGCTAGGTAATAACCGAGCAATACCCCACGGTATACGGGGCACTTCGGCTCAAATGCCCTGCGGTTATTATTAAATTTATTGATTCAGCCAGTTAACGCACTACGTAGAGTCGAATTTTTGTGTGCGTTGGCGAATTTTTTGCGCGCATCACCTTCGCATTCAGACAGCCCTCAAGGGCCGCTTTCATCGATGCCCCTCCCAGATCGTTGCTTTCCAGCAACACAGAGAGCGGCGCGGCGTTGAAGAACGGGCCTTAACGCAGTCTGGACACCTTCGCGCCTCTGCCACTGGGCGTGCGCAACCAGAATGAGCCCAGAGCGGCAGCGGAGATGCGCACCGTATCGCCCACGGTGAGCGCAAGACTCTCGTCGGTCGCGAGCTGCCGCCATACCTGCCCACTGTCTAAGGTCACTCGCAGATGACCGTCCGCGCCGAATCGAGCGTCAGTGACACGCCCTTCCATGGCGCCCGGTTCAACGCGCTTCACCGCAGGCTGCTGCGCCTCAATCCTCGCCGGTGACAGGCCAAATACAGCCGGCACGGCCGAGACGGTCGGTACGACCACCGCACGGGCAGCTTCACGGTCGAAACACGCGAGGCGTGCGCTGTCATCAGGTATGCCCCGGCAGTCGAGCAGCGCCGCCCATGAACGAGCCACCGCATCGGCAGCACGCACCTGCGTGGCTGAGCCAAGACCTATCAGTGCAAGCAGACACGGCAGAAGGAGCCCGGGCGTCATCCTGTCAATGTGCGGTGTCATCATTGCCTTCTCCATAGCGGCAGCGGAAAACCCGAACAGATCGGGGCAGCAACGACAGACTACTCGCGGACGGACGCGATCGCATCGCCCGCCCCAAGCAGCAACGACTCGCAACACGCAGTGAAAGTTCCGTTTCATCGCGTTTAAAGCGGCTCGCAACAGACCGATATAGTGCGCACAAGCTAGCTGTAGAGCCGCACTCGGAGGTGACCTACCGGTCACTTCGGCCATGGCGAGCCATAGCGCGTGGTGTCGCGATCGCGGTCTACGCCCGCATCACCGCCTGCTCGTTCATCCGGTTACTATCCGCGGATGAACACCGCACGCACCGTCTGGCGCATTTCACGCGCCGGCTCGCTGGATCGACTACAGCTGGCGGAAGAGGCACTGCCGCCGCCGGGACCGGGCGAGGTGCAACTTGGCGTGCGCGCCGTTGGCCTTAACTTCGCCGATATCTTCGCCTGCCTTGGCCTGTACTCGGCCACTCCGGCGGGCAGCTTCATTCCCGGCTTAGAGGCCGCCGGCGTCGTCACCGCGGTCGGCGCGCCGTTGCCGGGCCACCCTGCCTACGAATGCGGCGAGCGAGTGCTGGCGCTGACGCGTTTCGGCGGCTATGCGACCGCGCTCAACGTCGATACCCGCTACCTCGCGCCGATCCCCGCCGACTGGTCATTTGAGGCCGCCGCAGCGTACCCGGTGCAGGCACTGACTGCGTGGTATGGCCTGCTGCGGCTTGGTGCCGCCCGTAGTGGCAGCGTCGTGCTGGTGCAGTCAGCCGCCGGCGGCGTCGGCCTGCAGGCACTGGCCATACTCGAACGGCTAGGCGCCCATGCGATTGCGGTGGTGGGGAGCGAGGCGAAAGTTCGCTTCCTGCGTGAGCGCACGCACTTGCCGGACGGCTGTCTTGTGGTGCGTGGCGGCGACGGCTACGCCGCGCGCTTGGACGCCGCGCTCGCAGCGTCCGGCGCGAAGGGTTTTGACCTCGTTTTCGATGCCGTCCTCGGCGATGGCTTCCGGCCTGCGTTCGAGCGACTCGCGCCCGAGGGACGCTACGTCCTGTTCGGAGCGGCCGACTTCATGTCCAAGGGCGCACGCCGCGGCTGGCTGCGACTAGCCTGGCGATGGCTACGCCGACCGCGACTGGACCCTTTGGCGATGATCTCGTCGAACCGCGGCTTCATGGGATTCAACCTGATCTGGCTGTGGGAAGCCGTCGAACGCGTCCCCGAGGCCTACGCGGCACTCGCCGCGCTGGACCTGCCGGCGCCGCACGTGGGCAACCGTTACGCCTTCGCCGACGCGCGTCGTGCACTGGACGACCTGCAGGCCGGCCAGACGGTAGGCAAGTCGGTCCTATACGTCGACTGAGCGCACAGGTTAGCGCCAGCACGGTGAACGCCCCGGGCCACCTTTAAGGACGAGGGGCTTGCACTAGGAGATGGCGCCAGTGCAACCTCCCGCTCCGACCCCACGACTTTCTGGCCGCTGACGCCCCGATTCGGGCGATTTGCCGACCTAGAGACCGGCGGGTGAGCCGCCCACCGGTCCTGTGCCACACACCCTATCCACCACAAGGTATCGCTATATGAAGATCACCCTGAGCGGCGCTGCCGTTGCCACCGCCGCCGCCCTGCTGTTCGCCACCGTCGCCGCTCCCGCCGCGCAGGCCGAGGAAGCGAAGATCAAGTGCGAAGGCGTGAACTCCTGCAAAGGCACCTCCGCCTGCGCGACCGCGCGCAGTTCCTGCGAGGGCCAGAACAAGTGCAAGGGTGAAGGTTTCCTGCTGCTGCCGAAGGCGGCCTGCGACGCGGCGAAGGCCAAGCTCGCCAAGTGATGAGCCGGGGACGCGGCGGCGGCGCCGCGTCCCCCTCCTAGATACTCCCCGATGCCTGCCGCCACGCCCGCCCGCCCGCTCGGCTTCGGCCTGGGCCTGCGTCCGGCGCACTACACCCAGATCCTTGACGGCAAGCCCGCCGTCGACTGGTTTGAGGTCATCACCGAAAACTACCTCGTCGGCGGCGGTCGTCCGCTGCACTTCCTCGACGCGATCCGCGCCCGCTATCCGATAGTCATGCATGGCGTGTCGCTGTCGATAGGCAGCACTGCGCCGCTCGACCTCCACTATCTGGATGGCGTACGCGCACTGGCCGCCCGCTGCCAGCCCGCCTGGATCTCGGATCACCTGTGCTGGACCGGCACCGGCGCGCACAACCTGCACGACCTGCTGCCACTGCCGTACACCGAAGAAGCTCTGGCGCACGTCGCGCCGCGCATCGAGAAAGTGCAGGAACGACTCGGGCAACAGCTCGTGCTCGAAAACGTTTCCAGCTACATCAGCTACGCCAGCTCCGCGATGACGGAGTGGGAGTTCCTGAGCGAGCTTGTGCGTCGCACCGGCTGCGACCTGCTGCTCGACGTCAACAATGTCTACGTCAGCAGCCGCAACCATGGCTTTGACGCACGCGCGTTCATCGACGGCGTCCCCACGCGCGCGGTGCGCCAGTTCCACCTCGCCGGCCACCTCGACCTCGGCACCCATGTCATCGATACCCACGACGCGCCGGTGTGCGAGGCGGTGTGGGACCTGTATGCGTACGCCGTCGAGCGCCTCGGCCCGGTCAGCACGCTGCTTGAACGTGACGACCAGATTCCGCCGCTCACCGAGCTCATCACGGAGCTCGATCGCGCGCGTGCGATTTCCCATGCGGCGTTGCAGCAGGTGGCAAAATGAAGCTCACCGATCTGCAGCTGCTCGCCCAGAGTCACCTGCTGGAGGGCGGCGACATGCCGCCGGCGCTGCAGGACGCGATCGCCGCTCCCGCGAGCGAACGCTGGACGATCTACGTCGAGGCGTACCGGCTGCGGCTCACCGCAGCGCTCTGTACGCAGTACCCGACGCTGACTGCACGCTGCGGACGAGCGGTGTTCGGCGAGCTCGCCTGGCGGTTCATCCGCGCACACCCTTCGACCTACCGCTCGATCCGCGACTACGGCCGCGAGCTGGCCGACCTCGCACACGGCGACGGGGCGACGCCGGAGCTACGCCTGCACGGTGAATTGGCCCGTTTCGAATGGTTGCTGGCCGCGGCGTTCGATGCACCGAACGTGACCGCCTGTACCGTCACGGCCCTCGCCGAGCTCGCCCCCGACGCCTGGCCAACGCTGCGCTTCGCCGCGGTGCCCAGCCTGCAACGCCTGCGCACGACGACCAACGCCGTCGCGGTATGGCGCGCGCTGCGGCGCGCGCTCGAAGAAGACCCCGCCTGCGGGCCGCTCGCGGAACCTGTTGCGACCGACATCGCGCCCGTGGACTGGCTGATCGTGCGACCGCAGCTGGAGACCGAATTTCGCTCGCTGCCGGCCAACGAAGCCGCCGCGCTGGACCTGGCGCTGGCCGGCGTGCCGTTCGCGGCGCTGTGCGAGACGCTCACCGCCACCTACGGCGATGCAGCGGCCCTGCAAGCGGCCACCTGGCTCAAGGGCTGGCTCACCGAGGGACTGCTGCTGCGGGTATGATCCGAGGCCGTCCAAGCGCCTCCAGAGTGCCCCCATCATGACGGCCCGCCTCCTGCCACTACTGCTTTGCCTGACCATGACACTCACACCCACTCTGCTGCCGACCTCTGCTCTGGCCGCTGCTGCGCCAGCCAGCCCCCTGCTGGCGGCGTGGACAGGTCCTTACGGCGGCGTGCCGCCGTTCGACAAGGTCAGGGTGGAAGACTTCAAGCCGGCATTGCTCGCCGGCATGCAGGCGGAACTGGCCGAGATCGACAGCATCGCGGCCAATCCCGCCGCGCCGACCTTCGATAACACCATCGCCGCGATGGAGCGCTCCGGTCGGTCGCTACGGCGTGCCTCGACGATCTTCCACGTCTACGCCTCAACGCTGAACGACACCGCCGTGCAGGCCGTCGAGAGCGACGTGGCTCCGCTGCTCGCCGCCCATTCGGACCGGATCGTCCAGAACGAACGCCTCTACCGTCGCATCGATGCCGTCTACGCGGCCCGCGAGCACGCGGGACTGACGAGCGAGCAGCAGCGACTGGTGTGGGTGCTGCACACCGACTTCGTGCGCGCCGGCGCGAGCCTGGACGCCACGGCGAAAACGCGCATGGCGGCGATCAACCAGGAGCTGGCGGGGCTGTACACACAGTTCTCGCAGGCGCTGCTCGCGGACGAGAACGAGCGCTGGCTGGTCCTCGACGACGAACGTGACTTCGACGGCCTGCCAGCGTCCATGCGCGCAGCGATGACCGCCGCCGCCACGTCACGCGGCATCAAGGCGAAGGCAGCGGTACTCAACACCCGCTCGGCGGTCGAGCCGTTCCTCGAATACTCGACCCGCCGCGACCTGCGCGAGAAGGTCTGGCGCACGTTCATCAGCCGCGGTGACAACGGCGACGCGCATGACACCAATGCCGCGATCACCCGCATCCTGCGCCTGCGCGCCGAACGCGCGAAGCTGCTGGGCTATCCGACGCACGCTCATTGGCGGCTCGAGGACTCCATGGCGAAGACACCGGAGCGCGCCGTCGCGCTGATGGAGGCGGTCTGGCCCGCCGCCGTAGCGCGCGTGCACGAGGAAGTCGCCGACATGCAGGCGGTTGCTGACCGCGAAGCTGCGGCCGCCGGATCGCCGAAGATCGTCATCGAGCCGTGGGACTACCGCTACTACGCCGAGAAGGTCCGTCACGAGAAGTACGACCTCGATGCCAACGCGGTCAAGCCCTACCTGCAGTTGGAGAAGCTGCGCGAGGGCATGTTCTGGGTCGCAGGCCAACTACTCGGCCTGCAGTTCACGCCGGTGCCGAAAGGCACCGTGCCCGTGGCACAGGCCGACATCCGCGTGTTCGAGGTCAAGGACGCGCAGGGCAAATACGTGGGCCTGTGGTATCTCGATCCCTACGCGCGCGCCAGCAAGCAATCCGGCGCGTGGATGAGCGAGTACCGCACGCAGGAACGCTTCGACAAACCCGTCACCACAATCGTCTCCAACAATTCCAACTTCGTGCAGGGCGCACCGGGTGAACCGATCCTGATCAGCTGGGAAGACGCGACCACGCTGTTTCATGAGTTTGGCCACGCCCTGCACGGCCTGAGCTCCAGCGTCAGCTACCCGATGCTCGCCGGCACCAACGTCGCGCGCGACTACGTCGAGTTCCCCTCGCAGCTGATGGAGCATTGGCTGTCGACGCCGGAGGTACTGCAGCGCTTCGCGGTGCACTACCAGACCGGCAAGCCGATCCCGGCCGAGCTGGTCGCCAAGATCCACCGCAGCGAAACCTTCAACCAGGGCTTCAAGACGATCGAGTATCTCGCCAGCGCGATCGTCGACATGAAGCTGCATCTGGCTGGCGATACGCCGATCGACCCGCGCGCCTTCGAACGCGAGACGCTGGCGGCGCTGGGCATGCCCCGCGAGGTGGTCATGCGTCACCGCACGCCGCAGTTCGGCCATGTGTTCTCCGGCGACGGCTACTCGGCCGGCTACTACAGCTACATGTGGTCCGACACGCTGTCGGCCGACGCTTGGGAGGCCTTCACCGAGGCCAGCGGCCCTTACGACAGGGCAGTCGCCAAGCGCCTGCACGACGATGTCTTTGCGGTCGGCAACACGATCGATCCGGCCGATGGCTATCGCGCCTTCCGCGGCCACGATCCGGGCATCGCGGCGCTGATGCGCCGTCGCGGCTTCCCGGTTCCGGCCGGGACACACTAGAGGCCGCCATGCGCATTGGCGTCGTCGGTGCCGGGATCAGTGGGCTGGCCACGGCATTCTGGCTGCAGCGGCATCGTCCCGACTGGCACCTGACCGTGTGGGAGTCGGCGCCGAACGCCGGCGGCACGCTGCATACCGAAATCGTCGACGGGTTTCACTTCGAGGCGGGCTGCAACGGCTTCCTGACCAACAAGCCGGCGACGCTGGAACTCGTGCACGCGAGCGGTGCCGAGCACCTGCTGCTGGAAAGCTCGGCCAGCGCGCGCAAGCGATTCCTCTACAACGGCGGCCTGCATCGACTACCCGAGTCGCCGCCGGCGTTCCTCGCCTCGAAGCTGCTTTCGCCGCTCGCAAAACTGCGCGTGGCGGCCGAGATACTCATCCCCGCACGGCGCGACGGGGTCGACGAAACCCTACAGGCCTTCGGCTACCGCCGCCTCGGCCGCGCATTCACCGACACCTTCCTCAACGCGATGACGGCCGGCATTTACGGCTCAACGCCCGAGAAGCTATCGGTGGCGGCCGCGTTCCCACTGGTCGCGGCGCTGGAGCGCGAGCACGGCGGCCTGTTCCGCGGCATGCTCGCCAAGCGCCGCGGCGACGCCGGCCCAGGCGGCGTACTGACCAGTTTCCACTCCGGCGTGTCGACGTTCATCGAGCACCTGCAGCGCAGCGTGCGCGCCGACTGGCGCCTAGCCACACCGGTCAGCGCGATCGAACGCGCAGGCGCAGGCTTTCTGGTCTGCGACGCGAACGGCCGTACCGAGCTCGACCAGATCGTGGTCTGCACGCCTGCCCACGCCGCCACGCGCCTGCTGGCACCGCTGGACGCGAGCCTGTCGGCGCTGCTCGGGCGCATCGAGTACTCGCCGATCGCGGTCGTCGGCCTCGGCTACCACGCGCTCAGCCATCCGCTTGATGGCTTCGGTGTGCTCAGCACCTCCGGTTCGAAGCTGCCGGTGCTGGGCATCCTGTGGGACAGCAGCGTGTTCCCGGACCGCGCGCCGGCCGGCGCCAAGATCCTGCGCGTGATGATCGGCGGCCAACGCGAGCCGGCCTCCGTGCAACTCGACGACAAGGCACTGGTGGAACTGGCGCGCGCCGGGATTCGTCAGGCGATGGGCGTGGACGCCACGCCCGACGTGCGTTTCGTGAAGCGCTGGGAACGCGGCATCCCGAACTACGGCCCCGGCCACCTCGAGCGCGTTGCCGCGATCGACGCTGCGGTCGCGGCACTGCCAGGTCTGCACCTGAACAACAACGCCTACCACGGCGTCGCGATGAACGACTGCTGCGCGCAGAGCGCGCAGCTCGCACAGCGAATAACAGCGGCCTACAGCTAGAGCCGGGCTTCCAGCCACGCCTGCAGGTCAGCCTGCACACGCGCCCGCTCCGGCTCGTTGAACACCTCGTGGTACAGCCCTTCGTAGCGCTGCACGCTGAAGTCGGCCGAACCGAAGGTCCGCCAGACGGACTCCGCCTGAGCGATCGGCACCAGCCGGTCCGCCGTGCCGTGCAACACCAGTGTAGGCACGCGTAGCGCCGCGGCCCGCGCTGTGAAACCCCGCATCGCCTGCAGCAACTCCACCGCCGTACGCGCTGGAATCGAGCCACGGTAGACGAGCGGGTCCCGCTCATAATCGCTCACGACCAGAGGGTCGCGACTGATCGCATCGGCCGGCAGACGCAGCACCCCTATGGAAGGCGCAACGCGCGACAACAGGCGGGCGATAGCGACCTGCAGGGCGGGCACGGCCGGATCCGCGCCCAGCGCGGGTGCCGACAGCACCAGCCCCGCCAGTGACACTGGCTGGCTCAGCGCCGTCTCCAACGCGATTGCTCCGCCCATGCTGTGCCCAAGCAGAAACAGCGGCAGCCCCGGATGCGCGCCGCGGGCCACTTCAAGGCGTGTTTGGACATCCTCCACCAGCCAGCGAAAACGGCCGATCATGGCGCGCGGGCCAGGCGAGCGACCATGACCGCGATGATCCATCGCGTAGACCGCCAGGCCCCGGCCAGTCAGTCGCTCGACCAGTTCGCCGTAACGGCCACAGTGTTCAGCCAGTCCGTGCACGAGCACGACCACGCCACGCGGCGCCTGCTCAGGCAGCCAGCTCTGCACGTAAATTTCGCCGCCGCCGGCGCTCGCTTGCAGGCCACTTTGGATCCGCATGGCATTCTCCCGAGTCGCTCGAGCTTGCGATGCTGCGCCGCTCTTGAGACGGTCTCAAGCAGCGTTTGCGATGACCTCGAGGAACGCGGCACCGTAGCGCTCGATCTTCGCCGGCCCCAGCCCCGGCACCTGCTGCAGCAGCACCGGCGAACTGGGTTGCAGTCGCGCAAGCTCGCGCAACGTGCGGTCATGGGCGACCACGTAGGCCGGCACCTGCTCGGCAGTCGCCAGTCGCAAGCGACAGTCGCGCAGGCGGTCGAACAGCGCCTGTTCGCGCGCATCGAGCGCCTCCTCGTCGCGCGGCAGCGGGCGTGCGCCGCGGCGCTGCTGCATGCCACGCGCAGGCCGCAGTGCAGGCGGCGGCAGCCAGCGGGCCTCGCGCGTGCCGCGCATCACCGCCGCGCCATCGGCGGTCAGTCGCACCACCGGATGCTCGTCGCCGGTGAACTCAACCCAGCCGGCGGTGACGCAGCGCGTCAGCGCCCGCTGCACCCAGTCCGCAGGCCGATCACGAAGTCGCCCGAACGTGGGCACCAGGTGCAGCCCCAGTCGTTCGAGCCGCTCCTCGCTCTCCCCGCACAGCAGGCGCACGACCTGCTTGAGGCCAAAGCGCCCGCTGATGCGCGCGACGCCCGACAGCAGGATCCGCGCAAGCTCGGTCGCATCGCCCTCCGCCGGCGCAACTTCCAGCGCCGTGCAGACATCGCAACGACCGCAACCGGCCAGCGTCTCTGCCTCATCGCCGAAGTACCGCAGAATTGCGTCGTGGCGACAGCTGCCGCCCTCGGCCCAGCGGATCAGTTCAAGAAACAGGTTCCACTTGTGGGCCACCACTTCCGGCAACGGCGCGATCTCATCGTTCGATCGCTCCAAAAGCCGCCGCCGCAGCGGCAGGTCCTGCTGCGACCAGCACATCAACCCGATGGCATCGCCCCCGTCACGGCCAGCGCGACCCACTTCCTGGTAGTAAGCCTCGACCGAGCCGGGCGGACCGAGATGGATCACTGCGCGCACATCACTGCGATCGATGCCCATGCCGAACGCATTGGTGGCGCAGACCACGTCGACGCGCTGCTCCATGAATGCCGCCTGCGCCTCGGCGCGCGTCACCGGGTCCAGCCCCGCGTGATACGAAACAGCACGGCGCCCCTGCGTCACCAACCGCGCGGCCTCCTCGTCGGCGAGCCGGCGGGTAGGCGAATAGAGAATCGCGGCACCCCCGTCGGCGAGCGCCTCGGCGAGCGCCGCGTCGGTCTGCGCCTGACGCTCGCGCCCACCGCTGACCTCCACCGCCCGCAACGCCAGGTTCGGGCGCGCGAAGCCGCGGATCAGCTGCGGTGTATCGACCGGCAAGCCGAGCCGCACGATGATCTCGTCGCGGACAACCGGCGTCGCGGTGGCCGTGCACGCGAACACGTGCGGCGGCGCCAGATCGCGAATCAGCGCGCCGATCTCGAGGTATTCCGGCCTGAAGTCGTGGCCCCACTCGCTGATGCAGTGCGCCTCGTCGATCGCGATCAGCGGACAGGACAGCGCCCGCAAGCGGGCGCGGAAGTCACCCGATACCAGTCGCTCGGGGGCCACATAGACAAGCCGGTACTCACCGCGTGCCATGCCCTCCAGTCGCTCGCGCAGCGTCGATGGATCGAGGGTCGAGGCCAGATAGGTGGCGGCGACGCCGCGAGCGCGCAGACCCTCGACCTGATCCTGCATCAGCGCGATCAGCGGCGAGACGACGAGCGTCGTGCCCGGCAACAGCAGTGCAGGCAACTGGTAGCACAGACTCTTGCCGCCACCAGTGGGCGCGACCAGCAGTACACGGCGCCGTTCCAGCAGCATCTCGACCGCTTCGCGCTGGCCCGGCCGAAAGTGGTCGTAACCGAGCGTGGCCAGAGCCGTATCGAGGGTGGCGGGGCGGTCGGACAAGGGCGGGGCATACTCGACGAAGGAGGGGGCGGCAGCGTGCCGGGTCGCTGCCCGCGACGCAAGGGTGATTACTGCGCCAAAGCGCGGCAAATGCGCCGGCATGCTCAGCGGTAGAGGAGCAGCGCCTCACGCTCGTCGCGCCATGCGGACTCGTCGCGCGCGGCGAGCGCGTCAAGATCGGCGGCGGTTGCGTGCGGATCATCGACCCACTCGCGCAGCAGCGACGAGCCGTTGATCAGGTCGATCGCGAGCCGGCCCTGCTCGTATTCGTAGGCGAAGTCGCGCCACAGCGGGTAATCGGGACGCAGCGTCCGTATGGCCTTGAACGCGGCCGCGATCAGGCGCCACGGCCGAAACGCGTCGTGGTCGTAGCCGGGATCATCGACATGAATCTGCAGGCCACCACACAGCTGGCCGGCATGCTTGTGGAAGGTGGGCTCAAACCAGCATGGCCGCAGCCGGCAGCCATTGAGCCAGTCCGGCGCGATGCGCCGCATCGCCGCGAGCAGGGTTTCGCCGTCCAGGTCAGGCGCGCCGAACAATTCCAGCGGTCGCGTCGTGCCTCGACCTTCCGACAGCGTCGCACCCTCCAGCATCACGGTGCCGGCGTAGCAGCGCGCCATCGCCAGACTCGCGGCGTTCGGGCTGGGGTTGACCCAGCTGCGCTCCAGTACAGGCCAGCCGTGACCCGGCGCCACGGCCGGCTCCCAGCCCTGCAAGGTGACTACGCGGTAATCGACGGCGAGTCCGAACTCACGCACGAACCAGTGGCCCGCCTCACCCAGCGTCAACCCGTGACGCATCGGCAGCCGGCCGGCGCCGACAAAGCTTTCCCAGCCAGCGCGCAAGGCGAGACCCTCGACCGGACGGCCGGCGGGATTGGGGCGGTCGAGCACCCAGACGGACTTGCCATGGCGTGCGGCCGCCTCGAGTACGTAACGCAGCGTGGTCAGGAACGTATAGATGCGACAGCCCAGGTCCTGCAGGTCGACCAGCAGCACATCGAACGTGTCGAGCATCGCGGTGGTCGGCCGACGCACCTCGCCGTACAGGCTGTACACGGGAATGCCGCGCCGCGGGTCGAGAAAGTCCTGCGACTCAACCATGTTGTCCTGCTTGTCGCCACGCAGGCCGTGCTGGGGGCCGAAGGCCGCCGTGAGCCGTACATCGTCGAGGCAGGCAAGCGCGTCGAGCGAGTGACTCAAGGTCGCGGTCACCGAGGCGGGGTGCGCGAGCAGCGCCACTCGACGGCCATGCAGCGCGCGGCGCAGCTCCGGCTCGGCAATCAGCCGATCTATACCGAAACGGATCATCGCGCGGCCCGCCGGTCCAGACGCAGCATGAAGCTGCGCGCATCGTGGAAGTCAGGCCGCTCGAGCGGATGATGTAGCGCGTGGTGCCGCAGCTGACCATCCACGCCCTCGACGACCGCCGTGAGCCCAACCTCCAGCAGCGCAGGGTCACCGAGCATCGCCCAAGCCACCGGCTCGACGCGTGACAAGAGTTCGAGCCGGCTGGGTGTGCGCGTCACCTCCATGGCCGGCGCAGCCAGCGCCGGCATCGGCGCAGGCGTGCGATAAGCCGAGAACGCGTAGGCGGCCCACTCGCCCGACGGGGAAAGGTTGAACTCGAGGTAATCCGGACCACCCGGATGACCGACAAACACCTCACAGCAAGTGTGCCGCCACAGGCCGTCAGTCCTGACGGGCAGCGCAAGCGATGGCACGCGCACCTCGTCCAGCGCGCCTTCCAGCACGAAGCGCAACTCCAGCGCACCATCGGCGGCAAGCCGGGCGTACGCCTCCAGCGCGAGCGCGGCGGCGTACGGCGGCGACGCCGGGTGAAGCAGCAAGTGCGAGGTCAGCTGTCGCATCGGGTCATGCTACCGCGTTCATGCCCAACACCGTTCAGCGGGCGCGCCGGAATGTCAGGTTGTAGCGCAGCGCGCCGGCCTCCGCTCGCACGGGCAGCCGGCGCACGCCGTGATACCCGGCGCGTGCCCGCCCACCCCACACCAGCACGTCACCGTCCACCAGCGGCACGCGCGTCGGCGGACCCTGGCGGCTCGCGCCGTACCACAGGAACACGGCCGGCAGGCCGATCGACACCGAGACGATCGGGTGGCGCAGGTCATGTTCATCAAAATCGCGGTGCGTGCCCATCTGGGCGCCCGGCGCATAGCGGTTCACCAGGCAGCAGTCCGGCGCGAAGCCCGGAAAGCCGGCGGTCGCGGCGGCGCGCGCTGCAAGCTCGGCCAGCGCGAGCGGCATTGCGGGCCAAGGCAGATCACTGCCCGGGTCACGCTCGAGGTAGCGGTAGCCACGCGCGTCGCTGTGCCACCCCCACGCGCCACAATTGGTCATCGCGACCGACATGCTGCCGCCGCCCGGCGTGGACAGGTGCCGGAACGGCGCCGCTGCGGCGATCGCGTCGATGGCCGAGCGCAGCGCCGCCGTGGGCGCAAATCTGCGCAGCAGCACGACCTCCTCGGCAACGAAGGAAACCGCCGGGAGGGCAGCGCTGGGCAACAGCTCGGTTTGCAGGGGAGGGGGCATCGGTCCGACCGACAGAAGGCGGGAAATTACCGCGATTACAGTATGTTGCCAGTCAACGCCGGACATGTGAGAGTGAATTCTTGGCCCACGGGCAGGGGTTTTCGCTAGGCTAGGGTCCTAGGGAGTGCCTACGAATGTCGATTACGATCCTCGAAGAACGCCCGTTGGGCGCGCAGACCGTGCGCGGCACAGTGCTATTCGTGGACCTGCGCGGCTATACGACACTGGCGGAGGGCTTGAGCCCAGACACCGTCGCCGCCCTGCTCGAGGAGTTCTTCAGCACCCTGACCCCCTCCGTGGACCGCAACGGCGGCACCGTGTTCCACCTGGCGGGTGACTCGCTGATGGCCGGCTTCGGACTGGCCGACGACTCGGTGGCGCCCGTCCGGGCAGCGATCGATGCCAGCCGCGCGATGATCGCCGCCTTCCAGCCGGTCTCGATCAACTGGGAACGGCGACTGGGCATCCCGACCGGCATCGGCGTCGGCGTGCACGTTGGCAATCTCGCGTTCGTCGCGCTAGGCCCGCCGTCACTGCGCCGGGCCACGTTGGTCGGCGACACCGTCAACGTCGCTGCGCGCCTCTGCCAGCGCGCCCGGGCGGGCGAGGTTCTGTTTTCAGCCGGTGTCGCCGCATCCCTCGACCCCGCTGCGGCGGGCGACGTGATCCCCCTGCCGGCGCTATCGCTGCGCGGCCGCGCCTCGCCAGTGGCGATCTACTGCGTACCTGCGCCTGCGCGCGCAGGCGCGCTGATTCGTCACGATGAGATGACCTCGGTGCCGCCTGCACAAAATTCCTGAGCGACGCGGCCACCCTACGCCGCTGCGCTATTTCCGCTCTACGCCGGAGACATCACGATGAACCAAGCCAGCCAGACCGCCACCCGTCGCTACAATTCAGTCGCAAAGGCCCTCCACTGGGCGATCGCACTGCTGATCTTCGCCCAGTTCGCCATCGCCTGGACCATGCCGGAAGTGCACAAGGGCACGCTGCCCGTTGGCGAAATCCACTGGCACATCGTGGTCGGCATACTGATCCTGCTACTGGTAGCGGTGCGCATCGTCTGGCGCGTCGTCCGCCCACCGGTGACCGTCGGCGTCGAGAGCGGCCTGCAGCACCGCGTTGCGCAGCTGACCCATGGCGTGCTGTACCTGTGCATGCTGGTCGTGCCCGTGCTGGGCTGGGCCAATGCCAACGCGCGCGACTGGAGCGCCGAGCTGTGCACCGGCTTCGGCTTGCCAAAGATCATGGCCAGTGGCGACCGATTCGGGCTCGACCTCGGCGACGTCCACGGCACGCTCGCAACGGTCATGCTGGTAATCATTGGCCTGCACGTCGCGGCGGGCCTCTACCATCACATCGTACTCAAGGACGACACGCTGCAGCGGATGCGCTGAGCGCCACCCGCGTCGACGCCGCCTAAAGCGCTGGCGTCGACGCCGTCAGGCACTCGCCGAGTGTCTGACGCTGGCGGCCTGCGGCGTCGAAGTTGGCCGGTGCCAGCCAGCGCTCGTAGCCCACCCGCAGCAGCGGCCAATCCGCGTCGATGATCGCGTACCAGGCGGTATCGCGATTCTCGCCCTTGACCCACAGGTGCTGGCGAAACACGCCCTCGAATTGGAAGCCGAAGCGCAGCGCCGCCCGCCGTGACGGCGCGTTCAGTGCATTGCACTTCCACTCGAAACGGCGATAGCCAAGCTCATCAAAGACATATCGAGCCATCAGCCACAGCGCCTCGGTCGCGAGCCGCGAGCGCGCCATCGCGCCCCCCCAGAGGATGTGTCCAATCTCGATCACCCCGTGCTCGGGCGTGATACGCAGCAGCGACTGCCTGCCTACCGCACGGCCGGTGACGCGCTCGACGCAGGCGAAGAACAGCGGATCCGAGCTGCTCGCGCTGCTGGCCGCCCAATCGACGAGCTCGTCCACCGCCGCTGGCGGTAAGTCCGGCAAATATCGATACAACGCTGGCGCCTCGGTCGGCGGCAGACTCGCGTACAGGTCAGCCGCATGCGCTCGCGTCAACGGCTCGAGTCGCAGGTAGCGCCCTTCAAGGATCCGGCGTTCAGGTCGAGGGGAGGGCAGCACAGGTCGCTCCTAGCAAGTGACGCGGGAAGGCCCCCGAGCATAGCAACCCATGGATTAGCGAGGCCGGCTGCGGTTTCCTGCTGCACAGGCAGATCGCGGGCGTGGCCATCGCACCGAGATAGCGCACAACACGCGTGCGGCGCACAAAATTGGTGCAGATAAAGCCCTTGCCCAGGCTCCACGCTCTTTCAACCTCTTGTTTTTAAAATTATTTTTAACTACTGCGAATAGGCACATTTCGTGCATTCCTATGCACCGGGCTTGCCCACGGGTAGCGCGTCGCACTGGATTGCACCGCCCGGACAGCCGCTGACAACTAGATCCGGACCAGTTCTCGGGGTACTCGTGCAAAATCCAATCGTGGCGCGCCATCGGCGTGCCATCGGCGCGTTGTCATCGCTGCTGCCCGGCGTTGCCCTGGCGGCACCGACCGCAATTGATCACGGCGACACAGCTTGGATGATCACGGCCACCGCGCTCGTGCTCTTCATGACCCTGCCCGGGCTGCTCGCCTTCTACGGCGGCCTGGTGCGCTCCTAGAACGTCCTGTCCGTGCTGATGCAGTGCACGGCGATCACGGCAGTCGTCTCGGTCCTGTGGGTCGCCGGCGCGTATGGACTGGCATATGGCAATGGCGGCGCCGCGCAGGCGTGGATCGGCAGCTTGTCGTGGTCGATGTTTGCGACCGGCGCGCGGGATGCCGTCGCCGGACGAATCCCGGAAAGTGTCTTTGCGATGTTTGAAATGACCTTTGCGATCATTACGCCAGCGCTGGTGATCGGCGGATTCGCCGAGCGACTGCGCTTCTCGGCAGTGATCGGCTTTACCGTACTGTGGTTACTGCTGGTGTACGTGCCGATCGCGCACTGGGTATGGGGCGGCGGCTGGCTCGCGCAACTCGGCGTACTCGACTTCGCCGGCGGCATCGTGGTGCATGTCAGCGCCGGCACCGCCGCGCTCGTGACGGCCCTCGTCGTCGGTCCGCGCCGCGGCTTTCCCCACACACCCATGACACCGCACTCGCTGCCAATGACGGTAATGGGCGCCGGGATGCTCTGGGTAGGCTGGTTTGGCTTCAATGCCGGTAGCGCGCTCGAGGCAAACGGCAGCGCCGGCATGGCGATGCTGGTCACCCACACCGGCGCCGCTGCCGGCGCCCTGGCGTGGATGACCATCGAGTGGCTGCGCTATGGCAAACCGTCGGTGCTGGGCATCGTCACCGGCATGGTCGCCGGTCTAGGCACCATCACCGCCGCCTCCGGCTTCGTCGGACCGCTGGGCGGACTGGTGATCGGAGCGATCGCAGGCTCGGTCTGCTTCCTCGCGACGCAGTTACTCAAGCGGGTGTTACACATCGACGATTCGCTCGACGTCTCGCCCGTGCACGGTATTGGCGGTGTGGCCGGCTCACTGCTGACGGGCGTGTTCGTCGACGCGTCCCTCGGCGGCGTCGGCCTGGCGCAGGGCCGAACCATGCTCGGACAGGTCGGCATCCAGGCGATCGGCGTACTCGCGGCCATCGCGTGGTGCGCGCTCCTCACCTGGCTGATCCTGAAGCTGCTGGCCGCGACCACCGGGCTGCGCGTCGATGCCGATCAGGAAATGGAAGGCCTCGACCTCGCCGAACACGGTGAACGCGCCTACAACCCGTAATCGGGCCAGCCGGATCCCGCCTTAAGGATCCGATAAGCCATACCCCGGTAGCGTTGCCCCATCGAAGGCAACGCTACCGGTGACACATGAAAGGCATCCTCCCTGCCCTGCTGCTGGCGGCCTGCACAGCCCCTGCGGCACTCGCAGGCTCTGCAGCGCCGCTACTGGCGGCGCTTGAAGCCGACGCGTCGCGCCAAGTAGGCGCCCCGGTCAGCGGCTCCCCAAGCCGCGGCGACACGTTCTTCCATACCCGCCGTGCAGAGTGGAGCTGCAGCTCCTGCCATACCGCGGATCCGCGCCAGACCGGCCGGCACGTGATCACGGGCAAGAACATCCGGCCGATGGCCCCGGCGGTGAACCCGGACCGGTTCGTCGACCGCGCAAAGACCGACAAATGGTTCCGGCGCAACTGCCAGGACGTGCTCGGCCGTCCCTGTTCGCTGCAGGAACAGGCGGACGTCGTCGCCTACCTTGCCTCGCTCTGAAGGAACTCTGCCATGAATACCCGCCTACGAATGATTACCGATGCCATCGTCTGGGCGCTGTCGAGCGTCTTTCTGCTGGTGCTGCTCGCAACCTCGGCAGAGGCGGCCGCACCGCTCGATGGCGCCTCCGCGTGGCGCGAGGAATGCAGCAGCTGCCACATCGCGTTTCCGCCGCGTCTGCTGCCCGCCGCCTCATGGCAGGCGCTACTCGGCGGGCTGGACAAGCACTTTGGCGTCGATGCCTCGAC
Organism: uncultured Pseudomonadota bacterium; assembly: GCA_903927005.1. GTDB lineage: Bacteria > Pseudomonadota > Gammaproteobacteria > Steroidobacterales > Steroidobacteraceae > CAIKZZ01. Next base: position 148,287 of record CAIYLH010000105.1, read on the forward strand.
CGACCCGGCGCATGGCGCGGCGATCAGCCAGTATCTGGCCGCACACGCCGGCCCGGCCACGAAGTCACCTGCGGCAAGTCCACCGCTGCGCATCACGACCCAGGGCTGGTTCGTGCATGAGCACGACGAACTGGCGCCCAGCGTGTGGGCGCGGCCCGCCGTGCGCAGTCGCGCCAACTGTAGCGCCTGCCATGCCGGCGCCGAGCGCGGCCAGTTCGACGAGGACAGCGTGAGGATCCCAAAATGAAGGGCACGCCCCGCATTCTGGTCTGGGACTGGCCACTGCGGCTGTTCCATGTCGGTCTTGCGCTCGCCTTTGGCGGTGCCTACCTGCTCGGTGACTCCGAGCGTTGGCGCAACGTCCACGTCGCTCTGGGCTACGCCGCGCTGGCGCTGCTTGGCTTTCGCCTGCTGTGGGGCGTGGCAGGCACGCGCCACGCTCGCTTCGCCTCGTTTCTATACACGCCACGGCAGGCGTACACCTACCTTGTCGGCCTCGTGCGCGGTCGCGGCCGCCACTACACCGGCCACAATCCCGCCGGCAGCTGGGCTGTCTACGCCATGCTGCTGCTGGGACTGGCCACCGGCATCAGCGGCTGGATGCGCTACGAGGAGCTAGGCGGTGACCGTCTCGAGGCCCTGCACGAGCTGTTTGCCAACGCGTGGCTCGGCCTGGTCGGACTGCACGTCGTTGCGGTCATCGCAAGCTCGGTCCTGCATCGTGAGAACCTCGTCCTCGCGATGATCACCGGCTACAAGCGTGGCCCCGCCGCGGAGTCCGCCGGGCGCTCGCACGCCGGGCTAGGCCTCGCGCTCGTGGCCGCCATCGCCGCCGTGGTCGCTCTGGCCCTGGCCGCGCCCGCGGGGACTGTCGACGCTTCCGCCACCGCAGTGGCCAGCCGGGCCGCGATCGACCAAGATTGAGCGATGCGTATCCTGCTGGTCGAAGACGATGCGACGCTGGGCGAAGGCCTGCAGACCGGCCTGCGCCGGGCCGGCTTCGCCGTGGAGTGGCTGCAGGACGGCCAGACGGCGGACGCCGCCCTGCACACGGAGAGTTTCGCCGCGCTGGTGCTCGACCTCGGCTTGCCGCGTCTGAGCGGGCTGGACCTGCTGCACCGACTTCGCAGTCGCGGCGACTCGACGCCAACCCTGCTGCTGACTGCGCGCGATCACGTCGACGACCGGATCCGCGGCCTGGACGGCGGCGCCGACGACTATGTCGTCAAGCCCGTTGCGATCGGCGAACTTGCGGCACGCATTAGAGCCCTGGTCCGCCGCTCGCAGGGCGTCGCGGGTGCGCAGCTCGCCGCCGCCGGCATCACGCTGGACCCCGCCAGTCGGCTCGTGCGCGCGCACGGCGAACCCGTGGAACTGTCACCGCGGGAATTCGCGGTACTACAGGAACTGCTGCTGCACGCCGGCCGCGTCCTGACCCGCCAGCAACTGGAGTCGCGTCTGTACGAGTGGGACCAGAGCCTCGAGAGCAATGCCATCGAGGTACACGTGCACCACCTGCGGCGCAAGCTCGGCGCCAGCGTGATCACCACCGTGCGTGGCGTCGGCTACCTCATCCCACGCCCGGAGCCAGACATTGATGGCTAACCCGTCGCTGCGTTATCGACTAGTCGGACTGCTCATGAGCGCGGTGAGCGCAAGCTGGGTCGCGATCAGCCTGCTGACGTATCAGGACGCGCGCCGTGAGATCGACGCCGTACTCGACGCACATCTGGAACAGTCGGCGCGCCTGGTCGCACAGCAGGCCGGGCGCACACTACGCGAGACGGAGGACGAGGATACCGGCGATGAACATCCGTATGACGTGCCCATGACCTTCCAGGTGTGGGATGCCGGCGGACAGCTGGTCCTGCGCTCGCCCGATGCACCGCGCACACAACTGTCACGGCAAGCGCGCGGCTTCGCGGACGCAGAGGTCGATGGACGACCTTGGCGGGTGTACAGCCGCTCCGCCCTCAACGGCCAGATGCTGGTACAGGTCGCTGAGAGCCGGACTGGCCGCGAGCAGCTGGCCGCGCGCTTCCTCGCGCACGCGCTGTGGCCCCTTGCGATCGGACTGCCGCTCATTGGCCTGTTCGTGTGGATCGCCATCGGCAGCGCACTGCGCCCGCTGCGCGAACTGCGGGATGCGCTGGCGCTGAGACACGGACCGGATCTTTCGCCGCTGAACGTCGCGGCCGCGCCCAGCGAGGTCGCGCCGCTGGTGTCGCACCTCAATGCCCTCTTCGAGCGTGCCCGCGGCACGCTAGAAGCGGAGCGGCGGTTCACCTCGCAGGCCGCCCACGAGCTGCGCACGCCGATCGCCGGGATCCGCGCCCAGGCGGAATCCGCTATCGGCGCGGACAGTGATGCCGATCGCCGCCACGCCCTCGAGCGGGTCGTAAGCGCCTGCGATCGGCTGTCACGGATCATGACCCAACTGCTGACGCTGGCGCGCATGGACGAGGCGCCAATCGACGTGGGCCAGCCTTGTCGCCTCGACGAGCTGGCACGTAGCGTCGTCGCTGACCTCGCCCCAGCCGCGCTGAAAGCGAACGTTGAGCTCGGCCTCGTCGCCGACACGGCCGTATCGATCAGCGCCGATCCGGTGCTCATAGAAGTTCTGCTTCGCAACCTGATCGACAACGCGGTGCGCTATTCCGGCCACGGCTGCCACGTAGAGGTACGCATCGAGGCTGCGGCCGATGGCGCGCGACTGGCCGTGGTCGACGACGGTCCCGGGGTCGCCGAGCGCGATCTGGCGCAACTGGGCCAGGCATTCTTTCGCGGCGGGCGCACAACGGACGACGGCAGCGGCCTGGGCCTGTCGATCGTGGCGAGAATCGCGCGTCGCCATGGCGCGGAGGTTCGCTACTCCGGAGGCCCCGACGGACGAGGGCTTTCAGCAGAGCTGCGCTTTGCCGCCAGCGGCCTTGTGGAACCGGTATCGTAGAGATCCGACCATCGCCGAGCCGCACCGATGCAGAACCCCGCTCCGAATGCAGAACTGGAACTCGTCGACCAGGACATCATCGATGCGATGCAGAAGCTGGCGGGATACGTCGACATCAGCACCGAAGACTTCCGCACGCTGTATCACCTCGCCTACCACCATGCGGCTGAACGGCTCGCCGGCATGCATGCCAGCGCGGCGGTCACCCTCAAGGCGCTGGAGCCCCCACGGGTCAGCAACGTCGAGGCGCTGTGGGCGTGGGGCGGCGCGTTCCTTGCCATCGCCCTGCTCGTGGCGTGCAATTCACTGCTGTTCGCTGGCAGCGATCTGACACTGCTAAACGGCTCTTTCGGCGCCTCCTGTGCGCTGCTGTTCGGCGCCCCACGCAGCCCGTTCTCGCAACCACGCAACTTGATCGGCGGCAGTGTGTTGTCCGCGTTGGTCGGAGTAACGTGCTTCATGGTGCTGGGCGCATGGCCACTCGTCGCCGCCGCCGCCGCCGTCGCGACGGCGATATGCCTGATGCACGTCACGCGCACGCTGCACCCGCCTGCTGCAGCGATCGCACTCTCGGCGGTGATAGGCTCGGCGGCCATTCACGACGCCGGTTACCTGTTCGTACTGGTGCCTGCGACCGTAGGTCCCTTGCTGCTGCTGGCCGTAGCGCTCGCCTACAACAACCTGTCGAGTGCGCGCCGGTATCCGGAGGTCTGGTTCTGAGGGAGGCAGTTGCTGCCGTCAACCGACGTGAGAGCCCTCGACGATAGTCGTCGTTCGGCCACCGACCCAGACGGCACCGGTCTCGTCGGCCGATACGTAGATGCGGCCACAGCCGCCAAGACGGGTGCCTTGCGAGGCGACGTATGGCGAGCGCGCCCGGCCGGTCGCCAGTAGTCGCTGCGCGACCGAACCGTTCAGACTGCCAGTCACCGGATCCTCACGAATAGCGCCCTGCGGATCGCTGAAGAACGCCCGCAATTCGAACTGCACTGCTGCTCCTGGCGGATACGCACCGACGACCCCCAGATCCAGCTGCCCCGGGAAGCTCTGCTCGGGCTCCAGCGCCAGCACCGCTGCCGCCGACTCGAGCACGAGGGCGATCCAGCCCGGCCCGTTGTCGGCCCACTGCGCATCGAGGATTGCCTCCGGCTCGATGTGCAGGAAGCGCACGATCTTGGCCAGCATCTCGGCGTCCACCTCGCCGCCGCGCAACAGCGGTGGTGATGCGAACGCGAGCGTATCGGCGCTGCGCCGGACAGAAATCAGGCCCGCCGCGCACTGCTGCACGATCTGCGCCGGATTACGAGGCCGACCACCGCCGTGCAGCCACGCGTGGCAACTGCCTAGCGTCGGGTGCCCGGCGAAAGGAAGCTCCCGATCCAGCGTGAATATACGCACTCGATAATCAGCGCCCGGGTCGGTAGGCGCGACAAGAAAAGCCGTCTCGGACAGGTTCAGCCAGCGGGTCATGCGCTGCATCTGCTCGGTGGTCATATCGTCAGCGTCGAAGACGACCGCAAGCGGATTGCCGGACAGCGGACTGTCATTGAATACGTCCACCAGTTGGAAACGATGCATCAACAACTCCCCTTGACGCAGACATGTCGGCGGCCGGGATAGCCCAGCGCTCACGGTGGCAGATGGGGTAAACGCGGCCATCGCCCTGCGATGCAAGCTCGCGCCAGAAGCCAGGGGCCGGGCGCAAGGCCCGGCCCCTGCCAGTCAGAAACGCTGACCGAAGCTCACACCGATCACCCGCGGGCGAATCGGGATCACGTCAACGAGCTTGCAGGTCGCCGTCGCGCAAGCGGCATAGCGAATCGCCTCGCCGCGGCGGTCGAGCATATTCTGCACGTATAGCTCTGTAGTCCACGCGTTGCGGGCAAGACCAAAGGACAGGTCGACGCTGGCATAGCCCGGCTGCGTGCCGAGCACATCCAGATCACGCTTACGCAGCGCCGGCAGCACGTTTCCCTGGTAGATGGCGGCCAACTGCGCGTGCGCCTTGAACTCGCCGGTCGACCACTCGTAGCGGGCGATGGTATTGCCCTTGATACGCGCCGACACCGGCAACCGATCACCGATTGCAGCGTAAATCTCGTTATCCGGCACCGCTTCGGTCGGATTACAGCCGGGATCATCGGTCAGCCTATGACAGACGTTGGTGTCGAGCTTGCCATCGAGGAACGTCATCGACGTCGACAGCGTCAGCTCGTCGCTCGCGCGCCAGTGGACCTCGGCCTCCACGCCCTTGATGGTAGCCCGGCCGGCGTTGACGACCACGTTGACGCCGGCCTGGCCGGGATATGCGAACTGCGCGTCCTTCCATCGCTCCAGAAACACGGCGCCGTTGATGCGCAGGCGGCGGTCGAACCAGGAAGTCTTGGCACCCACCTCAAAGTTCGTCAGCGAGTCGCCCTGGTACGGCGGCACGCTCAGCAGGCGGTTCACGCCACCTGGACGGAACCCGGTGGAGACCGTCGCATACATCATGCGATCGTCGTCGAACTTGTACGTCACATTGACGCGATGCGTCTCGCCGCTCTTCTTGGCCTGCGACTGCAGGTTCTGGCAGGGCATCGCATGATTGCTCGGGTCAATCGGAGTGAGGCAGATGTTCTCGCCCGTGTAAGGCGAGTCCGCGTTCGGAAAGCCCAGGCCGAAGCCCGCAAAGCCATAGAGCGTGTTCTCGTAGCGATACAGGCGGACGCCGCCGGTCACCGCCAACTGCGGAGTCACATCGAAGGTCATGTCCGTGAATACCGCCGAGTCGCGATCGATGCGCGAGGCATTCTCGAGCCACACGGTCCCCGGCGAACCATCCACCGACACGTCGGACGCAATCCCCGGAACGGTGTAGTCGTAACGCATCTCGTCGGTCTGGCGCTGGACGAACAAGCCGAGCACGCCGTGCAAACGCCAGCTGCTCGGGGTAGCCAGACGCAGTTCATGCGACGCCTTGGTAAACGCATTGCGACCGAATATGATCTGGCCGGGATTGATCCGGTCACCGTTCTGGTTGTGGAAGATATCGCCGTAATACGCCGGCTGATACGCATAGGCGACATCGTAGAACAGCGAGTAGTCCGAGTAGTCACCGGCCTGGTACTCGTTGCGCTTGATGTAGCCACCGGCATAGGTCACATCGAGCGACGACAGCTTGCCCTCGACGACCAGCGTGCCCATCGTGAAGCTGTCACGATTAAGATCGGCCGCGTAGCGCACCACGTTCAGGTCACCGGTGCCGCCGAGCGTCATGGTCGGGCCACTGGAGCCGTCGCCGTAAACCGGCGTCAGCGAAGTCGCGAACGGCGTGTAGGCGTATTGCCCGCCGGCCGTCTGCGACTGTGTCATCAGCGTTGGCGTGACGGTCCACGTGTCGTTGATGTTGAAGCGCAAGGCGGCCCGACCGCCCACCGTATCGACCCAGTTGGAGTTTTTCTCAACGAAGCGGGCGTTGTCGCGCGGGGCGCCGGACGACGGGTAGTACTGCGGCGAACTGCGCACGACATTGATGTAGCCGCCGTCGTGCTCAGCCCAGCCGACGAGGCGAATCGCAGCGTTCTCGCCGATCGGGATGTTCGCGAAGCCCTCGACCTTGCCACCCGGGTCGCCGGCCGTGAACTTCTCGCCGGTGATGTCGTAGCCAGCATCAAACTTCGACGGATCGGGTTTGTTGGTGATCAGCCGCATGGTGCCTGCCATCGAGCTGGCGCCGAACAGCGTGCCCTGCGGCCCGGACAGCGCCTCGACGCGCTGCATGTCATAGACGTGCACGTCAAGATTGTTGGCGATGGTCGTCACCGGCATTTCGTCGATGTACACGCCGACCAGCGGCTGCGAGCCGACGTGAACGCCATCGCCGCCGTTGGTCACGCCGCGAACATACAGCTGCGCCTGGCCAGGACCGTAGGACTGCACAGACAGACTCGGCAGGTAACGCGCGTAGTCATCGAAGCTCGCGACCTGCAGGTCGGCCAGCTTCTTGGTGTCAAACGCCTGGATGCTGATCGGCACGGACTGCAGGTTCTCGGAGCGCTTCTGCGCGGTCACGATCACCTCGTCAAGGGCCGCCGAGGCCGTCGACGTACCGGCCTGCTGCGCGTGCGGCGGTCTTGCTCACTTTTCATCCCCTTGTTGTTTTTCGGCGACGCCAGCATGGCATCGACCTGGGCCAAGTATAGGTGGGCCGCAGCTCGACGGCGACTCCATGACTGGGCAGACCGACCGGTATCACACTCGACGACGGAGCGGACATTCGCCACCGAGCGCCCTTCCGCGGACAGCACCGCCCGCCCCCACTTAATCATCGCCTTGCGCCCGAACCGTGGCCTTATTGCAGGGTCGGTACGTCTACTGCAAGGCAGGAGTGGCTCTGCTGAGCTATCTATCGGCACGATCGAATCTTTGCATCACGCCGTCCGGCGCGACAACCTATTCTCCTCCCCCGCCCAGCGCATCCGCCGCACAGGCTCGGACAAATTCGGAGATTCGATGACAACCCCACTCGACAATGTGATGTATACCGCCCGCGCCCACGTCACCGGCGGCCGTGACGGCAGCGCGAAAAGCGACGATGGCCTGCTCAGCGTGCAGCTGTCGGCACCCAAGGCCATGGGCGGCTCGGGCAACGGCACCAACCCCGAGCAGCTGTTTGCGGCCGGCTATGGCGCGTGCTTCCTCAGTGCGATGAAGTTTCTGGCCGGACAGGACAAGATCGTCCTGCCTGCCGACACCCACATCGACGCGACGGTGGACATTGGCCCGACCTCACTAGGCTTCGGACTGGCGGTAAAACTCGTGATCGGGCTGCCGGGGCTGGACCGTGCCGTGGCCGAAGCCCTGATCGCCAAGGCCCACGCCGTGTGCCCGTATTCAAATGCCACGCGCGGCAACATCGCCGTGGAGCTCAGCCTCCTGTAAGCAGATCGGACGCCCGCCGACCGCCCCCCCACGGGTCGGCGGCGGTCGCCCCCGCTGGCGTCAGGCCGGGCCAGTCGTTATCGTCCCGCTCACTGGGCGAGGCGTTCGAAGCCAGCGGGGGCGGCCTGATGAAGCGATGCGGGTATTTAGCTGGACTTGGCCTGCTTGGTTCGTTCATCGCGCTGGTCGCCACGCTTTCCCTGGCGGACGACGCCGCTCGTCGGCCCGAACAACTCGGCTCCGTACGCGAGATGTACGATGGCGCTCTAACGCCAGACCTTGCAGTCAGCACCTTCCGGCATATTGACCAACTGCTGCCGTCGAGCTGCATCGGGCCCGCCGGCCATCCCCGCCCGCTGCCACTCGCAGCGCAACCACTGATGGGCATCCACTTTCGCTCGCGTGGCCGCGACTGGGATCTGCAGGACTACCTCGCGGTCAACCGGGTAGCCGGCCTGCTAGTGCTGAAAGATGGCCACATCGCGGCCGAGATCTACCAGTACGGCAATACGCCGCAGACCCGCTGGATGTCGATCTGGTGCTCATGCCGCCGCCCCGACACGCGCTTTCCCTGCCTTGCGCGGACGAGGTGTCCGGCTCGGCGGCGCGTGCCGTGGCGATGACTCGTTCCCGTGCACGGACGAGGGACACCCCCTCGCGGC
>CAIYLH010000106.1 GCA_903927005.1 uncultured Pseudomonadota bacterium
ATCGTGAATACGTATCAGACTATCGTCGTGGGCGATGTGAGCCGCGTGAAGCTGGCCAGGACCAAAATGGCGAAAGCCGTTCTGGACTCCGGCTGGGGTCTGCTCCGGACACAGCTGCAGGTCAAGGGCGAGCACGCCGGCAGCAGTGTCAGAGTCGTCAGCGAGCGCAACACCAGTCGCACCTGTTCAGCGTGCGGGGCCCTCACGGGCCCCGCCGGTGTCAATGGGTTGCGTGTGAGGGTGTGGGTGTGTGGTGAGTGCCGGTGTGCTCACGACCGCGACGTCAACGCCGCGAAAAACATTCTTAGCCGCGAGGGGGTGCCCTCGTCCGTGCACGGGAACGAGTCATCGCCACGGCACGCGCGGGCAAGCCGGACACCTCGTCCGCGCAAGGCTAAGGATAGCGCGTGTCGGGGCGGCGGCATGAGCACCAGGGCTAGCTCAGCGCAACAGCCGCAGGCAGAGCGGATACCGGTAGGCAACGCCTTCCGAGGCACGCATGGTCGCGATGATCGTCACCACGAAGTGAAAAAGCAGGATCAGCGGCACCAGCACAAAGCCTATCAGCACCCACATCAGCACGCCGGCGACGCACAGCGCAAGCAGGGCCGTGATCTGGAAATTAAGCGTCTCGCGCCCTTGATCGGCGACGAATGGCATCTCATCGCGCTTGAGAACGTAGATCACCAGCGGTGCGATGAACCCACCGATTACCGTCAGGTACATCAGCATCGCGCTCAGATGGCTGAGCATCGCCCAGTGACACTCATCACGTGTAGGCGCAGCGGCGCCGGCAGAGGCATCAGAGGTCGTCATCAATTGTCTCCCCGTCTTTAGGCGCCGAGACGGCGCGCCAGTTCCCACCCCATCATCGCAAGCTGCATGACGCCGCTGCCAAACTCCAGCGCGTTGGCACTCGCTGCAGTGCCAAGCTCCGCACGCTTGCGGATGCCCTGCACGATGGCCGCCATCCGAAAGAAGTTGTACGCCAGATAGTAGTCCCAATGGTCCACCGTTGAGCGGCCGGTGCGCCGGCAGTAACTCGAAAGGTAGTCGGCCTCGGCCGGAATGCCCAACGCAGCGCAGTCGACGCCGGCGAGGCCCCGGTACAGCCCCACCGGGAAATGGTAGACGCAGCAGTGGTAGGCCAGATCCGCCAGCGGCGAGCCCAGCGTCGCCAGCTCCCAGTCCAGTACCGCGACAACCCGCGGTTGATCGGGGGCGATGACCAGGTTGTCGAGCCTGAAGTCGCCGTGAACCAGGCAGGTGCCGTCGTCCGGTGGGATGCGGGTCGGCAGCCACTGGATCAACCGGTCCATCGCCGGTACCGACGTCGTCTCACTGGCACGGTACTGCCTGGACCAGCGTGCGATCTGGCGCGCCAGATAGTCGCCGGGCTTACCAAAATCGGCCAGTCCCAGCGCCTGATAGTCGAGCGTGTGCAGTGTCGCGAGCACGCGGTTCATGTCGTCGAACAGCTGAGCACGCTCGCCCGTCGACAGCTCCGCCAGCCGGGGGTCCGTCCAGACGCGACCGGCCACAAAATCCATGACGAAGAACGCCCGCCCGATCACGTCCTCGTCGGTACACAGGTGATGCACCGCTGGCACCGGCACGCCGGCGCCAGCCAACGCGCCGAGCACGCGATACTCGCGTTCGATCTGATGGGCGGACGGCAGCAGGTCGACGGCCCGGGCAGGCTTGGTGCGCAACGCATAGCGCCGCTCACCGGCCCGGATCAGGTAAGTAGGATTCGACTGGCCTCCGCCGAGCGGCGTGACCTCGAGCGGACCGTCCACGCCGGGCAGCCGGCCGCGCAGGTACTCCCCCAGCCGGGCGCCGTCCGGCACCCCCGTCGCGCCCATTCCACCCGTCACTGTCGCCACCATACCCACTCCGGCCCTTGTCCCACGCAACAGATTGCCCCGACCACCCGGGAGCCACAAGCAGCGCGCCGTATAATGAGTATCCGGCGCCCGCGGCGCCATTGACGGAGTAGGTGTTTGAACCCGATCCAGTGGCTACAGCGCCTAACGCAGCCGCCAGCCAGCGGCCGCCGCTTTGCCGACGTGTTTCGCTACGCGCGGCGCGCGCTCGCCCTCGCCTGGACGACCAACCGCGGACTGACCGTCCTGCTGGCCTTGCTGACACTCGTCACCGGCGCGTTACCGGCCGGCGTCGCCTGGGTTGGCGCGCGTATCGTCGACGCCGTGGTTGTTGCGATCGGCGCTCACCGCGGCGGCGATCAACTCCTCTACGGACCCGCATTGACGTATGTGGGCATGGAGGCCTTGCTCGTCGCACTGCTCGCCGGCGCCCAGCGCGGACTGTATACCTGCCAATCGCTGCTGCGCGCGCAGCTGGGCCAACGCGTCAACATGATGATCCTCGAGAAGGCGCTGACGCTGGAGCTGGTCCATTTCGAGGATTCCGAGTTCTACGACAAGCTCACCCGCGCCCGACGCGAGGCGTCGACACGTCCGCTATCGATGGTCATGCGCGCATTCGGGATGGTGCAGAACGGCGTATCGCTGGTCAGTTACGGCGTGATCCTCGTGCAGTTCTCCCCGCTCGCGGTCGCCATCCTGGTACTCGCCGGACTGCCCGTATTCTTTGCCGAAGCCAAATTCTCGGGTGATACGTTCCGACTGTTCCGCTGGCGCTCACCTGAGACGCGGATGCAGATGTATCTGGAGACGGTTATCGCCCGCGAGGACCACGCCAAGGAGGTCAAGCTATTCGGCCTGGGGCCCATGCTGCTGGAGCGCTACGGCAAGATCTACGACAAGCTCTACAAGGAGGATCGAGCTCTTACGCTGCGACGTGATGCGTGGGGGTTCATGCTCGGGCTGGTGGCAACATTCAGCCTGTACGGCGCCTATGCCTGGATCGCGATGACCGCGATCCGCAGCGCGATAACGCTTGGCCAGATGACGATGTATCTGGCGCTATTCCGGCAGGGCCAATCGGCACTGTCGTCGGGCCTGTCAGCGGTCGGCGGCCTGTACGAGGACAACCTCTACCTGTCGAACCTGTATGAATACCTTGAGCAGCCGGTACCGGCGCCGCGCGGCGACGTGCGGCAGGGGCCGGCGCCCGGCGAGGGGATCCGCTTCGAGAACGTTTCGTTCACCTACCCCGACTCGGATGGCCCGGCACTGCTGAACGTAGATCTGACGATCCGGCCCGGCGAGAGCCTCGCGCTGGTCGGCGAGAACGGCTCGGGCAAGACGACCCTGATCAAACTGCTGACCCGTCTGTACCGACCGACATCCGGTCGCATCCTGTTTGAGGGCCGGGACCTCGAGGAATGGGATGAAGCGACACTACGCGAACGCATTGGCGTGATCTTCCAGGACTTCGCCCGCTATCAGCTCAAGGTCGGCGAAAACGTCGGCGCGGGCGACGTTGCCCACTTCGAGGAACGCGAGCGCTGGACCGAGGCGGCGTCCAAGGGCCTGGCCGATCCGTTCATCCGCGACCTGCCAGCGGGCTACGATACCCAGCTGGGAAAGTGGTTCAAGGACGGACGCGAACTGTCAGGCGGCCAGTGGCAGAAGATCGCGCTGTCGCGCGCGTTCATGCGCTCGCGCGCCGACGTGCTGGTGCTGGACGAACCCACCGCGGCGATGGACGCAGGCGCCGAGTCTGAGATCTTCGAGCATTTCCGCACCCTGACCCGCGACCGAATCACGATCCTGATCTCGCACCGCTTCTCCACCGTACGCATGGCGGATCAGATCGTCGTACTCGAGGGTGGTGCGATCGTGGAACGCGGCAGCCACGAGCAGCTGATGCAGCTGGACGGTCGCTATGCCCGCCTGTTCAGCCTGCAGGCGCGGGGATATCGCTGAGCAACCCCAGCCATTCTATATAATGGCCCCACCCAAGGCGCCCCCATGAAACTCCACCAACTCCGCTACCTGGCTGCCGTTGTACAGAACGGCCTGAACATCACGACGGCAGCCCGCAAGCTGCATACGTCGCAGCCAGGCGTGAGCAAACAGCTGAAGCTGCTCGAGGACGAGCTGGGCTTCCCGTTGTTCGAGCGCGATGGCCGCAACCTGGTCAGCGTCACGGCGGCCGGCCAGCAGGTCGTCGATCGCTCGCTGCGCATCCTGGAGGAAGTCCAGAACATCCGTCGCCTGTCCTCGGACCTGAAGGATGACCGCAGCGGCTCGCTCGCCATCGGCACGACGCATACACAGGCCCGCTACGTACTGCCGCCGATGGTGCAGAAGTTCCGTGCCGGCTATCCAGACGTCGACCTGCATCTGCATCAGGGTACGACCGAGCAGATCGCCGAACTCGCCAAGCTCGACCGCATCGACTTCGCGATAGCCACTGGCGGCGATGAGCTGTTTCCCGGACTGGTCATGCTGCCCTGCTACCGCTGGCAGCGGCAGGTCATCGTGCCGCGCGACCATCCGCTCGCGCGCGAGCGCCGCGTTACGCTCGAGGCGCTTGCCAAGCACCCGATCGTCACCTACACCTTCAGCTTCGGCGGGCGCTCGTCGCTGCCGGCCCTGTTCGAGAGCGCAGGACTCAAACTGCGAGTCGCACTGACAGCCAGCGACGCCGATGTGATCAAGACCTACGTTCGGCTTGGACTCGGTGTCGGCATTCTCGCCAGCATGGCGATGGATCCGGTGGAGGACGCCGACCTCGTCGTGCTTGATGCCTCGCACCTGTTCGCGCCGCACGTGACCTGGATCGGGTTCCGACGGGGCCGCCTGCTACGAGGGTACATGTACGAATTCATGAAGACCTTCGCGCCGCACCTGACTCGCCGCCTCGTCGATCAGGCGGTACGCGCCGGAGCGGCACCCGAACTTGCCCGGCTGTTCGCCAACATCGACCTGCCCACTCTGTAGAGCCGAGCCACCTAGCGGATGCCCCGATGAAACTCGATCACAGACTGCCTCGCTTGCTGATTGCGCTGCTCGCCGGCCTGCTGTTGGCTGGCTGCCAGCGCGTGCCCCCAACCGAGCTGGTACCGGGCAACTATCGCGGCGTTCTGACGGTTCCCGGCGGCGAGCTTCCGTTCGGAATCACGATTGCCTCGCCACCGGCCGGCGGGGCGCCGATCGTTTACCTACTGAACGGCGCTGAAGCGGTGCACGTCACTGAGTTCAGCCACGCAGGCTCGCGCCTCGTGATGCAAATGCCCGGCTACTCGAACCGCCTCGAGCTCGATGCCGATCCAGACGGTTATCACGGTGAGGCCGTCATGCTGCGTCGCGGCGGCAAGGAAATTCGCCTGCCACTGCAGGTCGTACGTGACGAGCGGTTCCGTTTCTCCGCGACTGGACCGAAGATTCCGCCGAACGTTGCAGGCCGCTGGGCGATCACGGTGCACACGGCCGACGGCAAGGAGCGACTGGCTGTTGGTGAATTCAAGCAGATTGGCTGGCGCGTGTTCGGCACGATCCTCGACCCAAGTGGCGACCATCGCTACCTGGAGGGCGACGTCACCCAGGACGAGCTGCTGCTGTCGCGGTTCGATGGTGGCCTGCCACACCTGTACCGATTTAAGATAAATGCGGATGGCACGCTGAGCGGCCGCTGGTGGTCGGGCGCCCGGGCGGTCGACGAGCTGCGCGCGCATCGAGATGCGGCGGCGGCAATCATCGATCCTGCAGAGGTAGCCGCCCCAACCGGGCGACCGTTCGCATTCGGCTTCCCGGACCTCGACGGCAAGCCGGTGACGCAGGCCGACGAGCGTTTCCGCAACAAGGTCGTGATCGTCGCGATCGGCGGTACCTGGTGCCCAAACTGCCACGACGAGGCGGCATTCCTGCTGCCCCTGTACCAGGAACTGAAGGCCGAGGGCCTGGAAATCGTCTCGCTGCAGTTCGAGCACTTCAGCGACCCGGCAGCGGCCATCGCGGTGAATCGCCGTTTCGTCGCGAAATACGACATTCCGTGGCCGGTACTGATTGCAGGCCTGTCGGACAAGGACGAGGCTGCCCGGAAACTACCCGCACTCGGTGGCGTTTTCGGCTTCCCGACGACGGTGCTGGTGGGCCGCGACGGGCGCATCGCCAAGGTACAATCCGGATTCAGCGGCCCAGCTACCGGGCAGCACTATCTGGATTTCCAGAAACAGTTCACTGAGTCCGTGCGGGCGCTGCTCGCAGCCAAGCACTGACCCATCGGGAGAGACAATGCTCGAAATCCGCGAACTGACCGCCCCGCCGAGCCTCGAGCTGTTCAGCGAACTGGTCGAGTTGCTGCAAGATACCGTGACCGGCGGTGCCACTGCTGGCTGGATGAGCGTGCCTTCAACCAAGGAGGCCCGCAACTACTGGACCGAAGTACTCGAGGCCGTCGGCCGCGGCGAGCGACGACTGTTCGTGGCCACTGACAATCATGTCTGCGCAGGTGCGGTGCAACTGGCTCTGCCACCGCGCGAAAACTCGCGGCACCGCGGCCAGGTGCAGAAGTTGATGGTCCACTCGCAGTACCAGCGGCGCGGCATTGGACTGGCACTGGTGCAGGCGCTGGAAAACTACGCCGCCGCGCACGGCCTAACGCTACTGGCGCTGGACGTACACAGCGGCTCGCCCGCTGAGGGCGTGTTCAAGCGCGCCGGCTACCAGAGCGCCGGAACCATCCCGGAATTCTGGCGCTCACCGCGCGGCACGCTGGAAGCCGCGACCATTTATTTTCGACGCCTGAGCGGCGCCGCTGGCGAATTCTAGGAGCTGCCGTGCCCTCTTTTGACGTCGTATCTGAACTCGATCACCACGAAGTAGAGAACGCGGTCGACCAGACCCGCCGCGAGATCGAAACGCGCTTCGACTTTCGTGGCGTGGACGCGAAGGTTCTACTCGAAAAAAACGAGGTGACACTTGAGGCCAAGGCGGACTTTCAGCTCAAGCAGATCATCGATATTCTGCGGCTCAAGATCTCCAAGCGCGGCATCGATCTGGTATGCCTTGACATCAAAGACCCGGAAGTGACGATTGCGACGGCAAAGCAAAAGATCATCCTCAAGGAAGGAATTGACGCCGAGACCGCGAAGAAGATCCAGCGTCTGATCAAGGACTCGAAGATCAAGGTGCAGGCTTCGATCCAGGCCGACAAGCTGCGCGTCACCGGCAAGAGCCGGGACGACCTGCAGGAGACGATGGCGCTGCTACGCCAACAGAAACTTGAGGCGGCGCTGCAGTTCAACAATTTCCGCGACTGACACGGCCTAACTGCGGCGGTCGGGAATGCGCGGACACATTCCCTCATCAGCTCGTCGCGCGAACTCCTCGATCATCCGCTCCTAGGACGGCGAGCGTTCCAGTCTCTCGGTTCGGCTCCACGCTGTTGCCAGATCCCGTCGCTGCCGTAGCAGGTACGGTGATCGTCAGCGCAATGTCAGGTCCCCGGCGAAGGGCGCGACGTCGACGGCTTCCTCGAACGCAATGAACAGGATGCACGGCCTTCCGCCTGCCTTGCACACCGCGACATGGGGCAGCTTCGCCGGGCCATAGGCGAAATCGCCGGACCTGAGGACCACCGCTTCCTGCCCGTCATAACGCACCTTGAGAGTCCCCGAGACCAGGGTCATGTGCTCAGCGGAGGTATGGCTATGGGCGGCGATCCTGTATCCAGCAGGAACCTTCAACCACAGGTCAGCGCGTGGCTTGGACGGATCGCCCTGCAGCACACTCATCTGGCAACCGGTCGCAAATACAGGCGGGCACGGGGTCCACTGCACCGAGGGATCGGAGACGCGCGCTGCCAGGGCCCTGACAGGCGCATCGGCGACCGCGTTCGATACCCCAAAGAGCAATGAGAAGGCGGCGGCGATCGATACATGACGCTTCATGACTGGGGCTCCTGCAGAGGGGATCCGGCACTTTGCGGATCCGTGATCTGACGTTGACAGGATCAGACCCAGGAATCTTGCAGAACTTCTGTAGAAAACCTCCCGGGACCGAGACGACGCCGGTTGGCCTCGTTATGCTGGAAAACATGCTGTACCGGTTCGAAGGATTCGAATTCGACGTTGCGTTAGGCTGCCTGCGTCACGGCTCAGCCGAGATCCGTGCGGAACCACAGGTCTGCGCCTTGCTCGCCCTGCTGCTCAGCCACCGCGACCGGATCGTCGCGAAGGACGAATTGATCGATGCGGTGTTTGGCGGACGAGCCATTTCCGACGCGACCATTTCAAGCCGAATCATGTCTTTACGTAAACTCCTCGGGGACGACGCGCGTTCGCAGCGGTTCATCCGGACCGTGCACGGGCGGGGCTTTCGCTTCGTCGCGGCGACCGAACGAGTCGAGCGTTCGGTCACATGCGACACCGGCAGCCAACAGCGAGCGGGCCTGGAACCGGCTGTAGGACGGCCCAGCATCGCGATTCTGCCCTTCAGGCACCTCGGCGCGCGGCCGCATCATCCGGGCCTTTCGCACGCGCTGGCCCATGATCTGATCGCGGCGCTCTGCCGCTTGCGATGGCTGCGGGTTACTGCCCGCGGTTCCTCCTTCCGCGTCGGCGGCCTGGATCCCGCGGAGGCCGCCCGTCGGCTGGCCGTCCGCTACATCCTGACCGGGGTTGTCGAGAGCGCCCAAAGGCGGCTTGTCGTCGCTGTTGAACTGACGGACTGTAGTTCGGGGGAAGTGATTTGGGCCGACCGATTCGCCGGCTCTGCCGACGATATGTTCGCAATTCGCGAGGCAATGACTGCACGCGTACCGGCAGCTCTTGATCTGCGGATACCGCTCAACGAAGCGGCGCACGCGCGTCGCAGCGGTACTGAGCAGATCGACGCCTGGCTCGCCTTCCACCTCGGTCTGCAGCACATGCATCGCTTCAACGCGTCGGACGGACAAGCCGCCGGGGATCTCTTTCGTCGCGCCATCACGCTCGACCCGAGCTTCGCGCGCGCCCACGCCGGGCTGTCCTTCGTGCACTTTCAAAACGCCTTCTTGCAGGAATCCGGCGATCGGGCCCAGGAGACCGACTGCGCGCGACGCCACGCCGAGCAGGCGGTGCATCTGGATCCCCTCGATCCGTTCGCGAACTTCGCCATGGGTCGTACCTTCTGGCTCAGCGGCGATCTCGATACCAGCGCAGACTGGCTGCGTCGTTCGACGTCACTCAGCCCAAGCTTCGCGCAGGGAATTTATGCGTTGGCCTGGAACGAAACGGTAGCCGGTAACGCAGCAGCGGGCCGGGAACATGTTGATCTCGCGATGCAGCTCAGCCCGCTGGATCCAATGCATTACGCCATGCTGGGGGTAAGGGCACTGACGCACCTTGCCGCGGGCGAGGACGCAGAGGGCTTAATGTGGGCAGAGCGCGCGGCACGTACTCCAGGTGCCCACGCGATGATTTCCTTGGTCGCCGCGATCGCGGCGGCGCTGGCGGGCAATGGTCTGGTCGCGCGTCATTGGGCAACTCATGCACGACGGCATAGCCCGTCGATCAGTCGCAGCGCATTTCTCAAGTCATTTCCGATCCGCAACCTCCGCTTTCAGCGTCGGGTGACGGACTGCCTTACCCAGCTGAATTTCTAGGCCAAAACCGCCCTTCGCCACTAACGCAGGGCCGCTGTTGTCTCAGCCGAAGACGCCGCCGCGGCAACGGCACGTTCACAAACGGCTCTGGATTCTGGTGCAGCTTGGAAGCCCTAGGTGCCGCAGCGCCTCTGGGTTCGCGCCCCTTGCGACGCTCAGCTGCGCGGACCTAGACCGTCCGCCGCGCGGCGGCTTCTTACATAACGCGGCGCTAAGAGAAAGCCGCAGCCGAAGGCGCGCTTATGTCAAGTCAAACCCTTGCGCTCGCCGGCTATGTCTAAAAATGATAATCGTTCAGTCACCACATCCGACGAAGGCGGCTTACCCATGGCGTCTATCTTTCAGGCATTACGCGAGCGCTTCTCCGCAAAGAGCGAAGAGCCCGTGCCACAGCGTAGTGTTCGCAATGTGCGCCTCAGCAATCCCTGGCATGCGGTATCGATTGTGCCAGGCATCGCCTGCTGCGGCGCCGCTCGAGAATCGTTCGGGGTACGCCACCTCTCCCGCGACGTGCCGCCCAAACTGCCCCTGAGGGATTGCGACATAGCGACCTGCACGTGCAGCTATAGGAAATACGCGGATCGGCGGAAGAACGGGCGAACGACGCAAGTGGCGATCGATGCCGCCGCGCCGACGGGTCGTCGCTTCGACGACGCGTTGAACGCACGATTCCAACGCTGACTTACCAGCACCGCCGGGTTCGACCTGCCCACGGCTGGCGTCAAGCGGCAACTAAGCGCCGCGGGTGATTAGGCGGGAGCCGTACATCCGCCGCAGCATGCCACTGGCTGTCCGTAGTGACCCAGGTCGGCAATCTGCCGAAGTCGCCGCCAGTGACATCCGGCCGCCATACTTTAGACACCAGTCGACGCGGTCGCCGTCACCGGTCACAGCAATTCGACGCTACGCCTGCGCCCAAGCCTCTACGATCCTGGGCACACTCATCAACATGTTCGGATCGTGCGCGCTCGCATAGAGCTCGGCAATGATCTGCTCGACTTCGGTGGCGCTGGCGAGTCCCTCATTAATCAGGGAGCCTGCAATGTTTTCCATCGTGATGGGCGCAATGAGCTTTACGTCGCCGCTAGTCGCCGCCGGCTGAACGACGTTGAAAGCGATGGAATGCAAGCCGGCAGCGGACAACAGCGCCGGTAGACGTCGGCCGATGAAGGGGTCGCCGCCCCGACAGCGTGCAACACGCGTATAGAGGTCCTTGTAACGATCCATGGCCGGCGACGCCGGCCACGAAAACTGACCTTCCATGTCGATGTCCTGCAGCACCAGAACGCCGCCCGGCTTGAGGGCAGCGGCCATACGCGCGAGCGCCGCCGCCGGATCCGGCAAATGCGTCAACAAGAATCTCGCGTGCACAAAGTCGAACTTCTCCCCGACAACGGCTTTGGTTATATCGAGGTGGCGAAATTCGATGTTTCGAAATCCCAGCGACAACGCCTCGCTTTGAGCGAGAGACAGCTTTGTCTCGTCGATGTCGACGCCCACCACCTGGCCCTCCGCCCCGACAAGGCGCGCAAAATCACATGCCAGATCGCCGCCACCACAGCCAACATCAAGGCAACTCGCGCCTGCGCCTACGCCTGCACGCCGAAGCAGCGCCACACCGGAGCTTTGCATGACCTGCGACAGGATCCGCAAGCGCTCACGGCCCTGCAGACCTCCACGAATGAGGTAGGTGTTTTTCATTGGCAATTCGCCTGTGGTGAACGCTGAACTGCTCGTTTTTTATGGCCCCAGCGGGGGAATTCGAGTTGAGCAGTCTTTGGATTCTGGTCGATGTAGCTTGCCGCCGTCAAATGGCACGCCGTGGTCGCCGGCGCCGGCAGGCCGCTCGTTAGCCGTGGCTGCGCCGGCTTGATAGGAGCGATATTTCCTGTCGCGCTGAGGTCGCCGACAGCCCATTCGGAAGCCAAACGCCACCGGCTGCTGGCGCGGTTGGACGACATCAAGCCGGCGAACAGAATCGATGCCACACTTGCGATCCGCGACCAGCTGCGCGTGCTCCAGGCAACCCCCATCGCGACAGGAGTCGGCCGAGTCAGCGGAGCGCTAGGAACCGCCAAGCAGCGGGGATGTTAGGTTTTACCAACGGACCGTTCCGAACATGATCGACACGCCCAGCACTTCGCGCCCAACCGAAGCGTATGCCGAATAGCGGCACTGCATCCGCACGGAAGCTGATTGTGCGCGGCGCAACGCACGCGCTGAGATTTCTTCGACACCATCTCGGCGAAACACTTTTGGCTGTCGCCGTTCTCTATGCTGGCGAAAGACTTCTTGACCACTTATGGCTCGGGCAGCCATTGAGTACGCTTTTTTCTGACTCGCTTGTCTCGCTGCCAGCGCTAGTGCTGCTGAGTCTGGCACTGTTCAATATCACCGCTCTGCCGGCGCGGCTTGCCATTTCTCTTGTTCTGTTTTTTGCCCACTATGCGCAATACGCATTCCAAAGCTATTACGGTCGATTTTTGGGCGAAGGCGAACTCCGCCTCGCGGCCGCCAATCCGCCGCATGAATTCATTGCGAGCGTCGAACTTTACTTTAGCAGTGCGGCGTTTCTCGCGGCTCTGGCAATAACCGCCTTATATGTCTTTCTTCTCTTTCGGAGAAAGCGAGCTTCGGCCAGTTATCAGCGCGCCTCGCTCGCACTTCTCGGGCTACTTTCATGGTGCGTACTGGTCGATGAGGCACTGCCGAGCCAGGAAATTTATTCTCCGACGTTCGCGCTTGCGGCGACCAATATCCGGCTTGGGATTTCCCGCACCCACGAAATTGGCCTGGAACGCCCCACGCGCCACAAGGCACCTGCGCCGCAGAACCAGGCGTCGCGCTTCGACGTGATCTACATCATTGGCGAGAGCCTGCGCGCTGATCGTTTTAACGCCGCCACCTACGGCCGGAACGTCACGCCGTTGCTGAGTGCTCTGCAGCTTCCCCATGTCAGCTTTGAGAACGTGACGAGCCATGGCGACTGCACGGATCGGTCGGTGCCACTGCTGATGGTAGAGCCCGTTCATTCGGTTTACTCGGACCTGTTTCAGAGCCCGTCGCTTTTCTCGTATGCGAAAAGTGCCGGATACCGAACAGCCTTCATTAGCGCGAACGACAACTTATGGCCGGAGTTCGTCGGTGATGAGATAGACGTTCTCCACCGGAACGTCGCTCCGGCGGTCGGCTTGGATAAGTGGACGTTTGGCAGCGATAACGAAATGCTGCCGATCATTACTGCCATTGCAAATTCGCCCAACAGACAGTTCCTGGTGGTCGAGACCTACGCCGCACACTGGCCGTACGGCGACAGGTATATGAGCTGCCCGGAGTGCCGGGTGTACCGGCCGGATCTCAACGGCAAGGCCGCAGCATTTTCTGAAGAGAATCGCGAGCAAATCGTTAACAGCTACGACAACGCCGTCATTTACTTCGACAGCTTCGTCGCGAAGCTGATCAGCGGACTCAGAAAGAGCACGCTTATCGTTATTACCAGCGATCACGGCGAGTCATTAGGGGAAGACGGGAAATGGGGCCACTGCTCCGCCGCAAGCGAGCAAGTGCTCGTGCCGCTTATGCTAATCGCAACGGATGAAAGTGTTGCACGAGCTGCTAGATTTGCGTCTCTGTCGGAGAAGTCCGCATATCCCATTTCCCACGCGAACATATTTCCCACGCTAGTCAAAACTTTTGGGTACTCGCTAGGGAGTCTGGGCATTCCCTACGCGCACGATCTGGACGCGTTGACGCTAGCCAGCGAAACTGACCGCCGCGTTCTTGTTTCCGCCATAGGCGGCACGGAAGCAGCAGAGTCCTTCGGGGTCGTCGACGCGCGTCGCGTCCTGAAGCGCTGAAACTAGCGTTACGGTGGCGCGTCAGCCATCGCAGCGCTGCATGGCTTATTAAGCGCCTTTGTCGCCAAGAAGTGAGCAAGAAACTGCAGCGCAGTGTAAGCATCCGGTCATCCCCGTCGGGGTTGCCTGACCGGTCATTTGGTCAGTTGACTGGATGAGATGCTTTCCAGGCACCGGGCAGCAGTTCTTCGATTCTGCCAGTTGGCGTTCCCGGCAGACGCTCGAGGACGTCGGCC
>CAIYLH010000107.1 GCA_903927005.1 uncultured Pseudomonadota bacterium
ACCGCGACGGATAGGCTCTGACCCTCGTACAGTCGCCGGCGAATGCCCTCCAGTACGTTGCGGATCGAGTCGTCGCGCTCCTTCTCGGTCAGCGCATCAATCGCTTCGACCAGCGACAGCCCCGCTTCGAGCAGAGCGATCAGTTCATTGCTGAACTGAACGAGACTGAGCTTGGTACGACCCAGCGGAGCCAGACGCGAGGAAGTCTCAAGCGCGATGACACGCAGCCCGCGCGCAAGCGCCTGGCGGCGTGCGTCAGCCTCGTCGACCGCGTCCAGCTCGTGGGTCGCGACCGCTCGGGCGGCATCGAGAACTGTGAGACGAAAGCGCATGAAGCTTCAGTTGGTCCAGTTGGTGATATCGGCGTCTTCACCGGTGCCGTCCGGCCGACCGTCCTTGCCCAGCGAGGACAGGTCGAAGTCACCGTGCGTACCGGGGCTCACGTACAGATACGGGCGACCCCATGGGTCCGCCGGGACTCCCTTCTTGAGGTACGGCCCACCCCAGGTGGTTTCACTGCCGCTGGGCGCAGCCTGCAGCACCGCCAGACCTTCCTCGGACGTCGGGTAGCGCCCCATGTCGAGACGGAACTGATCCAAGGCCTTGTCGAGTGCGTCGAGCTGCGCCTTGGCGACCTTGACCTGCGACTTGCCGACCTGAGCGAAGTATCGCGGCGCAACAAAGCCCGCCAGCAGGCCGATGATGACCATCACGACCAACAGCTCAAGCAACGTGAAGCCGCGCGAGCGTGAAAGGCTTGAATAAAGACGACGATGCATGCACGCGACTCCAGCAGAAACCCGCCCGACCGCGCCCTCAGGGGCATCAGCAGCCGGAACTGTGATGTCGCTCACGGCGCCTTCTGGCGCAGCCCACGACAGCATTTATATTAAGCGATGCCACGTCCCGTAGGCCGTGGCCCAAGTCTCAATTCAGGCGAGCGTTAGCCTGGCGCGCCGCTGTTCCTGTCAGCACTGGCCATTCAAGGCGAACCAGCGTTCCGCGCCCAGGGGCGCTCGACACCACGCAGCGGCCGCCGCTGCGCTCGGTCCGTTCGCGCAGGCCCCGCAGACCCCGCAGCTCCGGCTGATCCACCAGCCGACGCACATCGCCATTGATGGCGAATCCGCTTCCATCGTCCTGTACCGTGACCGCAAGGGTGCCGTCTTCGAGCCGCATAGCAACCTCGACCCGGCGCGCACCGGCATGCCGGGCGACGTTGTTCAACGCCTCCTGCACCGCGCGGTAAACGTTCGTAGCCAGCATCGGCGGGATGTCGATGTCCTGGACATCGATGGCAGTGTCGATCGCGATGTCGGTGTAGACCTCATGCCAGTCGCGGCACAGGCTCGTCACGGCCGAGGCAGCGCCGAGGTCGTCGAGAATCGCCGGACGCAGGTTCATCGAGATGCCGCGCACCTCCTGCATCACCCGCTGCACCCGCTCAACCGCGGATTCCACGACGTCGGCGGCTTCCTTTACCTCCTGCCGGCGAGCGAGCACCTGGGCTCGCTCAAGCGAATACTTGATCGCGGTCAGCGACTGCCCGACCGAATCATGCAAGTCCTGGGCAATACGCTTGCGCTCCTCTTCCTGGGCGCTCATGAGTCTTTCAGACAGACCCTCGAGCTCACGCTGCGAGGTGCGCAACAGCTCTTCGGCGTCACGACGACGGGCGACCTCATCGCGCAGGGCGCGATTGGTGGCCGTCAACTCGGCGGTGCGCTCCCCAACGCGGCTCTCCAGCGTGTGGTTCAACGTCTTGAGGTCGCGCTCGACGTGGCGCAGCGAGGTGACATTCGAGACCACGAACGCCACACGCTGCCAGGGCAGCGACACTTCTCCGCTGGGATCGGTCGCCACGCTCAGCTCGACGGTGATATCGAGCGCAAGCGTAGGATCATTGAGCTCGAAACCCGTAGAGGTCTTTTCGTTTAGCTCGTCCAGCGCAGCGTTCAATGTGACTCGAAATGCGCAATTTTCATTGCTGCAGGTCGGGTGCAGCACCGCATGCAGATCATGGCCTATAGAGTCCTGCACGGTACCAAGCATCCAGCGCTCAAGGCTGCGGTTCACGCGCACCACGCGACGGCGGCGATCCAACAGACCGACGAGCTCCGGCAACGCATCCGCAGTCCGCTCCCATTCGATCTTCGCGTGGTAGATGGCGGAGAGCGTGCGTGATCGCTCCGCGTCGCCGGCCGTGATGGCGGCGGTCGCGCCGAGGATGCGGCGGGTCATCTCGACGGCGACCTCGCGCAGCTGGCTCTCTGCGTGATCAGGCGGCGCAAGAAAAAGCAGCACGTACAGCGGCTCGGTGGGGTCGGGCACCGCGCCGCAGAAGGCGTGCATGCTACTTGGCGCGGCAGCCGGGTCGCCAGCGCTGCCAGCACGCCGCTTGGCGGCGAGTTGCACGACCCGCGTAGGATCGCGCAGCGCCTCGGCAATGGCAGTCACCTCGCGCAGGTGGACCGCACGCATCTGCCAGGCTGCCGGCATGTTCGCGCCAGCCACCGCGCGCAGCGTATCAACGTTAGGCTCGCGCTCGAACACGACCGCGAGCGAACCTGGGAAAGTATCGACCAGCGCACGGCAGGCTACGTCCGCCAAGCGACGCACCGTCACTGCCGAATCACAGGCAGCGGAAAGTTGCGTAACCAGCCCGACAAGACGCCGCATCATGAAACCAGCCCCCAAATCTCCCTAAAGACGGCCCATCCTGCCGCCGATGCAGGGCATGGCGCTAGTCGGCGGGTCGGGGTGAGAGTTTGCTCTGTATCCGGTAGACCGAGGTAGGGTTTTACAGTAGGCGCGTAAGGCCCGGGGGATCAGGTCGCCCGGGTCAGGAACTGCTTATACAGGCGCAACACCGCTGGGACGTACTCGCGAGTCTCCCGATAGGGCGGAATCGTCTTGCCGTAGCGATCGACGGCATCTTCGCCGGCGTTGTAAGCGGCCAGGGCGAGCTCGATATTGTTGTTGTAACGCTTGAGCAGGTAGCTCAGGTAGGTCGCCCCCCCGCGTACGTTCTGCTCCGGATCGAA
>CAIYLH010000108.1 GCA_903927005.1 uncultured Pseudomonadota bacterium
CGTGTTCAGTCGTGAACGAGGCCGTGCGCGCCAGATCGACCTGCGTTCGCCGTGGTTCCTGGCCTTGGCCGGTTCCGCGCTGCTGCTCGTTTTCGGCGTCGTGTTCTTTACCGGTTCCCTGCTCGGTGCCCATTGGGCCGAAACGCGCCCGGCACGCCAGCTCAAGACCTGGTCCGCCGAACTCGGCCGGCAGCGCGAGGATCTCGAGGCTGCCCGGCAGATGCTGCAGGAGAAGGTCGACGTGCTTGCCACACGGGTCGGCCAGATGAACGCGCATGTCATCCGCCTGGACGCGCTGGGCAAGCGCCTCACGCAGATGGCTGGCCTGAGCAAGGGCGAGTTCCATTTCGATAACGCTCCGCCGGTGGGCGGCGTGGACGCGGCCGGACAGCCGGCCGTCATGCCGATGCTGACCGACATGCTCGACCACCTGTCCGATCAGTTGGCGGACCGCGAGCGGCAGCTCGGAGCGCTGGAGAACCTGATTCTGACCCGCGAGCTGCGCCGGGAGGTCTACCCGCAGGGTCGGCCGGTCCAGACGGGGTTCATTTCCTCGTTTTACGGCGAGCGGGTCGATCCGTTCACGGGCTACACCAGCTTTCATCCTGGCGTCGACTTCGCCGGTGAGGCGGGCGCGCAGGTGCAGTCGGTCGCGACCGGGGTCGTCACCTGGTCCGGCGACAAGAATGGCTACGGCGAGCTGGTGGAAATCAACCATGGTAATGGCCTCGTCACGCGCTACGGCCACAATTCTCAGTTGCTGGTGCGGGTAGGCGAGACCGTCCAGAAAGGCCAGGCGTTGGCTCTGATCGGCAGCACCGGTCACTCGACCGGCCCCCATGTTCATTTTGAG
Source organism: uncultured Pseudomonadota bacterium (assembly GCA_903927005.1). Classification (GTDB taxonomy): domain Bacteria; phylum Pseudomonadota; class Gammaproteobacteria; order Steroidobacterales; family Steroidobacteraceae; genus CAIKZZ01. Next base: position 854 of record CAIYLH010000108.1, read on the forward strand.
GTGCTCCGGAACGGCAGTCCGGTGGACCCGATGGCGTTCATCAACCAGAACGCCGCGCCGCTGCTGTCCAAGTCCCGCTAGGGGTTGATCGGGGCCGGTTTCGCCCTCAAGAAGGGGGTGGGAGTGGTCCGTGACGCCATCGACGGGTATTGGTCGCCACTCCTTAGTACAATGCGCGACTTTTCTTGGGCATCCGGACTCCGCCGGGCAGCCCCCGAAGGACCCTGACCCGTGCTCAAGCTCCTGACTTCGATTTTCGGCAGCCGCAACCAGCGCCTGCTCCGCCAATACGGCAAGTTCGTCACCGCGGCCAATGCGCGCGACGAGCAAATGCGGGCGGTGCCTGATGAAGGCTATCCCGAGCTGACCGCCGCGTTTCGCGAGCGGCTGGCCAAGGGCGAGACCCTCGACGACCTGCTGCCGGAGGCCTTCGCCGCCGTCCGTGAGGCCGCCAGACGCACGATCGGACTGCGGCACTTCGACGTGCAGCTGGTCGGTGGCATCGCGCTGCATCAGGGCAAGATTGCTGAGATGCGCACCGGCGAGGGTAAGACCCTGGTCGCGACGCTGCCGGTGTACCTGAACGCGCTAGCGGCGAAGGGCGTTCACGTCGTCACCGTCAACGACTACCTGGCCAGCCGTGACGCGGACTGGATGGCGCCGGTGTATCGTTTCCTTGGCATGACGGTGGGCGTGATCCGCTCCGGTCAGAGCCAGGACGAGAAGCGGGCCGCCTACGCCTGCGACATTACCTACGGCACCAACAACGAATACGGCTTCGACTACCTGCGCGACAACCTCGCGTTCCGGCTCGAGGATCGCGTCCAGCGCGGCCTTCAGTACGCGATTGTCGACGAGGTCGACTCGATCCTCATCGACGAGGCGCGCACCCCGCTGATCATCTCGGGTCCGGCTGAGGAGAGCACGGAGCTCTACCTAACGATCAACAAGCTGGTGCCGACGCTGTCGCGCGCTGGCAGCGAGGAGCCGGTTGACACCGGCTTGTACGTCTCCGCGGTTGATGGCAACACCTTCAAGGGCGACGTGCGTAGCGGCGATGTGATCCTGAAGGCGGGCGGCAATCCGACGCTGCGGCCGGCGGACCTCGCCAATGCGCTGTCCGGCAAGGGCGTAGGTCAGCTCACGCTGGAGATCTGGCGGGATCGCAGTCAGCACACGGTCTCGGTGGAGACGCCCGGCGTCACCGTCAAGGGCGAGGGCAATGGCGCGGCGACGCTGGTGCACGGGCTTGCGTTGCAGTCGCTGACCGAGGAGCAGCGTGACACGCTCGCCGTTGGTGGTGACTACTGGGTCGACGAGAAGCAGAAGCAGGTGCACCTGACCGAAGTGGGGCACCACACGGTTGAGCAGATGTTCGCCGCGGCAGGTCTGCTGCGGGACGGTGGCAGTCTGTACGATCCCGCCAACATCCGCCTCATGCACCATCTCAATGCCGCGCTACGTGCACACGGCATTTATCACAAGGACATTGAGTACATCGTCCGTAGTGACGAGGTCATCATCGTCGACGAGTTTACCGGCCGCACGATGCCCGGTCGGCGTTGGTCGGACGGACTGCACCAGGCGGTGGAGGCGAAGGAGGGGGTCGAGGTTCGTGAAGAGAACCAGACGATCGCTTCGATTACGTTCCAGAACTACTTCCGCATGTACGGCAAGCTCGCCGGCATGACCGGCACGGCCGATACCGAGGCCTACGAGTTCCAGCAGATCTACGGTCTTGAGGTCGTGGTGATCCCGACGCACCGGGCCATGGTTCGCAAGGACCATTCGGACCTCGTGTATCTGAGTCAGAGCGACAAGTTTGACGCAATCGTCGAGGACATCCGCGACTGTCTCGGCCGCCAGCAGCCGGTGCTGGTTGGTACCGCTTCTATCGAAACCTCCGAACTGCTCGCCGCGCTGCTCAAGAAGCAGGGCATCGCGCATGAGGTGCTCAACGCCAAGCAGCATGAGCGCGAGGCGCACATTGTCGCCCAGGCCGGGCGTCCCGGTGCGGTGACGATTGCCACCAACATGGCCGGCCGCGGTACGGACATCGTGCTCGGCGGTCGTCCCGATCCGGTTGAGCCAGGTGCGCCTGCGCCTGACGCGGCCACCCTCGAGCAAGCCAGCGCCGAGTGGCAGGAGCGGCACGCCAAGGTCGTTGCTGCCGGCGGCTTGCACATCATCGGCACCGAACGCCACGAATCGCGACGTATCGACAACCAGCTGCGTGGCCGATCGGGCCGGCAGGGCGATCCCGGTTCATCGCGCTTCTACTTGTCGCTCGACGACAACCTGATGCGCATCTTCGGCGACCCGACGCGCATGAAGGCGCTGTTGTCGGGCGTGGGCATGAAGGCTGGCGAGGCAATTGAAAGCTCGCTGCTGACGCGGCAGATCGAGCGCGCCCAGCGCAAGGTCGAGGCGTACAACTTCGACCTGCGCAAGAACCTGCTCGAGTACGACGACGTCGCCAACGACCAGCGCAAGGTCATTTACGGCCAGCGCAACGAGTTGATGGCGGCAGACGACATCGCCGACACGATCACCGCCCTGCGTGAAGAAGTGGTCAGCTCGATGGTCGCCCAGGCGATCCCGGCGGAAAGCATCGAGGATCACTGGAACCTGCCGATGCTGCACGAGGCCATGGCGCGCGACTTCGGTCTGGAAGTCGATATCCGCGCTTGGCTCGACGCTGACAAGTCGCGCGGCGCGCGTGAGCTTGAGCAGCACCTGATCGATCTGCTCGACGAGGCTTATCGCGTCAAGGAAGCTCAGGTCGTCGCTGCCGATCTGCGTCGCATCGAGCGCACTCTCATGCTGCAGATGGTCGACAGTAACTGGCGCGAGCACCTCGGCGCCATGGACTACATGCGTCAGGGCATCTTCCTGCGCTCCTATGCGCAGAAGAATCCGAAGCAGGAGTACAAGCGCGAGGCGTTTGAGATGTTCTCGGCGATGCTGGATCGCATCAAGTTCGCCGCCGTGACGCTGTTGTCGCGCATGCAGGTGCGCAGCGAGTCCGACATCGAGGCGGAGGAGATCGAGCGCCAGGCCCGGCTTGCCAAGCAGATGCAGTTCCAGCACGCGGCGCCGCCGGCGCTCGATCTGGGCACCGATCCTGCGGTTGCGGCTGCCGGTGGTCAGGCTGGCGGCGATGGCAGAGGCTCCGCAGACTCGGCGCAGGCGCCGTTTCATCGCGCGCTGCCGAAGGTCGGCCGCAACGAGCCGTGCCCGTGTGGCTCCGGCAAGAAGTACAAGCAGTGCCATGGGCAGTTGGCTGCCGATGAGCCGCAGTTCCCGACGGATATCGGTCGCAATGACCCTTGCCCCTGCGGTTCGGGCCAGAAGTACAAGCACTGCCACGGTAGTCTGGAAGCCTGACCTAGGTCAGTGAGTCCACGGCTGCGTCCTGGCCGACGCGGCCGGCTCCTGCCGGTGTAGCCAGGAGCGCCAATGGCGATTTGTTTTCGGTTCGTCGCTCCTGCTTGCTTCGGTGTGAGGGCGTGACCGCCCGCGCCGTCATGGTGCTCGGCTGCAGCAGCGGAGCGGGCAAGACTTGGCTTGCCACTGCGCTGTGCCGTTGGTACGCGCGCCAGGGCCTGCGCGTCGCGCCTTTCAAGGCGCAGAACATGAGCAACCACGCTCGCGTGGTGATCGGACCTGGCGGGATGCCTGGAGAAATCGGCAGTGCGCAGTACTTCCAGGCGCTCGCCGCAGGCGCTGTGCCAGATGTGCGCATGAACCCTGTGTTGCTCAAGCCCGAGGCAGATACCCGTAGCCAAGTCGTTGTGCTGGGTCAGGTGCGCGCGGAGCTTGCAGATATTCCGTGGCGTGAGCGCAGCCCGCTGCTGTGGCGCGAGGCAGCGGAGGCTTACCGAAGTCTGGCGATGGACTACGACCTTATTGTCATCGAAGGCGCCGGTTCGCCCGCCGAGATAAACCTTGCCGCTGATGACTACGTCAATACCTCGACGGCGCGTCTTGCGGGTGCCGCGTGTCTGCTGGTGTCGGATATTGATCGCGGCGGTGCGTTTGCGCACCTCTACGGCACTCATCGGCTGATGGATGCCGAGGTGCGCGGCCAAGTACGTGGCTTTGTGCTGAACCGGTTCCGTGGCGATCCGGCGTTGCTTGCGCCTGGGCCGGCTGATCTGGAGGCGCTGACTGGCGTCCCTACGGTCGCCGTGATCCCGATGGTGGCTGATCACGGCCTGCCCGAGGAGGATGCGGTGCCCGCGAGCACCTTGCGCGCGGTAGGTCTGCACGTGGTGGTGCTTGCGACACCATCTGCCAGCAATCTCGATGAATTTGAGCCGCTGCGGCGCGCGGGTGTACGCCTGTCGTTCACGCGGGATGCCGCGACCGTCGCTGCGGCCGATTGGCTCGTACTGCCGGGCAGCAAGCAGGTGCGCAGGGACCTGGCGTGGCTGCGATCGACGGGACTTGATGCCGCTGTGCTTGCGCACGCTGCCACTGGCCGCCCGTTGATCGGTATTTGCGGGGGGTTGCAGCTGCTCGGCGAGCGCTTAGATGATCCGCATGCACTGGAGGCGGCCGAGCCGGGCGCCGATCAGGGCCTCGGTGTGCTGCAGGTAACGACTCGTTACACCGATGCCAAGCGCCTCGCGCAGGTCAGCGCCCGGTTTGGCGCGCTCGTCGCGCCGTGGCAGGCCTTGTCGGGACTGTGTGTTGATGGCTACGAGATTCATCTGGGTAGAACCTCAGGGCCGCGGCCGGTGGTGACTGCCGCTGACGATGCGACTCGTGCGCTCGGCTGGCAGCAGGCTGGGGTGCTGGGTCTTTATGTCCACGGACTGTTCGAGAGTCCGGCGGTTATTCAGGCGTTGTTCGGGGTATCGATGCCGACGCTCGAACAGAGCTTCGAGCGCCTGGCAGATGTTGTCGAGACTGAGTTTTCGCGCGACTTTCTGCGCGGCATCGTGTGCGGAGAGCGACATTGAGCGACGTGCCGCAGATTCATGTCGTCGCCGGTGTTCTCATCGCCCCGGATGGGCGTGTATTGCTCGCACAGCGCCCGCCGGGCAAGGCGTTCGCCGGACGTTGGGAATTCCCGGGTGGCAAGGTGGATCCGGGTGAGTCCGCGCAGGCGGCGCTGCTGCGAGAACTTGAAGAGGAGCTGGGTATAGCGGTCGAGGCGGCAACGCCGCTGCTTACCGTTTCCCACCAGTATCCCGGCGCGGCAGTGCGTGTGTTCATCGACGCGTGGCGCGTCTGTCGTTGGCGAGGTGAACCACAGCCCCTCGACGGCCAGCAGTTGCGTTGGTGCGCCACCGAGGTGCTGTGCGAGGTCGATATCCTCGAGGCCGATCGGTCGATTGTGACCGCACTGCGGTTGCCGGCTCGCCTGGGGCCGGCCGATGGCGTGAAGCTGCTGGTTGACCCGGTGGAATTGCCGCCTGGCGCGGTGGCGGTCTACCGCGAATCTGCTCGCTTCTGCGTCCCAACCGATGCGCGCTCACTGGCTGGATTGCTCGTCCACGATGCTGCTTCAGCGGCACTAGCCGCTTCGCTTGGCGCCGATTTCTTGGTCGTCTCGTCGCAACAGATTGACGGCGCGCAGCGACGACGGATCGCTGCTCTTGGGCTGCCTTGGTACGCGTGCACGGATGTCGACGGCATCGCGGCGACAGGATCCGTTCACGCGTCGTTGGCCGGCTGAGGGGATTTTGCTGATCGGAATCGCCGTGCCCGAGGTGTGGCCGTCGCGCATCCTCGGCGGTTGCGGAGAACCCCGCCCGTGCCCTGTTGGCAGAAGTCTTGCCAGCTGATTGAACCGCTCGTGACCCCCAGTCGGCTTGGCGCTCGGTGAGCCGACTTCTAAAAAAACGTTTTTTTTTCAGATAGTTGTCTAAGCTGGACGACGGCCAGCGCGATTGCGTTAAGCCCTAATTGCGCCGTCCCTATTCCGTTGGACCGGGGAGTAGGGATAGGATCGGGCTGTCCAGTTCAAATTAGTGCGCTGCAAGGGGAACGGAAGAACGAAGAAGCGCGTCTTCGTAGCCATAACGAGTCGATGGGGATGTCCTTGTCTTCTCGGTGGGCTGGATAACAATAACTAACGATTGAGGGGTTTTTGCATGAATATCTTCAAGATCGCCGGACTCGTTGGCGCACTGGTTGCCATCGTGGCTGCATTCGTTGGCGTTCCCTTCTCCCCAGCCATCCTGGCGGTGCTTGGCGCCGTTGTCGGTTGGAACATTGCCGCTGAAGACAACGTCCGCGTCATCGTGTCGGCGGTTGCGCTGGGCGCGCTCGCGGGCACGTTCGGCAGCATTCCTGTCGTCGGCCCGTCGCTGACAGCGATCATCGGCAACGTCGGTGTGCTGATCGCTGGCGCCGCGCTGCTGATCATTCTTCGCAACGTCGTTAATCGCCTCAAGCCCTAAGTCTGCCCAGGCAGATTGGAAGGGCCCGCTCCCGTGCGGGCCCTTTTTCATTTTGGGCAGGATGCGTTGCGCTATTCGAGCGTCGCGACCTCGATCTCCACCTGCGCGGTCGCAGTCTCCGCGACGATTACGCTCTTGCCATCCGCTGCGACGGTAAGACCTGAGTCGGGCAGAAGGTCCGGCAAGATCGGCCCTGAGCTGACGCGGCCGGCGGCGAACACGTAGCGCGCCAGCATCGCGTCACCCGCCGGGCGGGCGATAAACCAGACTGCGTCGCGCGCCACATCCCAGTTGCGCCAGTCGATCGGTGCCAGATCCGGCGTGACCAGCGTGTCGTCGCCACCCGGCGCCGTGCCGCGACGCCAAAGTCCGCGGCGGTCGGCGCGGACGAAGTAGAGCAGTTCGCCATCGCTGGATTCCAGCGCTGCGAGGCCACCCTCCTGCGTAAGCTGCTCGGGCTTACCCTGTGGCCAGCCGCGTCTGAATAGCTGCCAATGGCCGCCGTTCCTGGTTGAGCCGAAATACAGCCACTTGCCATTGCGGGAGAAGCTCGGTGCCCGGTTCTCGCCGTCGTCACTGAGTTGCGTTTCGTGGCCTGTCGCGACCTCGACTGCCCAGATACCGAAGTGACCGTCGCGAAACGCGGTGAAGGCGACCGTACTGCCGTCCGGTGACCAGCGTGGCGTTTCGAGGTACTCAAACTTCCCCGTCGTCAGCGGTGCCGCGTCGCTGCCATCGGCATTCGCGCTCCACAGCTGTTCGCGTCCGGCATGGTTGGAGACGAAAGCCACGCGGGCATGATCGGCTGAGAACCGTACTCCGCGGTCCAGGGCATCGCCTGCGCGCAGTAATGTGCCTTCGCCCGCGTCGGGGCTCGAGCCATGCGACACGAACCGGCTGGCGATGTGCCAGTGCTCGTAGGCGAGCGAGCGGCCATCGCTGCTGATGGCCGGATGACGCACCGGTTCCCCGCGCCTGATGACCGGTGAGATTGGTGCCGCGCCGTCGAGCCGGATTCTCCAGAGGGCGTCGTAGCCGCCGCGCGGGGTTGCGTAGAGCAGCGACAGTCCGCGCGGTTCCCATGCGATGCCAGCAACTGGCAGTGCATCCTTGGTCAGCCGCTCGGGCGCACCGCCGCCGAGCTCCAGCAGCGTCAGGTCCTCGTACCCCGGCGTGCGTGTGCGCACGAATGCGAGTCGACGCCCGGTCGAGGCTAGCGACGGGCTCGAATCACCCGGCATGCCTGCGACCGGATTGGTGATACCGATCATCCGATTGTCATTGACGTTGATCGAAACGATCTGCAGCGGCAGCGTCCAGGCGACGCGGCGGGGGTAGGTGACGGCGAGTCCATCGCGCAGCCAGGTCATCGGCCCGCCGCCGCCAAAGTCGCAGTCGGCGACGCGGCGTGGGGTGCCGCCATCAGAGGCCACCACCATCACAATGCAGCCTGCCTGGCTCGTGCGCTGGAACGCAATCAAGCCGCCTGTCGGAGACCATGCGGGGAATCGGTCGCGTCCTTCGCCCTGTGTCAGCGCGCGCGGCGCCCCGCCGGTAACGACGCGGATGTAGAGTTTCTCGGTGCCGTCCGGCTTCTTCCAGGAATAGACGAGCAGCCGGCCGTCCTGCGAAAAGCTCGGGCTGAGCTGCTGGCCGGGCTCGCCTGCAAGGACGGCCACATGAGTCACGGCACCGTACAGCACGCCCTGCTTGCGATCGATCATCGCGATCAGCGTGATCGTGATCACGACCACGATTGCACCTGCGATTCCGACCGCCCGACCCCGGCGCTGGCCGCGCTTGAGCCAGCCCTCGATCGCGACCGGCTTTTCCAGCATCGCGGTCGACTCTGGCGCCGGTAGTGTCTCGTCGCGCGGTGGGCCGACCTGTAACTCGTAGCAGTCGCCGGGGACATTGACCAGCCGCACCGAGCCGTCCTCGGAGAACAGGCGGCGCAGGGTGCTGAGCACGCGGCGGATCTTGTCTGGGTGCGTTTCGGCGCCTGCCGGTCCGTAGATCCGCAGGATCAGCCGGTCGCGGTTGACGCCGCCGTCCGGTCGCTCGGCGAGGATCAGCAGTGCTGAGAGCACTTGCGCATCCAGCTCCACGCTGCGCTCCGCGCGAGTCATGCGCGCGAGCGCCGGCTGCACATGCCATGTCCCTAGGTCGAAGTCTGCGACGTCTGCCGGGCACGGTGGCGGCTCGAGGGGCCCCACCGACTTGGTGGCGCGCTTGCCGAAGCGCGCGCGCCGGCCGAGCTCGAGATAGGTGGATCTGCGCTTCATGGTGTCACCTCAAGGCCCGTGTAGCGGGCGGCGAACGCCCACTGTTCGGCGTAGTCCTCGATCTGCATCCAGGTCGGTCGGTCGTTGCCGTGGCCGGCCCGTGTTTCGACGCGCAGCAGCAGCGGGTGGTTGCAGTTTGGCGCGGCAGCTGACTGTAGCGCTGCGGCGAACTTATAACTGTGCCAGGGCACGACGCGGTCGTCGCGCTCGGCGGTGGTGACCAGCGTGGGCGGGTAGCACACGCCACTGGTGACATTGTGCACGGGTGAGTACGCGCGCAGCGCATGAAACTCGTCGGCCTGTTCCGACAGGCCGTAGTCAGTCGACCACTGACGCGCGTTCGCACTGGCGGTGTGGTAACGCAGCATGTCCATAACGCCGACAGCGGGCAGCGCAGCGGCGTACAGGTCCGGTCGTTGCACGAGCGCCGCGCCGACCAGCAGGCCACCGTTGCTGCGGCCCCGAATCACGAGGTGTTTGCGGCTGGTGATGCGCTGGTCGATGAGCCACTGGCTTGCTGCGATGAAGTCGTCGAACACGTTCTGCTTGTGCAGGCGAGTGCCGGCCTGATGCCACTGCTCGCCGTACTCGGCACCGCCGCGCAGGTTCGCAACGGCGTAGATCCCGCCCTGCTCCAGCCACACTGCGACCGGCACGCTGAACGACGGCAGCAGCGGCACATTGAATCCGCCGTAGCCGTAAAGCATGGTGGGCCGCTGCCCGTCGCGCGCAAGATCACGCCGCTGCGTCAGGTACATCGGCACCCGGGTACCGTCCTTCGAGGTCACGAACACCTGCTCAGTGACATAGTGCGTCGGGTCCAGCGCCACGGCTGGACGGCGGAACAGAGTCGCCTTGCCCGTGGTGAGGTCGAGGCGGTAGATCGTGTGCGGCGTCAGGAAGTCGGTGTAAGCGTAGAACAGTTCGGTATCGTCGCTGCGGCCATCGAGGCCCAGCACCTCGCCGAGCCCCGGCAATTGCAGTTCCCGGCTTGCGCCGCCATCGTTGTCATACAGTCGCACCTGCGAGTGTGCGTCGGCGAGGTATCGCACGATGAACTTGTCCGCGGCCCATGTCGCGCCGTCCATGACCTCGGCCCGCTCGCTGACGAGGACGCGCCAGTCAGCGGGCACCGGGTGTTCCAGGTCTATCGCTACGATGCGGCCGTGTGGAGCGCCGGCGGTGGTCAGGAAGTAGAACTCCTTGCCGCTATTGCCAAGAAATTCGTAGCGGCCGTCCCACTGGTCCAGCAGCCGCACGGCCTCCGCGTCAGGGTGGGTGAGGTCGAGCAGATACACGCCGTTGCTGGCGAACCCATCGCTGACCGAGATTACCAGCCAGCGGCCGTCATCGCTGACCGAGCCGTACGGGTTGCGCGTTGGATGATCGTCGATTGCGTATACAAAGCGGTCCGACGACTGCGGTGTGCCGATCGCGTGGTACCACACGCTGACCTGCTTCGAGTCGTCACCCTGTGTTGCGTCACGCAGCGGATAGCGCGAGTAGTAAAGTCCGCGCCCGTCCTGTGCCCATGACAGTGGCGTGAACTTGACCAGCAGGAGTTCCTCCGGCAAGTCGACGGCGGTGTCGACAGCGCGGATGCGTATGGCCTTCCAGTCTGAGCCGCCGTCCGAGGTCGCGTAGGCGAGGTGGCGGCCGTCCGGTGAGACCGCGTACGACGCCAGTGCGATCGTCCGGTCGGCTGCCAGTGAGTTGGGGTCGAGCAGTACTCGCGGCGTGCCGTCCAGCGAGTCGGACACCATCAATACGCTCTGGTCCTGTGCGCCGCTGTTGTAGAGATAGAAGTAGCGGCCGTGACGCGCGACCGGCGCCGAGAACGAATGACTGCCGGACAGCGAGGCGCCCCAGCGTTCGTAGTTCCACAGTGCAGTCAGCCGGCGCTGCAGCGGTTCCCGTGCCGGCAAAGCGGCGAGCAGCGGCTGTGACAGCGCGTTCTGGGCGGTGACCCAGTCATGCACGTCGGAAGAGCCGAGGTCTTCCAGCCAGCGCCACGGATCGGCCACGTCTGTGCCGTGATAGAGATCGTGCTGCTCGCTGCGGCGGGTGGCCGGGTAGGCGGGGATGTTCATCCGTGCGGCTCGTGTCGAGGGGGCGGCAGTTGGGTAGCCTGGTGTGGCGCAGCCGCTCAGGAGCATCCCGGTCATGGCGATCCACAGGGTGTTGACGACCCACCGCGCGGCGCGCGGGCTGTGATCCCGGGCGTGCAGTTCAGCCATGACGAATCGACTCCGGCGGGGGGCGGATTCTAACAGAGCGGTCGCGCGCGGCGGTCAGGCGCGCGCGCTGGGACGGGCGCGGATAGCTTCGTACCAGCGCTTCAGTGCCGGCAGGTCGTCGCCGACGCGCAGTCCCGCCACCTTGCCGAAGTCGATGCTGGTGAAGGCGACGATATCAGCCATGCTGAAGCGGTCGCGTGCGAGGAATTCCCGGTCCGCCAACGCAGTATCGAGCGCCACGTACTCCGCGCGAACGGTTTTGCGCTGCAGTTCGCCGAAAGCCGGCACCTGCTCGATGCGACCGATCCAGAATTCGTGGGTGTGGCGAAAGACTTCGGTGGTCGGCACGTACAGCCGGAACATGACACGGTCGATGTAACGGTTTATCGCGAGTCTTTCCTCAGCGTCATCGCCGAAGAGGTTTGGCTCGGGATTGAGTTCTTCGAGCCAGCGGCAGATCGCGAGTGATTCGGTCACTCGCGATCCGTCCTCGCGCTCCAGCACCGGCGTTTCACCGAGCGAATTGACGCTGAGGAAGTCCGCGCTGCGCGTCGCGCCCTCTGCGATGTTCACCTCGATCAGTTCCAGTGCGATGCCCTTCTCGGCGGCATACATGCGTACGCGACGCGGGCTGGGGGCAAAGGCACTGTTGTAGAGCTTCAGAGTCATTCGAGGTCTCCCTGCGGCGGGCTGTCCGGATCGGGAACTGCGTCTTCGCCGGGAATTGAGTGGCGCTCGCTCAGCCAGGCGCCGAGGTCGATCAGCCGGCAGCGGTCGCTGCAGAACGGCCGCCAAGGGTCGCCGGCGATGGGTCTGAATGAGCGCCCGCAGCTCGGGCATTTCCGGGCGGGAGTGGTCACGCGCGCCCTATCAGGTGCAGCAGGTCAGGATAAATGGCACGTCGAATCCCGCTTGGGACGGCCTGTTCTGCGCGTCGATCCAGCTGAGGAAGCGGATGCTGCAGCGGTGGTGGCTGCCACTGATCTCGGGGAACAGCGCGGTGTCACCCGGCAACGTGATCCGCAGCAGTTGCACCGGCGTGTCGCGTTCGAAGACGATCTGGAACGTGCCGCCGATCGCGACTTCAGTGCGCGCGCGCGCGTTCTCGCGCGTGATCCACAGCAGGTCTGAAACGCTCTCGCATAGCGGGCGCAGCGAGCTGATCCAGTTGTTGAAGTCCGCCTGACGCGTCGCGCCGGGCAGGTTCAGCCAGTGGTAGTAGTCCGGCAGGTCGAACTCGCATGTGCCGCCAGGGATGGCGCTGCGATGTTTGATGGCGGCGAGGAACTCGCTCTCGCGCAACTTCGACATCGCGGCGCTGGATGATGCCTGTAGCTCATCACGGCGTTGCGAGAGTTTGACGATCACCGACCGCAGGCGCGCGGTGTCGACGCCGGGACGGTTGGTGAAGTCTCGCAGCAGGCCCATCTGACGCTCAAGATCCTTGAGGACGTCGGCTCGTGGGTCGCCGCGTGAGGTGATCGCGAGGATCTCCAGCAGGCTGGACACGGCCGCCCGGCTCGACCACGAGGTGGGCGTGTCGTTGTGGTAGGTCGCCTGCTGGTAGAGAAACTCCAGGCGCAGGAAGGAGCGCATGCGCTCGTTTAGCGGCTGCTCGAACACGATGCTCGGGCGGACCGGCGCGGGTTCAGGGGTTTCGGAGTTCATCGGCGGCATCCGGCTATTCTGCGCGTCGTCCACGGACGTCGTAAACCGGTCTTTTGAGCGAGCCTCGGACGGACTTTAGAGAGTCGGCCGGCCAGCGGCCTCGGCCAGCGACAGGTAGCGCCGATGTAGTGCCGCGACCGCAGGGCCGAGTGCCTCAAGCGTCCCGGTATTGTCGATGACCTCGTCGGCGATGGCGAGTCGTTGGGCTCGGGAAGCCTGGGCGGCCAAGATCGCGTCGGCTCCCGCCGCCGTTTCGTCATCACGGGCCAGCAGCCGTTGTCGCTGCAGTTCGAGCGGGCAGTCGACCACGAGGACGCGGTCCACGCGTCCCTGCCGGCCACCCTCGGCCAGCAGCGGTATCGCAATAATCACGTACGGCGCGTTGATCGCCTCGATGCGGGCCTGCGTGAGTTCCCGGATAGCCGGATGCAGGATGGCTTCGAGGGTCCGACGGCGCTCGGGGTCGGCGAACACCAGGGTGCGCAGACCGCGGCGGTCGAGCCTGCCGTCGGCTCCGAGCACGCTCGGCCCGAACGCGGCGACTACCGCGGCGAGGGCGCTCTGGCCGGGCTCAACGACTTCACGGGCCAGCAGGTCGGTGTCGATGACTGGCGCGCCGAGCTCACCAAATGCGGCTGCGACGGCACTCTTGCCGCTGGCGATGCCGCCGGTCAGGCCAATTCTGAGTGGGGTCGCCACGGGCTCAGCGGCTCAGCGCCCACCACGGCGCGACCAGCTGCGGAGCCCACATCATCACCAGCCAGCCGGCCGCGGCAAGGTACGGTCCGAACGGGATCGGTACGTCGCGGCCGTGGCGCTTGAACACCATCAGCGCGATGCCGACGATTGCGCCGGTGACCGCTGATAGCAGCACGACGGGCAGCAGCATCTGCCAGCCCAGCCAGGCGCCAAGCGCGGCAAGCAACTTGAAGTCGCCGTAGCCCATGCCCTCCTTGCCGGTCACCAGCCTGAACCCCTGATAGACCGTCCACAGGCTCAGGTAGCCGAACGCGGCGCCCAGCACCGAGCTCTTAAGATCGACCGGCAGCGGCGCTGCGCCACGGCCGAGGTAGGCGGCCGCCAGCAAGCCGAGCCACATGAGCGGCAACGTCAGGCCGTCCGGCAGCAGCTGCGTGTCAAGGTCGATGCCGGTGAGGGCGATCAGGGTCCAAGTCACCGTGATTGCGCAGCCAGCCTCCCAGCCCCAGCCGAAGTGCCAGGCGACCAGCGCCGACAGCAGGCCGGTGGCGAGCTCCACGATCGGGTAGCGGATCGAGATCGGAGCCTTGCAGCAGGCGCAGCGACCACGCAGCGCCAGCCAGCTGAGTACGGGGATGTTCTGCAGAGCGGTGATCGGGGCGCTGCAGCCTGGGCATGCCGAGCGCGGTGTCATGAGGTTGTAGGTAGGCACCGGCGGCGGGGCCACGTTCGGATTATCCAGCGCCGCGCAGTCTGCCCGCCACGCTGCTTCCATCATCCGTGGCGTGCGGTGAATCACCACGTTGAGGAAGCTGCCGACCAGCAGGCCGATCAGGCCTGCGGTCGTGGCAAACACTGCGGGCGACTGCCGCAGGATCTCTATCAGTTCCACGGTGCTGTCCGCCGCAGGCGTATCAGACGGCTGCGCCGAGCTTGAAGATCGGCAGGTACATCGCGACCACGAGGCCACCGACGAGGACGCCGAGGATTGCCATGATCAGCGGTTCGAGCAGGCTGGACATCGAGTCCACCGCTGCGTCGACCTCAAGCTCGTAGAAGTCGGCGACTTTGGCCGCCATCTGGTCGAGCGAGCCGGACTCCTCGCCGACAGCGATCATCTGATTGACCATGTTCGGGAACAGGTTCGTGTTTTCCATCGCCCGTTGCAGGCGCTGGCCCGTGGCGACCTCGTCCTTCATGCGCATGACCGCGTTCTCATAGACGATGTTGCCGGTCGCGCCTGCGACCGAGCTCAGCGCTTCTACCAGTGGTACGCCGGCCGCAAAGGTCGTCGCCAGCGTGCGGGCAAACCGCGCGATCGCCGCTTTGACCAGGATCGGCCCGACGATCGGGAACTTGAGCATCATCCGGTCGAGGTTCTCGCGCATCGGCCGGGAGCGTGCCTTGAGGTAGGAGAACGTGTAGCCGGCGCCGAACAGCACTATGCCCAGATAGATGCCATTGGCCTGCAGCCAGCGCGACATGTTGATGACCATTTGCGTGAACGCCGGCAGGTCTGCACCGAAGCCCTTGAACAGGCTCTCGAACTGTGGGATCACGAAGATCAACAGGATGGTGGTCACGATCACCGCCACGAACAGCACGGCGGTTGGGTAGAACAACGCCTTCTTGATCTTCTTCTTGATCGCCTCGGTCTTTTCCTTGTACGAGGCGATCTTGTCGAGCAGTGTCTCGAGGGCGCCAGCCGACTCGCCGGCCTCGACGAGGTTTACCGACAGGTCATCGAAGTACAGCGGGTGCTTGGCGAACGCCTCGTGCAGCGTCATGCCGCTTTCGATCTGCTGCTTGATGTCCAGGATCAGCGCCTGCATCGACGGCTTCTCGTGGCCGGCGCCGACGATCTCGAACGATTGCACCATCGGGATGCCGGCGGTCAGCATGGTGGCCAACTGCCGGAAGAACACGGCGATGTCCTCGGGGCTTGGCTTTGCGCGCGATGCGAACGCAACGCTCTGCTGCTTGATCTTGCCGGGCACGATGCCCTGTCGCTGCAGGTCGAGCCACACCGCATGGCGGTTCGTGGCGACGATCTTGCCGCGTACCTTGTTGCCCTTCTTGTCGCGGCCTTCCCAGAGGAAAGATACGTCCTTCTTGGACGTCCCGGTCTGTGCCATGTCGCTAGGCTCCGTAGATCATGCGGGGCAGCGGCTCACTCGATCGTGACGCTGTTGACTTCTTCAAGGCTGGTCAGCCCGTTGCGGACCTTGTTCAGGCCGGCTGTGCGCAAGTCCCAGACGCCTTCCTTCTTCGCCTGGTCGTTGATGGTGATCGCATTGCCGCCTTCCATGATGATACGACCGATCGCTTCGGTGAGCGGCATTACCTGATAGATGCCGACCCGGCCCTTGTAGCCGTCGGTGCAGTTGCCGCAGCCCTTCGGACCGTAGATGCGCATGCCGGTATCGATGTCTTCCTTGCGAAAGCCCTCGCGCAGCAGCGCTTCGGCCGGGATTTCCAACGGCTGCTTGCAGTGGTTGCACAGGCGCCGTGCAAGGCGCTGCGCAATGATCAGGCTCACGGAGGTCGCGATCGCATACGGTTTGACGCCCATGTCGACCAGGCGGGTGAGCGTCTGCGGGGCGTCGTTCGTATGTAGTGTTGACAGCACCAGATGGCCCGTCTGGGCGGCCTTGAGCGCTATCTCCGCGGTTTCGAGGTCGCGGATTTCGCCGACCATCACCACATCCGGATCCTGGCGCAGGAAGGCGCGCAGTGCGGCGGCAAAGGTCAGTCCTACCTTTGGATTGACGTTCACCTGGTTGACGCCCGGCAGGATGATTTCCGCCGGATCCTCGGCGGTCGAGATGTTGGTGTCCTCGACGTTGAGGATGTTGAGGCCGGTGTAGAGCGATACGGTCTTGCCGGAACCCGTCGGGCCCGTGACCAGAATCATGCCCTGCGGCTTCTTGAGGTTCTTGAGGTAGAGCTCTTTCTGGAACGGCTCGTAACCCAGTGCGTCGATCCCAAGCTGTGCGCTCGAGGGATCGAGAATACGCATCACGATCTTCTCGCCGAAGATCGTCGGGCAGGAGCTGACGCGGAAGTCGATCGAGCGGTTCTTGGACAGGCGCATCTTGATGCGGCCGTCCTGCGGTACGCGTCGTTCGGCGATGTCCAGTCGCGACATGACCTTGATGCGTGCCGAGATCTTCATCGCCAGCTGCACCGGCGGCAGCGCCACTTCCTTGAGGATGCCGTCGACGCGTTGCCGCACGCGATAGGTCTTCTCGTACGGCTCGAAGTGGATATCCGACGCGCCCTTCTTGATCGCGTCGAGCATGACCTTGTTGACGAAGCGCACGATCGGGGCGTCTTCCACCTCGTCGCGCTGCGCGCCGGCATCGACCTCGTCGTCGCCGCCGGTGACGTCCAGATGCTCGAGGTCGAAGTCGTCTTCGCCGAGCGACTGCATCGACGTGTCGGCCTGCTCCATCGCCTTGGACAGGATCTTCTGGAGCTTGTCTTCTTCGACGACGACCGGTTCGACGTTCAGCGAGGTGGAGAAGCGGATCTCATCGAGGCCGTGCAGATTCGTCGGATCGGACAGCGCGATGAACAATCGGCGGCCGCGCTTCATCAGCGGCAGCACACGGTGCTTGGCGAGCAGCTTGTCGGAGACTAGTTTGACGGTGTCGAGATCGACCTGAACGCAGTCGAGGTCCAGCAGCGGCACGCCGAACAGCGCGGCGGCGGTGATCGCGATCTCGCGCGACTCGATAATGTTCCTGCTGACGAGGTAGGCCACCAGGTTCTGGTGCGCGTCACGGGCGCCCTTGACGGCGTCCGCCATGGCGGACTCGTCCAGCAGGCCTTCCTGCACGAGCTTTTCAGGCAGCCCGAGGTTCGCGCTGCGCGCGATCGCCTGGGTGACCGACATTGCGTTATCGCTCATGGACTTGCGCGACCTGATTAGCGTCTCTGGACCGACCCCGGATCCTCCGGACCCGGCCGTTCTTTATAACAGAATCATGCTCTCACAAGGACCCGCTGCTGCCCGTGAACGGCCGCACATTGCCGCTTTCTGGGGCCCCAAATAGAAGAAGCCCCCCAGGTGGGGGGCTTCTTGTCGGCCAGTCGGGCTGATTAGGCCTTGCAGGCAGACGGCAGGTACTTGGTGGCGAGGTCGGTCGCCGCGGTACCGGAGACGGTCGCACCGGCGGCGCCCGCCGTGCCGCACACCCAGATGATGTCGGCGTTCGTGCTCAGCGCCGCGTTCAGGCCAAGCTTCTTGCCGGAGATCGTCGCGTTGACCTGCGGGCCGTTGAACGTGATCTGGATGCCGCCGAGCGCATCCGAAAGATCCACGGTGGCGTACTTGCCGGTCGGGGCGGCGGACATGCCGATGCTGCCAGCACCGACGGTGGCGACACCGGCGACGGGCCAGGTGCCCTTCTGCGCGTAGTAGTCGGCAACCGCGGTCTGCACGCCACCGGCAAGGCTGAGGCCTTCAGTGACCTGGGCGCGGATCGTGTAGTCCTGGTAGGCCGGGATGGCGATGGCGGCGAGGATGCCGATGATAGCGACGACGATCATCAGTTCGATGAGGGTGAAGCCTTGCTGGATAGTCTTGCGCATGTTCGTTCTCCTAACGTCATTTGGCGGAATGGGCCGCCGTGTTGATCGAAATTGTGTGCGAGCCTAGAAACGTTCTATACGGGTGTTAAAGCAATTCGCGTGCCAATGTTTCTGAAAAATCAGAGGCATTGAATTCAAAGAAGAAATTCCGCCGCGAAGGTGCGAGCAGGGTCACGAGGCGCCCTTGTGCGACCCCAGGCGGGTCACAAACTGACCGGTGCAGTCACCTCGACGGCGCCCGCCAGATCGGGGAGTCACTTGCGTCGCCCGGTGACCGGATCGAGCCATGTGGCGCGCTGCGCCCCAAAAAAAGAGCCCCCCAGTTGGGGGGCTCCGTGTCGGCCGATCGGGCTGATTAGGCCTTGCAGGCGGACGGCAGGTACTTGGTGGCGAGGTCGGTCGCCGCGGTACCGGAGACGGTCGCACCGGCGGCGCCCGCCGTGCCGCACTTCCAGACGATGTCGCCGTTCGTGCTCAGCGCCGCGTTCAGGCCAAGCTTCTTGCCGGAGATCGTCGCGTTGACCTGCGGGCCGTTGAACGTGATCTGGACGCCGCCGAGCGCATCCGAAAGATCCACGGTGACGTACTTGCCGGTCGGGGCGGCGGACATGCCGATGCTGCCAGCACCGACGGTGGCGACACCAGCGACGGGCCAGGTGCCCTTCTGCGCATAGTAGTCGGCGACGGCGGTCTGGATGCCACCGGCCAGGCTGAGGCCTTCAGTGACCTGGGCGCGGATCGTGTAGTCCTGGTAGGCCGGGATGGCGATGGCGGCGAGGATGCCGATGATGGCGACGACGATCATCAGTTCGATGAGCGTGAAGCCCTTCTGGATGGTCTTGCGCATGTGTTCTTAACTCCTGAATCTATGAAACGGTAAATCGTTCGGATCAACGCGGTTGGCGGCAGGTCTGCGCCTCCATGCCTAACTTTCTGCAAGCGCCGTGCCAACCCCTTGCGGGATTTCCTTAGTTGATGATTCTTTGGGAATTATTCTTTCCGTAGGGGGGCGTCAGCGGGCGAGGGCTTGTCTCGCTGCGCTCACCGATGTCGCGACACTGACGCGCAGGCGTCACAAAGTGACGCGCTGCGTCACTTTAAACCTGTGACCGGCCGCACGCCTCGCCGAACGCGCTACTCGATGCCCAGCTTCTTGATCCGGTAGCGTAGCGCCCGAAAACTGATGCCCAGTGCCTTGGCTGCCGCCGTCTTGTTGTAGCGACTCTGTTCCAGGGCCTTCACGATCGCGTCGCGCTCGATGTGTTCGACCTGCTGGTCGAGGGCGCCCTCGCCGAGGTCGAGCGACGCCGCTGGCGCTGTGTTTGGCCGTACGGCGATGTCCGTCGCCGTGATCCGCCCGCCACTGCAGAGTGTTAGCGCGCGCTCGAGGATATTCTCCAGTTCGCGCACGTTGCCTGGATAGTGGTAGCCGGCCAGGGTGCGGATCGCCTCGGGATCCAACGCGGGCACGTTGACCTGCGCGCGTCGCGCAAGGCGGGTCAGGATCGTCGCGGTCAGCTCGGATACGTCCTCGAGTCGCGCGCGCAGCGGCGGCACTTTGATCTCGATCACGTTGATCCGGTAGTAGAGATCTTCGCGGAAGCGACCCTCTGCGACGAGCGTAGCGAGGTTCTTGTGGGTCGCCGACAGGATGCGCACATCAACCGGGACTTCGCGGGCTTCGCCGACGGGACGCACCGTTTTTTCCTGGATCAGTCGCAGCAGCTTCACCTGCATGTGCAGAGGCAGGTCGGCGACCTCGTCGAGGAACAGCGTGCCCCCTTCGGCGGTCTGCACCAGGCCCTTCTTGTCGGCGACGGCGCCGGTGAAGCTACCGCGCTTGTGGCCGAACAGCTCGCTCTCCATCAGTTCCGTCGGGATCGCGCCGCAGTTCACCGGCACGAATGGCGCGTCCGTCCGCGGGCCGAGATCATGGATCAGCTGCGCAACCAGCTCCTTGCCGGTGCCGCTTTCGCCTGCGATGTGTACCGGTGCCTGGCTGCGTGCAACCCGGGCGATCAGCTCGCGCAGTTGGGCCATTACCGGGGATTTGCCCAGCAGCCGGGGAGCTGCGGCTGTGCTGCCATCAAGCGCGTCGCGGCTGGTTGGCTTCAAGGCCTGTGCGACCAGTTTGCGCAGGTCGGCGAGGTCTAGGGGCTTGGAGACAAAATCGAAAGCGCCAAGCTTTAGCGCGCGCACTGCGCTTTCTATATTGCCGTGGGCGGTGATCACCGCCACGGGCGGCGACTGGGGCTGCTGCGACAGCCACTCGACGAGGTCCAGGCCATCCCCGTCCGGCAGCCGCATGTCGGTCAGGCACAGATCCCAGCTGCGCTCCTTGAGGGCCACCTTGGCGGCGGCGACGTCGCCAACCGCGCGGCAGGCCAGTCCCATGCGGGTGAGTGTCATCGACAGCAGCTCGCACAGGTCCGGCTCATCGTCCACGATCAGGACCATCGGCTTAGCCATCGGTACGGCCCTCCCAGCGCAGCGGATCGGCGAAAACTACCCGGAACAGGCTGCCGCCGCCTGGCCTGGCTTCATAGATGAGTAACGAGCCGTTGCACTGTGCAAGTTCTCGGGCGATGAACAGTCCCAGCCCCGTGCCACCGCGGCGGCCAGTGAAGAAGGGCTCGAAAATGCGTTCGGCGGCGGACTCCGGGATTCCCGGGCCGCGGTCGACGACCTCGAGGAACGGCCGGCCGCTCGCTGGCAGCCGGCCGGTGCGCAGTTCCACCGGCGGCACGGTCGGCATCTCAGCGCTGTGGCGGGTGGCGTTCTCGCATAGATTCCAGGCGATCTGGCGCAGATGGGTCGGGTCGATGCGCACCTCGATGTCCGCGTCCGTCGCCTCGAGTTGCAGGCGACCTTCGGGCAGCTGCAGCGTGTCGCAGAACTCTTCGATGAACTCGCCCAGCCAGTCGCCGAGCCAGAGCCGCTCGGGGCGGGTCGTCTCGCGGCGCGACAGCTGCAGGACATTGGTAATGATGGTGCTGACGCGAGCGGCGTTGACGGTGATGATTTCAGTCAGCCGGCGCTCTTCAGGCCCCAGCTCCACCGCCTCGGCCAGCAGCTGGCCGGCGTGGCTCATTGCGCCGACGGGGTTGCGGATTTCATGGGCGATGCTGGCGGACAGCCGGCCAAGCGCCGCAAGCTTGGTCTGCTGCACGCGTTCGGCGATCTGCGTGGTGTCGGTCAAAAACGCAATCACCGGTCCCGGGTTGCCACGGCCTAGCGCGGCCAGATGCACATCGAATTCACGACTGCCGTCGGCCGCCACTAGTCCTGAGGCCGGTAGCTGCACGCCATTACCATGGCGCCAGCGCTCGATGTGGTACAGCAGCCGAGGGGCGATTTCGCCCAGCAGTGCGCTTGGACGGGCGTCCGGGCCCAGCAGTTGCTGCGCGGACTCGTTGATCAGCCGCACCCGGTCTTCGGCGTCGACGACGACGATGCTCTCGCGCAGGTGACGGACGATGTACTCAGACAGCTCGGCGAGATTGGCGACGTCGATGTCCCGCTGGCGGACGACCGCCTCGGTCTCGCGCAGCTGGCGCGCCATGAAACTGCCGGCGGCCGCTGCGATGAACAGTACTGCGCCGTAGTAGCCGGCCTGGGCCCAGCCAAGCGGGCTTGCGCTGCCGTCGATCCAGGCGGCGGCCTGCTGCAGCAGCAGCGCCAGCCCCGCGCCGGCAGCGGTGAACGCGGCGCCACGCGTTCCGAGCAGCACCGACAGGCCGCCGACCGGCACAAACAACATGATGGCCAGTCCGCTCTCGGCGCCGCCGCTGGTGAAGACCAGCACGCTCAGCGCGCAGATGTCGACGGCGCCGGGGACGTACTCGTGCCAGACGGCCGTGTGATTGCGACGCTTGAGCGCCACAATCAACGCGATTCCCACGAGGAAATAGCCGACGCAGGTGAGCAGGAACAGCTGTGCGTGCGCCGCGCCGACCAGGCGGGGCTCGCCGCTGAACTTGAACACCAGCAGCAGCACCACCGGTGCCAGCAGCCGGAACAGGTTCAACAGGCCTAGAACTCGCCAGGACAGTTCGGGCGTGTCGTGGTGTCCGCGCGCGCTCGTCGTCATCCGCTGACCCCGGTGCAACTCACCGCGCGAGTGGAACGCGGTCGGCGCAATGTAGCATTGATCGCGGTATCCCGGCCGCTGCTCAATTGTGGCCAGTCCCTTTGCCTAGCTAGTACGCATCGCGCAGAATGGCCGCCCGAAACCAAGGCTTGGAGGCGCGGTGTACCGCGCACAGTGACGATGAACTTGCATGAATATCAGGCCAAAGAGCTGTTCAATCGGTACGGCGTCGCCGTTCCGGCCGGACAGGTGGCATCAAACGCCGACGAGGCCGCCGCGGCCGCCAAGGCTCTGGGTGGGGCGCTATGGGTCGTCAAGGCACAGGTTCACGCCGGCGGGCGTGGCAAGGCCGGTGGCGTCAAGGTCTGCCGGACCCTCGAGGAGGTGCGCGCGGCGACGACCGCGCTGATCGGCCAGCGACTGGTCACCAAGCAGACTGGCCCTGAAGGCCTGCCGATCCATCAGGTCTACGTCGAGGTGGGCTCCAAGATCGCTCGCGAGTTGTACGTCAGCCTGCTGTTGAACCGCGATCGTAGCCGACTGGCTTTCATCGCCTCGGCGGACGGCGGCATGGATATCGAGGAGGTGGCCGAGCACACCCCCGAGCGCATCATGCGCGTTGAGCTGCACCCGGCTGTCGGCTTGTCGGGCTATCAGGCACGCCAGCTGGCGTTCGGGCTCGGCCTTGAAGGCAAGCAGGTTGCGGCCTTCGAGAAGATCCTGCGCGGCATTTATGATCTCTACATCGACCATGACGCGGGTCTGGTCGAGGTCAATCCGCTAATCATCACCGACGAGGGCGCGGTGCTGGCGCTGGACGCGAAGATCAACATCGATCCCAATGCCATCTTCAGGCAGGGGTCGATCGCGCACTATCGCGATACGTCGCAGGAGGATGCGCGCGAGGTCGAGGCATCTGCCCACGACCTTAACTACGTTTCGCTGGATGGCGACATTGCCTGCATGGTCAATGGCGCGGGACTGGCGATGGCGACGATGGATCTGATCAAGCTGCATGGCGGGGATCCCGCCAACTTCCTCGACGTCGGTGGTGGCGCGACGCCGGAGCGCGTCACGGCGGCGTTCAAGCTGATCCTGTCGAATCCCAAGGTGAAGGCGATTCTCGTCAACATCTTTGGCGGCATCGTCCGTTGCGACATCATCGCTGAGGGCATCGTCGCCGCCGTCAAGACGGTCGGCGTGTCCGTGCCCGTGATCGTGCGCCTCGAGGGCACGAACGCGGACCTCGCCCGTAAGCAGCTCGCAGCCAGCGGGCTTGCGATCACGGCGGCCAGTGACCTCACCGATGCCGCGACCAAGGCCGTGCGCCTGGCCGCCGGCCGCTAGGAATCCACGTCCATGAGCATTCTCCTCACCAAGAAGAGCCGCGTGATCTGTCAGGGGTTCACCGGCAAGCAGGGCACCTTTCACTCCGAGCAATGCATCGCCTACGGCACCAACATGGTCGGCGGCGTGACGCCGGGCCGTGGTGGCCAGAAGCACCTCGGTTTGCCGGTGTTCAACACCGCGCATGACGCGGTCCAGGCGACCGGGGCCGACGTCAGCA
>CAIYLH010000109.1 GCA_903927005.1 uncultured Pseudomonadota bacterium
CGTGAGGGATCCAAGGCTCTACACCACTACGAAGCAATTCGACGTGATCGGCGAGCTGCGACGGGTCACGGACCCCGACGGGGTGTCGTTGACCAGTTACACCTATAACCCGTTCGGCGCGCTGACGACGATCACCGATCCGGCGTCCAACGTCACAACTCGGACGTACGACAGCCTGGCGTACCTGTTGACCGGAACTGCAGATCCTGACCGCGGCAACTGGAGCTACCAATACGATTCGCTCGGAGAGCTCATCAATGTCCGCGATGCCAAGACGGTCTCTCCGGCATGGACGCAGCAAATGAGTTACGACGTGCTCGGGCGCCTGGCGCAGCGCGTCGAGGCCGAAGGCACGAGTACCTTTACGTTCGGCACCAGCGCCGCCAACCATGAGATCGGCCAGCTTGTGCAGCTCTCCGGGCTCGGCGACACCGAGACGAACACCTTCGACTCCCTCGGTCGGCCGGCAAGTCATTCGATGGTTTGGAGTGGGACGACCTACTCGATCAATTTTGCGTATAACACGCTCGGCAAGCTCGATACGCTGACCTATCCGAGTGTTCCTGGCCAGGCGAACCGGTTCCAGGTCAAGTACGCCTACAGCAACGGCTACGCGTCGACCGTGCAGAACTACACCGGCAATGTGGCGGGCACGACGTTCTGGCAGCTGACGCCGGGCGGCATCAACATGGATCCCTGGGGGCACGTCGTCGATGAGACTCTCGGTACGACGACCCCGGTCCGGATCCAGTCCGCGTTCGATGCCGTGACAAGTTGGATCGGAACGCGTCAGGTCGGCACGGGCGGCAGCTCGAACAACCTGCAGAGCCTGGCGTACCAGTGGGATGTGAGCGGCAACCTGTCGCAGCGGCAGGACTTGAAGCAAAGTCTCACCGAGGCGTTCACGAACGACAATCTGAATCGGCTGCAGTCCTCGACCCTGAATGGCGTCACGAACTTCAGTGCGATCATCGATCCGACTGGCAATATCACCTCCCGCACCGAGGGGGGCGTCACTTTTCCGTATACGTACGACACGTCGCATAAACACGCGGTCGCGAACGTCAACGGGACCCTGTACGGCTACGACGCCAACGGCAACATGTCGACGCGTGCAGGGAACTCGATCACCTGGTCTTCCTACAACCTGCCCACCCTGATCAACGGCAGCGGCGTGTCCGCGTCGTTCTCCTACGGGCCGGACCGGCAGCGTAAGCAGCAAGTCTCGACCTACACGACCGACGGCACGGTCGGGACCGAGACCACGATCTATGTGGGCGGCATCTTCGAGGTCGAAACGACGCCGGGTCAGACCCATTACAAGCACTACGTCTCGTTGCCGGGCGGAACCCGGGTCATCTACGACCTGCAATCCGTGTCTGGGGCGCAGACGACGTATGTGACCGCCGATCACCTCGGCAGCGGCAATCTGATGATCAACAGCGCCGGCACTGTTCAGGTCAATGAGAGCTACTCGGCGTTCGGCTATCGGCGCAGCAGTAACTGGGCAAGCCCGCTTGCGGCGAATTCCGCCGACTACGCGACGATCGCGGCGACAACCCGTCGAGGCTACTCTGACGCGTTCCACGAGATGCTCGATAACGTCGGGCTCATTCACATGAATGGACGGGTCTATGATCCCGTGATCGGCAGATTCTTATCCACGGATCCTGTGGTCGCGATCGGGGGAAACTCCCAGTCGCTGAATCCGTATTCCTATGTTCAAAATGGACCGCTGAGATTTACAGATCCGACCGGGTTTACGCTTAGCGGATCGTTAAGAAGCTATCCGCCGGTCAACGGCTCCAACTATGGGCCGGCGATCGGGAATATCTGTGCCCGTGACCCTGGAACGTGTGCTGGAATCGCCGGCGATCAGAATGTAGCGGCTAGCACAGGGTTCTACGGACAAGATCGCGGCAGTCCCAATATGAGCGACGGACTTGGTGGGCAAGTACCGGTCGGCTGGGCATCTGTTGGGAACTCTGCCGCCGCATTTCTGCAGGGGTTCACTGGGGCGGCCGGGCCAGTAACCGCGAACGACATTCACGGACAAGTCAGTGACCGGTTTCAGCAAGCGATGGATGCCATACATGCGAGTGCTTCGGAGGGCGGAGAGGCTGACGTTACCGTACTGGCATCGAAACTCCCGGACCACGATTGGGATCTAGTATCTTGGTCAGCGGACGGCTCGACGTTTCTCGGCTTTGATAATCGCGTCAACGGGGTCTTTTACAGCAATTCTACGGGACAATTCCTCGTTCCAATTGTCACGCCGAATATGCAGAACTACGTTGCTCATGGGCTAGTAGGGAATGGTCAGTGCGCAGCGCTACTCCAGAAACTCGTAAGCGGGACGCCAAATACAAGGCAGTGGATTCCAGGTCCGGCACCTGACCAAAGTACCGCTACTGGGACTTGGCTGGCTACATTCGGGGGAAACGGTGGTACAACTTATAACGATGGCGAGCAGGGGAAACACACTCTAGATTTCCAGGGTATGTTATCCAATGGCTCGGGCTTCAGCGTTGTTGAGCAGTACGTAAAAAACGGCGCCGGAAATGTCCTTTCAAGTAGGTATTACTACGGCGGACCTACCTTCATCCAGGATGCGGCGAACTATTTCATAATTCTAGTTCCAGCGCGGTAGGGGGATTGTTCCCAAAATGAAGACCACGTATTTCCAACTTGCGGCGGGTCTGCTGATGGGTCTCGTTGCCCTGCCTGCAGCAGTTGCGATTGAGCAGTCCGCGTGGAAGCCGCTTAATACGATGATTACGGCGCGGGGCGCTCCGATCAGGGCAGTCGGCGTTGATGTCGCAATCAGTTACGAAGGCAAGTTCGTACCTGGCGAAGTAATTTTGTGGGGTAGTGTGGGTAGCAAAATCCTCAACGCGAATCTCCTGCTCGACGGGCTCCATGAGCTATTCCCCAAACAGGATCTTTACGATTTCTTTGGCCCCGAAGAATCTCCCCGTACACACGGTCAGAGGCCATTTCGCATCTCGATTCAACAACGAGGGAGCACTCTGACTTTTAGCAGTTCAATGCGTATCGGGTCATGTGAACTGCTATATGGCGAACCGCGCATCAAGTCGTCTGGAGACTGCTTCGAAACAACCAATTATTTTGCGAGTGATCGAAAGGAGGGGAAGCCCTGGCGCGCATTTCTCAATCGGATTGCGGCGGGATTCGAATCTGGAAGCGTCGATGTGGCTTATGGCCGCCACGGAGAATTAGTTCACGTGGAGTTTTCTGGCGACGAGGGGGGTCCCATTATACAGAATTTGCTTAAATCCATCTACAACGACTCTCGCTGATTGCCATCCGCCGAGTGACATGGAGCAACCGTGGATTTCATTCCGCAAGGTGGCCGTGATGCGATAGGTTCACTAGTAAATGGAGTGAAATCGGCTACGCCAAAAGTCTCTGGCGAAGGTGCGGGGCCTGTGATTCGGAAATTGATTCATACCGCATTTGACGGTCCTCGATTGACAATCACTTCGACGATGTAAGCGTCATCGGTTCAAGATGACCGGTCTCTGGGCATTTCGGCGTTTGAGCAGATTGACTTGAACATTCCCAAGAATGTCCCTTAATGGGAATGTGTAGAATGCGCGGATGGCAAAATCCCCGCGCAAGCCGCAGCCTAAGCGCCAGGCGCCAACACTCGAAAATGGGAAAGTAGCTCCCTCGCAGGCCGCTGGGAGGCCCCAGGCGCGGCGATCGCGCGTCACCCCGGGCTCTCCCCTCCCCCCTCGCCGGGTCGCCAACGCCGAGCGCCGGGCACGCGAACATCTAACGCCGGACGAGGTCGAGAAGCTGCTCGCTGCGGCGGGCAAGGCCGGCCGGCACGGGCATCGCGATCGGACGCTCCTCCTCCTTGCCTATCGGCATGGCCTGCGCGTCAGTGAGCTCGTCGCGTTACGGTGGGACCAGGTCGAGCTCAAGGCCGGAATCCTGCACGTCGCTCGGCTCAAGAACGGGCTGCCCTCGAGCCACCCGCTGCGCGGTCCCGAGCTGCGCGCGCTACGCGAGCTGCAGCGGGAGTACCCCGGATCGCCGTATCTGTTCGTCACCGAGCGCGGCGGGCCGATGACGACGGCAACCGTCCGGAAGCTGATGAGCCGGGCCGGCGTCCTGGCGCGCCTCCCCTTCCCTATCCACCCGCACATGCTTCGGCACGCCACCGGCTACAAGCTCGCCAACGACGGCCACGACACGCGGGCGATCCAGCACTACCTCGGGCACCGCAACATCACGCACACCGTCCGCTATACGGAGATGGCGCCGGGGAGATTTAAGAATTTCTGGAAGGATTGACCGATCAGGGGCACGGTCATCTCGGTATGTCGTAGGTCTGGACGATGACGTTTCCCGCCTCGTCTTCGTAGACTTCGAGGGCCTGGTTGACGAGGTCTGACACCGCCGCGAGTTCGCCAAGCGCAATGCGAAATAGATCGCACTGCCGGTCGATATCCAGAGGATGGAATGAGTCGAGGCAAATCAGGCCCGCGTGAACGCCCTGCTTTGCGTGCAGACCCCCCGGAGCGGCCGCGCCCTCGCCGCGAAAATCCACAGCATTGTTCGTCACGAGCGTGAAATCGCTGGCAACGACGTACACCATCAACGCCCAGTCCTTCGCGCCCAAGAGGCCGCGATCGCGTAGGCATGTTGATTCGACGTGCCCTGCGTCAATCGCCAGTCGGACGAGTTCGGGACTCAAGCACTCGTCGATCAACAGTCGAAAGCTCATGCCTTGGCAGCGGCCCGGACCAAGCGGCTACTCTTTGGTGTCCATTCCGGATGCACGTCTGCGATCCGGCGAGGCCGCCCCCGCTTCGGGTGAATCCGGCTGAAGACGTGCGCCGCGTCGATGTGCGCGTCAGTCAGAAACGGGTACGACGACACGAGGCGCCGTTTGTCGATGCCCTTCTCCAGCGAGCTCACAATGATCTCTATCGGGACGCGCGTGCCGGCGAATACAGCTTCGCCAGCCAGAACGTCGGGAGCCGTTGTCACCAGAGAACTGGCGCGCTCCACTTGGCGAACGCGTGTCCAGGCCTCCTGCACAAACACTGCGACGTCGATCTGCGCATGGTCCCGGTCGATGTTCCAGTTCAGATCCTTGGGCATCGCTTCGGGCAGAGCCAAAACGAAATACCGGTCGGAGCGCGTCGCGAGACGCGTCGTCAGCTCGGTTACGACCTGGCGCCGGAAGTCGGCGACGAACACCTTTTCCGTACCGAAATAGAAGCGCGCGAAGGCTGCGGCCAGTCGTGAGAACAGCCGGCCGTCTCGTAGCAGTAGCAGCGTGTCCGGAAGGATGTGCTCGTCCACAACACGATTCATGTCCCGGTCAGAAATTCCGGCAATGAATGCGGCCTCGGCGGTCGGCACAAATGGGGTGGGGGTGTTCATGGCGTTTAATTATTCCGATGCTTCGGAAAGTATAACGCCGGTGGGATTCGAGGGCAACCCTTCGTCAGTCGCCGCCCATTTGGTCATCCGCGATTCCGCTGAGCGGTTACGGAAGGGGCATGTTTACGCTCTGACGGTAGCCATCGAGGTCATCCGCTCCGTCGCCGTCCTCGGAATTGCGGACGGACGCCGCAGTAACCCAGGTCGTTCGTCGCTCAGGATGCGTTTTTACGCTTAACCTATGAAAATCGTTCCTGTTGCGTTTTTCTAACCGGATCGTCTATGCTGAATTTTAATTATGTTTACATCCGCTAAGTCTGCCCGATGATCACGAAGCGAACGCCGGCGGATCTGGGCGTCATCCGCGATCTGGCTGAAAAGGCCGGCGCGGTCATCGATCGCGCACGCCAGGCAGCGCTCGACCCCGAGACTCACAAGAAGCTCCGTCGCTTCACCCTTCGCGAAGCCGCCCAGACCCTCGAGGTCCACCCGCGCAAGATATACGAGCTCCTCGGGCAGAACGACCCCGGGCTGCCCACCGGCGAAAGGACCAAGAGCAAGCGACTGTTCACGCTGGAGGAGATTCACCTGCTCCAGGCGCGGATGAAGCAGCTGCCGGCGCAGAAATACGATATCCGCGAGCCGGTCGTCGTCACGGTGGCCAACTTCAAGGGCGGTGTCGCCAAGACGTTCACGGCGGTCACGTTGGCGCAGTTCTTCGCGCTCAAGGGCTATCGCACGCTGGCGATCGACCTCGATCCCCAGGCGAGTCTGACCTCGATGTTCGGCCTCAACCCACAACGAGACGTCGACGAGCGCCAGACCTTCCTGCCCTACTTCTATGGGCCTGAGATGCTCAAGGACACCGAGGATGGGTGGACCGGGACGCTCGAGACGGCGATCCAGAAGACCTATTGGCATGGCCTCGACCTCGTTGCATCGAATTTGCAGCTGTATGGGGGAGATTTCGCGCTGGGCATGCGCAAGGACTCG
The DNA here is from genome assembly GCA_903927005.1 of uncultured Pseudomonadota bacterium. Lineage (GTDB taxonomy): Bacteria > Pseudomonadota > Gammaproteobacteria > Steroidobacterales > Steroidobacteraceae > CAIKZZ01. Next base: position 6,415 of record CAIYLH010000109.1, read on the forward strand.
GAGCCAAACTTCGTGTTCTTCAAGCCGGTCGCGGAGGCGATCGCGAGCGTGCGTGACCGCTACGATGTCGTCGTCATCGATACGCCGCCGAGCCTGTCGTTCTCGGCCACGGCGGCGATCTACGCCGCCGATGGGCTCGTCATCCCCGCCCCTGCCGCGATGGTTGATTTCGAGTCGGCACGATCGTTCTTCACTCTGCTGTGCGACGTCATCGAGGTCTTTAACAAGCGCGAAGCGCAGCCCAAGCAGTTCGATTTCCTGAAGCTGCTGGTCTCCAAGTACCAGCCGTCGGTCCCCGTCCAGCAGCGCATCGCCAACTGGCAGCGGACGATCTTCGACGACTACTGCGTCTCGGAGCCGATGCTGCTGACGACCGTCGTGCAGAACATCGGCCCCGCGATGCAGACGATTTACGAGGCCCAGGACTACAAGGGAAGTCGCCAGGCCTTCAAGCGCGCCCTCGAGTCGGTGAACGCCGTCAACGAGCAGATCGAGGCCGAGGTGATCGGCACGATCCAGGCGCGCGCCGCGCGCCACGGCCGGGAGAAGGCAGCATGAAGCGCGCGTTCCCCGATCCGACCGCCCTCCCCCACGACAGCATCCTCGACGTGCTCAAGGAGCCGAGGGCCCGCGCCGAGACGTCAGCCGCCAGCCGGCCGCAGACCTTCGTGGGTCGCGTGGGCGCGGCTCAAAACGACGGACTGCAGGCCCGGATCGAGGAACTCGAGCAGGAGCGCAGCGGCGGGATGCTCCTGCTGCGCCTGGACCCCGCCAGTATCGGCCACACGGAATTTGCCAACCGGCACGAGCTCGGGCTGTCGACCGACGACGACGAGTTCAAGCGCCTGAAGGAGAGCATTCGCCTGAACGGCCAGGACACGCCCGTGCGCGTTCGCCCGGCCGCACCAGGCTCACCGACGCCCTACGAACTCGTCGAGGGGCATCGTCGGCATGCGGCGATCCAACAGCTATCGACCGAGATCGCGGGCGGCCTGCAGATCCTGGCGCGGCTCGATGCCCAGGCCGTCGAGTCCAAGGACCTGGTCCTCAAGATGTACCGCGAGAACGCGGAACGGGCGGACCTGTCGGCGTTCGAGACCGGCCGAATGTTCCAGTCGTGGCTTGAAGCCGACCTGTTTCCGAACCAAGCGGCATTGGCCAAAGCCCTCGCGGTATCCGAGCAGGTCGTCTCCCGGTGCCTGACGATTGCCTCCCTTCCGGAGGCCATCCTGCAGGCGTTCGGTGATCCGCGCGTGATCTCCCAGCGCTGGGCCGAAACGCTGGCTGCGCTGCTCAAGCATCATGGGGACAAGGCTCTCCGCGCCGCGGTGACGATCGCCAAGCAGGCGCCCCGCCCCACTCCGGAGGCCGTCCTCAAGGCCCTCTCGGATGCCGCTGGCGCTGCAGCCAAGAAGCGCGGCGCGGACACGCGCGAAGAATCATTCAAGGTCAAAGGCAAGATTGTCTGGACCTTCGCCCACCGCCGCGGCTTCGTGGCGGCGAAGTTCCCGAAATCCATTGATCCCGAGATCGAGGCCGAGGTGGCCGACGAGGTCCGAAAGGCCGTCGACAAGGTCATTACCCGTCGCCTGGGGCAGCCGAAATGAGCGGCAATCCGGCGCTGGGTTTGGGCTCAAACCGGCTCGCAATCAGGGGTCGGACGCGGAAATTCCACGCGTGGAATTCGGTGGACGGGACGTGCTCTGGGGAGAAATTCCACGCGTGGAATTTCGCGCGTCTGGGGCGGTTTCGGCCACCCATGCCACCCGATGGGCGATCGGAAAAGTCTCGCTACGAAGGGCCGGTTCTACCGGCCCTTCGCCGTTTCAGGGGGACCGAAATTCAGGCCGGAGGGCTTATGCCGCGACCGCCATAAAAAAGGCCCCGTGAGGGGCCTTCTCGATTTCTGGGAATTCGGCAGCCGAAGCCACCTAATCGCGGAAACCACGCACTTTCGAGATTAGGGACCCGAGTTCATCGGGTCAAGGCCGTGGCCACTCGAATCCCTCGTTTTTTGAAGATCGTCTGTAGTGGCGAGGGGAAAGTCATGTCCACAGGAACCCAGTTCGATCCGCGCGTGACGCTGGTGCGGGAGAAATACTTCAGCCTCAGGCCGAAGCCGCTCGAGCAGTGGCTCTGGGCGGCCAAGGTGCCCGGATCGGCCGAGCGGGTGTTCTGGTACCACTGGGACATCGGCCATCAGAACGGCAGCTGGGTAAGCCAGGTGCCGATCCGGATCGTCGCCAAGGAGTGCGGCCTCGACGTCGGCACCGTCACCCGCGCGTACCAGTGGCTGAAGGGGCGGGGACTGATCCGTCGACTGGATCCGGGTCGGGACGAGGCCAACCCGTTCTGCCAGGCCACGGCGCTCACGGAGGTGTTCGTGCCGCGGGAGCTCGTGAGGCGGCTCGCCGCCGAACCCAACCGCCGCCGGCGGGATGTGGAGTTCCGGGCGCCGTCCCCGGCGCGGACCACCGACTCCCTGCCGAACCCGTCCGAATTCCCGGCCGAGACACCTGCGCCTGCCACAGTGACCCCGGCGGTGTCGAGGCGCGAATCTGCTGCGATTCTCAAGAAACTCAGCGATGGCGAGCGGACGCGACTCTATGCGGCCCAGCGCGACCGGAAGTCTGATTTCGAGTTCGATGCCGATACCCGGCTGACGGAGTCCGAGCGGGCCCATGTCGTGAACATGGTCCGGCTGGTGGCGTCGGCGCAGCCGACCCGTTCCCAGGTCCCGGCGGCAGACGCGCGGGCGCGTGCCGCCGGTCCCACGGCGAGGAGTCGACTTGGCATCCTGCAGATCGCCGAGCTCCGGGCCCGGATTCAGAAAGCCAAGGGGGAGGGCGATGGTCGAGACGTCCAGACCCTGCTGCGCGAAGTCGCCTGGAGCGTGGAGGAGGGGGCGCTCTCGCGGTTCGAGGTCGCTCACGCGACGGCGATTGCCTGCAAGAAGATCCGGGAGGGTGGCTGGTCGACGCCGTTCCGGATGCCGGCGGACTGGCAGCTGCAGCGTGCGCAGCCCGAGACCTGCGGCGCTGCAGGACGGTATTAATACTCCGTGGAAGAGTTCTTAAGACCTAAGAAATACCGGGGGACCGGTTTTGAGGTTGGAGCGCGGACCGGAGCCAGGGCGGAGTCGGGCGGCGGCCAATTCGATCGAGGGGCCTGCCCTGGGAGCCATGTCCCATCGCCGCCGCCAGAGCGCGCTGCGGTGGCTGACCGTTACCGGTCTGCCGACTTGTCGAGCCCGAACAGCGCGCGATCGGCGGAGCGGGAGAGGGCAGGATCGAGCCAGGCGCGGAGCTCGGATTCGGAGAGCTGACCGGCAGCGATGCGGTCGAGGACAACACCCCCGATCAGGATCTTGCGGCGCGTCTCAGCCTTGCGGTCGCGCCGGATCTGAAGCGCCTGCTTGCGAGCCTCGATGCGCTGCTGCCGCGCCTTGAGCTCGGAGAGCCGATCCTCGAGCTGGCTGATGTGCTGATCAAGCTCGGGCGTCGGCGTCATGGCTGAAGATCTCCTGTAGCCCCTGAGAGCTTGCTGCA
>CAIYLH010000110.1 GCA_903927005.1 uncultured Pseudomonadota bacterium
CGCGACCGGGGCCATGGGTTCAGGCCTCTCATCCGGCTCGATGGGCTCTGGCCGCACAACCACCTCTCATGCCACTGGCTCCATGGGCTCAGGTCTCGCGACCGGTTCCATGGGTTCAGGCCTCTCAACTGGCTCGATGGGCTCTGGCCGTACAACCACCTCTCATGCCACTGGCTCCATGGGCTCAGGTCTCGCGACCGGTTCCATGGGTTCCTATAAGCAGTAAATTCCGAACATGTAGTCGCCGCCGTTTGGATCCCCGCCGGATCACAAATTTCTGGGTGAGCGCCAGAGGTCGATTAGAAAGCCCCTCCCTAGGGGCTTTCTCGTTTTTCGAGGAGCAACCCGCTCCAGCACACTATTTGGTCCTTTCCACAAGATATGGGGCTGGCGTCGGACCCCATTTTCTGGCGAAGTCGGGACTTACAAGCCTGGGTGCCTGAAATGGAACATCTGCAATCGATGCGGTCGCCGATAAACGCCGATTCGCACCAAATTGAAGCGCTAGGAGCGGCAATGCTAGCTCTCCAACCCATCGCAGCGCTCTTGCTCGAGATCGGCGTCAGTTACCATGAATTCGCCCGCCTAACACGGCGCGCATATGTCGATGAGGCCGCGGCAAAGCAACAGGCAATCGGCGCCCGCGTATCCATTTCCCGAATCGCCGCGGCCACGGGCATGTCTCGACCTGAGGTGAGCCAAGTCTTGTCCGGCGATCCGATACCAATCGGCACCTCCGATCTAACCCCCCGACCCACAGATCGCGTACTCGCTGCGTGGACCAACGACCCGGACTATCTAGAACGCGACGGCAAACCAAAGACGCTCAGCTACGGCGACTCAAGCCCTAACTTTTCGGACCTTGTGAAAAAACATGGCCCAGACATTCCGCCGCGCGCCATGCTCAATGAACTGCTTGCATCAAAGCTCGTATCAGAGATTTCCATTGATCGATTCACTCCGAGCAGCCCAAGCTCCGCGCCTCGCCCACCTCAAAAGGAGGCGATTCGGAACTTTGGAGCGAAAATTAATACGCTCGGATATACGCTTCTAAGAAACCTTAGTTCGCTTGATAAAAAGCCTCTCTTCGAAACAATGACGCTCACAAGCACCCTAGCTGCCAGCGTGAACGCAAGAGTCGCGCGTGAGCTTGAACGGAGATGCCGGACGTTCTCTCACGCCATAGAACGCTTCCTCCTCGACCAAGGCTCGGCTGAGACGCCGAACGAGAAAACTTCTGATCGCTGCGAGCTAGGCGTAATGATCGCCGTCGTAGAGAAAAATTCCTCGAATCGACCGAAACGCTTCCCAAGAGCGCCCAAGAGTGAATAACAAACCAACTGCGGCACTCCCAACAGCGATGTCTTCATCATCGTCACTGGAGTCACTGCTACATCAGGTAGCCAAGCTATGTGCGGTTGGACACCTGCCTGAAGCAACTGCCTTCCGTATTTTTCGTGACGCGTACAACCGCGCTAACAGCGATATTTCAAGCCCTGACAGTGAGGAATCTGACGCCTTCATTGCGGCACAGGTTCTTACAGAATGGCACCAAAATCCTGCCTTTCTCGACACTGAAGGGAAGCCGCGCGAACTGTCGATAACAGCCAACGAATTCTCAACACTCTGCAACTCCGCGTCAGATGCAGCCGACGCTAGTCGAATTCTAGAATTGCTACTCCACGCAGGAGCTATGGAGCTTCGAGGAAAAAGCGCCTTAGCCACTCGGCGAGAACTAATAATCGGCGACACGCATCCAGCAGCTGTTTCACGCGCAGTGAGATTGTCATCGGAATTTATTTCGACACTAACTCACAATCTAACCCGACCGATGAGCGAACCGAGCCGATTTGAAAGAACAGTGGTTACGTCGAAATTGACCGCAAGAAATGTCCCGTCGCTGCTCGCATACCTTAGCCTCCACGGCCAGGCATTTTTGGAGGATCTGGACTCTTGGATGTCCGCGAGAGAAACCGCGGACTCTGGCACCGAAGTCGGCGTCGGCGTGTACCTATATGTTCGAAAGGACGTCTAGCGAAGAGACAAAGGGCACGCGAATGACGTCAGCGCAGAGCGACAAGTCGAGCTAACTCGTCCTCGTCAATTACAGACACTTTCAGCTCGCGCGCCCTCTCCAGCTTCGACCCCGCGCTATCCCCCGCAACGACATAGCTGGTCTTTTTGGTAACTGACGACGTCACCTTCCCGCCGGCCTTTCTGATTAACGCCTCAGCATCCGCGCGTCCTAGCGTCGGAAGTGTGCCGGTCAAAACGAACGTCTTGCCAGACAACGGCTGATGTTCTGAACGGCCTGTGCTCGGCGCAGGCCAACTCACCCCATGCGCCAGCAACTGACCTACTATCTGTTGGTTTCTCGGCTCTTCGAAGAACTCCCGAATGTCCTCGGCCACTACCGGGCCGATGTCAGGCACCAACATGATCTGCTCAAACGAGGCGGCCTGAAGCGCCTGCAGTGTGCCGAAGTGCTCTGCCAACGCGAGTGCAGTAGCCTCGCCCACATTGGATATTCCAAGCGCGAACAGGAACCGAGCAAAGGTCGTGTCTTTGCTCTTGGAAATTGACGCGATCAGCTTCGTGGCGCTCTTCTCACCCATCCGCTCTAGCTGCAACAACTGCTGAACCGTGAGAGAGTACAAATCAGCCGCACTCTCGACGAGTCCGGCATCGACGAGCTGCTCGACGACCTTGTCGCCCAACCCCTCGACGTCCATCGCGCGCCGACTCGCGAAATGCTTCAAAGACTCCTTGCGCTGAGCGGCACAGACAAGCCCCCCCATGCAGCGTGCAACCGCCTCGCCCTCGATGCGACTGACATCGGAGCCACAGACGGGACAGACAGTCGGCAGCAGCACCGCCACCGCGTCACGCGGCCGCCGCTCCTCGATCACCCGGACGATTTCCGGGATCACGTCGCCGGCACGACGGATGATGACCGTATCGCCAATTCGCACATCCTTGCGGGTCAGCTCGTCGACGTTGTGCAGCGTCGCGTTGCTGACGGTCACGCCGCCAACGAACACGGGCTCCAGCCTTGCCACGGGGGTAAGCGCGCCCGTGCGGCCGACTTGCCACTCGATGTCACGGACCTGGGTCATCTCCTCCTCGGCGGGGAACTTGTGGGCTATCGCCCAGCGTGGAGCGCGTGCGACGAAGCCGAGCTCGCGCTGGCGCGCCAGCGAGTTCACCTTGTAGACGACTCCGTCGATCTGGTACCCGAGCGTCGCGCGGCGTGCGCCAATGTCACGGTAGTAGCTAAGCAGTCCGGCGACGCCGCTCTCGACCCGGATTTCCGGGCAAGTCCGCAGACCCCACTCGCCCAGCATCGACAGCAGCTCGCTATGACGCTCTGGCAGCGTGCCGCCCTCGATCGCACCGACACCGTAGAAGAATATCTCCAGCGGGCGGCTGGCAGTAATAGCCGGATCGAGCTGGCGCAGGCTGCCAGCGGCCGCATTGCGCGGGTTGACGAACACCTTATCGCCGCGCGCGAGCGCGTCGCGGTTCATTTGCTCGAACCCGGCGTTGCTCATGAACACCTCGCCACGCACCTCGATCAGCTTCGGATGCCGGTCGCCGCGCAGCTTCAGCGGCACGCTGCGCAAGGTGCGCATATTCGTCGTGACATCCTCGCCCTTCACGCCGTCACCACGAGTGGCACCGACCGTAAAGACGCCATCCTCGTAGGTGAGACTGATCGCGAGTCCGTCTAGCTTGGGCTCACTGTTGTAATCGACCTCGACGCCCTCGGCGAGCTCCAGACGCTCGCGCACGCGGCGATCGAAGTTGATGATGTCGTCGTCGGAAAATGCGTTGTCCAACGACAGCATCGGCACGCGGTGCTCGACCTCACCGAACTCGCGCGTCGGCGCGCCGCTGACACGCTGGGTCGGCGAATCGGCGGTGATCAGGCTCGGGTGGCGGGCTTCGAGCTCACGCAGCTCGCGCATAATCCGGTCGTACTCGGCATCCGGAACCTCCGGATCATCGAGCACGTAGTAGCGGTAGTCGTGCCGCGCCAACTCTTCGCGCAGCGCAACGATCCGCTTCGCGTCGGCGACCATCGGGGTGCTAACTGCCCGGACGGCCGCTGCGGCCGACCGACACCAGGTGCTCGAAATGGACCAGCTCCTCGCGCAGGCTTAGCACGCGTTGCCCGGTCAGGCTGCTACCGGCGTCGTCCTGCAGCAAGCCGCCGAGCCGGTCGGCAAGCCTGCGTGCCGTGGCCAGCAGATCATCAAAGGCCTGCGGCGCAGGCAACGGACCGGGGAACACCGCGAACAGCGAGATGCCCGGGAAGCGGGTCGAGGCCATCGTCTCCGGCTCGAACGAGCCGGGCTCGAGCAGGCTCGCCGCGCTATAGACCGGCCGATCGCCCTCGAGCAGCCGATGAAAAATAGAGTAACGACCAAAGGTGAGCCGTTCGGCAACGAATGCAGCCTGCAGCTCGGCGCCGTCAATTTTCTTGTCGGTCGCAGCAATCAGCCGGATCGCGACAATGCGCTGCTGGCGTGAGGGCGGCTCAGCGGGCGTCGTTCGCTTCGGACGCTCGACGAGCGCGTCGGCGAGCGGATCGGAGATCGGCAGCGGTGAGGGCGTCGGCAAGACCGGCGGCGGATTCGGCTTCGGGCGGCGACGCTCGGACACCACGTCCTCGGACGACAGCGTCGGCACCTCGAGCGTGACGGTCGGCAGCTCCTCGGGCGCGGTACGCAACTCCACGCGCGGCGGCTCGGCATGCATGACGGCGGTCGCGGCTGGCACCTCGGCGTCGATCAGCACGACGTCCTCGACGTTATCAGGCAGATCGTCGATCGTCACCACGGGTGGGTTCGCGCCGGACACCTGTCGCTCGTCGAAGCCGCGCACCGGCATCTCGATTGTCGGGTCGTCAACGTGATGGGCATCATCGTCGTCGGCATGCGCGGACATGGTCGGGGTGCCGTCGGTCATCGCCTCGTAGCGATCCGCTGCACGCACCACTGCCGCGACCTCGTCGGCTGCCGCCGCGGAGCGACGGCGGCCCCACAGCCAGAGGCCGCCGATCAGCAGCAGTCCGAACCCCAGCAGTATCCAGCGCAGCTCTTGCATCGATCAGCCCGCCGCAGCCATCCGCAACGCCTCGTCGATATCCACGGTCACGAGCCTGGAAACGCCCGGCTCGTTCATGGTTACGCCCACGAGCTGGCTGGCCAGCTCCATCGTGTTCTTGTTGTGGGTGATGAACACGAACTGCACCCGCTCGCTCATCTCGCGGACGATGTCGCAGAAGCGACCGACGTTGTATTCATCGAGCGGCGCATCGACCTCGTCCAGCAGGCAGAACGGCGCCGGGTTCAGCTCGAAGATCGAGAACACGAGCGCCACCGCGGTGAGCGCCTTCTCGCCGCCCGACAGCTGGTGGATGGTGGAGTTGCGCTTGCCCGGGGGGCGCGCCATGACCGCGACCCCTGACTCGAGCACGTCGTCGCCGGTGAGCTCGAGGTAGGCATTGCCGCCGCCGAACAGCTTCGGAAACTTCTCCTTGAGGCCCGCGTTGACCTTGTCGAAGGTCTCCTGGAAGCGCTGGCGCGTCTCGCGATCGATCTTGCGGATCGCAGACTCGAGCGAGTTGAGCGCTTCGGTGAGATCGGCGAACTGCTTGTCGAGGTATTCCTTGCGCTCCGACTGTTCCTTGAACTCGTCGATCGCAGCGAGGTTGACCTGGCCCAGGCGCTCGATCTTGCCCTCGACCTCGGCGAGGTTCGCCTCCCACGCCCCCGCGGTCGCCTCGGGCACGAGCCCCGCCACCACCGCCGCAAGCTCGAAGTGGGTCGCGGCAAACTGCTCCTGCAGCGACTCGCGGCGCACGCGCGTCTCCTGCGCGGCGAGCGCGGCACTGTTGGCGGCCGCGCGCACCGACTCGACGTTCGCTTCGGCCGCCAGACGCGCCGCGTCCAGCTGGCGGAACTGCGACTCGGCCGACTCCACCGCAGTACGCGCGGCGGCCAGCTGCCGCTCGCCGTCTAGCCGCGCAGCGAGCAGCGTCTCGAGCTCCTTCTGCTGCTCGGCCAGCGGCCCCTCACCCGCGGCCAGCTGCCCGGACAGCTCCTCGCGGCGAGCCTGCACCTGCTCGCGCTGCGCACGCAGGCGCTGCAGCGATGTCTGCAGCGAATTAAGCGTCGAGCGACGCGACTCGACCGCAATCGCCGCCTGCTGGGCCGCGTTACGAGCCGCCTCCGACGAGGCGCGAGCGACGCTGAGCGCAGCGCGCAACTCATCGCGTTCGGTCTCAAATCCCGGCCGGCGCGTCTCGAACGAGTGCATCGCGTCGATCGCGACCTGCAGGCGCTCGCGCGCGGTGCGGCTGTCGCCCTCGGCGGCGGTGATCTCATTGGCCAGCTCGCCCGCTTCGCGCTCGAGCCGCGCCAGGCGCTCGGCATTTTGCGCCGTGCGGGCCTTGAGCGAGTCCAGCTGCCCGCGCAGGTCGACGTGCAACCGGTGCATGCGGTTCGCGCCTTCCTGGGCATCGTCGCGCGTGCCGTCCAGCGCCTTGATGCGCTCACGACCCGCGGCGAGCTCCTGCTCGTGGGTCATAAGCGTGCCTTCGGCCGCCTTGACCTGATCCTTGAGGCCGCGCAATTCCTGCTCGCGCTCCAGCACGCCTGCGTGGGCGTCCTGATCGCGGCTGACGCGCAGCCAGTCACGGCCAATCCACACGCCGTCGCGGGTGATGATCGACTCGCCCGGCGCGAGCGTCGCGCGCCGCGCCAGCGCATCGGCGAGGTGCTCCACTGCGTAGACGCCGGCCATCAGCTGGCCGAGCGCCGCGGGACCCTTGACCTTGGCCAGCAGCCGGTCGACCGGACCGCGATGATCGCTGAGCGCGGCTTCGCCGCCGATGAAGGTGACCTGTCCTACCTTGAGGTCGCCCACCAGCGCGGCCACCGCGTCGATCCCATCGACGCAGACGGCCTCGAGGTAGCTGCCAAGCACGGTCTCGACGGCCTTCGACCAGCCGCCGTCGACGGTGAGTTCCTGCGCCAGTCGCGGCCGGTCACCAAGCGCGTGGCCCTTCAGCCAGTCAACGACCCGACCCTTGACCTGACCGAGCGCCGCCTGCTGCAGCGCCTCGAGCGACACCACCTGGCCGCGGGCACGACTGAGGTCGGAGCGGGCGCGATCCAGCGCGCCTTGCAGCTTGCGCTCCGCATCGCGCGCCGCCTGCAGATCGTCCAGCAGCGTGCCCAGGCGCGCCTGCGCGATCTGGTCGTCCTCGGCGGCGGCGGACTTCTTCGCCTCGAGCTCCGCGATCGCCGCGGCCGCATCGGTACCAACGAGCGTGTCGCGTTCGGTGTGCACCCGCTCCTGCTGCTGCAGGCTACGGCGCAGGCGGCCATCGAGCTGCTCGATGCGGGCGCGCTCGACCATGGCCTTCTGGCTGGCCTCGTTGCCCTCGCGCGTGAACCCCTCCCAGCGCTGCTGCCAGGCCTGCATCGCCTGCTCGGCGGCGGACTGCGTCTCGGCGCAGGTCGTCTGACGCGCACGCGCCTCGACCAGCGACGGCTCAAGCGCCGCCAGTGCCTCGGTCAGCGTGGTGAACTCAGCCTCGTCGCGGCCGAGCAGCGTCGACGCCTGTGCATGGCCGGACTCGGCCTGCTCGAGATCGGCGCGCTGACGGGCACGCAGCTCACGGGCGTGTTGTATCGCCTGCTCGCAGCGCGCAGCTTCCGCACCGGCCTGGTAGTAGCGGCCCTGGACGGCGGCCAGCAGCTCGGTCTCGCGCGCATGGGTCTCGCGGCCCTTCTCGATCGCCGCCTCCGCGGCGCGCAGCTCGGCAATACCCGCCTGCAGGGCAAGCTCGCTCGCGCTCGCGGCGGCCACGCGCGTGTCGGCCTCTGAGTCGAGCTCACGCAGCCGCAGCGCCAGCAGCTCGGCCTTCAGCTTGCGCTCCTCTTCCTTCAGACCCTGGTAGCGGCGGGCCGTCACGGCCTGGCGCTGCAGGTGGCGGATCTGCTTTTCGAGCTCCTCACGCAGGTCGTTCAGGCGATCGAGGTTCTCGCGGGTATGCGCGATGCGGTTCTCGGTCTCGCGGCGACGCTCCTTGTACTTGGAGATGCCAGCGGCCTCCTCGAGGAAGGCGCGCAGGTCGTCGGGCTTGGCCTCGATCAGGCGCGAGATCATTCCTTGCTCAATGATCGCGTAGCTGCGGCTGCCCAGGCCCGTGCCGAGGAACAGCTGCGTGATGTCCTTACGACGGCAGCGGGCGCTGTTGATGAAGTAGGTGGACTGGCCGTCGCGCGACACCTGGCGCTTGAGCGAGACCTCGGCGTAGGCGGCGTAGGGACCGGCCAGGGTGCCGTCGGAATTGTCGAAGACCAGCTCGACCGAGGCGGCACCGACCGGTTTGCGGCCGCCCGAGCCGTTGAAGATCACGTCCGTCATGTCGGTGCCGCGCAGGTGCTTGGCGGAAATCTCGCCCATGACCCAGCGCACCGCGTCGATGATGTTGGACTTGCCGCAGCCGTTGGGGCCGACCACGCCGGTCAGGTTGACCGGCAGGTGCACCGTGGTCGGATCGACGAACGACTTGAAACCGGCAAGCTTGAGCTTCGATAGACGCATTGGAAAACCTGGAAATTTTGGCCGCGGCACGCGAAAAATCGAACCCCGGAGGCAGGCCCGTCGCGCGTAGTGAGTCGAGGATTACTAGTGTAGAGTACGCCGCCCTCGATGACGACCCGCTTGACAGGACGCCGCATGGTTGATCGCAACAAGACCGCCCCGCAGACGCACGTGGAGACCTTCCCGAACCCCGCCCCGGAACGCGACTTCGTGATCCGGATCCGGGTGCCGGAGTTCACCTGCCTGTGCCCGGTCACCGGCCAGCCGGACTTCGCCGAGCTGTACCTGGAGTACATCCCCGAGGCGCTGTGCGTCGAGCTGAAGTCCCTCAAACTGTACGTCTGGTCATTCCGTGAGCGTGGCGCGTTCCACGAAGCGGTGACCAACGAGATCCTCGGCGTGCTCGCTGGCGCCACGCAACCGCGCTTTATGCGGCTTACCGGTACTTTCAACGTCCGCGGCGGGATATATACCTCTGTCGTGGCCGAACATCGCGCCCCGGGTTGGGTACCTGCCCCACCGGTCGCATTACCCGGCGCTTAAAAGCGTTCTGGACTGTCCGGAAACGCTATAATTTGAAGGGTTGACCTTCGATATGGAGTTCACGATGGCAGCGAAGAAGCCCGCGAAGGCGAAAAAGCCGGTCCCCAAGAAGGCCGCGCACAAAAAGCCAACTGCGAAGACCGCCCCCAAGACCAAGGCAGCCGTGACGAAGCCGAAATCCGTTCCTAAGAAAGCCCCTGCCGCCGCGAAGCCCGCGGCCAAGCCGGTCGCCAAGCCCGCCGCAAAGCCAGTCGTCGCCAAGGCGCCCGCGAAGCCTGCTGCAAAGCCTGCCGCGAAGCCCGTAGCCAAGCCCGTAGCCAAGCCGGTAGCCAAGCCGGTAGCCAAGCCCGCGGCCAAGCCGGTCGTCGCCAAGGCGCCCGCCAAGGTCGTCGCTATCGTCGCCCCGAAGCCCGCCAAGGCGCCGCCGGCGCCGAAGCCGATCCGGGCAGCCGACATGCCGCTCAAGCCCGCGCCGCGCCTGCCGATCCAGCCGGAGCCGGAGGACGACGGTAGCGATCGCTCGCTCGCCCTGCTGTCCGGCCCGCGCAACGTGAAGCCCTACCTCGCCCGCAAGGGCGAGCAGTACATGGGCAAGCAGCAGCTCGGGCACTTCGGCAAGATTCTGTCGACCTGGAAGAACGACCTGATGGTCGAGGTTGACCGGACCGTGACGCACATGAAGGACGAGGCGGCCAACCCGCCCGACCCGAATGACCGCGCCACGCTCGAGTCCGAGTTCAGCCTCGAACTCCGTACCCGTGACCGCGAGCGCAAGCTGATCCGCAAGATCGACGAGGCCCTCTCCCGCATCGAAGACGGCAGCTACGGCTACTGCCTCGAGACGGGTGAGGAAATCGGCGTCAAGCGGCTCGAGGCGCGCCCCGTCGCGACCTTGTCGATCGAGGCGCAGGAGCGCCGCGAGCGACGCGAGAAGCAGTACGGCGACCGGGACGATCGCTACCGCTGAGCCCGGGGCGGCGCGGATCCGGCGTGGCCGGTTCGCGCCCTCGCCCACCGGCCGGCTGCACCAGGGCTCACTGCTCACCGCCGTGGGTAGCTACCTCGACGCCCGCGCGCAGGGCGGCCAGTGGCTGGTGCGGATCGAAGACGTGGATCTGGGCCGGGTCGTGCCCGGCGCGGCCGACGACATCCTGCGAGCCCTCGAGGCCCACGGCCTGCTCTGGGATGGCCCGGTGCTCGCCCAGAGCCAGCGCGGCTACCTCTACGAACACTATCTGTCCCGTCTCGTGGCCGCGGGACGCGCCTATCCCTGCTCGTGCTCGCGCGCCGACTACGCCGCGCTTGCGGCCCGCGACGGCCACTATCCCGGCACCTGCAGACTGGGGCCCCAGGACCCGAATGCGCCGCTGGCAATGCGGCTGCGCACCGACGGCTACCCGCTGATCTGCATCGAAGACCGCCTGCAGGGCCGCTATTGCCAGTCGGTCGAGGCGATGGTCGGTGACTTCGTGCTGCGCAGGCGCGACGGCTACTGGTCGTACCAGCTCGCAGTCGTCGTCGACGACGCCGAGCAGGGCATCACTGATGTGGTACGCGGCCGCGATCTGCTCGACAACACGCCACGCCAGGCGCTGCTGCAGGCGATCCTCGGACTGCCGATGCCCACTTGGCTGCACCTGCCCCTGCTGCTCGACGACGACGGCGTCAAGCTGTCCAAGTCCCGGCAGGCGTTGCCGATAGAAGCTGCCGCAGCGCCAGCGACGCTGAGCGAGGTGCTGCAACAGCTGCGGCACCCGCCGCCGGCTGAACTGGTGGGCGCACCGGTCGCTGAGCAACTGGCCTGGGCCGTGGGCGCCTGGCAGCCGGCGCGATTGGCCGAGGGCCGCGCGCTGACTCGCTGAGGGGCCTTCAGGCCGCGTCGGCCTTGCCCACCGGCAGGGGCGTCTCGGCCAGCGGCAGCAACACCGTAAAGGTCGTGCCCTTACCCACGCTGGAGTCCACGCTGATCCGGCCGTGAAAGCCGGCGACGATGCCGTGCACCACGGACAATCCCAGTCCGGTGCCCTTGCCGACCTCACGGGTGGTGAAGAAGGGTTCGAAGATGCGCGCCATGACCGCAGCATCCATGCCATCCCCGGTGTCGCTGACCGCGAGCTGCACAGCGGGCAACGATGCGCCGCCACCGGCGTCCTCCGCCTCGATCCTGCAGCCCTCCAGGCTAACGGTAATCAGGCCACCCGTGCGACCGGCCGTGACCACGGCCGAGACGGCGTTGCTGAGCAGGTTCATCAGCAACTGGCCGGCCTGACTGGGATCGCCCAGCACCGGCCAGCGGGCTGAGGCGATCGCAAGCACGAGCTCGACGTTCGCCGGCTTGATGGCGCGGAACAGACGCACTGACTCGCGCAGCGAATCGCCCAGCTCGAACACCACCGGCTCGCCGCCGCCGGCGCTGCGACTGAACACCAGCACGCTGCGCACCACCTCGCGCGCACGCCGCGCGCAGGTGAGCGCCACCTTCATGTCCTCCTGACTCAGATCCGTCGACGGCAGCGCGTCGCGCGCCAGCTCCAGATGCAGGATGATCGGCAGCAGCAGGTTGTTGATCTCGTGCGCGATGCCACCGGCGAGGTTGCCGACCGTCTCGAGCCGCTCCCACGCGACCAGCCGCTGCTGCAGCGCGTGGCGCGTCCGCTCCACGTCCCGGCCACGGGCAATTTCCTCGACCAGCTGCGCACCAACACCGAGCAGATCCTTGCGCATCTGCTCGAAGTCGACGGCCAGCTCTGCGATCTCGCGCACGGACGAGTCGACGGTGATCGGATGGCCGTGGTCGCCACGCGAAATGCGCCTTGCGCTGCTCTGCAGCCCGCGCAGCGCGGTCAGCACCGGCCGCAGCGCTGCGATCCACAGCAGCGTGCACAGCGCACCGAAGATCGCCAGCTTCGACCACAGCGAGCGCTTCAGCGCCGCCAGCTGGTCGATCGACGGCCCCTCGTCGAAGGCCAGGATCAGCTGCGCGTTGCGATCGAGCCGGTTGATCGGCAGGGAGATGAAGTAAAGCCGGTCCGACTGCGGACCAAACACCAGATCCTGCCTGCCGGTGTAGTGCACGCCCGGGCGATTGAAGCTGCCCAGCACCGTGCCACGCGGGCCGCGGAACTCGGCGTAGGCACTGGCACCGTTCAACAGCGCCGAATCGAGCTGCGCACGGATTTCCTCGGGGTCTTCGCTGCCGACACGACTTTCCAGATCATCTGCGAGCAGTCGCGACAGCCGCCGGATGTGGTCGAGGAACTGGTCCTCGACCGAGGCCTCGGCCACGCGCAGTACCGCAGTGCCCAGTGCGCCGAACAACATCAGCTGGGTCACCACCGCGAGCAGCACGACCCGCTGGGTGAGTGTACTGGTCAGTCGCGCCATAGCACCCGCACCACACGCAGGCGGCGATCCGCCGCAAGCCCTGACACCCAGCCCACGCCCACCGCGGCAGGGTCCGCCGCGACCGACGCGCGCAGCGCCTCTGCATTGGCAAATTCCGCGGGCCGCCCGGTGCCGTCGCGCAGCGTGGCGGTCAGCCACCAGCGCTCATAGGTCGCCTCGCTCATCGCCAGCGCGTTCTGCAGGAAGATCTGCGTCGCGTGCGGATCGGACAGCTCGCGCAACGGCCGCAGTCGCACGCCGGCACGGGCCACCGGCACGCCCAGATACAGCTTGCGCAATTCCAGCGACGACAGCGCCTGCACGGGACTATCGCCGCGCACGAACAACGCCAGTTCGTCGGCCACCGCGGCGCCTAGCGCGCAGCAGCACAGTGCCAACGCCGCCAGCAGTGTGGCGAACGCCTTCAACGGAACACGCCGCTCCACTGCAGGCGGAACTCACCATAGACATCGCGCAGCGTCTGCTGGCGGGACAGCTCGATCGACACAGCATTCGTCCGACCCAGCTCGCGGCGCAGGCCCACGGCGCCACGGCGCAGCGCGAAGGAGTCCGGATGCAGCTGCACCAGCGGTGAGGCGGCGGCGTGCGCGGACGTCTCGATGCGACCAAAGGCCGTCATGGCCGGCGACAGATTGAACTCGCCCTGCGCGTAGGCGGCGAGGAAGGAGTGAGTGGCCGCTGCCAGCTCCGTGTCCGTCTGCGAGCGTATACCGTAGCTGACCGCGATCAGCCGCCAGCGCTCGCCGTACAGGTCGGCGTAAGCGCCGAGCACGCGCACATCCAGTATGTCCGTGCCCGCCACAGCCTGCATCGCCGGCAGCACCGCCACTTCATTGTGCGCCAGCACAAGACCGGCGCTGGAGCGACCGGCGATGTCCGGCAGGTAGGCGATGCGGGCGCTGTAGGAGGCCTTGTGGCCGCCGTGCGGGTTGCCGATGATGCGCACCGCCTCCAGCCCCTCCTCGCTCAGGACCGCACCTGCGCCGATGCCCGCCGCGAGCAGCAGGCCGCGGCCGTGCTCACCGACCTCATGCCGACTCTCGAGCAGCGTTCCCAGCAGATGCTGCGGCAAGAGCCCGTTCTCGTCTTCCCAGTGTTCGATGCCCGGACGGGTGATCGCGGTCTGCAGGAACGCGCCGTGATGGTGATCGGTGTTCCAGGCACTGGCCGGCTGGTGGAAGCGCCCCAGCCAGAGCAACGTCGAATCCGACACGCTCCAACCCAGCTGCAGCCGCTCGATTTCGGAACCGCCGCGACTGCTGAGCAGGGCCTCGGCGAGGAAGCGCAGCCGGCCCTGCTGTTCGCTGACCAGCACGTCGGCAGTGACGCCGTAGTCGCTGCCCTTGAGCGCACTGTCGGCGGCGAGATCGGAGCGCGCGGCCAGATCCGCCGCCGTGAACAACAGCACGCCGCTGTCATGCACATGCGCCGCTACCGCCGGACTTTCCCCGGCGAAGGCCACACCGCCAGCCAGCAGCGCCGCCATCATCGTCAACCACAGCCGCACGCGCACAGGCAGGCTCCTTTTCGAATTCGCTAAATCGTGACCGGCGGCGGCGCGCTCGCCGCGCCGTGGCCGAGCCGAGCGATCACGCACGAGCGGCGGACAGCGACGCCCCGACGCTAGGCGGTGGCCAGCACGCCGTTGAGCAGATCGATCAGCTCGCGCGTCTCGAACGGCTTGGCAAGCACCGTGTCCGCACCGGCCAGCTTTGCGGCGGCCAGATACGCCGAGGTGTCGAGCGAGTTCGGGCGGTAGTTGTCGATGCCAATGCTGCCGCCACCGGAAATCGCAATGATGCGCACGGCCGGAAAGTGGCTCTTGATGGTCTTGATCGCGTCGACGCCGCTGGTCTTGGGCATGATCACGTCGGTGATGACCACCTGCGGCTCACGCTTGAGCATCATGAACAGCGCCTCCTCGGGACCCGGCGCGGTCTGCACCTCGAAGCCGGCGCGCTCCAGCACCTTCTTGAGCGCACCGCACACGTACGGCTCGTCATCAATCACCATGACCAGCGGCACGTCAGCCGTCCCAGCCGGCAGCGCGCACAGGTGACTGGCGGGCCAAGGCCGCGTCCGGCAGATGGGAGGCCGTCGCATCACTGATCAGGCCGCGGTGCAGTGCAAAGCTCACCAGCATGTCGAGGTTGGTCAGACCCAGCCGCTGCATGCAGGCGGTGCGTCGTTCCTCGACCACCTGTGCCGGGCAGTTGAGTTCGCGGGTGATGCGTCGCTTGGATGCGCCTTGCGCGACTAACGTCAACAGCTGACGCTCCTGCTCGCTCAGCTCGAGCGTGCCGGATTTCAACGGCGGCTGACTGCGCCGCACCGACGCATCGACGATGGAGCGGATGAGGCTAGGATCGATGAACTGTCGCCCCGCGTGCGTCGCGCGTACCGCCTCCAGCAGCAGTTCGGGGCTGGCGTTCTTGGTGAGGTAACTGGTGGCGCCATTGGCCAGCGCGGACGTCAGCGGGCTGTCAGCAACCTGCCCGGTCAGCACGAGTATCCGCGCCGTGGGGCACAAACTACGCAACACCGCCAGGCTCTCGATGCCGCCGTCCTGCGCCTCGGGCAACTCGGTGATGATCAGATCGACCGTCTCGGTGGCGAGCACGCGGCGCGCCTCGGCATTGCCTGCGGCGTGGCCGACGATCTGCAGATCCGCCTGCTGCGACAGCAGCGCGGCGATGCCGGCGCGCACCACCGGATGCGGGTCGAGCAGCAGGAGGCGGCAATGGCCGGGGAGAGGCGCGACCACAGCGGCGCGCGGCCAGATTTCCTCGACGGCGTCATCGTGCGCGGGCGCCTGCGGCGACGCCGAGGACCGGCCACGGCTACCCGCAGCGGGCTTGCGCGCGATTGTCTTCACCATCTTCCGGACCCCGACTAAGCAATGCGCAGGCTACCGGCGTGCGACGGGCCCAGCTGTCCTAATAGGAATGGCAATCATTAGCGACAAATAGGCAAAAGCACTATGTCATCTAACCGCGGTTTTTTCCTAGAGGTAGGTACGGTATTTTTCTTGAGGGGCACCCGGTAGAAAGCCGCCATTCAGCGCGCGACCGCACGGCGCGTGCCAACTTAGGAACCCAACAACTCACTGTTTTAAAAGATTTTTTTAAATCCCCTCGGCACTGCTCCGGCCGCGCCGCACGACCGGAGCGGCACCCGCAGCGCTGCCATCGAGCGCACCAAAACAGTGCATTTGCAGAATATGTGAACTGATTCACCTCCGCGCGCTTCAGCCCAAAGCTCGTGGTCGAGGATCATTCCCCGAGCTGCCGCAACGCCATCGCGGCACTTAAAGCCCGGACACGAAAAAGCCGGGCAACCCTTGCGGCTTGCCCGGCCTTAAAACTCCGTCCTGCCGCAGGCGCGTGTCCCCTGACGGCGCGCCTGAGGCCGGGTCGGTCGGACCTGAAGGTCCGCCCGACCCGCCTGGCTCAGGTTCCGGTCAGGTTAAGCCTCGCCGCGTAGGTCGTGCCGCCCGCTGTACCCGAGATGCTCAGCACCGCCGGCGATGAACTCGTCGGCGAAGACGGCGTGAACGTGACGCGGATGCTGCACGTGCCACCGACCGCGACCGCCGACGCCGGGTTGCAAGTACCCACCGTGGCGCCACTTGTCACAACCGCCCAAGTGCCGTTGCCACTGGTCTTGGCAACGCTACCGAAGTCGCTCGGCGTCCAGGCTGCGGCCGTGTTGTTGGTGAGGTCCACCAACCGCGACCGGATCGTGCTGAAGCTCAGGTTGCCCGTTCCCAGGCTGACCGCCGCCGCCGTGCCCGTGCCGGTGATGCCGCTGTTACCCAGCGTGCTCGCATCCCCAGCCGCCGAAGTCACCGTTACCGTGCCGGTGCGGGTAGCCGCCGCGGTCGGCGTGAACGTCACCACGAACGTGCAACTCGCGCTGGCCGCCAGCACCGTGCCCGCCGGGCAGCTGTTTCTGCTAACGGCGTAGTCGGTGCCCGTCAACACCACGCCCGGGTTACCGACCGTCAACGAGCCGTTGCCCGCATTGGTGTAGGTAAACGTCGCGCTGGTGGCGACCCCGATCGCGTGACTGCCGAAGCTCAGCGCGTTGTAGCCGCTGATGGCACAGCCCAGCACACCGCAGGTCTCCGCCGGCGAACTGGTCAGCACGCCCGGCGCCTTGCCAGTACCGGTCAGGTTGCCGTTGGCTCCCGAGCCGATGCCCATCGGCAGGGTCACCGTACCGACACCGGGCACGTCGATCGAGACGTTACCGTTGCGCGTCCCGCTCGCGGTCGGCACGAAGTTGACGACGAACGTGCAGGACGCACCCGCCGCCACCGACAAGCCGTTGGTGCAGTTATTGCTGGCAAGCTGGTAATCGCCCAGCAGCGTGATCACACCCACCGTGACCGGGCCGCCCGAGCCTGCCGGGTTGGTCAGTGTGAACGTCGCGCCCGTGCTCATGCCGATCACCGTCGTGGCGTAGCTGTACGGCAGGTAGTAACCGAAGGCCGTCGGCTGACCAGGTACCGACAGCACCGGCGGCGTGGAGATAACGTTCAGCGAGACCGCATTGGACTCGCCCGACGGCGTCGTGATCGTCACGTTATGCGCGCCGCCCGTCGCGGTGCTCCATGCCGTGCAGTGCGCGGTCGCCGAGGTCGGCGAGACGACCACCAGGGTGTCGCAGTACACCGCAGCTTCAGTCGCACCGGACGATGCCACCTTGACTGTGATGCCCGTCGCACCGGTCAGCCAGGTACCGGTCAGCGTCGCCGCTACCGTGTTCGGCGACGCCAACGTCGCGCCCTTGATCAAGCCCACCGGGTTGATCGCGGTCAGCGTCGGCGGCGGCACCACCACGTTCACCGTGGCGCTGGCCGTGTTCGACAGGCTGTTGCCGTAACCGGCCGGCATCAGCACGGTCACGGTGTTGACCCTGTTGCCGTTGGTGGCCGCGTTAGTCACGGTCGCGTTGATCACGAACGTCACCGAGCCGCCCACCGGCAGACCGACCGCACCACCGCTCGCAGCGGTGATGTTGCCCGTGCCGCTGGCGGAGGCGCAGCTCGCCCCGCCGCTGGCCGCACAGGTCCAGGTGCCCGTGATGCCGGCCGGCAGGGTGTCGATGATCTTGCCGCCAACCAGGTTGATGGCGCCGCTGTTGGTCGCGGAGATCGTGTACGTGAACACGTTGCCCGGGTTCGCGCTCGACACGCTCGCAGTCTTAGTCAGCGCGATCGTCACCGGGATCGGCGGCAGCTCCATCGCACCGATGTCGAAGCTCGAGCCCTGCGGACGCGCCAGACCGAAGAAGTCATGGCTGGTGACGCTGCCGGCGTTGGCACCGGCGTCGATGGCCTCGGAGCCGAGCATGATCGTGTAGGCACCGCCGGCCGCCGCGACCGCCGCACTGGCGACCGTCGGCTCCGCTGACACCGCGCCATTACCCGCCACCGGACGACTCAGGCTCAACGGACCGTAGGTCATGTTGATCCAGTTGTTGCCCTCGTCGACCGTCGCGCTGGCCTTGATGCCGTTGAACACGAACACCGGGGCGACGCCGAAGGTCTCCGACTGACCGGCCGGGGTGAAGTAGCCCAGGCACATGCCCTGGTTGTTCGCACCCTGGTTGGTCGAGCACTGCTCCGGCGGAATACGCGCGCCGTTGCAGTACTGGCCCTGGACCGGCGTCGAAGCCGGCACCAGGCTTGGCGAACCGGACACCGCCGTCGTGTTCAACAGGTTGACGTTGTCGCTGAAGATCGAGTTCTTCGCGGTCAGCGCGATACCGGCCGAACTGCTGGTGTCAGTGGAATTCGGCGTGAGCCCGCCACCGCTGAACACCACATCCGGCGCGGTCGTATAGCCGCTACCGGCGTTGGTCACCGTCACGCCGGTCACGAGGCCCGCATTGCTGCGGATTGCGGTCGCGGTCGCACCGCTGCCGCCGCCGCCGACGAGGGTCACGGTCGGCGTCGCGATATAGCCTGCGCCCGGGTTCCAGACCGAGATCGACCTCACCGTGCCGGCGCCGGCAACGCTGAACGACACCGTCGGCGCACTGGTGTAGTTGGTGCCGCGGCCGCTACCGCTGCCGAGCGTCACGGCCGTCACCACGCCGTTGACCAGCGTCGCGGTCGCAGTGGCGCCAGTGCCACCGCCGCCCGAGATGGTCACGGTCGGCACCGCGGTGTAACCCGCGCCGCCGTTGAGGACCGTGATCGAGCTCAGCCGATGCGGGATGGTGGGGCTGACAGTCGCAGCCGCCGTCGCCGCCTGTGTGAACGTGCCACCCAGCACCGCGGTAGCCGCCGCCTCCAGCGCGTAGCCGCCCGCCACGGTCGGGATGTCGAAGTACAGGTTGTGACCATTGGCGTTGGGCAGGCCGTCCATGCGCACGCCCACGTCCCAGTACAACTGCTGCGCAGCGCCATTCACCTGCGGCAGCGAGGCCTGGTCGACGCACTGACCGGTAAAGGTCTGCTTCACCAGCGGCAGCAGCGCCACGATGTTCTGGTGCGAGTACAGGCCCTGGCCGTTCGGCGTCGGCGTGCCAGTCACCGCATTGCCGTTGCTGTCGACAATCTCGACATGGAACGCGCGGTTCTGCCAGAACAGGTCATTGACCACGCTCGGCAGGCCGATCAGCAGGCAGCGCCCATTGGTGCGCGAGGCGAGCGTGTCGGCCGCGTTGCCGTAGCCGTAGCCGGCCGGGCAGACGATGCTGGTGTTGTTCGCCCAGCCACCCGTCTCGTTGTCGAAGTACCGGCCCATCCCCGCCATCATGTTCGGCGTGTTCTGCATGGTCACAAGACCGGCAGGCTGCGGGATGTGCGGCCCATTGGTCAGCATGCAGTTGGGGTTCTGCGGCTGCGTCGGATCCGCAGTCGGCAGGCATCCCGGCGGCGGTGAGGACGCCATGATCGCGCCGAGGGTCTTGAACAGCACGCCGGCCGAGGCCGTCGTGTCGTTCGAGGCCACGGTGTTGTTCACGAACTGTATCTTGAACGCGTCCTGCAAGGACACGCCACCGCCGTCCCAGCCGGCGACGTTGTTGACGATGATGTTGTTCGTGACCGTGACGCCGTACCACTGGTCCGGAGTGCGCGGGAACACCGACACTTCCTCGCCGTTGATCTGGCGCAGGCGCAGGCCGCCGCCGCTACCGTCCTCGGCACTGTTGCCGAGGATCAGGTTGGCATCGATCACCAGGTTAGGACCTGTGCCCTCGCCCATGCCAGGCGGGCAATCGATGTCGGAGGTGGTACCGCACTCCACGCCGCTGGCCAGCGTGCGATCGTGCTGCGCGCCCATGATCATGATGCCGCCGCCGTCGACCGGCAGGGTCGGGTTGTTGGCCTGGTTGAACAGCACGTAGTTGTTGTTGATCTTGGAGTTGAAGCTGACGCCAATGTGCGCCACGCCACCACCATCGCTCGAGGTCAGGTTGGCCGCGATCCAGTTGTGGTCCAGCTGGTAGAAGTCCGACCCTGCGCTGATCGTGACGCCACCGGCACCGGCGGGCGAGCCGGAGAACAGCGCATCGCCGATCGAGGCGTTGTCGATGATCTGGTTGTGGTGGATGTGCACGTAGGTGTTCAGCTGCAACGGAATCGCGCCGTTCTCCTGCACCGTGATCCCAGCCGGGATCGGCGGGCAAAACGGCAGCGGGCTCGGCCGGTTGGGGTCGTTCGCGGCGAAGCAAGTCGCGCCATCGAGCATGAACCCGGGCGGCGCCTCGCCGCTGCCGAGGTTGATGCCGCCGCCGAGCGTGCCGGCGTTGGCCGAGATGCGCGTGTTGGCGATCTGCAGGTAGTGGTTCCAGCCATGCAGGTAGATGCCACCACCACCCTGCGAGCTGTTCATGACGCTCACGCCATCAATGCTCGACGGGTTGCACAGGAAGTTGCCGGTGCCGTAGTCAGCCGTGGTCGCGCTCTTGCTGGCCGTGCTGCAGTCGGACGTCCCGTTCACGTAACGGCTGCCGTCTGCAAAGCCACCTGCACCTGCGATCTGGCCCCACAGGTCGGCGCTGCCGCGCGGCACGCCGGCCTGGTTGACGCCGCGGCCGACGACCGTGACGCCTGCGCCTTCGTAGGCGCCCATCAGCGAGGGCTCCTGCAGCACCTGCGCGAGGTTGCCGTTGCTCGACGCATCCCAGCCGATGAAGCCCTCGAACGGAATGCGGTCGGCACGGAAGTACATCTCGGCCGGGCAGCTGTACTCACCGGAGGTGTCGTACTGCGCCACGTTGGTCATCGGCGCGCCCTGGATGGTCAGGCCGAACAGACAGCTGATCCGGCGACGCCAGGCGTCCATCTTGCCGGCCGGCTGGGCATCGGCGTTGATCGTGACCGCACCGGCACCGACGCCCTGCAGGCGCACCGGCTTCCACATGATCACGTTCTCGCGATAGGCACCCGCCTCAAGAATGAGCAGGTCGCCAGGGGTCGCGTTGTCGATCGCCGTCTGCAGCGGGTTGGGATAGAACTCACCCCACTTGTTGCTGCTCGGGCTTGCGGTGGTGACGATCGTCGGCGCCTTGCCGCCGATCGTGACGGTGATGCCGTCGATCGACTGCTTGCCGTTGCCCGCGGTGACGACCACTTCGCCGCAGACAGCGGGCGTTGTGACGTTGCGCTGCGCGATCGGGCAGGCCGCCATGCCGGACGGCATGCTGACGTTGATCGTGCCGTCATCCCAGCTGTTGATGGTCGCGGCCAGGCCGCCGACCGTGACGCCGGAGACCGCCGCACAACCCGTACCGACGCTGCTGCAGCGAGCACCGAAGCCGTAGTGACGGGTGACCGTCTTCTGGTTGTAGGGCGCCGCACTTGCCGAGGGGCCAGCGAACTGCGGGTTCTGCACGACGCGGTCACCGAACGACTTGAGCACCAGCGGCGCAGTCGCCGTCAGCGCACCCAGCGTCGCCGAGGCCACAGTGCCCGAGCCGCCGCCGCCGTTGAACGTCACCGACGGCGCAGAGGTGTACCCACTGCCGCTGCTGGTCAGGGTCAGCGCGCTGACGCCCAGCGAGGCGGTTGCGGTTGCCGCGACCGTGCCGCCACTGAAGCCGACGGTCGGGGCACTGGTGTAGCCCGCGCCTGCGTTGCCGACCGAGACCGACGCGACGCCGAGCGTCGCGCTGGCCACAGCGACGGTCGTGCGGTTACCGCCAAAGGTGATGGCCGGCGCGCTGGTGTAGCCACAACCCCGGTTGGTCATGTTGACCGCCGTGATCCTGCCCGAGGTCAGCGTGACCGTGCCGGTGGCGCGCGTGCCGCCATTAGGGGGACTGGCGAAGCTGACGGTGGCGCAGCCGTTGCCGTTTTGGACGTAGCCGGCGCCCTGGTTGGAGATCGCAACCGAGCTCACGCCCAGGCAGGCCGTGGCCGTCGCAAGGGTGCTGTAGCCGCCGCCGCTGAGCGTGACGGTCGGGACAGTCGTATAGGTGCCGCCGCTGCCGACCGCGATCGCCGCGACCTTCATCGTGGCGCTCGCCACCGCGCCGCTACCGCCGCCGCCACTGAAGCCCACCGACGGCGTGCTGCTGTAACCCGAGCCGCTCGTGGTCACTGTCACCGCGCTAAGGCCAGCCGAGGCCGAAGACCAGGGACCGATGTTGCCCTGGAAGTCGGCACGCTTGATGACCGGCGTCGCATCCGGGTACTCGGCGTCCGGCAGGTTGTAGTGATCCGCGAACGCCTGCACCGGCGTGACGGGCGTGTCCATGTAGGCGGTGAAGCCCGGCATGAACGGCGTTTCGTAGCAGAAGTTGCTGTACGCCGGGCTATAGGCCGGGTCCGTGATCATCTGCCCATGGGTCGGCGAGTCCGGATCGAGGTCCTTGATCGGGCCTGGATCGTTCATGCACGCCACCGACATCTGCGGCGCGTAGCCGGTCGGGTTCGGCGGGTTCACTTCCCAGCTGGAGAAGTACATGCCGTTGTAGGCACCCCACTGGTCAGCGTACACGCGGGTGACTTCGTCACCGACGAAGTTACGCATGCGGATCGGCAGGTTCGGCACGCCGAACTTCTCACCGAACTGCGGCGAGAACGGATCGAACTCCGAGGCCATGTCGTTGGTCATGCCGCCGACGAAGTGGCCGGCGACGTGGTTCTTGGTGAACATGTAGAACTTGGCGTTGAGCGACTCCTGGTCGTGCAACGTCACTTCCTTGCGATCGCACAGCGGCCGGCTCGCGCCTGCGAACGGCGCGGTCTGCCCGGCGCTCGGGAACAGGCTCATCGTGTCCGGCACGATGCGCGTCTGGCCGACGCACGGCCACAACTGGTCGGTGCTGGCGAAGTCCTGACGCGTGTGTTGCACACCCAGGTTGGTGGTCGCGTTGACCGCATTGTTGGCGTTGTAGAAGGCGTTCATCGCCGCCTGGTCGGGCATGATGAAGATGTTGCCCAGACCCGCGAACTGCTGCGTGACCGGGGCCACGTAGATGTCGCCGACGAGGATGTTCTTGTCCTCTTCCTTGACCACTTCATAGCCCTGCGGGGTCACCACCTCGACCACGTACTTGCCTGGCGGCAGCACCGGGATCGGATCGCTAGGATCGACCGCGTTCGCCGTGCAGATCGAGCAGTTGGTGCCAGCTACCGGCGTATTCACGCCATTGAGCTTGCCCTGGCCCGACGGACGGCCCGAGGCCGGGTTGCGGTCGACGATGCTGGGGAACTGGTAGCGGCCGTCATACGGGGCCGGTTCAATCTGGTTCAACATCGACCAGCCGTCAAAGCACTTGAACTGCGCGTTGTAGGCGAGCTTGTGCTTGGCGCCGCCGATCGTGCCGTCGCCGTTGTAGGTCGTCGTGGCGTTGCCGGCCGCGTCGTAGTCCAGCCACATCTTGCTACCGGCGAGGGTCGCGAAGAAGCCGCTGGTCGGGTCCTGGCCCGGGCAGTTCATGTTCGGGATGTAGCTGCCGTCACCCATCTGCAGCAGCGTGCCGGTGCCCGTGCCGTCGGTGCGGAAGCCCTGTGACCACTTGTCGAAGCTGCTGGTGACGGTCGTGTCGACCAGCGTCAGGGTCTTCGAGCCGTCGGCGGCCAGATCTTCCTTGTACAGGTTGACCTGGACGTTGGCGACGCCCGGCTCCCAGTTCAGCTGCACCAGCAGCGTCGGGTCGTCGAACGGACGGGTGGAGGCGTACACCACCATGCCCTGGATGCCGCCGGTCTCGCCGGCCTTGAACGGCTTCATGCCGAAGTCGATGAAGCTGTGCTGGCCCAACAGACCCTGCCAGCCTTCGGTGTGCCACGGCGGGTCGATGCGACCGCTGGACAGGCCCGTGGTCGGCGCAGGCGCGGCCGTGCCGCCGAGGTAGGCGCTGCCGGTGAACGCGTCGCCCGCATCGGTGCAGTCGGCGCCGAGGCAGTAGACCGCGCCCGGGACGCGCAGCGCGACGGGCAGCGAGTTGCTCTCGTTGGTCGCCGCGAGGTGCGCGGCGGTGTTGGAGCACTTGGCCGCGTCGGCCGTGCAGTCGTCCGCACCACCGGCGTCATAGACCACGTGCTGGCTGGTCTGCTTGTAGCGGGTCGTGTCCGGCTCGACGATCAGCCAGTTCATGAACGGGAACACTTCGTTGTAGGTGGCGTAGCCACTCAGGTCGGTGCCGTTCCGGAAGCCAATGCTGCCGTCGCGGTAGCGGACCGTGATCGGCAGCAGCGGAATGCCCTGCTCCAGATCCTTGCCATCCCCATCGCGGTTCGGGATGCCGTCGTTGTTCAGGTCGATGTAGGTGCGCGTGTACAGGTTCGTGCGCCACTGGGTGGCGGTCACGGTGACCGGGGTGACGCCATTGATGTTCACGGCCGTGACCAGGCCGTCGAGCATGATGTCGTTCCACTGGTCGAACACGGCGAGCTTGAAGACGCCGTCCGGCAGGCCAGTGAAGCTGAACTTGCCGTCAGAGTCGCACTTGGTGAACGCGAAGTCCTGCTCGTCCGGAACGCCCAGCGCGACGTAGCAGTTGGAGAACGCGAACGCGTCGTAGGAGCCCGTGTCGAAGGTGCGCTCGTCCGGCGTACGGCTCATGTGGTTGCCGTGCACCTGACCGGTGATCGAGGAGTGGCAGTTCAAGCCGCCACCCTTCGGCGCCGGATCGCACAGACCCGTGCCTGCGCTGTTCACGCGCCGGTCGTTGATGATCTTCGGATTGGCGAAGCCCATCTGGATGTGGAAGCCGCCAGGACCGAACTCCTGGAAGTACGACGGCTCACCTGGGCGCACGAACGCCTCGTGCGGCTTGCCGCCGTCGAGGGTATTGGTCTGCAGCCATTCCTCACCACGCGCGATGCGATCGGCGGAGGGGGTGGCGGTGACCTCGTACAGGCCCGGATACAGGTTCTCGATCACGGCTTGGCCGGCCAGCGGCGAGCGTGTCTTGCCGTCCGACTCGTAAGTCGGGCAGGTCACGACCTTGGCCGCGTTGTTGTCGGCGTTGGAGCCGATCGGGCAGGCATTGAGCCCGGTCATCGGGTCCAGGGTGCCAGCCAACGAGTTGGTCACCGGCATGTTGAACATGTCGTAGGTGATCTGGCCGGTGTTGTCACCCAGCCCGCCCGCCTGATCGAGCAGCTCGATCTGGAAGCCACCCAGGCCCGCCTCGTTCGGCGCGACGATGTCTACACCGCCGCCGGCGTCGTTCTCACCGTTGAGCGGGTAGTCGTCCTCGTACACCAGCACCGCGATGCGCGCGGTCGGCAGCGGCGTCTCGGCCAGCGAGATCGTGATCGCAGGCGCGATCGGGTTGTGGCGCGGATCGAACGCAGGGGCGATCTGGCCGCCACCCATGTTGTGACCACAGCTGCCGCTACCGGGCGCGAAGTCGGCCTCGGTCGGGCAGTCGAGCGCCGGATCGAACTTGCGCGTCCTGCCGTTGGAGTCGGTCACCGGGCCGCCGACGCCGGCCACGCTCGGGTTGATGCCATCGCCAGGCAGCACGGAGATGAAGTAGTGCTTGTTCGGGTCGAGCGCGACATCGGCCGGGCTGAGCTCCTGGCGCTGGGTCGCAGTGGTGCGGCAGACGCCGTTGCCGACGTCACAGACCGCCGCCTCGCCGAGCAGCGTCTGGCCGCTCTCGCAGGAGACCGAGCCCATGCAGCCGGTGGCCACGACCGGCATGCCGGCCGAATGGAAGTTGTAGCCGAGCGCCTCGACCGGCACGGCCGGGCAGTCGCGACCGTAGGAGTCCTTCGGACGCACCGCGCCGCCGGTGTTGACCTGGCACTTCGGGTCGATCCAGAACGTGCGGTCTTCCTCGATGATCCAGCGGTAGTCGTTGGCCAGTGTCCAGCCGTGCTTCTGGTCCACCAGCGTGACCGCAAGACCCGAGCCCGTCGGGAACGTCAGCGATACCGTCGCAGGCGCGAGCGCGGGCGTGCCCTGCGAGTTCTTGACGTTGTAGGTGAACGAGTAGCTGCCTGCAGCCGGCGCGTACGCGACGAACGAGCCGTCGGCGTTGACCGTGACGGTGAGGCCTCCGATCGCATTGATAGTGCTTGGGTCAACGCTCAGCGTCCGGCCGGCCGGATCGACGTCGTTGAGCAGCACGCCTGGCGGGCTGATCAGCAGCTGCTTGGCGTTGTTGGCAGCGAAGCTGTCGTCATGCAGCACCGGCGGGCCGCCGAGCGTGCAGCCCGGGTTGGCGCTGCTGGAAGCATCGCACTGGGTGATGGTCGCCGCCGGGGCCGGCAGGTTGTTGACGGTGTAGCTGAACGTGCCACCGCAAGCGGCAGGCGCCGGCGGCGGGGTGTAGCTGAACGTGCCGTTGGTCTGCAGCGACAGCGTGCCGGCCAGCGTGGCGGCGGTCAGGCTGACGCCGTTTGCGCCACTGGTACCGCCGAGCAGGCCGCGCTGCGGGTCGGCGATGTCAAGCGGACGGCCGCTGACGCAGTAGTAGGTCTTGGCGACCACACCGCTGAGCTGGGTGTCGGAGCCACCGGCACCGGCGACGCCAACGCCTGCGGTCGCGCCACCGGCCACAGCGATATACGCCTGCATGCCGCCGTCGCGCTGGTTGTTGGTCGACAGGCTCAGCTGGCGATCGAAGATCGGGTAGGTCGCACGCGCGTAGCTGCCGGCGGCCTGAGTGGGCTTGACGATCACGTCATAGCTCTTGCCGGCGGCGAGGAACACCTCGTTCTGCAGGCGCGGCACGCCCGGCAGCGGATTGCCATCCTCGGCGATCAGCGTCATCGGCAGGCCGACAACCGACGGGATGTGCATGCGCAGGCCGGCGTTGACCAGTCGCAGCGCGACGTTGCCGCTGGTGGCCGTGGCCGACGCCAGGATCTGCGCGGTCGACGCGCCGATGCTGGTGCGATCGAACGACACGCCGTTGACCAGGTAGTAGCGCGGGCTGAAGTTAACCGCCGGCGGGTAGCAGTTGTGCACTGACGGGTTGCCGCAGGCGCCGACCTGGCCGCTCCACACGGCGGTTTCGCTGAAGCCTGCGGTGGCAACCGCAGTGGCGACCGCGGCGTTCTGCACCGGGTCGATTTCGCTGAGCACGACCGGCACGCTCGCGTCGAACGCCGAGGCGGCCGTGGTCGGCGTTTTGACGTCGGTCGGGAAGGTCTGCGCGGAGCCCGTCACGACCAGCACGCCGTACAGGCCCATCGGACCTTGAATGGAAGGATGCGTACCCGACTCGATCAGGTAGGTGCCCGGACGCAGATTGCTCCAGGTCAGCGCGGTGGGCGTGGCCGCCCCTGCCAGCACTTCGGTGCCGAAGGACTGCACGCGCGGGCCCTGCGCCGGCGCGATCGCCGTCGGGCTGCCGGCGGTCTGGTATGCCGCCCAGCTCAGGGACGCCGCAGCACCGCTGCCGCCGCCGCCACTGAAGCTGACCGTCGGTGCCTCGGTGTAGCCACTGCCCAAGCTGGTCAGCGTGATGCCGGTCACAACGCCGCCGCTGACCGTCGCCTTGGCCGTGGCGCCAGAGCCACCGCCGACCCCCGGGGTCAGGATGACAGTCGGTGCTGAGGTGTAGCCCGAGCCGCCGGCGTCCACCTTGATCGAGCTTGCGCTGGAATCGATGCCGCCGATGCCAGGCCAGGTCGTGCCCTGCGGCGCGTGGGTGGGGCTCAGCGTGGTGGTGTGATGGCCAATGCCACCGACCAGTTCCAGACCGCCGCCCAGCTGGCCGACGATCGTCAGCGAGGTCGGCACCAGGGTGGTGCCGGCCGCGAACGACAGGCTGTTGGTCAGGTTGATCGTCAGGCTCGTCCCGACGCCGCTGTACGGCACGGTGATGACGACCGGCGACCAGTTGCCACCGGCGTTCGGGTTGGCCGCGGCGCAGGTCGCGACCGTGTCGCCACCCAGGCACTGGTAGCCCCACATCGGCACGCTCTGCCCGTCGGGCAGGGTCGTGCTGGTGGGAGCGGCGTTGAGGTTGACTGTAGCGCCCAGGACACCCTGGCTGGCTAGCAGGAGAGCAGCAGCCGCGAGGCGCGCGAAGCGCTTGACGGGCTGGGAGGTGTAACGATGCATCTCTATTCTCCTGAAGATCAATTCGTTTCGTCGATCGCGGAATCGCGCGGGTCGACGAGCATCATCATCATCATGCCGCCGGGGAAAACGTTGTCCGTGGTGATCTCGCGCTCATTGTGCGAGTGCCACATGTAGGCGTAGCCACCGGCGGAGTTCGCGACGGTACCGGCCGGCGAGATCGGCGTGACGCCGACCGAACGCGCGGTCGCATCGCCACCGAGATAGGGACTGCCGCCATACCAGGCGCCCTGCATCAGGATGTTCGGATCCGGCAGCGTCATCGGACCGCCGGCGGCCACCTGGCCGGTCGGGTTCTTCTCGAGCGCCTTGTTGTGATCGCCGCACCACTCGTAGAAGTTGGCGGCGCTCGGGTCGGCTGTGTAATAGCCGTTCGCGTCCGGGATGCAGACGCTCGTGTCACCGGCATAGCCGTGACCGAACACGTCCCAGTTCAGGCCCTTGCCGGTCCAGTAGAAGATGCCGTCCATCGTCATGCCGGGCGTGGTGGTGGTGGTGAACAGCAACGGGCCCGCAGGCACGCTGACGCCGGCGACGGCCGGGCTCAGCAGCAGGTTGCCGTCACGCGCCAGCACGCGCACGTGGTTGGCGTGTTCGTGGAACGGATGCTGCCAGCGGCCGTGGCCGACGATGCGCACCAGCGTCAACTCGCCCGGGTGCATGTGCGGGTTGCCGTTGTACGGCTGGCTCGGATACTGCGGCGCGTAGTTGGGATCCATGTCATCGGGCATCGAGCGGCCGTTGACCAGGAAGTAACCGGGCGTGTACGGCTCGGTCGCAACCACCAGGCAACCGCCCGGGTTGGTGCAGCCGGTGCCGACCGGCTTCGCCAGATCGGCCAGCACCTGATCCTCGGCCTGCAGATGCACGTCGTCGTCCATCTCCGAGAACTGGAACAGGTACTCGCGGTCGTAGCAGCTGGCCGGGTGATCGTAGGCGGCGTGCGCGAGGCGGAAGTCGCCCTCGCCCGACTGCGCCCTGGCGAGCACGTTCTGCGCAGCAAGACCTGCGTTGCAGGCCGCAGGCACAGCGTTCGGCAGCACGATCAGTGCGCCGTACAGGCCCATCTCGATCTGCAGGTCGGCCTGCGTGCCGCTGTAATAGGAGTGCGTGCCGGGCGTGCTCGCGATGAAGGTGTAGCTGACCGTGTTGCAGCCGGCGTTCAACGCGAGGTTGCAGGCAGCGGCATTGCGCGCCTCCTGCGTCAGCACGCCGGGCGCGCCGCCCACCACCGCAGTGGTGACAAAGCCCGGAAACAGCATCGAGGTGCTACCCGCCGCGGCCGGCAGGTTGTTGGTCAGGTTGATCGTGACCGTATCGCCCTCGGTGACGATCAGCGTCGGACCGGGCAGCTGCGCCGCAGGACAGAAACCATTGGAGATGGCCGCTGGCGCGAAGCCCGTCGGCGCCCCCAGGCAGCCGTAGCCCCAGGTGTAGACCGACTTGCCGTTGGGCTGCGAGGCGCGCGTCGCCGCGGCCTGCAGGTTGAACACAGGTCCGGTGATGCCGGGCGCCGCGGCGAGCGCCGGCAGCGCGAGCAGCGAGCCGAGCGCAATAACTACGCAGCGCAAGCGCTGGACGAGCAGAGACTGAGTATTGATTGGGTGCATCGCTGCTCTCCTAGATTCCGCTGCAGATCTTGGTCGACGGATGGACCGAGCCACAGATATTGACCTCGGTCATCTCGCCGCCGAAGTTCTCGGCGTCGTTCGACAAGTGATCGAGGTTGGGCGTGTACAAGTAGAACTTCTGGCCAGCGGTGAGGCCGGTGGCATCGAGGATCACGTCGATCGACTCGCCGCCGGCGATCGTGATCGAGTTGGTGAGGTAGGTCAGATCGTTGCCGGCCATGTCGCGCAGCAGGCGCGCGTTGGTACCAACCACCCGCATCGGCACGCCGAGCGAGGCGAGCGTGTGGTACTCGGTGACGCTGAGGTTCGACAGCCGCAGCAGCGCCTTGCCATTGGCCGGGATGTTGATCACCGACGGCATCGGCTGTGAGGTGTGATTGGTGCCATCGGTCGACTGGGTCTGCATCGGACCTGCGACGACCGCACCGACCGCCTTGTGGTTGCACGCCGGCAGCGTGTCACCGTCCACGCAGCTATGACCGCCGACGGTGTCGGGGTAGCTGCGGCCATTGAGCAGGAAGTACTTGTCCTTCATGTCGATGAACGACTCGGCATTGAAGGTCATGCCGACGAAGTGGAAGTTCGGGTCGAAGCCCATCATCTGGATGGGATACTCGACGTCGTAGTAGGTCGAGCCGTCGCCGTCGTTGTAGGCATAGCCGCCGCCCGCCGCGCGCAGCGCGGCGTTGGCCGCCGGGATCGGCGTGGTGCACAGGATGTCGTTACCGCAACGCTTGCGCAGCGGCTCGAACGCCGTCCAGTCCGCGGAAGTGACAGTGCGCTGCTCGGTGATCGCCGCGGGCGTGCCGGCTTCCCACTGCACCAGCGCATCGCGCAGCGAGGTGTTGACCGCCACCTTGTTCTGGCGCGGGCGCACATACAGCTGACCGACCATGCCCATCTGCAGATGCTCGGGCGGTGCGATGTGGCAATGCCAGAAGTAGGTACCCGCGTCCGGGGCCAGGTAGTAGTAGCTGAAGCTGCCACCGACGTTGATCGCGACCGAGGCGTCCGGCACGCCGTCATAGAACGCCGAGGCGTTCGGGTAGCCGTGGAAATGGATCGTATGCTGCTCGAACAGGTCGGGCCGCATGATCATGCCGACGTTGCTCAGCGTCAGGAACAGCTCGTCGTCCTCGTCGATCGCGATCAGCGGTGCCGGCTGGTTGGCGTTCATCACGCCCACGTCCATCAACTGGCGCGCGTCGAGGTGGCCATCGAGCAGCGAGCCTTCGTAGCTCCAGCGGACCCGGCCATCATTGAAGTTGTTGGTCGTGCCGGTCGGCTCGGTGGCGCCGGCGTTGCCGGCGGTCTTCGCCTTGTAGATGCCGGTGGCGGTGCGTACCAGATCGCCAATGGCGTAGGTCGCGCCGGAGGTCCAGGGGTCGAGGCTGGTGTCTTCCGCCAGGCCGATCGCACCGTTGAAAGCGAAGCTCGCGTCAGGCATGCCGACCAGCGTGCTCGGCGAGCCGGAGACCGGCGGCATGGGCAGGTTGAACGCCTGGTTGGTCTGGGTGCCGGCCTGGCCGTTGTAAATGTCGGTCAGGCCCGACAGCGGGCCGAAGCCGAACAGGTAGGTGATCGAGCCGTCACCCATGGTCGCGAAGCCGTCGCCGCCGCTGACCTGCTGGCACTTAATGTGCGCACCGCCGGGATGCATCGTGGTGCCGTCCGGGCACTGCACGCGAAAGCTCTGCGCCTGGGCGGCTGATGCCACCAGCAGCAATGCCAGTGCCGGCAATAGGCGAACGAGGGGCGATGTGCTCTTCATGTCGAATCCTCCGTCGCAACGGCGGACATCGTTCCGCCAAAATGTGAAGCGCTGCATGCTGTGACTCTCAGTGGATCGGCTATTGGGCATAAACGGCTCCGGCGTCACTGCGCCGCGTGCAGCTGAGCTCAGGCGCTGGGCTGCTGTGGTGAATTCGGCGAGCGGCGCTGACAGGACGTGGCGGGCAGGCAGCGGGGCGAGCGCACACGACGGCCGGCCGACGATGCCCAGCACCGCCCTCCTCGCCCGTCCAATGGCCCAAGCCGCGTTCCTCATGCCCAGCGCTCCCTTCTCTTTGTTCGTTGTCCGCAGCACGCCCCCCCGTCAAAAACGGAAGGTACGGTCTCAAGGTGGAGATTGAGGGCTGCCGACGCACGGGCCGATGGGGTTGATGCCTCCGGCCGGGAACTTGGCGGGCCAAAACCAAAAGGTAGGGGTTTCCCGTAGTGCGAGCGAAGGGCGGCTGCCAGCGCGTCGGCCGACAGCCGCCACGGGGCGGTTTGGGCGGCCCTGTAAGGAGCCGCTCACCCGCCCTGACGGAGCGCGTCCAAAGCCGCCAAAAGCGCGGATTTCTTGCTGCACGCTGTGCTGCAGCATGGCGGCGGCCCTACCGTGACGGGCTCTGGCGGCGGCCCGGTGCTGCCACCCGACGAACTTGAATAACCTTCAGAATTCAGTCGATTACGCTTGTTGCGGAGATCCCGCTCGGGGCCGCCGGCTATGTTGCCCTGCAGCGCGGCGCGGGTATGATGGGGTCCGTTCGAAGGACCGTCGCGGTGCAACATGCAGGGAAGAACATGAGCGATCCTCGCGTCATCAAGAAGTACCCGAACCGCCGCCTCTACGACACGGTAGAGAGCCGCTACATCACCCTCGCCGACATCCGCCGGCTGGTGACTGACAAGATCGAGTTTGTGGTCATCGACAAGAAGAGCCAGGAGGACATCACCCGCAGCATCCTGTTGCAGGTGATCGCCGAGCAGGAGCATCAGGGCGACCCGCTGATGAGCCAGGACTTCCTGGCGCAGGTGATCCGCGCCTACGGCGGCACGATGCCGGCGATGGTCGGCGACTACCTTGAGCAGAGCCTGAAGCTATTCACCGCCCAGCAGTCGCGGATCCGCGATCGGGTGCGCTCGATGGTGGGCATGGACCCGATGGCGGCGATGTCGAACCTCGCGCAGGAGAACTTCCAGCGCTGGCGGCAGATGCAGGAGACGTTCTTCAGCTCGATGGCCGGCGCCCCCGGCACGCGGCCAGCGGGCGACGACAAGAACGACTAGACACGGCCAGCCGCTACCGGTTGAGCCTGCCGGCAGCGGCTAGCCGTTAGCGCAACGCTGACGGCCAGCCTCGCGCCGACTATTTACCGAACTTCATCTTCGCCTCCACCCGGAAGCTGCGGCCGTACGGGTTGAAGTTGAAGACGTTGTACGGCTGACTGCT
Source organism: uncultured Pseudomonadota bacterium (assembly GCA_903927005.1). Lineage (GTDB taxonomy): Bacteria > Pseudomonadota > Gammaproteobacteria > Steroidobacterales > Steroidobacteraceae > CAIKZZ01. The sequence goes on from CAIYLH010000110.1 coordinate 32,931, forward strand.
CAGGCCGTTGTAGCTATTGTCGGTAGGCGGCTGCTTGTCGAACAGATTGTTGACGGAGGCCGACAGCTGCAGCCCGGACCTTATGGTGTAACGCACATTCAGGTTGGTCAGCGTCCACGGTGACAGCGTCCCGGCGCCCTCGGTTGCGTAGCCTTCCGGATAGAGCGTGGCCAGATGGTTCGGCGACCGGCCGGTACGACTCACGTAGACCGTCGCGCTCCACTGGTTCTTGTCCCAGGTGACCGAGCCGTTGAGCCTGGACTTGAAGTCCGTGCTCCAGTACGGATCGCCCAGCAGATCGATCATCGAATCGCCGGCGTACTGCTGATAGCGATGCTTGATCATGTCCGTCCAGGCGCCCTCGAACTGGAAGCCGCCCCAGCGGCCCGCCTGCAGCGCGTAGTTGGCCGTCACGGTCAGCGCATCGACCGCCTCCTGCGAGACGTTGACCTTCGGGGTGTAGACCGCCAGCAGCTGGTCGGTACCCGGATCCCGGCTGACCTGCGCCAGCGCCGCCACGCAGGTGGGCGAGCTGACATCGAGCTCGCCCAGTCGGCAGGCCGACTCGGTGCGCAGCAACTGATCGGTGCTCTCCATGGAGACCTCGTTGCTGATCTGCCAGTGCAGGTAGTCGACGTTGATCGTCGCGGCGTGGGTCGGCGCCCACACCAGCCCGACATTCCAGACCTTGGCGCTGATCGGCTGCAGGTGGGTGTTGCCGGAGGTCTGGCCGAACACGCTGCCGCCCGGATACGGGCAATCCGCCAAGTTAGCGCCGCTATAGCCGTGCACCGAGCACTGCCAGTAGTCGGTTGCCGAGGTGTAGAAGCCGCTCATGCCCTGGAACTCGTCGGACAGCGTCGGCGCCTTGAAGGCGGTGCCATAGCGGCCGCGCAACAGCAGCGCCTCCCACGGGCGGAACTCCAGTCCGAGCGTGTAGGTCGCCTTGTTGACGCTGCCGCCTTGCACTTTGTAGGCGTCGTATCGACCCGAGGCATTGACGGTCAGCATCGGCGCCACCGGCAAGCGCAGCTCGGTGGTCAGCGCCGAGCGGGTGCGCGCGCCGAACGAGTCGCCGGAGGTGGTATAGCCGAAGAAATTGCCGGTTGTGAAACCCGGATCGGGCAGGTACTCCCAGCTCTGCCGACCGCCCTCGAGCACCACGGCGATGCCGGCGTTGCCGCCGGGCAGGTGGAACAGCGCGGCGTTGGTCAGCTGTGCGCGGAACAGCGAGCTGGCCGTCTGCGAGTGGTTGTTAAAGAAGCCGCTGAAGGACGCGTACTGCGCCGGGGTGATCGGCTGGTAGAACGCCGCGTAGTCGGGCGCGAAGGTCGAGACCCCAAAGCCGTAGGGGTCGGCACCGAGGTTTTCGCCAAAGACCGGCGCGTAGAAATCGAGCAGCGGCTGGGTCAGCTGCGCGAAGGTGTGTTCCTTCAGCCGCTGCTGGTTGTAGGTGGCGCTGAGGTCATAGGTCCACGATCCCCACAGCCCGCCGCGGCCGCCCAGCGTGGCCCGAAACAGGTTGGTCGTGTTCTTGCTGAGCGTCGAGTCCAGGCTGCCTGCCTCCTCGGGCGCGAAGATGTGCTGCAAGGTGACCAGGTCATCGAGATTGGGATCGTAAAAATAGTTGTAGGCGCTGTTCACAAAGGTGGTGTTGAAGACGCCGGCACCATTGCTGAACGAGGTGACTTCGTTGCTGAACAGCGCATCCGAATACAGCTCGACGCGATCGTTCATGGCGTAGGTCGCCCGCAGGTATGCCTGCGCGCTCTCGTCGCCGTTGTTGAGGGTGTAGTAGCCCGCCCGGGTCGTGCCGCAGAAACTGCCGCGATTGGCGCGCGAGGCCTCTTGCACCGAGCCGCCGAACTGGCTGGCGACGTTGGCGCAGTGGGCCGGATCTTGGAAGTAGTAGGCGTTGGTGCCGTCGCCGGACGGGCCAAAATAGCCGTAGACCAGATAGTCGCGCTCGGCGGTCTGGGCGGACGTGCCGGAGGCGAAGTACTGCGAGGTCAGCGCACGCTGCGTGCCCCAGATCGGCGTGGTCTTGTCGTACTGCACCCCTGCCAGCACGCGCAGCTTGCCGATCTCAAAGCCGTCCGCCAGTGCGATCGTCTTGTCGATGCCGCCGCCGTCCTGGGTGAAGCCGTAACGGACATCCGCCTCCAGCCCGTCGAGCTTTTTCTTGAGGATCACGTTGACGACGCCAGCGATCGCGTCGGAGCCATACAGCGAGGACTGGCCACCCGGCAGGATGTCGATACGCTCGACCAGCGCCATCGGAATACCGCCGATGCTGGTGAAGGTGTCGGTGCCGTTGTAGAGCGCCGGGTAGTCCGACATCGGCAGCCCGTCGACGAGGTATTTGACGTAGCTCGGCGACAGCCCAAACATGCTTAAGGTCTTCGCGCCCTGCGTAAAGCCGTTGGAGAACTGCGGCCCCTGCACCGAGCCGGTCGAGAACACACTCTGCTGCAGGGCATCCGCGACCGTGGCGAAGCCACGCACCTGCAGATCCTCGGCAGTGATCACGATCACCGGCGTGGCGGTCTCGACCTTGGCCTGCGGGATCAGCGTGCCGGTGACGATGATATCGGCGAGCACATCCTCGGCGCGGGGCTTGTCCTGCGCCACCGCGCTCAGCGCAAAGGTACTCAGCAGCGATAGCGCCAACAGCACGGCCAACGGAGTCTTGCAATGCGGCATTGTTTCATTCATTTTTTTGATCGCACCCATTGAAGTGATTTGGATCAGGATCGCCAACCGCGCCAACCACCGTCATCGACGGCCGGGACCGGTCAGCCGCCAGCGCGGCACTTTGGCAATCGTCTGCTTGTCAGCCTCTACCTGCGGCGCAACATAAAGTGCGCTAGCCGCACTAGCATTGCACTATTTGCACTAGCCGAAAAGAAGGAAAACACCTAACCGCTCACGCCGCGCAGCGGCAGCCGAGCCGGCGTGGGCGCGTTGCAGCGCAACATCGCCACAGCGGCACGGCGGGCTTGACGCGCTGTGCCCGCCGACGGCCTTTTACGGCCTGCGCATGCGTTCCCGAGCAGGCCGCTGATGACAGCGGCAGCAGCGCTCCAGTCCTCGATCAGTCCGAGCGGACGCAGCTCGCGCAGATAAGGGCCTGAGGTCAGCTAGGCGTCCCGCCTCGATCCGCTGCAGCGTGCGCTTGGCCACGCTCGCCGCCTCAGTCAGCGCCGGCTAGCGCCACTGCCGGTCGAGCGTGCAGCGAGCGATGCGTACCGATGTTCTGGGCGACGTTCACGACGAGTACTGATGCTCATGCCGCCATGGCCATGATCATTGTCATTGCCGCTTGATCTATACCTGCCCGCTCCAACGTTAGCCGGCTTTGCTCAGTTCTTCGCGCAGGCAGTGGATGTGTAGTGAGTGCCGGTGTGCTCGCGACCGCGACGTCAACGCCGCGAAAAACATCCTTAACCGCGAGCGGGTGTCCTCGTCCGTGTACGGGAACGAGTCATTGCCAGGGCACGCGCGGGCAAGCCGGACACCTCGTCCGCGCAAGGCTAAGGATAGCGCGTGTTGGGGCGGCGGCATGAGCACCAGTTGGCACCGACGTCAATCTGCGCTCCATCCCCCTCCCTCGCCGCTGTAGCGCCGCTTTGGCCGGCGCATCCGCCGGTCGGCATCGAGCAAGGCCTTGCGGACTTACTCGCCCTAACTCCCGGCCGGGCACTCGTCGCCCATGACTATCGACGGGCTGGTGTTCATTCAGTTCTGACTGAACTGCTAGCGCACCTTGGTTCTGCGCCTTGACGCATCGCGCTGCAGCCGCTTGGCCTGAAACTTGGGTTCATCAGCTGCAGGCGTGCCTGGATTGAGCCGCAGCGGGCTCGAGCCGCGAACAATCCTCGCCGCGCAACTTGAAGCGCAGCGTGCGAGTCACTGTCGGGATTGGAGTCTCGCGCATTGGCGCGATTTTACTGGCGCCACCTGCTGCGGCGGACGCGAGAAATTGCCCAGCTCGTACAGATATCGAGCGATCCACTGAAGCTCGGCAATGCGCGCGGCATGAGCTAAAAACTGGGCCGCAGCTCCTTGTGCTAGCGCAACTGTCGCAGCGGGGTCAGCGCGTCCCTGCGCTTGCGTGGACAGAACGCAGGGCGCGACGCTCTGCCCCCAAAGCGGGGGCAGAGCGGCCCGGCGTCAGACGGCGGCGGGCGCCGCGGGCGGCGCCGAGCGGCGCGCCATGTCGACCATGTGGCCCAGCGACAGGCGGTGGGCGTAGACGCAAGCGAGATCGCCCGCGTCGAACCAGGCCTTCAGCGTCGCCTCCGGAATGGCCTTGAGCTTCGCCTCCTCGACCACCAGCACACCGCTGATGTTCGAGGTGCGACCGTCCTCCAGACGAATCTCGGCATTGATCTCCGACAGCACCCCCGCCTCTTCGAGGCGCTTGGTGAACTGCTGGGTCAACTGCACCTGGCGCTGGAACTCACCCAGCAGGTTCATCGCGTTCTTCAGGAACGGCGTCGGCTCGCCGTTCTCAAACAGCGCCTCGCCTTCCTCGTCGTTGAAGCCGGCGAAGTCGCGGTCGAAGCAGACGGTCATCTGATCACCGTTCTCCGAGAACACGAACGGGTAGCGTCGGATGAACGCCGGCATGTACGGCGCACTCCAGCGCTCGTCGGCGTCGAGGTAGGCGTTACGGCCACCGGGCAGGCCGAGCAGCGCCACCGGGATCAGGCCGCCGTCGCCCAGCTTCAGAAACGCGATCGGCCCCTGCCGGGCAAGTTCATTGAACTCGCCTACCACCACCGGCACCGCGGTGACCTCGGCGGCGAAGCCGATGTTGTTGACCGGCCGGAGCTTGAGGGTCTTGTGCTGGTCGCGGTCGAGCGGGATCACATTCTTGTAGAACAGCAGGGTCGTCATCTTGGACTCGGCTCCGGGCGATGGGTAAGGATCGGATCAGGGGCGCAAGTGTATTCGTTCCGCCACCCCCGGCGCGAGCGGCTCGGAGCACGACCTGCGGCCAGCCCGGCGACCGTCTGGAGTGCCGCTAGCGCGTGCCGCACGCAGGCCTGAGGCGACGCCCCCCGCCTTCCGTAGCTCGGCTTTAGAGCCTTTCGGCTGGTGAGTGCGGTACGCCCGAGCATCGCATCAGGACCCCGTACCGAGGGGGCCGCCCGGCCCGCTTCAGGTCTCGATCGCGAACGTGAGCTGCACCTGCCGCGACTGCTCCGGCAGCACCAGACCTACCGGCGAGATATGCAGGCCCTGCGCCTGAGGCAGGTTCGTCCCGTCGAGCCGGATGCTCCACGGGTGTCCGCGGTGCGTCGACTCGAAGCGGACGCCGGCCGCGAGCGTCGAGAGCGCCGGCAACCGGAAGCGGTCATTGCCTGGGCCGCCGGGGCGCTGGCCCTGTGTGCGCTGCTGGCGTACCGGCCTGCACGGCTGCTGGACTCGGCGTCGGGGGTATCGACGGCGTAGCGCAGCTTGCGCGCCCATAGCGCCGGTCGAGCGCTTGTCCGATAACTGACCTGATCGTGCGTAGACCCACGGAAGCGCAGGGACGCGCTGACCCCGCTGCGACAGTTGCGCCAGCACAAGGAGCTGCGGCCAAGTGTTTAGGGCTCATGCCGCGCTCGTTGCCGGGCTGCAGTGGGTCGTTCGATATCTGTACGAACTGGGCAATTTCTCGCGTACGCCGCAGCAGGTGGCGCAAGTTAAATCGCGCCAATGCCCAAGACTCCAGTCCCGACAGTGATCCGCACGCTGCGCTTCAAGTTGCGCCGCGAGTCCTATCCGTGGCTTGAGGCTTCGAAATTCGTGAATACG
>CAIYLH010000111.1 GCA_903927005.1 uncultured Pseudomonadota bacterium
ACTCCTCGCTGTGCCGCCGACGCGTACGCTTCACCGACACTTCTTTCTCGCTCATGTACACGTGTCCACTTGTTTCTTAGTGGACACGATCATCCTCATCCCGGAAAACTTCCGGTAGATGACTTCACCGGATGCTTACAGACAATCGCCATGTCCTGGCCCGGCGGCCAGACCGGGGCCAGCCGCTCACTTCAGGGCGCGGGCACCCAGCCCCCGGCATGTGCCGCTCCGGGCCACTGCAGACGCCCCCTGACCTGCCAAGCCCGGGGGGGCACCCAGCTCTAGGTCCGGGCCCCGCCGCCGCCGCCACAGACCCCTAGCCGAGGCCGCCGAAGCGGTTCACCATTCGCAGTGGGGAGATGAATACTGCGGGTATGGAGACACGGAAATCTGGTGCTCATGCCGCCGCCCCGACACGCGTTATCCTTAGCCTTGCGCGGACTAGATGTCCGGCTCGGCGGCGCGTGCCGTGGCGATGACGTCGCGGTCGTGAGCACACCGCCACTCACCACACATCCATCGCTCTCACCTGATGGCCCCGGCAGGGGCTCTATGACCCCCTCGACGGACGGCTGGTCATAGACCGCCCGGCCAGAGCCCGACGAATTCACTGTGCGCTCTAATCGGCTCGGCGGCCGCGCCAGCCGCGAGTTGCGCGTTGCGGTAACCCGACAGCACCTCAAGCACCAGGATTTCCCGGTCTGCGAGGGAAAAGCGAATCCGCCAATCCTTGATCGACAGCCGGAACTCATCGCCGACACGCCTGATGCGCCGGTAGGGGTGGGGCGTAGCGCCGAGCGAGAGTGCCGCGACGACTCGATCACACAAGGGCAGTCCGGTGCGCGCCTCCACCCAGGCGCCTTGTGCCGCCGCAAGCTCGGTCCAGTGAACGAGAAATGGCGCAATAGGATCGTTCGGCGGCGCGGAATCTCCAAGCCATCCGCTGCGCGCCGCCGCATGGGCATCGGTGTAGGCAACGTACGGCTTGAGATCGAGGACGGGGGTGCCGTCCACCATATCCACGTCCCGGATATGAAGCGTCAGCCCGTCTATTCTCTCAAGCCGAACGGCCGACAACCCAATCGGGTTGGGGCGATGCGGCGCGCGCGTCGAAAATACGCCCTTTCGTCCGGACACACTCCTTGGCGGCAGCACCTTAGGGCGCCACCCCCGATTAAGGTGGAACCAGAAGATCACCCAAATGTATTCCCAGCCGGCCAAATCCTCGAGCGCGTGCTCGAAATTGTGCCCCGGAAGCAACTCTATCGTTCCTGCAGTACCCTCCGCCGCGCGAGGCTGCCGTGCCGCCTCGACCTTCGAAGCGAGCGCGCTGCGGACAAAGCCAATTGGCTCCAACGAGAGCGCCTCAGGGGCTGGATCGGCAGGCAGCACGGCTAGATCACCTGCCGCTTGCAGCGGATTGCCAGCACACATGCGGCCGGACCGATCGAAAAGGAAGCAGCCCGACGTCGTACAGACGCAAGTGGCGGAATGTCACAGCAATAGCGCAGCGCAGCTGCGATAGTTTTCGGCAACGGCAGCGCGCCGACGGGTTTCGCCGCCACACAGAACGCCACGACACTACGCACCCGCGAGCGGACCGGAATTTTCAAGCGGACCCTGGACGACCGACACTGCGCAACATAGACACCGCCGCGTACAGGATCACTCCGATCACAAGCCAGCGCATCAACGACAAATGAGCCGAAAGGACCGCGATTAGCGGAAACGCCAGCAAGGTGCCAATGACGCCGCCGATAGAGAGCCCCAGCGCGACGACCGGATCAAAGCGCCCCGACTTCAGGAACCCGAGACTGGCGATCGGGATCAGAATGCCGTCGCTGCCGATCATGATCGGATAGGCAGCGACCGGATGCATGCCGAGCAGAGCGAGCAGCGCCATGCTTGGTGCGTAATTTCCGATCCCAGCGCACATGAGCGCACCGAGCACGAAATTCGCACCGACGGCCACCGCAAATCGCCAGCCGTTCAAGCCCATCGCCGTCCCGCCCGCCGGCAGAAGCCCTACGTTGGTCAGAATAAAGAAAAAGGCCGCGAGCACGAGCGCCGTGCCCATCAGAAGCTGGATGGTCTTGCGCTGCATTCTGCTGACAACGCCGGCACCGAACCACGCACCACAGCCTGCACTAAAAACCATACAGGTCAGCAACAGGGGCTCGACTCTGATAGCGGCAGCAAAGATCAGTGTGCCGAGAAACGACGGGATCGCATTGCCGACGTTCAAGGTCCCGGGGATTAGCTCATCTGCCGGACGACCGCGCAGCTTGAACAGCGCCGTTATCTGCGCAAAATTCCCAATGCCAAGAGTATCGAGGAAATTGGTCCCCGCTCCAATTACGACGTCCGATACCATTGGCCGCGTAGTCGCCGTCTGGCGCCGCGCGTGCAATAGCCAAGCAGCGGCGAAGATGACATTCACCAGAACAAGCACCAGATACAAGACGATGTGCGCGGCAGGCATCGCAACCCCTAGCTAGCAACGCCAGATCGCGGCTCACAGATGCGGAACTACCCCGCGACGTGCTGCCGAAACTAGCCTCAAATGGATCCTACGCGACTTCAGCCCAGCGCGTACCGGGGCGGCGGGATGAGCACCGGACGCCCCATTTTTTCGATGCCGCTGGCCAAGTAGACTTGCCGCGGCACTTAACGGCCATCCGGCAGAGCAGCGAACAGGCATTATGGCGCGGGGGTGCCGACTCGATCCTTACTCCGATGCCGGTAGCATTTGACGTCAGGCGGGCGAGCCTTGCCCCCCCCCCGGGATTGCTCACGGAGCGCGGAGCCAGATGAAATGCTGCAAAGTGCCCACGTCATTTCGGCGACTTAAGGAGATTTTTCCGATGCGGAACTACTGCTCGATATTGCTCTTGGCGGCTCTTTTTGGCAGCCACTCCGCAATCGCCGAGAACACTCCTGTGCCTAGCTCCTATTTTGACCAGAGCGGCCGAGAGGACGCTTTCACTGGCGGTGTTCGGATGATCACTGTCCAGACCGCCAATGGCCCCTTCCGCGTCTGGACGAAGCGAGTTGGCGCTAACCCGCGCATCAAAGTTCTCTTGCTGCACGGCGGGCCTGGCGTCACTCACGAGTACCTTGAAGCGCTCGACTCGTATCTTCCCGGAGCCGGGATTGAGTACTACTACTACGACCAACTAGGCTCCGCCTACAGCGATCAGCCAGACATGCCGGGACTCTGGGAGCTGCCACGGTTCGTCGAGGAGGTCGAGCAAGTTCGCGAAGCGCTAAAACTCGGAAAAGATAATTTCTACCTGCTCGGCCATTCCTGGGGTGGAATTCTGGCACTTGAGTACGCGCTTAAATACCAACAGAACCTTAAGGGACTAATCATCTCGAACATGATGCCGAGCGTCCCTGCGTACAACCGGTATGCGCGCGAAGTCCTGATGCCAGCGATGGACCAGAAGGCTCTGAACGAGATCATCAGCCTGGAGGCAGCCGGCAAGTACGACGATCCTCGCTACGAAGAGCTGCTTTACAGTAATTTTTACAATCAACACGTTCTGCGAATGCCCGTTTCGGAGTGGCCCGACCCGGTACTGCGTGCATTTGCCAAGATAAACAAGAAAGTCTACGTGCCGATGCAAGGACCGAGCGAGATGGGCGCCAGTGGCAAGCTCGCCAACTGGGACCGAACCGCCGACCTTGGGAAAATTACTGTTCCGACACTCGCGATCGGAGCACGCTACGACACCATGGATCCCGCGCAGATGAAACTAATCGCTGCTTCGGTCCACCGCGGACGTTACCTTTATTGCCCGAAGGGCAGCCATATGGCGCTCTACGATGATCAAAAGGTCTACATGACCGGCCTGATTGATTTCATCAAGGATGTTGATGCAGGGAGATTCTGAGGACGCCGAAATTTCCAGCATCAGGACGCCAGGCAACAGCGATGATCGGGAGCAGGTCATCGCTAGCGGTCGACTTTCGGCAGGCGTCCAGGTCACTACAACGGAACGCCTATCCACGCCCCCGCAGGGCCGCATCCAGATCACCCCAAATATCCTCGACGTTCTCGATTCCTACGCTCAACCTCAGCAGCGAAGGCGGGAGGTGCTCCTGACCTGGGATGCTCGCTCGACGCTCAATCGTGGACTCAACAGCACCTAAACTCGTAGCGTGCTGTACAAGCCGGAGGCGCGAGCAAACCGCATCAGCGGCGACTGCGCCACCACGAACATCGAATGAAATTATCGTTCCAAATCCCTTCATCTGCGCGCGTGCAATCGCATGCGTCGGGTGTGTAGTGAGTCCCGGATAACGGGCGCACTCGACGCCGGGATGCAGACTCAGGCGTTCCGCAAGAATCATTGCATTGGCCTGCGCACGTTCGAGCCTTAACGCCAATGTTCGCGCGCCACGAACAGCGAGGAAGGATTCGAGTGCGCCGGGCGTCGCGCCGCGCAACTCACGCGAGTGTCGCAATGAAGCGAAGATGTCATCTCGCCTTACGGTAACCATACCAGCGAGTAAGTCCGAATGACCACCGATGAACTTCGTTGCCGACTGCATGGAGATATCCGCACCCAAGTCGAGTGGCTGCTGGTTCAACGAAGTTGCAAACGTGTTATCGACCGCCAGCAACGCCGATGGCTTGCGAGGCGCCGAACAGATCGAGCGCAGATCAGCTACGACGAGCATCGGATTGGACGGCGACTCAAGCCAAATCAAATCGCAGTCAGCACAAGCCCTGATCCAACCGTCGGTATCATCGCCGGCCAATCGTATGACGCTCCAGAGACCTTTCTGCCGACCAGATTCAGCGAGCCCGGCAACGCCCTGATAGCAATCGTCTGGTAGAGCGATACGTGATCCAGCATGAAGTTGGTCGAAGACCGCGGCGATAGCTGCCATCCCGGAGGCGAACGCTACGGATTGACCCTGCTCCAGCAGACCTACAATTTCCTCCAGCGCCTCCCAAGTCGGCGTCCCGTCGTCCCGGGCGTAGGCACGCTCAGTTCCCAGGACGAAGTTCGAGGCGAGCACTAGCGGCATGTTCAGCGGCGAGCCCGGACGTCGGTCGCGCCCGGCCGCTACGAGCAGCGACTCAACCGCAGAGACCCGTGCGAGATGCGCGTCAGTGGATCCGGTCATGGACTGCAATTTCCTCAGGCGTTCATTCAAATTGGGCGAACCGACGCATTTTTTCAGACGGTATGTAAGCGGCGGTCCTGCCGTGCCGCCGCTTTCAGCAGCGTAGGGCTTTAGAGTCGTCAAGCATTGTAATGGCGTCGCTAGCCAACGTCTTCGCGTACTGGGCAGGTGTGAGCGCGCCCGGCAACGTCTCCAGCCTCGCGCCGCTGGTGGATGAACCCATTAGCCGTAAACCCTTGTTTCGCCTTGGTCCTTTACCGTCGGTCCCTCAATTCTAGGGAATCACAGGCTGGGCCAGGAGTCTCAGGCGAGGTCAGCTAATCTGCGTCGCCGTCGAGCCTGCGCGCGCGGTTCAGGCGCCATTCGCCATCCGGCTCACCCTGGTAGACGTCTTCGAGCGTGGTACTGGTTTCCTGCAATGACGTGTCGAGCGCAATGCGGTTGTCGAACACGAAGCACTCGCCCTCCCAGTCGCGCTCGGCATCCGGCAACTCTTTGAAGTAGTTGAGGATGCCACCTTCGAGTTGGTATACAGGAATATCGAATTCCCGCATCCAGGCAGTGGTCTTTTCGCAGCGGATGCCGCCAGTGCAGTACATCGCTACGCGCTTGCCCTTAGCCTTCCAGTCCACCACATGAGCCTGCACATACTCAGGGAAGTCGCGGAAGCTCCTGACCCCAGGGTCGATAGCGTTGTGGAAGCGTCCCAGCCGAAACTCGAAGCTATTGCGATTGTCGAGCAATACCACGTCTTCTTGCCGAATGAGTTCTCGCCACTCCGCAGGGCTGACGTTGATGCCAGTGCCTGCCGTCACGTCCACACCCGTGATGCCAAGCGGGACGATTTCCTTCTTGCGGCGAACCTTCATCCTGCTGAAGGGGACGGTTTTGCATTCGCTGCGCTTGAACGGCATGCCGCCAAAAGGCGGCATTGCCAGCAGGGCGGCCTCGAACGCATCCAAGTTCGCCGCCGTTCCCGCCACCATGCCGTTGATGCCTTCCGGTGCCAACAGGACGCTACCCCGCAACTCCGCGGTCAACGCACGGACACAGTCGATCATGGCGTCGACGTCCTCCAGGCGGGTGAACTGATAGAACGCGATGTGGAAGAGCGGGACAGGACGAAGGTCGGTCAAGGGTTAAATATCTCCCAGCTGTGACGCTTCATTTTCGCACAAACCCAGTCCCCGCAAGGGAATCACCGAGTTATTTCATCGTGGGCACGTGGTCGGCCGAATTGTTGTGGATGTTGCCATCGAAGCACCGGCAGACAAGAGGGCGGTCCAAGCGCCACAACGTCCGAGTGAGCCGCTTCAGTCGCCGCGGATGGCTACTATTGGGTACGCTAGCCCTAGCTGCCTCAATTGACTTACCAAGGCTATGACATATGGCGAACTTCTTCTCTCAGAGTGGCAGAGCTTCATGGCAATCCCGGCTGGTGACCCTATGCGTACTGGCGTTGGCGGGTGCGCACTGCGCAACCGCAACCCCGGCCGCTCAACGTATTAGTACGGCCGAACTTCTTTCGCGCGCGTGGTCCGGAGGAGTGATCGCCAACACGGCGTTCACACCGGACTCAGATGCTGTCACAGAGCACGCGCCGTTTTTTGGAACGCTGCGATTGACCGAGACGGAAATGACCACTGAGCCTTCGGCGTTCTCGCCGCGGTCAGTCCTCGGCCGGGATCCGAAGTTGTTCCCAGGCGTCGCCATCTCCTTCTTCACCTACAAGGGCGATCTCGTCCCCTTTACCCAAGACGTGATCCGGCACGGTTCCAACCATCGCGGGCACAGCTACTGGGACATCATCGTGCAGCCCGGCCGGGTTTGGTCTCATGCTGACGATAGTGGCTGGTCGCGTGCCGGGTTCCCCTTTGCGCTCGTGAACTCCCTCGAAGGTGAGACGCACAACGGGTTAGCGACCTTCCTTTACAAGGACGGTCGAGTATCGAATTTGCGCTTTCAGATCGTGCAACAAACGGCGCCGTTCTACATTCAGGATCACTTCGTCGCCGCCGGTCTCGTTGCCGCGACCTTCGCGCCCGTGGCGACCAACCGGCTGAGTACCCTGAAGCGGCGTTACGAGTCCGAGCGCGCAGATGCGGTTCCCATCGCCAGCTGGGACGCGCTTGCGGAAAAAGTTGGCAGCGCCAAGCTCGCCAATTTTGACGGCACGATGCGAGTGAGCGACATCGTGCTTTCAGGGCTCGACTATCAAGGCACCTTCTATCTGAAGGGATGCCCGAGCGCTGGCGGTCCGTTGCCGTGGTGCGATCGTGCGCGCTTCGGGGTCTGGTCTGCCACCAAGACATTGGCAAATGAGACGGCGCTGTTGAGGCTCGCCGAAAAGTACGGGCCGACGGTGTTTGAGATGAAGATTGCAGACTATGTGCCGGAGGCGGCCCGCCATCCTGGTTGGCGTAACGTGAGATTCGAAGATGCCATCAACATGGCGACGGGAATAGGCAACGGCAGTACGAAGCGCGAGCCGAATGACGCCAGCGATGGTTACCTCGACGCCAGCTATTCGAAATGGTACGCGTACCGCTCGACCCAGGAGAAGGTCGCCGCGCTGCTCAAGGACGGCAGCGTGTATCCGTGGGGTCCCGGCCAGGTCACGCGCTACCGCGATCAGGATATGTTCATTCTTGGAGTAGCGATGGACCGCTTTCTAAAATCGAAAGAGGGACCGACGGCCAATATCTGGTCGATGTTGCAGAAAGAAGTGTTTGAGCCCATCGGCATTCACCATGCACCGACCAATCGCACCATCGAAGCTGATGGCGGCGCCGGACAACCGCTCATGGCCTATGGTTACTACCCAAGCATCGGCGACATGGTGTTGATTGCACGGCTTTACCAGAACGGCGGCAAGCACGGCGACCAACAGATCTTATACGCGCCGCGCATACGACAGTTGCTAGCAGGCCAAAGTGCTCGAGGCCTTCCAACTGGTGAGATGCTGCTCGCGGGCCAAACAACCTACATCAATTCGTTCTGGGTCACATCGTATGTAGCGTCGCGCGATTGCCGGATGTTCTATCCGAGAATGATCGGCTGGGGCGGAAATATTGTGGCTTTGATGCCTGGAGGTTTGACGGGGATCCGCCTTGCCAAGAGCGGCGAGACGAAAGATAACTCCGAGTTCGAAACTAGCGGGATGGCGCAGGTGGCAAACTCCTTATCTGAATTTTGTCACTGACATCAGGTTCGCTCGCACGGCTCTACCGAGGCTCTATCGACAGCAAGCCCGCGCACCAGCCGGCGGGACGGCAGCTTCAGCCAGGACGCTGTGGGGGACTGGTGGCTCAACTTGCCGGTGGCGGTCGAGATCGAGGTCACGGTGGCCCCCAAGGCCACCGTGGGCATCGATTTGGGTCTGCACAGGACCGCGACCACCAGCGACGGTGAGGTGCTGGAAGCCGGGCGCG
>CAIYLH010000112.1 GCA_903927005.1 uncultured Pseudomonadota bacterium
CACCATCAAATCAACGGCCGCCCGGGCGACCTCGTCCGCCACTGCTGCCGCTGCTGCTGCCGCCACTGCTGCGCGGACCGCCGCGGCCGCCGCCCTGGCCGCCGCCCTGGCCGCCGCGCGCGCCGCCGCCTGACGATGCGCCACCGCGCCCACCGCCGCCGCTAGCACCGCTACCACCGCCACGCTTGGCCTGGCCGCGGGCACGATCCTCGGACTTCTTGGCGCGGATCGCAGCGATGCGGTCAGCCAGTGGAATCTCGAGCCGTACTTCGGGACGGGCGTTGTAATCGAAGTCCGGCACTGTGACCCGCGGCAGACGCCTGCCGAGGATCTTCTCGATCGCAGAGATATCGCCCTCTTCCTCGCGCGAGACGAAGGTGAACGCGTCACCAACCGCCTCGGCACGGCCCGTGCGGCCAATGCGGTGGATGTAGTCGGCCGGCACGAGCGGCACGTCGAAGTTGACGACGTGGCCGAGTTCTTCGACATCGATACCGCGCGCTGCGATATCGGTCGCGACCAGCACGCGCAGCTTGCCGGACTTGAAGGCCGCGAGCGACGCGGTGCGCTGCGACTGCGAGCGGTTACCGTGAATCCGGTCGGCTGACAGGCCGCGCTTGATCAGGAACTCCGCCAGCCGGTTCGCACGATGCTTGGTGCGTGTGAACACCAGCGCTTCCTTCATGTCGCCCTGCTCGAGCAGCGTCGCCAGCAGCGCCGACTTCAGCTCCTGCGAGACGGGATACAGCGCCTGAGTGATGCCGGTGGCGGGGCGCGACTGGCGCTCCAGCGCAATGGTCACCGGATCCTTGAGCATCTCGCGCGTGAGCTGTGCGATCGGCGGCGGCATCGTTGCACTGAAGAACAGCGTCTGACGCTTGGTCGGCAGATGCCGGAGCAGGCGACGGATATCCGGCAGGAAGCCCATATCGAGCATCCGGTCGGCCTCGTCGAGCACCAGCACCTCGAGGGCGTCGAAGTTCGCGTAGGACGACTTCAGGTGGTCGAGCAGACGCCCCGGGGTCGCAATGATGATGTCGACACCGCTACGCAGCGCATGCTCCTGCGGACCCATGCCGACGCCGCCAAAGATCGCAGCGCCATTAACGGGCGTATGTACCGCAAGATCCTGCATGTCCTGCAGGATCTGCGCGGCGAGCTCGCGAGTCGGGGCAACGACCAGCGCGCGCGTCTTGCCGCGGGGCTTGTCGAGCAGGCGCTGCAGGATCGGCAGCAGAAAAGCCGCGGTCTTGCCGCTGCCGGTGGCCGCACAGGCCAGAATGTCGCGGCCGGCAAGTCCCGGTGGGATCGCATCCGACTGGATCACGGTCGGCTTGGTGAAGCCGAGCTCCTTGATCGCGGACAGCAGGCTCGGGTGCAATTTCAGTTCAGTGAAGGACATCGGAGCCTCTAAAAAAATACGCCCGGCGTAGCCGGGCGCCGTGGAGGATACAGGGATCGGCCGTTAACCGCCCTGCTTTCAGACCTTGTGGAGCCAGCCATACCGATCGGGCGCCGTACCCTGCTGTATCGCCATCAGGGCCGACCGCAGCTTGAGCGTATTGGGACCGATGATTCCACCGCCCACTTTGATCTCGGTGCCGCCATGGCGCACCAGCGTTCCGACACCAGACAGCACAGCCGCCGTCCCCGACAGGACCGCCTCGCCGGTCGCGACCCACTCGATCATCTCGTCAACGCTGAAGACGCGCTCCTCGATGCGGTACCCCATGTCGGCCGCCATCGTCAGCACGGAGTGACGGGTCACACCGTTCAGGAACGTCGGATCCAGGCTGCGCGTGAGGATGTGTCCATCGCGCAACAGCAGGAAGTTGGCAGCACCCGTCTCCTGCACCTCGCCATGCGGGGCGAACAGCACCTGATCGGCCTTGTGCTCGCGCCGGGCCGCAAGCGTGGGGCCTAGGGCAGCGGCATAATTGCCACCGGTCTTGACGACGCCGAGGTGCGACGCGCAACGGGTGGCCTGCTCCTCGACATAGATGCGCAGTGGCTTCAGGCCACCGGCGAAATAGTCCCACACAGGGCTCGCCAACACGATCAGCATCGCCTCGTTCGAGGGCGTCGCCGCCGCGCCGATATTCGGCATCGTGCCGATCAGCATCGGCCGCAGGTAGAGCGCGCCGGGGGCGTCAGGCACCGCCGCACGACAGCGATCGATCACCGTGTTGACCATCTCGGCAAGCAGCGCCTCGGCGGGCTCCGGCAGCTCAAGGCTGCGCGCGCTGTTGCGGAAGCGCTCGAAATGACGGGCCATGCGGAAGACGTGCACGCTGCCATCGGCCCACTTGTAGGCCTTGAACCCCTCGAAGCACTCGCTGGCGTAGTGCAGTACGTGCGCCGCCGGATGAATCTCGATCGGGCCGACCGCGCGCAACGCCGGGGCGCTCCACTGGCCATCCTTGAATGTGGCAACCGCCATCACGTCGGTCAGGATGCTGCCGAAAGGGGCGTTCTGCGGGGTCGTACTGGTCATCTCATGTCCTTTAGCGCCGTCACTCACTCATGAAGATCATCGCCGGATGCTCCAGTCGCTCCTTGAGCGCCTGAACCATCGCAGCGGCGTCGAAGCCATCGACAAACCGGTGATCGAACGAAGACGACAGGTTCATCATCCGTCGCACCACCACCTGGCCGTTGATCACGACCGGACGGTCGACCGCCTTGTTTACGCCGATGATCGCCACTTCCGGGGAATTGATCACCGGGGTAGAGGCGATGCCGCCCAGCTTACCAAGACTCGTGACGGTAATCGTGGATCCGCCCAGTTCAGCACGGCTGGCCCGCCCGGAACGCGCGGCATCGGACACCCGACGAATCTCCGCGGCAAGCCCCGCCAGGGTCAGCGCCTCGGCGTGGCGCACTACGGGCACCTTCAGCCCATCGGGGGTCTGCGTCGCGATGCCCACGTGCACCGGTCTGTGCCTGAGTACTACATTACGCTCGGCATCGTAGTGGGCATTGCACTGTGGGAAGGCCTCGAGCACCCGCACCAGCGCCGCGACCATCAGCGGCAAGTAGGTATAGCTGGACGCCCCCTTGGGCAAGCGGCCATTGAGAAAGGATCGCAAGGACTCAAGCTCCGTAACGTCCACCTCCTCGACGTAGGCAAAGTGCGGGATGTTGCGCTTGGCGGCGGCCATGCGTTCGGCGATCACGCGCCGCACGCCGATGACCTTGATCTCCTCAACCCCGCTGCGTGGCGCAGGTCCGCTGGCGACGGTCGCGCCGACCTGCGCCGTCACAGCAGCCGGCAGCACCGCCTCAAGGTCAGCCCGTTCGATCCGCCCACCGGGACCGGAGCCGGCCACTGCGGTCAGGTTGATCCCCGCCTCGCGCGCCCGCCGGCGCGTGGCCGGAGACGCCATCACGCGCGCCGCCTGGACAACGCGGGCCGGCACTGAACGGCTGACGCTCGCAGCGACAGTAGCGGGGTTCGGCGCCGCCACCGGCGCCTCCGCGTCAGTCTCGAACACAACCAGCTCCGCGCCGACCGCAACGACATCACCCGGCCCGCCATGCAGCGCCACGATCCGGCCGGTCACCGGGGAGGGCACCTCGACGACGGCCTTCTCGGTCGACATCTCCAGCAGCGGGCCATCCTCACGAACGAGGTCGCCGACCTGCACACGCCAGGCGACGATCTCGCTGGAGACCGTGCCCTCACCCAGGTCGGGCACTTTGAAGACGTAACGACTCATCCGGCCTCCATGACACGCGTCAGGGCCGCAGCGACACGCGCCTGGCCAGGAAAGTATTCCCACTCAAACGCATGCGGGTACGGCGTATCCCAGCCGCAGACACGCTCGATCGGAGCCTCCAGCTGCCAGAAGCAGCGCTCCTGGATGGTCGCGATCAGTTCGCCGCCGAAGCCGCCAAAACGGGTGGCTTCATGCGCAATCAGGCAGCGGCCGGTCTTCTGCACGGAGGCAACCAGCGTCTCCACGTCCAGCGGTACAAAGGTGCGCACGTCAATCACCTCCGCATCGAGCCCGAGGCTCGCAGCCGCGGCCTCGGCGACATGCACCATCGTGCCGTAGCTGATCACCGTCAGCTCGCTACCGGCGCGCACGATATCGGCCTTACCGATCGGCACGGTGTAATGACCATCGGGAACTTCGCCCTTCGGATGCGTGCTCCAAGGCACAGCTGGCTTGCCAGGATCACCGTCGAACGGGCCGTTGTAGAGCCGCTTCGGCTCCAGGAACAAGACCGGGTCGTCGTCCTCGATCGCCGCGATCAACAAGCCCTTGGCATCGTAGGGATTGGATGGCATGACCAGCTTGATACCGCAGACGTGCGCAAACAGCGCCTCCGGACTCTGCGAGTGGGTCTGACCGCCACGGATGCCGCCACCGCATGGCGTACGGATGGTCACCGGCGCCGAAAAGGCGCCAGCACTGCGGTAACGCAGCCGCGCCAGCTCACTGACAATCTGGTCGTAGGCGGGATAGATGTAGTCCGCGAACTGGATCTCGGCCACCGGCCGCAGGCCGTTTACGCCCATGCCGATGGCGGCCGCGATAATGCCACCCTCCGCAATCGGCGTATCCAGCACACGGTGCTGCCCATACTTGCGCTGCAGCCCGTCAGTGACGCGGAACACGCCACCGAAGTAACCGACGTCCTCACCGAGCACGACGACGGCCGGATCGCGGCCCAGCGCGATATCCATCGCCGAGTTCAACGCCTGAATCATGTTCATCTGTGCCATGCGCGCCTCAGCTCCTTTCGCGACGCAGCAACTCGCGCTGCTCGACCAGATGTGCGGGAATCTCCTTGAAGACGTCCTCGAACATCAGATCACGGTCGAGCCGCGGCCCCTCGGTCAGCGTCCCGTAGGTAGCAGCCTCAGCCCACGCGGCTGCGACTTGCTGCTCCAGCTCCACCACCAGCGTCGCGTGACGCTCGTCGGACCACTCGCCCTGAGCAATCAGATGGCCCTTGAGTCGCTCGACCGGGTCGCCGAGCGGCCAGCGCTCAGCGTCCTCCTTCGGGCGATAACGCGACGGGTCGTCGCTCGTTGAATGCGCCGCCGCCCGATACGTCACCAATTCAATGAGCGTCGCGCCAGCGCCCTTGCGCGCACGCTCCGCAGCCCACTCCGTCGCCGCATAAACGGCGAGGAAATCGTTGCCGTCGACGCGCAGGCCCGGTATGCCGTAACCCGGCCCGCGGGCCGCAAATGAACTCTGCTCGCCACCGGCGTAACCCTGAAATGTCGAAATCGCCCACTGGTTGTTGACCACGTTGAGGATCACCGGCGCGCGATACACCGACGCAAACAGCAGCGCGTGGTGGAAGTCGGCCTCGGCGCTGGAACCCTCACCTATCCACGAGGCGGCAACGTTGTCCTCACCCTTGATCGCAGCGGCCATCGCCCAGCCCACGGCCTGCGGAAACTGGGTCGCGAGGTTGCCAGAAATCGAGAAGGTTCGGCCGGCCACCGAGTGGTACATCACCGGCAGTTGCCGACCCTTGCACATGTCGCGCGTGTTCGAAAGCAGCTGACACATGAGATCGACGAGGCTCGCGCCACGCACGAACTGCAGCCCCTGCTGGCGATACGACGGGAACAGCATGTCCGACGGACGCAGCGCCATCGCCGCGGCGATGGCAACGGCCTCCTCGCCGGTGGACTTCATGTAAAACGAAATCTTGCCCTGCCGCTGCGTACGCAGCATGCGATCGTCGAACACGCGCGTCAGCATCATGTATCGCAGCGCCACTTGCAGCACGTCGACGTCCAGGTGCGGGTTCCACGGACCGACCGCGCAATGGTCGTCGTCGAGCACGCGAATCAGGTTGACCGAAAGGCTCGCGATCTCGGCGGTGGGCGCAACAACATCGGGGCGCAGCACAGCGCCGGCAGGCGAGAGAGGAACGTAGCTGAAGTCGGGAGCCTCACCGGGCCGCGCGGGAACGCGCGGCACGTGCAGTCGGGACGGACGTGGCATGGCAATACCTCTGGTACCTGACGTTCAGCGTACCGCCACTTCTGCGGAGAATTCACCCAAAGACCGACTACGGGAGTACTATATTTAGATAATTTATCCATTTAACATTGATCTATAGGAGGGATAATCCATGTCTGTAGACAAGACCGACTTACGCATCCTGAGTGAGCTACAAAAGGATGCCTCGCTATCGACAGCGGAGATCGCGCAGCGGGTAGGACTGTCGCAGTCGCCGTGCTGGCGCCGGATCAGTTTGCTGGAGTCGAACGGCACGATCCGCAAGCGGGTCGCCTTGCTGGCGCGCGACAAAGTCGGTCTCGACGTGCTGGTGTTCACTCACGTGAAGCTCGCCAGCCATGGCTGGCAATCGCTGCCCAAGTTCAAGCAGAAGGTGGTCAGCTATCCAGAAGTCGTGCAGTGCTTCATGGTGATCGGCGACATCGACTTCATCCTGCTAGTGGCGACGCGCACGATCGACGACTACAACGAGTTCATCCAGAAGCGGCTGTCACAGGTTCCTGGCGTGCAGTCGATCGAGTCGCGGATCGTGCTCGAGGAAACCAAGAACACCACCGAGCTGCCGCTGGAACTTGCGGCAACCCGGCTGGCCTGAAGGCCGGACCGCCTAGCGGCGGGCCGTATACAAGGCCTGTGCCTCGCGCAGTCGCGCGATCACCGCGTCTTTTTCGGCGGCCGAGTTCCAATCCGGGTGGCGGCCGGTGGCCTCGATCACCCGTTCGATCCAGGCCACGAAGTACGCCGCATCCTCGGGCGCGCGCTGTGGGCGTCCGGCCATCGTCACGTAAATGGGACTCGTCGTGGCGTACGGATAATTATCCAGCACCGGATATTCGGCCCGGTCGCTTGAGGCCCGCAGCACACACCAGCCGCTAGTCGCCAGCGGCAACTGTCCGGTCACATCGGCCTCGGTGCGGCCCCCGGTCAACGGCAGCGAACGCACGACCCGTCCGTTGCAGACAATCTCCAGATGATCGATCGGCACGATCGAGCGCAGGTGTGCCGTGAAAGCCTGCCGGCCCGGACGCGCCAGCTGCAGCTCGGCGCCGATTGGTTGCCCACCAAGCGAAAAATCCAGCAACGGGCCGTTGCTCGCGAAGCTACGGCCCGCCTTCAGCGCCGCCAACCACTCGTTGGTATCAACCGCCTGGGCGCCCACCGCCACGAAGACTCGGTTCATGCCGACCGGTCCGCGCAGCGAGGCGTAGTTCGCCATCGCGTCGGTTCCCGCGGCGGTTGGCAGCCGGAAGCCCAGGTTCAGCAGGCGATACCAGACATCGGCCGTTGTGCGGTGGTCGGCGAAGCCGACCACTTCGATGTAATCAACCTTGCCGAGCGCGACATCCACCGGCAGCTCGTTCGACAACCCCTCGGTGGCATCGAACGGGTGCAGCGGCTCGTCGAACGGATGCACATAACCTACCAGGGCGCCGGCAGCATGCGCGCGATCGGCGACGTCGGCGTTCATCGGCGCGAGGCTCGCAGCGGCCGTGTTTGGGTAACCGGCGTAACCCGGCAGCATCGTGCCACGCGACAGTCCGATCAGCCCAAGGTGACCCCAGTAGCTGGTATGAAACTCCTGTCCGTGCAGCAAGACGTGCGTTGCGGTCGATAGCGGATCACGGCCACGTCCGCTCTGGGCAATGTCCGGAACCCGCTGCTCCTTGTTAACGATCAGGTCGTTAACAATAGCCAAATCCTCAGACTCGGCCTGCTCGAGCAGGTGCGCTGGCGTGTTGCGATAAAGGCCGCCGTAGTTCATGTGCACGTGCACGTCGCCGCTGACCCAGTGGCGGCCGGCAGCAGTTGCAAGCGAAAATCCCGCCCCAAAGGCACTGTCCACGGCCACGGTCTGGCCCGCGGCCACCGTCAGCTTGCGCACGATCAGCGGCTGGCCGAAACCATGCAATACCTCGACGGTCACCTCGCCCGCCGGCACCGTGACAAAGTCCTCACCACGAGTGTGGAAGTAATGCGCCTCGAATGGCCGCTCGGCGCGATCGTAGCCGTCGTCGCCGTGAATCCAGGCAGCATCAGGGGCGTGAAACCTGCCGCGAGCGTCAGTCACCGAAACGCGGGCAGCAAGCGGCCGACCCGCCGCATCACGGATCGCCAGCTGCAGGCGACCGGTCGGTGCAATCAAGCGGCGTTCAGTGATCTCGAGGCGATGCTGACCACCAGTTGCTGCATCCTGCAGCCACAGTTCCAGCCCACCGGAACGGTTCGAGATGAACGCGAACTGGCGACCATCCGGCGACCAGCGCGCACCGACTTCATCCCAGTCACCATAGGACACCGGCAACGCGTCGCCGCCCGCAGCGGGCATCAGCCAAAGCTGGTGGCCATTGCGACCGAGATACGAGCTGTACAGTAGCCGCGTGCCGTCCGGCGAGTAGTCTGGCCGTGCGCGCCAATTGGTTTCCTCGTAGTGAATCTCATGTGCCGGCGCACCAGGCCGCGCCTCCATCTGCCAGAACCCACCCGTGCCATGGATGTGATCGCGATTCGATACGTACAGCACCGAGCGACCGTCGCGGCTCCAGACCGGGTTGATCTCATGATCGTAGGGGCTGTAGTAGTAACGGCGTAGAGGACTCTTCGCCTCACCGGTCAGGCGCGTGACGCCGGCAAGCCCCGCCTCGACGACGTCGGCGACGAACAGATGGAAGCGGCCGTTGTAGGTGGTCGATGTCCAGACGATGCGCTTTCCATCCGGCGACCAGCGCGGCTCCAGATTGACCGCGGAATTGTGGGTTAGCAGCGCCGTATGACCCGTCGCAAGGTCGAGCGTAGCGAGCTCCAGGGCGTCGTTGCGATAGGTGGCGTAGAGGATCGTACGTCCATCTGGCGACCAGTCGGGCTGATAGTCGTAGCCCGGCCCATCGGTAAGCTGCACCGCAACGCCGCTGTCCAGACGCTGCCGCCATAGCGAGCCTGCCATCGAATAGATGACTTCACGCGAGTCGGGCGAATAGCTGACCGCAGACGGGCCAGCTGTCAGCTGCGGCAGGTACATCTCGCGGAAGTAGTAAGCGTGTGGCACCGCGATCTGCCCCAACACCGGCTGTCGCCCCCCTGCCGCCACCGACCCACAGGCCATCATCGCCAGCAATGACGCCAGCACCAGATCACGTAGCCTGCACATCGTCGACTCTCCCCTACCGTTCAGCTTGTGTTTTTTTAGGACCGCTTCGATCGCCGCGCGTCGGCGATGACCGGCATGACCGGCCACCGCCGTGCGCCGCATCATGCCCCTGCTAGCACCTCGATCAGACTGGCCTCGAGAATGGCCATCGCCTCGTCGATCTCGCCCGTGGTGACCACCAGCGGAGGCATGAATCGCAGCGTGCTCTGGCCGCATGACAGCAGAATCAGGCCGTTTTCATAAGCCCGAGTGACCAGCTTGTCGCACATCTCGCGAGCCGGGGTGCGGGAGGCGCGGTCGGTCACCAGTTCCATACCGATCATCAGACCCTTGCCGCGGACCTGCCCAATCACCTCGTGCCGGGACGCCAGCTCACGCAACCGCGCCTGGAAGTACTCGCCAACCGTGGCGGCGTTATCCATGAACCCACCAGCCACCAGATCGAGCGTCGCCAGAGCAGCCGCGCAGCACAGCGGATTGCCACCGTAGGTGTTGCCATGCGCGCCACGCGCCCATTTCGACATGATTGTCTTCTTGGCGACCACCATGCCGATCGGCATGCCGGATCCAAGACCCTTGGCGAGCGTCATGATGTCGGGCTTTACGCCCCAGTGCTGGCTGGCAAACATCTTGCCCGTGCGGCCGATACCGGACTGCACTTCGTCGAAAATCAGCAAGATGCCATGCCGATCGCACAGCGCGCGCAAACCTTCGAGGAATCCGTCCGGCGGAACAATGTAGCCGCCCTCGCCTTGAATCGGCTCAATCAGGATCGCTGCAACTTCACTGGCCGGCACGTTGCTGGTGAACAGCACGTTCTCTATGTAGTTCAGGACCGCCTGACCCTGGTCCTCGCCAGCCAGCAGCGGCCGATAGTTGTTCGGATACGGAACGTGGGTAACGCCCGGCATCGTCGGAAAGAAGCCCTTCTGCTGGGTGTACTTGCTCGAGGTAAACGATAGCGAGCCCATCGTGCGGCCATGGAAGCCGCCGAGAAAACCGATAAAGCGCGGCCGCCCAGTCACGTACCGAGCGAGCTTGAGCGCGCCCTCGACACTTTCCGTCCCCGACTGCGCAAAGAAGCTCAGCACCGGCTCGCCCATTGGCGACAGCTCGTTCATCCGCTCGCCGAGCCGCACCTGAGTCTCGTGCCAATAGTCGGAGGAAATGTGCAGGAAGCGGCTCGCCGCGTCAGTGATCGCCTCCACCACCTTCGGGTGAGCATGGCCGGTGCTGCAGACCGCGATGCCGGCCACGAAGTCTAGAAACCGGTTGCCGTCGACGTCCCAGACCTCGGTGCCACGGCCGTGCGACATCACAAATGGATAATCACGTGGATAGGACGGCGAGACGACGGCGGAGTCGCGGGCGAGCAGGTCGCGGGCCTTGGGTCCGGGCAGCTCGGTCTTGATGTGCGGAG
The DNA here is from genome assembly GCA_903927005.1 of uncultured Pseudomonadota bacterium. Classification (GTDB taxonomy): domain Bacteria; phylum Pseudomonadota; class Gammaproteobacteria; order Steroidobacterales; family Steroidobacteraceae; genus CAIKZZ01. The sequence continues at coordinate 10,559 of CAIYLH010000112.1, forward strand.
TCTTCATCTCATCTCCCTAGACCGGCAATTTGACCGGTCGGCTGTTGGCCTCGCGCGTACGACGGTGGAGGTCCCGCAGTACGGCAAGTTCGTCCTGTGTCGGTGGCTGCAGCACGTCGACCGTCGCAGCCACTTGCAGCGGCCAGCCGGTGGCCGCGATCGCATCAGCGACCGTGACGTGCTCATAACGGGCCACTAACTCGAATTCTTCACTGCCGGCCTGCGGCTTCATGACACCGTAGTCGGTGATGATGGCCTGCGGCCCGCCACCCGGCACGCCACTGGCCTTGCGCGCGCCGTACCCTGTCAGGAATCCGGCGCTGCTCTTGAACGCCACTTCGCTGACGAAGGAGCGCGCCGACTGCTTGAGCACGACGAACACCTGTCGCGCGTGGATCGCGATCTCCGGCGCTCCGCCGGCCCCTGGCAAGCGGGTTTTCGGGCGATCATAAGGACCGATTACGGTGCTGTTGAGGTTACCGAACCGATCGACCTGCGCTGCGCCCAGAAAACCAACGTCGACACGGCCACTCTGCAACCAGTAGGAGAATATCTCCGGCAGCGGCACTACCGTCGTGGCGGTATCAGCCAGCTCGCCGTCGCCGATGGACAGCGGCAGAACGCGCGGACGCGTACCGATGGTGCCCGACTCGTAAATCAGCACGATATCCGGCGCATGCAGCAGGCGGGCAAGGTTCGCCGCCGCCGAGGGCAGCCCGATGCCGACGAAGCAGACGCAGCGGTCCCACAGCATGCGCGCCGCGGTAACGGTCATCATCTCGTCGGGCGTCCATTGCGGGCGCGGAACGGCGCTCATGGGCCAACTCCGTCGGCGCGTAGCGCCGCGATGAAGCCTGCGAAGTCGTCCGTCCCGTGGACGTAGCGATCAATCCACGCCGTGAAGGTCGCGCGATCACGCGAAATCTCGTCCCAGGTGATGTAAAAGGCGTTGTCACGAGAGTAGTAGCCACGGGCATACGATGGCCAGGCGCCGCCAGGCACGCAAGCGACGGCGGTCACGACCCAGCTCGGCAACACCACGGCATTCATAGGCGCACCGAGGTCATCGACGATCTCCTCCACCGTCACCAACAGTCGGTGAGCCGCAAGTCCGGCCTCCTTCTGTGCACCGAGGATGCCGCTGATCAGCACGTTGCCGGCACGGTCTGCCTTCTGCGCATGCAGGATCGTGACATCCGGGTTCAGCGCGGGAACGGTGGCGATATGCTCGCCAGTGTACGGACATACGACATGCCGGATCGTCGGATTCACGCCGGGCAGGTCGGTACCGGTGTAGCCGCGCAGCATCCCGAATGGCAAGCGCGAGGCACCGGCCACGTAGGCCGCCGCCATGCCGGCATGCGAGTGCTCATTGATCGCAAGCGGACCTGGCCAGGCCTTCTCGATCGCGTCACGCACACGGTGAGCGGAACCCACTCCCGGATTGCCGCCCCATGAGAATGTCAGGCGCTCCGCGCAGCCAGCACCGATCATCTGGTCGTAAATGAGGTCAGGCGTCATGCGGATCAGATGCAGGCCACGCCGACGCTGGCGGATGATCTCCTGGCCCGCCGCGAACGGGATCAGATGGGTGAATCCCTCGAGCGCGACGGTATCGCCGTCGTGCACATGAGCAGAAATCGCCGCCTGCAGGGTCGTGATCGCCACAGCTACTCAACCACCGTCTGCGACTGCTCACGCAAGTACTGCGGCAGGTAGTAGAACGAGCCGATCGCCTTGCCCGTCGAGGCGGAGCCCTTCCAGCCCGCGAAGGCCTGATAGCCAGGCCACGCGCCCGTGGTCGCGCCCTGTGGCCGATTGACGTAGGTCGTGCCGGCTTCGATATGCTCCAGAAAGTAAGCCACATCACGGGCACTGCCGTAGACGCCGGCCGTAAGACCCAACGGCGAGGCGTTGGCCCGTGCCACGCCCTCCTCGACTCCTGCCACTCGCGCAAGCATAACGACGGGCAGGAACATCTCGGTTGCGAACAACGGGTGATGATGCGGCGCCTCGGCGAGCGTCGGCGCGACAAAGCAGCCGTTGGCGAGTTCGCCCTCGACCAGACGCCGGCCGCCAGAGAGGATGCGTCCACCGCCGGCGACGAGTTCGACCATGAAACGCTCGTATTTAGCCACCGCACCGCGGGAGATCACCGGACCCAGCCAGTTCTCGCGCCGGGTGGGATCTCCAACGCGGATAGCCTCGGTCAGAGCGATGATCTTCGCGGTCAGTTCGTCGGCAACCGCGTCGACGACGTAGATTCGGGACAGCGCTGAGCACTTCTGGCCACCCAGTCCAAATGCCGAGCGCACGATACCTGTCGCAGCACGATCCAGGTCCGCGCCCGCGGTGACGATGCAGGCATTCTTGCCGCCCATTTCTGCAATACACGGCCGCACCCACGGACCGGCAACCATCCGCCGCGCGAGATCCATACCGACCTCGTAGGAGCCGGTGAAGGTGATCCCTGCAACCCGTGGATGGCTGACGAGCGCCTCGCCGACTACGGAGCCACTGCCAGCGACGGCATTGAACACGCCGGCCGGGAAGCCGGCGTCGCGAATGCAGTCCGCGAGCAGTCGAACGGCCCAGGGCGTATCGGAGGCCCCTTTCACGACGACGGTATTTCCGGTCACCAGTGCCGCAGCAGCCGGACCCGCCGCCAGCGCGAGCGGAAAGTTGAACGGCGCGATCACGGCCCACACACCGTGCGGCTTGAGTACCGAGCGATTATGGGAGCGGTAATCCTTCAGAGGATCGTCCGGCAGCACGCGATCGAAACCGCCGTTCTTCGCGAAATCATCGGCGTAGCCGTTGAAGAACTCAGCCACTTCCTGCGTCTCAGCCAACGCCTCAAGCCGATTCTTGCCAACCTCCAGGCACAAGGCTGCAGCAATGTCGTACACACGCTCCTCGATCAGGGCAGCGGCGCGCTTGGCAAGGCGTACGCGCTCGGACGTCGGCGTATTGCGCCACGCAGGAAATGCCGCATGCGCAGCGTCGACCGCAACTCCAACCTGCTCGGCATCGGCAGCGGCGAAGCAGCCGAGCAACGTTCCGTCGATCGGCGAATGTTTTTCAATCGTCGAAGGGCCATCGACGTCCTGGCCTGCGATGTGCATCAGGTGGCGAGCGCCAAGCCCCAGACGGACCCGTGCAACCGCCTCCTCGAAGCGGCGGTGAAGTTCATCCGGCGGGTCGAACATAGTCGAATACGTCAGTTTAAAGCTCATGACCAGTCGATCTCCCCCAGCAGGCGGTCAAGCAGCGCAACCGCATCGGACAGTTCCCGCTCTGCTATGACCAGCGGCGGGGCAATGATGATCAGGTTACCGCGCGTCGCGAACGACACGCCGGCGGCTAAAGCGCGCGCGAGCAGCAAACGCAGCGGTGGCGGCGTTTCGGGCCAGACCGCCAGCGGCTCACGGCTGGCACGGTCGCGGACCAGTTCAACAACGGCGAACAGGCCGTCACCGCCGCGCACATCGCCAATCACCGGGTGCCGAGCCGCCAGCTCCTGCAGCGAAGCGAACAGCGAACGACCCAGCACGCGCGAGCGCTCGATCAGGTTTTCGTCGTCGTAGGCGCGCAGCGCCGCGACACCCACGGCACAGGCCAGAGGATGGCCGCAGTACGTCAAACCGGTATAGAGCATCTCGTGCTCGAGCCGCGCGGCAATCGCCGCGCTCATGACCACGGCCCCGAGCGGCAAATGGGAGCCGGTCAGACCCTTGGCGAGCGTCATCAGGTCGGGACGGCCCGCCTCGCCGTGGCGCTGCCACGCGAACCACTCGCCGCAGCGCCCGAAACCGCTCATCACCTCGTCGGCAATAAGGTAGACGCCGCGGCGGCGAGTTTCGTCTCGCAGCAGCGGCCAATACTCCGGCGGCGCAACGATGCCGTTAGTGCCGGCGTTCGCCTCCATGATGACGGCAGCCGTCTGCGCAGCACCGTGCAGGTCAATCGCCTCCCCCACCGCCATAGCGCTGCGGTGGGCACAGTCGGCGTCGCTGGACGATCCGAACGGGCAACGATAGGCATGGGGTGGCGGCACGCGCACAACACCAAAAGACGCTGCATCGACCTGCCGCTGGGTACGCGCATCGCCGGAGAGCGCCATCGTCGCGTAGCTCGCGCCATGATAGGAGCGATCGCGCGAGACGATCAGGCCGCGCGGCTTGCCGCTGGCCTGACGCGCGAACTTGACCGCATGCTCGTTCGCATCGGCACCCCCGAGACTGAAGAAGACTCGCCCGCCCTCGAAACCGGACTTCTCGAGCAGGCGACGGGCAAGTTCCGCCCGCGGTTCCGCGCCCCAACTGGCCGTGACGAAGCACAGCCGCTCCGCCTGTTGCTGGATCGCCCGGATCAGCGCCGGGTGCTGGTGGCCGAGGTTCATGCACTCGGCCAGGCTGCTCATGTCGAGGTAAGAGCGACCCTGATCGTCGTGGAAACGGGCCCCGGAGCCGCCGACGATGGTCGGCGCATTCCAGTCGGCCTGTACGCACCAGCTATGGAGAACGTCGTCTTTTTCGGTGTTCATGCGTCTTGTAACCGCCCGCCCCTTACGGCGTGCCGTGGGAGCAATCCGCCATTGTCCCGCGCCGCCCCCTCCCGGCTCAAGCAGCGTCGCCTGCGGCGGACCCTGATTGACGGCAGCAGGGACTGCACGATCGTACTCTCATGCGAACTGCCCCATCCGCAGGTGCAGACCCGCATCGACGTGCAGCGTCTCCCCGGTAACGTGACGGGCGTTCTCCAGCAGCCAGACAATGGGCTCTGCAACGTCGTCGGGCGCGGTAATCGCCTTCAAAGGCGTCCCCTCCCGGACCGTCGCGATGACCCGCTCCAGACGAGTCGCGTCCATGCCACGCGCATGCCACGGCGTATCGACAAAGCCGGGCGCTACGGCGTTGATTCGAACCGCCGGCGCAAGCGCACGAGCAAGCGAGGTGGTCATGTTGATCAGCGCCGCCTTGGACGCTGCATAGGCCACCGAACTGCCGATCGCGCAGGTGCCGGCAATCGAGGCGACATTGACGATGGCGCCCTGCCCGCTGTCCCGCAGCGCCGGCATCGCGGCCCTGATCATCTGGAACGCGCCGGTGACGTTGACCGCAAAGATCCGCGCGAAATCCACCGCCTCAAGGCCATCGAGATTCGCGTGTGAGACGAACGCACTCATGCCGGCGTTGTTGACCAGATAATCCAACTGGCCGTACTCGGCGACAGCCGCCGCCACCAGCGCGCGACAGGCGCCATCGTCCGACACATCGCCCTGCACGACGCGCGCCCGCCCACCGGCACTACGACACGCGGCGCCAACCGCTTCGGCGGCCTCAACGCTGCGCGCGCAGTTGACGATAACGTCAGCGCCGTGTGCGGCCAGCCGCAGCGCCACGGCCGCGCCTATACCCGAGGAGGCTCCCGTGACGATAGCGACGCGTCGATCGGTCATTCCAACTCTCCTGCCAACCGGACCTGGATCAGGCCGGCTGAAATGCCAGCAATACGTCCACAACGCCCGCGAGAACGTCGATCAGCGCCGCAGCCCGGGCCGGCTTGAAGTCGGTGTCCGCTTCATCCATATAGCCCGACTGTGCAAGCTCAATTTGCAGCGCGTGCACCTGCTGCAGCGGGGCGCCATAGTGACGGGTGATGTAACCGCCCTTGAATCGACCGTCGAGCACGGAACTGAACGAGGACTGCGCGGCAAGCCGCTGCATGACCGAAGCGCCGAGCGACAACGCGCACGAAGCGCCGGCGTTGGTGCCTACATTGATATCCGGTAGCCGACCCGAAAAAAGCCGCGGCACCTCCGCCCGTATCGAATGCGCGTCCAACAACACCGCGTAGCCGTGTCGACTGATCGCCGCAGCCAACAGGGCTCTCAGCGCTGCATGATACGGCGCCCAATACAGGCCCCGCCGTGAGGCAACCTCGGCAGCATCGGGAACTGCATCCAGATAGAGCGACGCGCCGTCGAACGACTGCGTCGGACACAGCCCCGTCGATACCTGCCCGGGATAAAGAGCGGCGTCATCCGGCGGCCGGTTCAGGTCGACCACGTATCTCGACAGGCCCGGCTGCAACCACGCGCAACCGAGCTTTCGCGCGAACGAGTACAGGCAATCGACGTTCCAATCAGTATCCGGAACGGTCCGTGCCGTCGAGGTCATCCGCGCTGCGATGTCGCCTGGGATGCCCCGCCCAACATGCGGCAGGCTGATTACCAGCGGCGTAGTGCCGGCAAGAACCTCAATCACGGCGGCAGCATCGGCAGGTTCAGGCCCTGCTCGCGTGCGCAGTCGATGGCCTCCTGATAACCGGCATCGGCGTGCCGCATGACGCCGGTAGCCGGGTCATTCCACAACACCCGTCCGAGCCGTTTTGCCGCCGCCGGTGTGCCGTCGGCCACGATGACGACACCGGAGTGCTGAGAAAAGCCCATGCCCACCCCACCACCATGATGCAGTGACACCCAAGTTGCGCCGCCTGCCGTGTTGAGCAGCGCGTTCAGCAGCGGCCAGTCGGACACGGCATCGGAACCATCTTGCATCGACTCGGTTTCTCGATTCGGGCTCGCGACCGAGCCGGAGTCGAGATGATCCCGGCCAATCACGATCGGCGCCTTCAATTCGCCGCTGGCGACCATCTCGTTGAACGCAAGGCCGAGGCGGTGCCGCTGGCCGAGCCCAACCCAGCAGATCCGTGCCGGCAGGCCCTGGAAGTGAATCCGCTCCGCCGCCATGTCGAGCCAGCGATGCAGGTGCTTGTCGTCAGGGATAAGCTCGCGGACTTTCGCGTCGGTACGCTTAATGTCCTCAGGGTCGCCCGAGAGGGCAACCCAGCGGAACGGACCGACGCCGCGGCAGAACAGCGGCCTGATGTAGGCGGGCACGAAGCCCGGAAACGCGAACGCGTCCTTCACGCCCTCTTCAAGCGCAACCTGCCGGATATTATTGCCGTAGTCGAAGGTGGGGATACCGAGCCGGTGGAACTCGAGCATCGCCTCGACATGCCTGGCCATTGACGTGCGGGCCGCCCGCGCGACCTCCTGCGGCGCAGTCACGCGCTTTTCCTCCCACTCCGCCAGCGTCCAGCCACTGGGCAGATAGCCGTTGACGGGATCGTGCGCCGACGTCTGGTCGGTCACGGCGTCAGGCCGCACGCCACGGCGCAGCAGCTCAGGCAAGACGTCCGCGGCGTTCGCGCACAGGCCGATCGAACGGGCGCGCTTCGCCTTGGAGTCCTCGGCGAGCATCGCCAGGGCTTCGTCCAGCGACTTCGCCTCTACGTCCAGGTAGCCGGTTCGGAGCCGCATCGCGATGCGGCTGGGCTGACACTCAATCGCGAGCATCGAGGCGCCGGCCATCGTCGCAGCCAGCGGCTGCGCGCCGCCCATGCCACCAAGTCCCGCAGTCAGAACCCAGCGCCCAGCCAGATCGCCGCCGAAATGTTTGCGGCCCATCTCGGCAAAAGTCTCGTAGGTGCCCTGCACGATGCCCTGACTGCCAATGTAGATCCATGATCCGGCGGTCATCTGGCCATACATCATCAGGCCCTTGCGATCGAGCTCGTTGAAGTGCTCCCAGTTGGCCCAGTGCGGGACGAGGTTAGAGTTGGCGAGCAGCACGCGCGGCGCGTCGGCGTGGGTCGGAAACACGCCGACCGGCTTGCCGGACTGCACCAGCAGCGTTTCCTCGTCGCCAAGCGTCTTGAGCACCTCGACGATACGGTCGTAGCACTCCCAGTTGCGGGCAGCGCGACCGATGCCGCCATAGACGACCAGTTCCTCGGGACGTTCGGCGACATCCGGATCGAGGTTGTTGCGCAGCATCCGTAGCGCGGCTTCTGTCTGCCACGAGCGTGCCTCAAGTTTCGTGCCGGTCTGGGCCCGTATCGTGCGGCTCGGATCTCTACGCGTCGGCGTCGCCATGAAACTCTCCCCTGAGTGGATTCGGTAAGGATGGTTTAGATATCGAACAAGCCGCGCAGCTCGAAACGGCTACCGGCGTGATGCAGACGGGCGAAGGAGGCGGGCTGCGCCCGACTCCAGGTGGTTCGCTCTATCAGCAACACCGACTCGTCTGCCGCAAGTCCCAGCAGCCGCGCCACGCACACTTGCGGCGCAACGGCACGCACGACGTGCTGCACGCGCTCTAGCGGCGCCACCCGCATCAGGTACTCGTGCGCAGTCGTCGCCACCAGGTCTACAGACAGATAGTCCGGCGCCACTTCTGGATTCACGTAGCGGTCCTCGACCTGCAACGGCACGCCGTTCTCGTAGTGGACCACCACACTGTGGAAGGCATACTTCGAGCGCACCTTCAGGCCGAGACACGCTCGCACCTCGGCCGACATCTCGACGCGCTGCAGCGAAACCACCTCGGCACGGTGCTCGTGACCCCGCTCGCGGATGTCAGCGGCGATGTTTCGGATCTGCAGTGAATGACCGGCGGCGCGCAGATCGGCCACGAACGTTCCTAGCCCCGCGACACGTGACAGAACGCCGGCGTGAACGAGGTCACGGATCGCTCGATTCGCGGTCATCCGCGACACCTTCAGCTCACGTACGAGTTCATGCTCGGACAGCACGCGCGCGCCAGGGCCCCACTCACCCGAGCGGATTCTGGCGACCACGTGATGCTTTACCTTTTCGTAAAGCGGCGTCGGAAGCGCACTCATTGGACGCCAGCGGCCTGCAAGCGCAACAGACTCGTCCGGTAGGCGGCCTCGACCACGTCCCGTTGCCGATGTCGACCGCCCTCGACGAGGCGCTCGCCGCCAACCCAGACTGAAGACACCGGCGCCGGACGTGGCGCGAAGATCCACGCGTCGATCAAGGCCTCGGTCGGCACTCCCGCGAACGCCGCCTGATCAGTATCGACCAGCACGATGTCAGCCGGCGCGCCCGCCGTCAGACCCGCCTCAGCGTAACCACAGGCGCGACCGCCGCCAGCCACCGCGTCATGCCACATGGCGGCGCCGACATGAGGCGTCGCAGCAGACGCTGACAGCACACGGCGCTCGCGCCACATCCGCACGTTGTACTCGGCAAGCCTGAGCTCCTCGCGCGGGTCGATCGAGACATGGCTATCGGAGCCGATGCCATAGCTGCCGCCCTGCGCCAGATACTCGTCTAGTGGGAAACGGCCATCGCCGAGGTTGCCCTCGGTCGTCGGACACAGCCCAACGACCGCACCGCTTGCGGCAATGCCCGCCAGCTCCGCTGCGTTAACGTGAGTTGCGTGCACCAGGCACCAGCGTGGACCCAGCCGCCCGCTGTCGAGCAGCATTTCCAGCGGCCGCTGACCGTGTGCCGCGAGGCAATCCGCAACCTCGCGTGCCTGTTCCGCCACATGAATGTGTATTGGCCAGTCCCGGCCAGGGCGCGCAGCCTCGGCTGCGACCAGCGCAAGCGCTACGGGTGGCACCGCGCGCAGGCTATGCAACGCGACGCCCGTGCGCCGCAGAGCATCGTCGCCCGCCGCAAGGCGCGTCGCAAACGCCAGAAACTGCTCGGTGCCGTGCTCGAAGCGTCGCTGCGCTTCGCTCAGCGACTGGCCGTCGAAGTTGCCCTGCTGGTAGAGCGTAGGCAGCAGCAGGTGGCGCATGCCGGTAGCGGCAGCGCCGTCCCTCACCGCAACCGACAACGCAGCGGGATCGGCATAGCGAGCTCCGCCGGGCGCGTGGTGCAGATAGTGGAATTCAGCGACCGACGTGTAACCCGCCTCGAGCATCTCAAGGTAGACAAACGCGCTGATTGCAGCGACATCGGCGGGCGTCAGCCTCTCGACGAAGCGGTACATGACATCGCGCCAGCCCCAGAACGAGCCCGCCGTCACCGCACGTACCTCGGCGCTGCCGGCCATCGCACGCTGAAAGGCGTGGCTGTGCAGGTTCGGCATACCGGGCACAGCCAGCCCTGGCAGGAACGCACCGCTGCCTGCCGCGGCGCCGCGCAGCACACGGCTGATGCGGCCGTCGACGCCCATCTCGATCAGCACTCGCGAAGCGATCCCGTCGGGTAGCAGCGCGCGTTCGAATCTAAGTTGCACGAGAGGTCCTGTATATACAGGTTAGATGCTGCAATAATAGTCCGGCCGCGGGGCGTTGCACAGGGGTCAGCAAGCGTGTGGGACCAGATTTGGACGGATATTCGCGTGGCCACCGCCGCTGCGGGCGGCGACGGCTTCGGCCTGATCGAGTCGGCAGCCCTCGCCGTCGACGGTGACCGCATCGCCTGGATCGGTGCGGCGAAGGAACTTCCTGCTGCGCCGCAGCAACTCGCCCGCGAGGTCCACTCCGGGGGCGGCCGGCTCGTCACACCGGGCCTGATCGACTGCCATACGCACATCATCTTCGGCGGCGACCGCTCCCTCGACTTCGACCTGCGCACTCAGGGCGCAAGTTACGCGCAGATCGCCGCCGCAGGCGGCGGCATCCGCTCTACGGTCGCGCAGACGCGCCACCTCTGCGCCGAAGAGCTCGCGCTCGCTGCCCTGCCCCGTGCCACCGCGCTACTCGCCGACGGCGTCACGACGCTGGAAGTAAAGTCTGGCTACGGCCTCGACGTGGGCACCGAACTGAAGATGCTGGAAGCCGCAAGGCTGCTGGGCCAGCGGCTCGACGTCGAGATCGTACCGACGCTACTGGCGCTGCACGCGCTGCCACCCGAGTTCAGCAATGACCGCGCAGGCTACGTGGATCGGGTGGTCGCCGAACTGATTCCGGCTGCCGCCGCCGCAGGCCTCGCCGCGGCAGTCGACGTATTCTGCGAATCCATCGCCTTCACGCCTGCGGAGTGCGCACGGGTACTGGAGAGCGCTCGCGCGCACGGACTTGCGCTGAAGGTACATGCCGACCAGCTGTCGGATCTCGGCGGTGCGGGCCTTGCCGCCCGCTACGGCGCCCTGTCGGCGGACCATCTTGAGTACACCTCGGAAGCCGGCGTTGCCGCAATGGCGGCTAGCGGCACGGTGGCTGTGCTGCTACCCGGCGCCTACCTGATGCTGGCCGAAAAGCAGCGTCCTCCGGTTGCCGCGCTGCGCGCTGCCGGCGTACCGATGGCGATTGCCACCGACCTCAACCCCGGCACCTCACCGTGCACCTCGCTGCCGCTGGCAGTGACGCTTGCGCGGGCGCAGTTTGGGCTGACCGCGGCGGAGGGCCTCGCCGGGGTCACGCGCAACGCAGCCCGCGCGTTGGCAATGAGCGACTCGCGCGGCGTGCTCGCCACCGGCCTGCGCGCGGACTTCTGCCTGTGGGACCTGGCGCACCCACGCGAACTCGGTTATTGGCTCGGACGGGGCGGTTGCCATGCCGTTGTCCGCGGCGGCAAGCTGAGGGGGAACGCGAGTTAGCCAAGGATTTACGCCAAGTCCAGCTTCGATCTGCACCGATAGTTGCTGTACGCTCACAGCGCAAAATGCCCGCCACGATGGCCGCTATTCACCGTACCTGGAACCTAAGCAGATGCCCACCAGCCCCCGTAAAGATTTTTCCAGCGACAACATCACCGGCGTCGCCCCGAAAATCCTCGCTGCGATCCAAGCTGCCAGCGCAGGCACCGTCCATTCCTACGGCGCCGACCCATACACCGATGCACTACGCCACCACGCCAACGAACTGTTCGAACGCGCCGTGACGATCGTGCCAGTGGCGACCGGCACGGCCGCCAACGCCATCGCGCTGTCGGTCCTCGCACGCCCGTATCAGGCGATCTACTGCCCGGCCAGCGCGCACGTAAACACCGACGAATGCGGCGCGCCTGAGTTCTTCAGCAACGGCGCCAAGCTGCTTGGTCTGCCCAGCGAGGACGGCAAGCTGGTGCCGGGCCAACTCACCGAGGCGGTCGCATTCGCGCGCTCGATGGGAGTTCACCACGTCGAACCCGCCGCGGTGACGCTCTCCCAAGCCACCGAGTGGGGAACGATCTACCGCCTCGAGGAACTTGCCGCGCTGTGCACCGAGGCGCACTCGCTAGGACTGCGCGTCCACATGGACGGCGCCCGCTTTGCCAACGCCGTTGCCCGACTCGGCTGCACGCCGGCGGAAGCGACCTGGAAGGTCGGCATCGACGCGCTGTCCTTTGGCGCCACCAAGAACGGCGCGCTGGCGGCCGAGGCGATCGTCGTATTTGACCCGTCACTCTTGACGGAACTGGAGTACCGCCGCAAGCGCAGCGGCCACCTCTGGTCGAAACACCGCTTCCTGAGCGCGCAGCTGTCGGCCTACATCGCCGATGGACTGTGGCTTGCCAACGGCCGGCAGTCGAACGCGATGGCCGACCGCCTCGCCGCGGGCCTTGCAGCGATTGCAGGCGCCCGTTGCCTGCAATCGGTCGACGCGAATGAGATCTTCATCCAGTTGCCGGAATCGGTCATCGCGGCGCTTCGCGCAGCGGGATTTGAGTTCTACGACTGGCCGGCACCACCCGCCGGTGCCAGCGGTCCGGTGGTGCGGCTGGTCACCTCCTTCGACATGGTCGAAGCCGACATAGACGGCTTTCTGGCCGTCGCGCGGCAGTCAGCCGGATAGCCCGGCCGGGGTAACTTCCTGCGACTTTTGCCAACCCGCGCACGCCCTGCGCGGGCGGCAATAGGCATAACTACGGTCAGGAATGATTCCACCGTAGCAGCCCGCATGCATGCAGGAAAAATTGTGAACTCCATCGCACTCGCCAGCTTCTGGGGACCGCGCGGGCCCGGCCCGACCTACCCACTGCCAGGCCGACGGCGCTAAACCGTGCAGCTGCGCACGCGAATTGCACTGACGTTCCTGCTACTACTCGGCTTCGTTCTGGCGGCCGCGTTCATCGCCGTTTCTGCTGCCAATACGGCGAACGCGGAACGCGAGATCACCCGCCAGCTCGAAGTCGGCCAGCACGTATTTGATCGTGCCCTCGAATCGAACCGCCGACAGCTGGTGCAGGCCGCCCAGGTCCTGTCGGCCGACTGGGCCTTCCGTGAAGCGGTCAGTAGCCGCGACGCCGGCACTCTGGCGTCAGCGCTACAGAACCACGCCGCCCGGATCGGCGCATCGCTCGCGATCCTCGTCTCGCTCGACGGCACGGTACTCGCGTCCACAGCTCCCTCTGAAACCGTCGGCGAGCGCTTCGCTCACGCCGACATGCTCCCCACCACAGACGATCACCGTCGACTCACACGGATCGCGCTGAAGGACGGCCGTGTCTACCAGCTGGTGCTGGCTGCAGTACGCACGCCGCTACCTGAAGCCTGGGTGGTGATGGGCTTCGTGCTCGATCAGAAATCGGTGTCTGAACTCGCCGCCGTTACCGGCCTCGACGTGACCTTGAGTGTCCGTGACGGCAGCACGTGGAGCGCGGCGGCAAGCACGCTCACGCAACCGGCGCTGGCAACTGCGCTGCGCGGACTCGACGGCGGCGCAGCAAGCGACGACGACCTGATCGTCCGCACGATGCCGCTCTCCAGCGGCGACGGGCCGCCAGTGTCCGCGCTGCTAACTCGCTCCATGACCGAGGCACGCAAACCCTTCGACCACCTTCGAAACCGCTTGCTGCTGATCGCGATCGCAAGCCTCAGCCTTACCGCGGTCGCCGCCTTCTGGCTGGCGCGCAACATTACCCGTCCGCTGCAGGCTCTTGGCGCCGTCGTGGAGAGAATACGCAGCGGCCGTTACGACGCCGATGTGGTCGTGGAACGGCGCGACGAGATCGGCCTGCTGGCCGAGGGACTGCAGCTGATGCGCAACGCCGTCGAGGCCCGCGACACCGACATACGCACGCTTGCGTATAGCGACCGGCTTACGGGACTGATGAACCGCACCGCGTTCACCGATGCGCTCGCCAACGCGCTGGGGCCTCGCAAGCGCAGGATCGCCGTCGCGCTGATCAACGTAAGGCGCTTCCGCCGCATCAACGAATGCCTCGGTTATGCCGTTGGCGATGCCGTTCTGCGCCAGATTGGCGACCGCCTGACCGACCCACCGACACTGGGCACGGCGGTCGGTCGGGTCGCCGGTGACTATTTCGCAATGTTCACCACCCTCGAGGCGGGAGCCAGCGCAACCACTTGGGGCGCCCAGCTGCTTGAGCGTCTCGCCACACCGGTAACGGTGTCAGCGCAAGCGATCGACGTCAGCACCGCCGTGGGCCTTGCAGTCGCGCCGGACGACTCGCGCGATGCAGACGATCTTCTGCGCTGCGCGGATCTTGCGCTGGAACGGGCTCGCCGTGAGAACGCGACACTCTACTGCTACGACTCGACACTGCGGATCGCGACCCGCGAGCAGCTTTCTCTGCTCGGCGAACTGCAACGCGCGATTGAGGAGGACGAGCTGGTACTCGCCTTCCAGCCAAAACTACGGCTCAGCAACGGCGAGCTGTGCGGCGCCGAGGCGCTGCTTCGCTGGCAGCACCCAAGCCGCGGCCTGCTGCCGCCGGTCGCGTTCATTCCGTTCGCCGAACAGACGGGATTCATCCGCAAGGTCACCCGCTGGGCATTACGTGCAGGGATAAGAACTGGAGCGGCGTGGGCGCGCGCCGGCAAGCCCTTGCCGCTGTCAGTGAACATCAGCGCCGACGACCTTGCCGACCCGGCGCTTGCCGACTACGTTCAGGAGATTCTCACGGAGTACGGACTGGATCCATCGTTACTGACGCTCGAACTTACCGAGAGCGGCTTCATCACCGATCCAGAAAGAGCGTTGGCACGATTGGAGGCGCTGCGCGTTCTCGGCGTCGGGCTGTCAATCGACGACTTCGGCACCGGCTACTCTTCGCTGTCGTATCTCGCGCGGATGCCTGTCAACGAACTGAAGATCGACCGCTCGTTCGTCATCGCGATTCGGGAACAGGAAGAAGTCGCCTCAATAGTGCGGGCAGCGGCAGAAATGGCCCACTGCCTGGGACTGAGCGTGGTTGCCGAGGGAATCGAGGATGAGGACACCGCACAGCGGCTGGCATCACTAGGCTGCGACCTGGGACAGGGATACCTGTACGCAAAGCCGCTGCTCGAGGCTGACTTCGTTCGCTGGCGCACGTCACACCCCGAGCCAGAGCGCCTGCAGACAGCGCACGTCACCCACCTGCGCACCGCCACACGGCGCGCCTGACCGCGACGCGCAAGACTTCAGGGATTGAGGCGGTTGTAGCGCTTGAGCACGTCACGCAATCCATCTTGTGGAATCGCGATCGCATAACGGCCGCCCTGACCGTGCAGATCGCGTGCGGCAATCATCGCATTGATGATCGCCTCCTCAGTCGCCTCGACCGTGCCCTGAAACAGCGGGTCGATCGAATCGTTGCCGACGAACTTGGCCTCGTTAAGCGCCTGGTCGCGCACCGCCTCGGCATTCGCGGTCGAGAAGGCGATAAAGATGTCACCCGAGCCATTGCCCGCGTAAGTGCCGTTGCGAGCGACACCTAGCCCAGCGCGCCGCGCGATACGCTTGAGCTGGTGCGGTAGCAGCGGTGCATCGGTCGCGACCACAACGATGATCGAGCCGGTCTCGGAGAGGCGAGGATCCTTGTAGACCCGATGCTCGGTCAGGTGCTGCCCCACCGGCACGCCGGCAATCCGCAGCGTGTCGCGCACGCCGTAGTTGGCCTGCACCAACACCCCCACGGTATAGAGCGTCTTGCCCACCGCAACCCGCCGCGAGGCGGTCCCGATACCGCACTTGAACTCGTGGCAGATCATGCCGGTACCACCACCGACATTACCCTCCGGCACAGCGCCGGCCTTTGCATTATCCAACGCCGCAAAGACGTGCTCTGGGCGGACATGAAAGCCATTGATGTCGTTGAGGTAGCCATCCCAGGTCTCGGCGACCACCGGCAGCGACCACCAGAAGCCCGTCGCGTCCGCGGCCTTCGCGCGCACACGCCAGGCAATCACCGCGTCGCGGACGACGCCGACGCTGTGGGTGTTGGTAAGGACCACGGGGCCCTCGAGCATGCCGGACTCCTCGACCCAGGCCGTACCCGTCATCTCGCCGTTGCCGTTGAGAGCCACGCTGCCGGCAAAGGTCGGCAGCGACAGACTGTCCTGGCCGCGCGGCAGCACGGCGGTCACGCCCGTGCGGATCAGGTGCGCAGGATCGGAGGAATCGAGTAGCGTCGTGTGGCCCACCAGCACGCCGGCGACATCGGTAATGGCGTTGAGCGGTCCCGGGGTTCCCTCGAACGGCACGCCCAAATCGCGCGCCCGCGGCGCTGCTGCCATCGCCGTGGCGGCGCAAAGACACAGTACAGACAGCGACAGCAGCTTCACGGGGAGGTGTCCTCGCCGGCGGCGGGCTTGTCCGCGAACATCTGCGGCACCAGCCCAACGAGTTCGTCCCGCGTCAGATTGCGCCACCGACCAGGCTCAAGGCCATCGAGACGGATGTTGACGAAGCGCACTCGCACCAGGCGCCTGACCGTGTAGTCGAACACGTCGCACATCCGACGAATCTGCCGATTCAGGCCCTGCGTCAGCACGATCCGAAAGACGTTCTTGTTGATGCGCTCGACTTCGCACGGCCCAGTTATCGTATCGAGGATCTGCACTCCCTTCGACATGCCGGCGACGAACGCGTCAGTGACCGGCCGATCAACGGTCACGATGTATTCCTTCTCGTGGCGATGCTCGCGCCGCAACAACAGATTGACGATTTCCCCGTCGTTGGTGAGCAGGATCAGGCCCTCGGAATCCTTGTCCAGACGCCCGACCGGGAATACCCGCTCCCGGTGCGCGACGAAGTCGACGACGTTGTGGGCCACGCGCTGGTCTGTCGTGCACTCGATGCCGACCGGCTTGTGCAACGCGATGTAGACGTGCCGGGTCGGATCGCCCACCACCGCACCGTCGACCGCCACCTCATCGGTCGTGCCTACCCGCGTACCGAGTGTCGCGACGACACCGTTGACCCTCACGCGACCGCCAGCGACCCACGAGTCCGCCTCGCGGCGCGAGCACAGGCCGCGCTCGCTGAGGTACTTGTTGATCCGCAGTCCGGCTTCCGTGCTCAACGGAACACTCCTTCGCCGTAAGACTCAGCGACCAGGTTCTCGAATCTCGTGAACTCACCAAGGAACGTCAGCTGAATTTCACCAGTCGGACCATTACGCTGCTTGGTAATGATGATGTCCGCGATTCCCTTGCGCGTGGTGGCAGGCTCGTACACTTCCTCGCGATAAATCATCAGGATCAAATCTGCGTCCTGCTCGATCGCGCCCGAGTTGTGGGTAACGATGCCATCAGCGAGCCAATTAGCCGGCCCCGGCACCGTCAGGTCGAAGACTTCCTCCTCGCCCGCCGGTTCGATCGCAACGATCCGATCCCAGAACAGGTCGGATTCCGACCCCTGGCAGATCTTCGGATCCGGCAGATGATCCGCATAAGACGCGAGCAGGTCCCGGCTCGGGGAGCGCCTGAAAGGGGCCGTGCCGCCGTCCCATGTGCCCCGCGGGGCAGCCATCCGGCGCGTACTGACGCCCTGCTGCGACATCGCCGCACGCACCTCGCCAAACGCCGCTAGCGGCAGCGTATCCACGTTGCTGTTGGCCTCGTTCACAGACAGGTGCTGGCGCAGCGCCTCGGCCGGCGCAACGCGCGGCCCGAAGGCACCAACAACGTCGAGGAACTTCCGCTGGAAGTCAGCCCCGACCACGTCCACTGAATACATCGGCCGCGCCCCGCCCGTCGTGGTTGCCCGCGAGCGGGCAACGATGCCAAGCCGCAGCAGCAACGCGGCAACGTCCGCGGCCAGCCGCTCGCTGCAGGTCGCGAAGTAGACCCGAGCACCGCCCCGCTGCCCTGGCTTGCGCACGTGGATGCAGCCATCGGTCGCCCAGAGGTGGCGCAACAACGTCGCGATCTGCGCATCGGGGAGTTGGAAGACCGACGTGGGCAGGTGCTTGTCGTGCGCGCGCTGGCCGAAGATGCCCAGACCCTTGAGCCACGCACCGACGCCTGCGGGATGCCAGCGGTTGCCATTACCGGCAATCACGAGCTGGTGCCACTGGCCGCGACCTGCGCGCCGACGGACGGTACTGCCCATGGCCTGCGCAGCAACCCTCACCGCCTCGCTGTTGTCCTCGGATGCGGTCGTGTAGCGCAGCGGCTGATGCGTCAGGTAACTGCCGTCACCCACCAGCTGCCCAAGCAGGACGAGTTCGTGTTCCGGCCACGCTAGTGGTGCCACGGCCGCCGGCACGCGCCGCGCCAGCGCAAGCCGGTCACCGGCGCCCAGTTCACCCACTGTCCGCCAGCCGGCAGAGCAGTACAGCCGGTGCTCCGCCGTCGCGCGAATCGTTCGGCCGCTGGCGAGGCTAACCCGGAACACGGGCTTGCTGCCCACGGACCAGACGAGATCCGACGTCGCGGCCACCAGCTTCTGCTGTTCGTTCATCGCCCATACCTGCGGGGTCTGGCCGACCAGCTCGCGAATCGGCAGTCGGCGCCCGTCCACGAGACAAACCAGCGTATCGCCGGTCACGCACTCGCGCAGATCGCTCATCACCGGCTTTTTCTCGACGCGCTGCTCGACGCTTCGATTGAGCTGCGACAGCGCGATCACCGGACACTGCAGCTCCTTGGCGAGGGCCTTCAGCGAGCGGGAGATCTCGGAGATCTCGGTCGCACGATTTTCCTTGTTGCCCGCGACCGTCATGAGCTGCAGGTAGTCGATGACAATGAGCCCCAGCCCCTTCTCGCGCTTGAGGCGCCGTGCCCGCGCACGGATCTCAGTGGGCGTCAGGCCTGCAGTCTCGTCGATGTAGATTGGCGCTTGCGAGAGCACCTCGGTCGCGCTCGTGATCCGCGGCCAGTCCTCGGGTGACAGCGCGCCGGTGCGCAGATGACTCTGGCTGACGCGACCCAGCGAGGAGATCATGCGCAGACTGAGCTGCTCAGCAGACATTTCCATCGAGAAAATGGCGGTCGGCACCTTGCGGTCGATCGCAGCGTTCTCAGCGATGTTCACCGCCAGAGTCGTCTTGCCCATCGATGGTCGGCCGGCAATGATCACAAGGTCACCCGCCTGCAGGCCGGTGGTCATGCGATCAAGCTCGGTGTAACCGGTAGAGACGCCGGTGAACGCACCAGGGTTCTGGTGCAGCATGTCGATTCGATCGATCGTCGCGGGCAAGACGTCGCGAATTTCCTGGAAGCCCGCCCGGGTGCGCGTGCCGCGCTCGGCGATGGCAAACACCAGCCGCTCGGCCTCCTCGACCAGCTCGCCCGGCGCTCGACCCTGCGTATCGAGGGCGGACGCGGCGATCTCGCCGCCGGCGTGCACGAGTTGGCGCAGCAGCGCGTAGTCGCGAACGATCGACGCGTAGGCGCGAACGTTGGCAGCACTTGGAGTGTCGCGCGTCAGGCGCGCCAGATAGGCAAGACCGCCGACGTCGTCGACGATGCCCTTGTTACCCAGCACCTCCGACACGGTTACCGCGTCGCAGGGGCTGTTCGACTGCACCAGCTCAGCGATCGCTGCAAAGATCAGCTGGTGATCGCGGCGATAGAAGTCTTGGCTCTGGATGAGGTCGGCCACGCCATCCCAGGCGCTGGCGTCCAGCATGAGCCCGCCGAGCACGGCCTGCTCTGCCTCCACGGAATGGGGCGGCAGCCGCAGACCGTCGATAGCATCGACCGACCTGCGTGAAGAGTCGCTGTACGCCATCACATACCTCGGGGTCGAACGATCCACTTAATGCGGACCGATTCTACCCCGAGCGGAGTCCCGCGGGACCGGATCCGGTGAAGGATCCGGGCCGCGGCCGGGCCGTTAGGCCTCCGCGACGACCGTGACAGTGATGTCGACGTTGACGTCAGTGTGCAGGTGCAGCTGCAGCGCGGTCTCACCGACCATGCGGATCGGGCCGTTCGGCATGCGGACTTCCGCACGCACGACCGGATAACCCGCCGCGGTCAGCGCCTCGGCGACGTCGCCGGTGCCGATCGAACCGAACAGCTTGCCTTCGCTACCGGCCTTCGCGGCAATCGACAGCTTGTAGTCCTTCAGCGCGATGGAACGGCTCTCCGCATCCGAGAGGTCCTGAGCGGCCTTTTTCTCGAACTCGGAACGCTGCGCCTCGAACTTCGTGACGTTGCCGGCGGTTGCCAGCGTGGCGCGGCCGGTCGGCAGCAGGAAGTTACGGCCGTAGCCGGACTTGACGCTGACGCGGTCGCCGATGCTGCCAAGGTTGGCAACTTTCTTCAGGAGGATCACTTCCATGGAAGCACCTATATGACTCTTACACTTACCAAAAACGATAGCGAGGCCGTCAGGCTTCGCCGCTCGGGCCACCGCCCGGTCGCGCCCGAAAGCGCTCCCGCAGAGGGACCCAGTTATCCATAAACCCAAAAATCGCCAGCCCGCCCTGCACGAACACCGTCGTATAGGGCCAGAACGGCCAAAACAGCATCAGGTACGTCGCCACCAGCCAAAAGCCGCTGATGCCGAGTGCCGCGCGCGCCGAGTGCAGCACCGACAGGCCCTGCAGCACGAACGCACCAAGGAAAACAAAGGCAGCATCCGCGGCCAGGCTCCAGTGAAACACCGTAGCCGCCAAGGTCACCACGATCGCGACGACAGCCAGCGTACGGCCGGCCTTCAGCTCACGAAACGCAGGCCCGAGGCGCGCGACGCGCTCCAGAACCCCCATCACCGCGGCCCCAACAAACACGGCCACCATCGTGTTCAAGAGGACCACCCACGCCACGACACCCCACATGCGGGCCGCCGAGGCCTGAATCAGGTCGCTGTCTTGCGGACGGCGCCCCGATCCCACGTTCTGCATCACCACCCCGACCCGGTCCAGCTCGGCGGCGAGCTTTTCCAGCATCGGCCGCCAGATACCCGGTGGATCCGCGAGCACCGCATAAACCACCACCAGCAGCACCAGCGCTGCGAGAGTGGCCAGCTGGAACCCGAAGTTCAGCGACCCTCCCCGCCGCAGCAGCCGGCCAATCAGCAGCGGCGGCAGCACCAGCGCAAGGCTGACCAGCAGCGCCGGCAACGGCCCTGCTCCCGCCTGCACCACGCCCCAGGCGACAGTGCCGCCGGCCACAACGGCCGCGACCCAGTCGGCCAACGGCTGGCCCTGACGCAGCGCCAGCAGCACCACGAACGCCCCCGGCAACCACGTGCAGAACGGCACGAGCAGCGCGAGAAAAGCCAACAAGCCCGAGCCGATGAAGGCGCGGGCCCGGGAGGCCGTCAACCATTCAGCCAAGCTGTGCATGGGGAACACCGCGCGGGCCTTGGCCCGCGCGGCGAACACTCAATGCTGGTCGGTATACGGCAGCAGCGCCAGGAAGCGCGCCCGCTTGACCGCTTCGGCCAGCTGCCGCTGGTAGAACGAGCGCGTGCCGGTAATCCGGCTCGGCACGATCTTGCCAGTCTCGGTGATGTAGTTCTTCAGCGTAGCCAGATCCTTGTAATCGATCTGGTCGACGTCGTCTGCAGTGAACTTGCAGAACTTCTTGCGACGAAAATAACGGGCCATGTGCGTGCTCCTGAGGCTTACTCGCGCGGTGCGCGGTCGTCGCGGTCGTCGCGGCGGGAGGGACGGTCATCGCGATCACCGCGGTCACCACGGTCGCCGCGGTCGCCGCGGTCACCACGATCACCCCGATCACCCCGGTCGTCGCGATCATCACGATCGCCACGGACGTCTTCGCCCTTGTCATCGCCGGCCTTCGCCATCGGCGAAGGTTCAGTGATGGCCGAATCGACGCGCGTCGTCAGGTGACGGATCACGGCGTCCGAGAAACGGAACGAACCTTCGAGCTCGGCCAGGATGCTGGACGGGCACTCGATGTTCATTAGTACGTAGTGGGCCTTGTGGACCTTGGAGATCGGGAACGTCAGCTGACGCCGACCCCAATCCTCAACGCGATGCACATTGCCGCCGCCCGCCGTGATCATGCCCTTATAGCGCTCGATCATGGCCGGGACCTGCTCGCTCTGATCCGGATGGACCAGGAACACGATCTCGTAATGTCTCATGGGTACTCCCTATGGCTGTGAGCTGCCAGCTGAGACTGCTGGGCAGCAGGGGAATCAATTACTTACACGTTTTCTTCGCGACCCGGGGGTCGGCGAAGGGCGCGTAGTGTAGGCGGCCGAACCGCCGGACGCAAGTCGAAAATCCTGTCGGCTCAGCGGCTTGCGGCTACCGTGCCGCGCTGCCGCAGCGCCTCGTAGAGCATGACGCCGGCCGCGACCGAGACGTTCAGGCTCTCGACGGCCCCGAGCATTGGCAGCTTGACGACCACGTCGCAGTGATCGCGCGTGAGCCTGCGCATGCCGGCGCCTTCGGCGCCGAGCACCAGCGCCAGCGGTCCCTTGAGGTCCGCCGCGTAATGCAGCGTCTCCGCCTCACCGTCGGTACCGACGATCCACACGCCCTGATCCTTCAGCGCCCGCAGGAAGCGCGCCAGGTTCGTCACCTGCACGAACGGCACGGTCTCCGCGGCACCCGCGGCCACCTTGCGCACCACCGGCGTCAGCCCCGTGGCGCGGTCGCGCGGCACGATAACCGCATCGGCGCCGACGGCATCGGCGCTGCGCAGGCAGGCGCCGAGGTTGTGCGGATCCTGCACACCGTCGAGCACCAGCAGCAGCGGTGGCCGCCCCAGGGCATCAATCCGGATCAGCAGGTCATCCTCATCCAGCGGTGCCGCGGCGGTAACGCGCGCGATAATTCCCTGATGGACCTGGCCCGGGGCGAGCGTGTCGAGCTCAGCGATCGGACGCGACTCAACCTTCACCCCGTGCGTGCGCGCCAGCTCAACCAGCTCCTGCACGCGTTTGTCGTTGCGCCCGGCCTGCAGCACCAGCCGCTGCACGTCCGCCGGACGGCGATTAAGCAGGGCCCGCACGGCGTGCACCCCATAGACGGTTTCTTCACTCATCGTGTCTTGCCCTTGCTTGAACCGCGACCCTTCCGCGAACTCTTGCTCTTGCTCGCACCTGCCGAGCCCGCCTTGGCGGCCTTCGCCGGCTTGCGCGGCGCCTGTGCGGCCGCAGGCTTGGCGCCTGCGGCCGGCTTTTCGCGGCGGCGCGGATGGTAGGCCGCCTCGGTCTTGCCGACCAGCTCGAAATCGATCTTGCGCTCGGACGGGTCCACCCGCGCAACCTTGACCGTCAGCACGTCACCGAGCGTGTAGCGCTCACCGCTGCGCTCGCCGACCAGCGCCTTGCGGTCTTCCTCGTAGCGGAAATAGTCCCGCCCAAGGTTGGCGACGTGTACCAGGCCGTCGACCTGCAGCCCCTGCAACTGCACGAACAGACCGAAGTCGGTGACGCCGGTGACGACACCGGGGAACGTCTGACCGAGCCGGTCACGCATGAACTCGCACTTGAGGAACGCGACCACGTCGCGCGCGGCCTCGTCGGCACGGCGCTCGCGCATCGAGCATTCCTGCCCGAACGTTTCCATCTCCTTGGCCGGATGCTCGAAGTTGTCGGCAGTGCCGTTCTCGAGCGCATGGCGAATCGCGCGGTGCACGAGCAGGTCCGGATAACGACGGATCGGCGAGGTGAAGTGCGCATAGGCATCGAGCGCGAGACCAAAGTGACCGATGTTCTCCGGCTGATACACCGCCTGCGCCAGCGAGCGGATGATCATGCTCTCCAGCAGCGCCGCATCCGGGCGCTCCTGAACCTGCTTGAGCAGCTTGGCGAGCTTCAGCGGATCGAGGTCGCCTTCGGTCTCAAGCAGTAAGCCACGCGTTCCGAGGAAACGCTTGAGCTCGACGATGCGATCCTCGTCAGGCTGTGCGTGCACCCGGAACAGCGCCGGCATGCCGTGCTTCTTCAGGAAGCGCGCCGCCTCAACGTTGGCGGCAATCATGCACTCCTCGATCAGCCGGTGGGCATCGTTGCGCGGGTAGCTGCGCAGGTCCGCGACGTGGCCGTCCTCACCAACCACCACCTTGACCTCAGCCGACTCGAAGTCGAGCGCGCCGCGCTCCTCACGCCGGCGCCGGAACGCGCGATAGACGTCGTACAAAGACTCGAGCGAGCCAAGCACCGGCGCCGACAGTTCGGCACGCACGTCGACCGCCCGGTCGATAAGTGCTGCGGCCGCACGTGAATAGGTCAAGCGTGCGTGCGAACGCATCAGCGCCGCGAAGAACTTCGCGCGAGTCACCTTGCCATCACGGCTCACCGCGAGCTCCGCGACGAGGCACGCGCGGTCAACCGCCGGCATCAGCGAGCACAAGTGGTTCGACAACTGCTCGGGCAGCATCGGCAGCACGCGGTTGGGGAAGTAGACACTGGTCGCACGCTCACGCGCCTCGGCATCCAGCGCAGATCCAGGCCGCACGTAGTGGCTGACGTCGGCGATCGCGACCAGCAGACGCCAGCCACCGCGGGTGGGCTCGGCGAACACCGCATCGTCGAAGTCGCGCGCGTCCTCGCCGTCAATGGTAACGAGCGGCACCGCACGCAGGTCGATGCGCCGGCCAAGGCCGGCGGCATCGACGGTCTTGCCATACTTGCGCGCCTCGCGCACCACTGCGGCCGGGAACTCGTGCGGCAGCTGGTGGGAGGCAATGGCCAGTTCAACGGCCGTCTGGGCCACGCCCTCCTCCGGCAGCACGCGCGAAATCCGACCGACTGCCTCGGAGTAGCGGCTCGGCGGCTCGACGATCTCCGCCACCACCAGGCTGCCGTCGACGGCACCGGCGCGGTCCTTGGAGGGGATGATCACGCGCTGGCTGATGCGGCGGTTGTCGGACTCGACAAAGCCGATGCCATGCTCGAGGTGGAAGCGGCCGGCGACCTGGTGGGTCTTGCGCTCGAGCACCTCGACAATCTCGCCCTGCTTGCGGCCGCGGGCATCCAAACCGACGATTCGGACCGCGACGCGGTCGCCGTGCATGACCGCACGCATCTGCCCGGGCGGCAGGAACGCGTCATCCGAGCCGTCGTCGGGGATCAGGAAGCCAAAACCGTCGCGATGACCGACGACGCGGCCGGTGCGCAGCGCAACGCGGTCGATCAACAGGTATTTGTCGCGCCGATTGCGCAACAGCTGCCCATCGCGAACCATCGCGGCGAGTCGCTTGTCGAGCGCAAGGCGCAGGCCACGATCGCGCAGCTTGAGCGTCTCGGCGAGTGAATCGGCCGTCAGCGGCGCGCCGGCCTGCGTCAGTACCTCGAGCAGGTATTCGCGGCTCGGAATGGGCTTTTCGTAGCGTTCGGCCTCGGAGGCCTGACGCGAATCGGCGCGTCGCCAGTGTGTGTGCTGTGTCATTTGCGTGTCGCGGCGCCCCACTGGGGCGACCGCCAAAATCCTTGTGTCTGCATAAGCCCCAATATGGGGATGTAAGTCGTCGATTGACAGCGGGGGCACCACTGCGTAAATTTCCGCGCCTCGTTCCCCGGCATTCCGGGGACCGGCACCTTGCCCAGGTGGCGGAATTGGTAGACGCACTAGTTTCAGGTACTAGCGGGTAACACCGTGGAGGTTCGAGTCCTCTCCTGGGCACCACCCCCCCGCCTTCGCGGGGGGGCCGGCGGCGCAAGCCCCGGCCGATCCGGTCTATTGTGCGGTATTCTGGCCGCTTCGTGCAGACGGATTCTCCCGCATTCCCTAAGGATAGGCCCCATGCGCACCGCAACCCTGCTTCTCGCCGCGACGCTCGCCGGTTGCGCTGCGACCCCCCAGACTCCGACCGCGACCCCCGCCCCAGCGCCTGTAGCGGCAGCCAAGGCCGCGTCCGCCGCACCTGGCACCAGGCCGCCGCCGCCGGGAGGCATCTCGGCAGACCTGTATTCGAAGTCGCTGCAGTACGGCTATCGCGCGCGCCAGCGCAGCGGGACGACGATCTTCTGCAAGAACGACGCACCGATCGGCTCCAGACTGGAAAAGGAGACTTGCGTCTCCGTCGACAGCCTCGAAGAGGCCATCCGTCAGGCAGAGATGGTTCGCGACCAGATGCGGCGCGGCAATTCCTGCGGCAAGGCCGACTGCAGCAACGGCGGCTGATCGGTCAGCCCGGCGCCCCCGCCGGGTCTGCCGGAACGCGCATCCCGTCGATCAGTCGAACGGATGCCGGCGGATGATCGTGTGCTCGCGATCAGCGCCCGTGCTGACGATATCCAGCGGCACCCCAACGAGCGCCTGCATCCGCTCCAGGTAGTTGCGTGCGGCGAGCGGCAGGCGGTTGTAATCGGTCACCCCTACCGTCGAGTCCCTCCAGCCCGGCATGTCCTCGTAGACCGGCTCGCAGTCGCCGTAGTGGTCGGCCAGCAGCGGTGGCTCAAGGCTGATTTCGCCGCCCGCGATTCGATACCCGACGCACATCCGGATCACATCGAGTCCATCGAGCACGTCCAGCTTGGTCACGCACAGCCCGCTGACGCTGTTGTGCAGCACCGAGCGGCGTAGCGAGACCGCGTCGAACCAGCCCGTGCGCCGGGCCCGGCCCGTGACAGCGCCGAACTCGTGACCGACCCGCGACAGGTGCTCGCCGTACTCGTCGAACAGTTCAGTGGGGAACGGGCCTGAGCCGACCCGCGTCGTATAGGCCTTGGTGATTCCGAGCACGTAGTCGAATGCCAGCGGACCGATACCGGTACCGGTGCCGGCATTGCCGGCAGTCGTGTTCGAGGAGGTGACAAACGGATACGTACCAAGGTCCACGTCCAGTAGCGCGCCCTGCGCGCCCTCGAATAGCACGCTCTTGCCCGCCGCCTGCAGGTTGCGCAGCAGCAGGCTGATGTCATCGACCAAGGGCTTTACGCGTTCGCCCTGCGCCAGCGTCTCGTCGAGCACCTGCTGAAAGTCGATCGTGTCGGTGTTGTAGTAGTTGCGCAGCATGAAGTTGTGCAGGTCCAGCACCTCGCCCAGCTTCGCCGCCAGTCGCTCGCGCTGAAACAGATCTGCCACACGCAGTGCGCGCCGCGACACCTTGTCCTCATAGGCCGGGCCGATGCCGCGGCCAGTTGTGCCAATCGCATCAACGCCGCGCGCGCGCTCGCGGGCACGGTCAAGGGCGACGTGCGAGGGCAGGATCAGCGGACAGGCCGGGCTGATCTTGAGCCGCTGGTAAACCGGCACGCCGCGCTCCACCAGCATATCGGCCTCCTTGAGGAGCGCCGGCAGCGAAAGCACCACGCCGTTGCCGATCAGGCACTGCGAATTGTCGCGCAGGATGCCCGAGGGAATCAGCGACAGGACGGTCTTGACGCCGTCGATGACCAGCGTGTGTCCGGCGTTGTGGCCGCCCTGAAAGCGGGCGACCGCCGCGACCCGCTCGGTCAGCAGGTCAACGATCTTGCCCTTGCCCTCGTCACCCCATTGAGTGCCGATCACGATGACGTTCTTGCCCATCTTCCATCCCGGTATGCGAAATGTAATGCCGTTAGCCGCGGATGCCGTACAGCAGCACGAGGCCCGCCAGCATGCTGCCGAGCCCCACGATCCGCAACTGCGTCTCGCCCGACTCCGCCATGCGGCGAAAGGCCCGCTGCGCGAGCGTCGGACTCAGAAAAGGCAGGATCCCCTCAAGCACGAGGTAGAGCGCGAGCGCCCCGCCGAGGTCCTGCCACTCGATGTTCATCACGCCGCCCCGCCGTGCCAGTTGCGCCCGGCTGTCACTTCGCGGACGGGTCGCGCAGGTACTTGAAGAACTGGCTGTCAGGCGACACGACCATCATGTCGCCGTCCTTGCCGAGTGTCTTACGATAGGCCTGCAGACTGCGGTAGAACGCGTAGAACTCGCCGTTGTGCCCCGCCGCCGCCGCATAGATGCCGGCCGCGCGCGCATCGCCCTCGCCGCGGACCTTCTCCGCGTCGCGGGCGGCCTGCGACAGAATCTCGGTACGCTGACGATCAGACTCGGCGCGGATCTTGATCGCCTGCTCCTCGCCCTCGGCGCGCAGCTGCGCCGCCTGACGCGCGAAGTCCGATTCCATGCGCTTGAACACCGAGTCGCTGACGTCATCGGGCAGGTCGATGCGCTTGACGCGTACATCCACCAGCGCGACGCCCAGCTGCTTGACACTGTTGCCGGCGAACGTCTGCACATCGCCAATCAGCTCGGTGCGCTCGGCCGCCACCACCTGCTGGATGGTGTTGCGCGCGATTGTGCCTTTCAGGCCATCCTTGACGATCTCGGCCAGGCGATCCGCCGCAACGCCCTCGTTGCCACCGGTGGCCCGGTAGTACTGCGCAACGTCGGCGATACGCCACTTCACGTAGAAGTCGACGTTGAGGATCTTGCCCTCACTGGTCAGGAACTGCTCGGCGGGGTAGTTGCGCGTCATCAGGCGCTTCTCGAACTTCTCCACCGTCTGCACCAGCGGCAGCCGGAAATGAAGCCCCGGAGCGTAGTCGTAGCGCACCAGCTCGCCCAGCTGCAGGTTGATGGCGTATTCGGTCTCACGAACCATGAACACGCTCTGCGCTGCCGTCAGCAGCGCGACGAACGCAGCAATGGCCCATACGATCTTGCGCGAATCCATCAGCGGTTCCCCCGGGCACGGGTACGGGCGTCAGCCGCCGCATCCACCGATTCCTTTTGCGCCTGATTCGGCGTCACCGTGACCTCCGGCAACGTCGTCGGCTGCTTGCTCGCATCGCCGCCCCGGCGGTCGAGCAGCTTGTCCAGCGGCAGGTACAGCATGTTGCCATTGCCCTTGGTGTCGACGAAGACCTTGCCGGTGTTGCCAAGCACGGTCTCCATCGTCTCCAGATAGAGCCGCTGGCGCGTGACGGCAGGTGCCTTCTCATACGCGACCGCGAGCTGTGCGAAGCGCGAGCCCTCACCTTCCGCGTCGGCGACAATACGTTGACGGTACGCCTCGGCGTCCAGCAACTGGCGCTCGGCCGTGCCGCGCGCGCGCGGCAGGATGTCGCTGGAGTAGGTCTCCGCATCGACGCGCAAGCGGTCCTTGTCCTCGCGCGCCTTGATGGCGTCCTTCTGCGAGGGCGCGACCTGCTCGGGGACACTGACGTCCTGCAGGTTCACGCCGATGACCTCGAGACCGGTTTTGTAGCTGTCGAGCGTCTTCTGGATCAACTGCCGCGTGTGCACCGCAATCTGCTGGCGGCCCTGCTCGAGCACGAAGTCGAGCTTGTTCTGGCCGACGATCTCGCGAATCGCGCTCTCCGACACCTCGCCGAGCGTCAGCTGCGGGTCGACGATGTTGAACGTGAACGCCTGCGGATCGGAGCGGCGGTACTGCACGGCGATATTGATGACCACCAGCGCCTGGTCGACCGTCAGCATCCGCGTGCGGTCGGTGAAACTGAGCACTTCCTGCGTGTTGACCAGCTGCTTGGATTCGATCGGCCACGGCAGGCGCACGTTCGGGCCTTCGCCGGTGATCCGGTCGAAGCGGCCAAAGCGCGTGACGACCGCCTTCTCGGCGGGACCGACGAGGTAGAAACCGCTGCCGAACCAGACCGCGATGACCAGCGCGGCGATAACGCCCACCGAGGCACCGGCATAACTGCCGCCGCCTTCGCTGCTGCCGCCGCCGTCGCCACCACCACCCCCCACGCCAGCTGGGCGACCGCCAAACAGCGCGCCGAGTCGGCGGCGCAGGTTGCGCACGATCTCGTCGAGGTCGGGCGGGCCACCGTCAGGTTTGCGGTCCCAGGGGTTGCGCGGACCCGGGTTCTTATTGCCGCCCGATTCGTTCCAGGACATGAAGTCGTTCCGTAGGGAGATCTAGAGTGCGGGGCTCAGAGCGAGGAGGCCGCGACGGGCGCTGATTGTAGGAAGGC
Source organism: uncultured Pseudomonadota bacterium (assembly GCA_903927005.1). Lineage (GTDB taxonomy): Bacteria > Pseudomonadota > Gammaproteobacteria > Steroidobacterales > Steroidobacteraceae > CAIKZZ01. The sequence goes on from CAIYLH010000112.1 coordinate 40,287, forward strand.
GCCCCCAGCGATACAAGGCGCGCTATCCCCGGCGGAGGGGCGATCGAGGCCCTCACGCCGGCACAGGTCATCCAAATCCCGCTCGGCAAGCTCAATCGACAGCTGCCAACCACCATCGTCGGCGGGGGTCTCGGCGAGTACCGCAGCGAGGCGGTACAGCTCCGCCCGGGCCCGGCCGTGGCGCGGACTCAAGTGCAGCTCAACGCGGATCAGGCGGCTGCCAAAGCGCTCAACGAGTGCCGCCTGCAGCAGTTCCAGTCCCTGCCCGGTGGCCGCCGACAGCCAGACGCGACTGACCACGCCGTCGGCGTTGCGCTCCAGGCGGGGGGCCTCGCCGAGCAGGTCGACCTTGTTGTAGACCTCCAGCTGCGGCACGTCGCCGGCGCCAATGCTGGCCAACACCTCGTTGACCGTGGCAATGCGCTCGCCGCGCTCGGGATCGGCGGCATCGATGACATGCAGGTGCAGCTGCGCCTCGCGCGCCTCAAGCAAGGTCGAGCGGAACGCCGCGACCAGCTCGTGCGGCAAGTCGCGCACGAAGCCGACGGTGTCGGCGAGCACGATTTCAGGGCAATGGGCGAGCTTGAGCCGCCGCACGGTCGGATCCAGCGTCGCAAACAGCTGGTCGGCGGCATAGCTCGAAGCGCCCGTCAGCACGTTGAACAGCGTCGACTTGCCGGCGTTGGTGTAGCCGACGATCGCCGCGCCCGGGATCGGGATTTCCTTGCGGGTATGGCGGCCGGTATCGCGCTGCAAGGCGAGCTTCTCCAGGCGACGGTTCAGCGTGCGGACGCGGTTCGCGATCAGGCGCCGGTCGGACTCAAGCTGGGTCTCGCCCGGGCCGCGCATGCCGATGCCGCCGGCCTGGCGCTCAAGGTGGGTCCAGCCGCGCACCAGCCGGGTCTGCAGGTGCTTAAGCTGCGCAAGCTCAACCTGCAGCTTGCCCTCGTGGCTGCGGGCACGCTGCGCGAAGATATCGAGGATCAGGCCATTGCGGTCCAGGACGCGCCGCCCGATCAGTTTCTCCAGATTGCGCTCCTGGCTGGGCGAGAGCGCGTGATCGACCAAGATCACGTCGGCTGACAGCTCCTCAGCCCGCGCCTTGAGCTCCTCGGCCTTGCCGCTGCCAACGTAAAAGCGCGGGTCGGGATGCTGGCGCGAGCCGGTGACCACGCCAACGGGCACCGCGCCCGCTGACGAGGCCAGCGCCGACAACTCCTCCAGCTCGGCTGCGGCCGGCTGGCCGCCACTGCCAATGCGGACCAGCAATGCCCGTTCGCCACTTCTGGGCCGGTCAAACACGGCGGGACTTTAGCCGCCGACCGCTTGCGATCATTCGACGACCGGTTCCTCGGTGATCTCGCCGCTCTCGCTGGTCGACAGACGCACGTTGCGCGCCGGCACGACCGTCGAGATCGCATGCTTGTAGACCATCTGGCTGACGCTGTTGCGAAGCAGCACGACGAACTGGTCAAACGAATCAATGTGGCCTTGCAGCTTGATGCCGTTCACCAGATAAATGGAAACTGGCACCCGCTCTTTGCGCAGCGCATTCAGGAAGGGATCCTGCAGGGACTGGCCTTTGGCCATCGTCTTATCTCCTTGTTTTTTATTAGAAAAGCACCGTCGTCACCGAAGCCCTCCGTGGCCGGCGACAACATGTAACTGAGCACTGGCTCAGTTACATGGGGACATAAAGTAAAAATACTAGCACAGCGCTCATGACAACCCGGTATTCGCCTCCAGCCAAGGCTGGATAACGGCAAGCAGCGCGTCGGATTGGCCCTCTGCAGCGCCCAGCCAGCGAGCCCCAGGCTCGCCGCGCAACCAGGTGTACTGGCGCTTGGCGAGCTGGCGGGTGGCCTGCAGCGCCGCCGCGCGCGCAGTGGCCAGATCACACCGACCGGCAACGTACTCCCATAACTGCCTATAACCGACCGAGCGCATCGCCGGAAGTTCCGCATCCAGGTCGCCGCGCCGGAAAAGGCCCTCCACCTCGGCCAGTAGGCCCGCCGCCAGCATCGCCTCCAGGCGCCGCTCCAGCGCAGGCTCCAGCAGCCCCCGCTCGGGCGGGCCGAGCACAAGTTTCAGGTACTCCGCGCCGACCGCACCGCGCAGGTCCTGCTGCTGCAGCGTGCTCAGCGGCGTCCCGGTCAGCGCGTAGACCTCCAGCGCCCGCTGGATACGCTGCCCATCCCGCGGCTGAATGCGCGCTGCGGCAAGCGGGTCGACCTGAGCGAGTTCGGCATGCAAGGCCGGCCAGCCCTCGAGGCGCGCCCGCGCATCGAAGCCGGCGCGCAGTTCGGGACTGGCGGACGGCAGCGTCGCCAGTCCCGCCTGCAGCGCGCGGAAGTAGAGCATCGTGCCGCCAACCAGCAGCGGCACGCGGCCGCGGCTGCGGATCTGGGCCATGGCAGCTTCCGCGTCGCGCAGGAACTCACCCGCCGAATAACGCGCCGTCGGCTCGCAGATGTCGATCAGATGGTGCGGAATGCGCGCCCGCAGCGCGGCGTCTGGCTTGGCCGTGCCGATGTCGAGGCCGCGATAGACCATCGCCGAGTCGACGCTGACGATCTCCAGCGGCAGCCGCTCGACCAGCGCGAGAGCCGCGTCGGTCTTGCCAGCCCCGGTCGGCCCCATCAGCAGGATTGCGGGCTGGGCCATCAGCGGCCGCGCAGGAACAGGCGGTCAAGGTCAGCGAGCGTCAGCCGCACCCAGGTCGGGCGTCCGTGATTGCACTGGTCGGCGCGGTCGGTGCGCTCCATCTCGCGCAGCAGCGCGTTCATTTCCGCCAGCGTCAGGCGACGGTGCGCGCGCACTGCCGCATGGCAGGCCATCGTCGCGAGCGCTCGCTCACGGTGATCGGCGACCGCAAGCGTTGCGCCCTCATCGGCGAGCTCCCGCAGCGCATCGCGCACCAGTCCCGCAAGGTCGCGGCTGCCGAATGCGACCGGCACCTCGCGCAGCGCCAGCTGCCGCGGCCCGATCCGATCAACGACGATGCCAAGCTCCGCCAGCAGCGGCGCCTGCTCGGCGGCAACCTCCGCCTCGCTCTCGGCAAGCTCCAGCACCTGTGGCACCAGCAGCACCTGACGGGGCGGTCCGCCGCTTGCCAGGGCGGCCTTCAACTGTTCGTAGAGCACTCGCTCGTGGGCCGCGTGCATGTCGACCAGCGCCAGCCCTTCGGCGGTCTCGCTGACGATATAGATGCCGTGCAGCTGCCCGACCGCGTAGCCCAGCGGCGGCACGGCACCAGCCACAGCCGGTTCGGCCGCGGCAGGGGCGAACGCCGCCAACGGCGCGGCGCCAGGCTCACGCGCAAGCCGAGTCCAGTCGAGGCTGCCGCCGATGTGCTCGGCCACGGCGAGCCCCATCTGTGCCGGCCGCGACGACAGCGGCGCCGACGGCCCACCGGCGAGTGCTTGGGCGGCGATCGGGCCCTGCGCATCGGCGGCCGGCCGCGTGCCGGCAAGCACCGTCTCGATGGTACGGCGGACGAAGTCGTGCACCGTGCGCGAATCCCGGAACCGCACCTCCAGCTTCTGTGGATGCGCGTTGGCATCGACGCGCGCCGGGTCGAGGTCGAGATACAGCACGTAGGCCGGATGACGGCCGTGGAACAGCACGTCGCGATAGCCTTGGCGCACCGCGTTGCCGAGAAAGCGATCGCGCACCGCCCGGCCATTGACGATCAGGTACTGCTCGTCCGGCTGTGCCCGCGTGTAGGTCGGCAGCCCCACCCAACCGCGCAGCGACAGCCCAAGCGCCGCATGCTCTACATACAGCGAGGACGCCACGAACTCGTTCCCCAGCAACCCTGCGAGCCTGCGCTCCTCGCCCTCGCGCGCGCTCGCCGCCTCCACCGCAAACGACTTGCGGCCGTTGTGAGTCAGCAGGAACGACACGCCCGGACGGCTCAGCGCGAGCCGCACCAGCGTGCGCTCCAGATGCTGGAATTCGGTCGCCGGGCTGCGCAGGAACTTGCGTCGCGCCGGCACGTTGAAGAACAGGTCACGGACCTCCACCGAGGTGCCCGGCGGGTGCGGCGCGGGCTGCGGCGGACCGATCCGACCGCCGTCGACGTCAATCTGCGTCGCGTGCGAGGCCGCGCCGTCGCGGGAGGCGAGCCGCAGCCGTGCCACCGACGCGATGCTGGGCAACGCCTCGCCACGAAAGCCCAGGCTCGCGACGTGCTCCAGATCCTCAAGGCTCGCGATCTTGCTGGTCGCGTGGCGCTCCAGCGCGAGCGACAGCTCGTCCGGGGGAATGCCGCCACCGTCGTCGCGCACCGCCACCAGCGCGATGCCTCCCTGCTCCGCCGCGACCTCGATGCGCCGCGCACCCGCGTCAAGCGCATTCTCGACCAGCTCCTTGGCCAGCGACGCCGGGCGCTCGATGACCTCGCCCGCAGCGATCTGGTTGACGAGGTGGGAGGGCAGCAGTCGGATCGGCATGGGTGGGTCGCGCCGGTGACGAAAGGAGGCGCGCGCGAGTCTAACAGCCGCCCGCCGCTGCGGCCCGGCCGGTGGCGGCTACCGCTGCTGCGCGACTAGCGCCGCGAGGCGCGTGCCTGGCGGCGGGTTCTCGTGGAAATAGCTCAGCACGCCCGCCAGGATCGCGTCGGCCAGGCGCGACTGGTACTTCTCGTCGCGCAGGCGGCGCTCCTCATCAGGATTGGTGATGTAGGCGGTCTCGATCAGCAGCGACGGGATGTCGGGCGACTTGAGCACGACAAAGCCGGCCTGCTGGACGCGCGCCTTGCGGACCTCACCAACCTGGTTGAGCTCGATCAGCACCTTTTCGGCGGCGACCATGCTCGAACTCATCGCCGCGGACTGCGACAGGTCCAGCAGCACCGAGGCGAGCACGTTGTCCTTGTTGTCGAGCGACACACCGCCGACCAGATCGGCCGCGTTTTCCCGATCCGCGAGCCACTTGGCCGCCTCGCTGGTGGCACCGCGCGCCGACAGCACGTAGACCGACGAGCCGGCCACGCTCGGATCGCGGACCGCGTCGGCATGCACCGATACGAACAGGTCCGCCTGCGCCACACGCGCCCGATGGATGCGCTCGCGCAGCGGCACGAAATAATCGCCGTCACGGGTCAGCACCGCACGCATGCCGCGCTCGGCGTTGATGCGCGCCGCCAGCACCCGCGCGACCGCCAGCGTCACGCTTTTTTCGTGCGTACCGTCACGCCCGGTGGCGCCGGGATCCTCGCCGCCATGACCGGCGTCGACCGCAATCACAAGATCACGTGCCGCCGGCAACTGCCGGGAGGGCGGAGCCGGGGCGGTGACCGGGACGGTGACCGGGGCCGCCGCCGCGATAGCGGCTGGCGCAGCGGCGCTGCTGGCGAGCGGCGCAGGCGCCACGTGCACAGGCTCTGCGGCGGTCAGTTCGAGCAGCAGCCGGCGTTCGCCACCGGACGGCGGCAGCCGCCGGGCGACCACCTGCCGATCCACCTCGAGCACGATGCGCAGACCACCGCCGTCACGCGGACCGACGCGGATCTGATGCACGAGCCCCTGCGCGGCCGGTAGGCGGAATTGACGGTCGAGACTGGCGGGCTTGAGATCGAGGACGACCCGGGACGGGTTGTCGAGCGTGAACAGGGAGTCGGTGACCGCCTCGCTCAGGGCGACTTCGAGGCGAGTGCTGCCGGCGACGGTCGACAGCCGCAGCGCGTGGACCTGCGCCGCCAGGACAGGGCCTGCGCCCAGGCCGCACAGCAACAGCAGCAGGCCCGCAGTACGGGTCCGACGCCGACTCGAACAGATTCGTGCGACGAAGGAACGCATGCTGCGACTGTACCCCCAGAACGGGAGTTTTTCAAATTATATTATGGACCTACGTAACTATCCTAATGCTGGGTCTGCCATCCAGTAAGCCAGGATCGCGGCGCCCCGGGGGGTCGCGGCAGAGGCTGCGAGGCGGCGACCGCTGCCGGCGTAATCCAGCCGGACGGCAAGATCCGCGAGCGCCGCCGCCGCAGGAATCCGCTCCGGCCACTCCACCAGCAGCCACTGGCCAGCGCCCTGCAGGTCACGAAAACCCATCCCCTCCAGATCGTCGAGACCACCGAGCCGGTACCAGTCCAGGTGGTGCAGCCGCGCGGTACCCACCGGATAGCTCTCGACCAGGGTGTAGGTAGGGCTGCGCACCGCACCGGTGACGCCCAGCGCCTGCAGCACGCCGCGAGCCAGCGTTGTCTTGCCGGCGCCCAGATCGCCGGCCAGCGTCACGAACGCACCGGCACCGCCAACCTCGGCAAGCGCACGACCCAGCGCCCCGCCCGCTCGGCGGGTCGCCGCGTCGTCGGCCAGGTCCAGGATCAGTTCGCCGGGTTCACGCATGCGGGCAAATAGGAAATCAGGTCAGAGGCGAGAATGCCACGCTCGCCGCCACGGGCGGCGAGATCCCCGGCGGTCGCGTGGACATGCACGCCGACCGCGGCCGCAACCGCCAGCGTCGCCGCCGGATCCGCTTGCTGCGCGAGGATGGCAGCGATCACGCCGGTCAGTGCGTCACCCATGCCTGCGGCCGCCATGCCGGGATTGCCACGCTCGCACACCCACGGCACCCCATCGGCATGACCGACCAGGGTGCCCGCGCCCTTGAGCACGACCACGCCGCCATAGCGCGCGACCAACTTCGCGGTCGCCCCGAGTCGATCCGCCTGGATCGACTCGGTATCCACGCCTAGCAGTCGCGCCGCCTCGCCCGGATGCGGCGTCAGACACCAGTGCGGTCCACGCTGCGGGCGCGCGGCCAGCACGTTCAGCGCATCCGCATCGACAACCAGCGGCCGACCGCAGCGGAACGCCGCCTCGACCAGCTGCTCGGCCCACACCGACCGACCGAGCCCCGGCCCCACGGCGACGACGTCGGCGGCCGCAAACGCCGCGGTCAGGCTGGCCGGATCCTCGGCCGCGAGACAGATCAGTTCGGGGCGGCCCGCCGCGAGCGCCGCGGCGTGCGCCGGCCAGGTCGCCACGGTCACGAGGCCCGCGCCGGCCCGCAACGCCGCCTCACCCGCGAGGCGCACCGCGCCGGGCATGCCGGCACCGCCGCCGATGATCAGCACCCGACCGTGCGTGCCCTTGTGAGCGGTGCGCGTACGGCGCGGCAGGAGGCGGCGCAGATCCGCGTCGACGACCCGGCGCAGCAGCGGCGGCGCCGCGGCGAACGCTTCGGCAGGAATACCCAGCTCGTCGCAGACCAGCCGGCCGACGTACTCCGGTCCGTCGCCCAGAAAGAAGCCCGGCTTTAAGCCGACGAACGTCACCGTCAGCGCCGCACGCACCGCCGCGCCGCGCACCAGACCGGTATCCGTATCCAGGCCGGACGGCGTATCCAGCGCCAGCACCGGCCGGCCGCTGTGGTTGATCGCCAGGACAACGCCGAGCAGGTCGGCCTCGAGCATGCGCGCAAGCCCCGTCCCAAACAGGCCGTCCACGATCACTTCCGCCAACGGCAGCAGCGACGCATCCCAGGCCGTGGCGGTGCCACCGGCGGCCTGCCAGTCACGGTGCGCGAGCGCCGCGTCGCCACCGACCGGCGCGCCGGCCGGCGCTGCCAGCGTGACCTCCAGACCCGCCGCGCGCGCCAGCCGCGCGACGACGTAGGCATCCCCGCCGTTGTTGCCGCTGCCGGCAAGCACGAGCAGCCGCCGCGCCAGCGGCCACTGCCGCCGCAGGTGCGCAAGGGCGCTCTCGCCGGCACGCGACATCAGCGCATAGCCGGGAATCCCCAGCACGTGGATCGCATACCGATCCGCGGCGCGAACCGCGGCAGTGGAACAGATGACGGCGGGAAGTGGGCTCATGGGCCGATTATCCATCAGTGGCGCACCATATACTGGCGCGCTCATCATGAGCGCCCCCCACCCCCCTATCCGCGCCGACGACATCAAGGCCCTCGCCCTCGCGCTGGGCTTCGACCAGGTTGGCATCGCCGGCATTGAGCTTGCGTCGGATGAGGCCCGCCTGCTGGAGTGGCTGGCGGCCGGGCTGCATGGTGAGCTGCACTACATGGAGCGCTTCGGCGCGCGCCGCGCGCGCCCCGCCGAGATCAAGCCGGGCACCCTGCGGGTCGTCTCGGTCCGCCTCGACTACTGGCCCGGCAACGCGCGCGATCCGTTCGAGACGCTCGCCGACGGCGCGACCGGCTACGTCTCGCGCTACGCGCTCGGTCGCGACTACCACCGCCTGATGCGCAACCGCCTGCAGAACCTCGCCGACCAGATCGAGGCGCGCATCGGGCCATTCGGGCATCGGGTGTTCGTCGACACCGGCCCCGTGCTCGAAAAGCCACTGGCCCGCAACGCCGGCCTTGGCTGGATCGGCAAGCACACCAACCTGATCAATCCGCGCGCAGGCTCTTATTTCTTCCTCGGCGAGCTGTACACGGACCTGCCGCTGGAGATCGATACGCCTGCGACCGAACACTGCGGCACTTGCAGCGCGTGCCTGCCGGCCTGCCCGACCGGGGCGATCGTGGCGCCCTACCGCCTGGATGCGCGGCGCTGCATCTCATACCTGACGATCGAGCTGGACGGGAGCATCCCCGAAGCGCTCCGGCCCTTGATGGGCAACCGCATCTACGGTTGCGACGACTGCCAGCTCGTCTGTCCGTGGAACAAGTTCGCGCGCGTCTCGCGCGAGGCCGGCTTCGAGCCTCGCCATGGCCTGGACACGGCCCAGCTGACGGCGCTGTTCGCCTGGACGGCAGCGGAGTTCGAGGAGCGGCTGCAAGGCAGCCCGATCCGGCGCATCGGCCACCTCCGCTGGCTGCGCAACATCGCCGTGGCGCTGGGCAACGCACCAGCGGATGCGGCTGTCGTGGCAGCGCTGGAAGCGCGACGGGATGATGAGTCAGCGCTGCTGCGCGAACACGTCGGCTGGGCGCTGGCGGCGCAACGCGCGCGACGCGACGCGAGCGCGCCCTAGCGGCCAGTTCAGCCGCGGAAGGGGTTGAAGTAGTGACGGCCGCGGCGCGGCCGGGTGATCTCGGCCTGCAGCTGGCGGAAGTGCTCGTCGTTACCGATGAAATCCACATCGCCCGCGTTGACGATCAACAGCGGGGTCGCGTCATAGAGGTGGAAGAAACGCGTGTACGCATCGACCAGCCGCTCGAGATACTCGCGCTCCATGCCCTGCTCGTAGCGAATGCCGCGCCGGGCGATACGCTCCTGCAGCGCCTCAACGGGCGCCTGCAGGTAGACCACCAGATCCGGCACCGGCGCATCGATCGACAGTCGCTCGTAGACCTGCTCGTACAGCGCGTACTCCTCGTCGTCGAGCGTCACGCGTGCGAACAATCGATCTTTTTCAAGCAGGAAGTCGGCAACCCGCACCGGCGCGAACAAGTCGCTCTGGCGCAGCTGCTGCATCTGGCGCGCACGCTGGAACAGGAAGAACAGCTGCGCAGGAAAGGCGCCCGTGCGCGGACTGCGATAGAAGCGCTCCAGAAACGGATTGTCCTCGGCGCTTTCGAGCACAAGGTCTGCACCACTCACCTCGGCAAGCCGCCGCGCGAGACTGGTCTTGCCAACGCCGATCGGACCTTCGATCACGATGTAGCGATAAGGCGAGGCGGAATTGGCGACAGGTGCGGGGATCGAGGTCACGCGTGGCGGGTCACTGCAGGGTTAGACCATCGCCGCGTACCGCCGCCTTCAGCGTGGCCACCCGGCCGCGGCCCGGAATCCAAAGATCGGGCGCGAGTTCAGCCAGAGGATACAGCACGAATGCGCGTTCGTGCAGGCGCGGGTGCGGCAGTGTGAGCGTCTCGGTCTGGAGCACCGCCTGCCCGTACGCCAGCAGGTCTAGATCGATACGGCGCGGCCCGAAGCGCACGACCGGCGCCACTTTGCCGAGCTCATGCTCGGCGGCACGCAACGCCGCATGCAGTGCGCTGGCGTCTAGAGTCGTCAACACAGACACAACCGTGTTGAGGAAGCGAGGCTGGTCCTGCGGGCCTACCGGATCCGAGCCGTAACGGCGCGCGATGGCAATCAGCCTCGTCTCAGGTAGCCGCGCTAGCGCCGCGGTCGCGGCGTCGAGCTGGCGGGGCGGATCGTCGAGATTGCTGCCCAGACCTATCCAGGCGGGTGTCCACGACGATGCGCTCATAATCAGGCGGAGGGAGCGTCCGACCCGCCACCGCCACCCGGGCGACGGCGACGGCGACGGCGGCGCGGCCGCCCGGCACCGTCCGGCGTATCGCCAGGCTCACCACCCTCAGCCGGCGCGACCTGAGCAAGCTGCGCCAATCGTTCGTGACGCTCCTCGGCGGGCACCGTCTGAATCTCGGTCCACCAGGTGGCGACCTCGGCCGGAATCATCCCCGCCTCGGCGCGCAGCAGCATGAAGTCATAAGCCGCGCGGAAGCGCGGGTGCTGCAACAGCGCCAGCGAGCGCCGACCGTCGCGACGCTCGAAGCGCGGCTGCAGGACGAGCAGCTCGCGCAGCGGTAAGGTGAAGCGCTTGGGGATCGCGACCCGCCGCACCTGCGTCGACAGCACCTCATCGGTGGCATCGCTCCAGGCGTGCGACTCTGGGGTGCCGTTGGCAATCTTCGCCAACGCCAGCCGCTGAATCGGTCCGAACAGCAGCACAGCGAACAGGAACGTCGGCGTCACGCCGCGATCGGATGCCACGCGCGCATCGGTGCCGGCAAGGCCCAGACGCAGCAGCTTCGCCGCAGGCCCACTGGGATCCCGCGCCAGCTCGTCGGCCGTGTCCGGCAGCAGGTGCGCAAGCAGACCGAAGTCGATCAGGCTCTCGAGCGATGCAAGCCCATGTCCGCCGAGGAACAGCTTGGTGGACTCGTCGAACAGCCGCGCCGCAGGCACGCCACCGAGCAGCGACGCCAGCTCATCCATCGGCGCGCGCGTCTCCGGATGCATCGTGAAGCCGAGCTTCGCGGCAAAACGCGCAGCACGCAGCATGCGTACCGGGTCTTCGCGGTAGCGGGTTTCCGGGTCGCCGATCAGTCGCATCACGCGCGCATGCACGTCCGCGGCGCCATCGACGTAATCCCAGACCGAGAAGTCAGCAATGTTGTAATAAAGAGCATTGCAGGTGAAATCGCGGCGCCAGACGTCGCCCTCGATCGAACCGTAGACGTTGTCGCGCAGGATGCGGCCGCTGTCGTCGTGCACGCGCGCGTCGTCGATCTCGCGATGATCTTCATCGTCGACTTCCGGCGGCGCGGCCGCGGCACGGAAGGTTGCGACCTCGATGATCTCGTCGCCGTAGTGCACGTGTGCGAGGCGGAAGCGGCGTCCGATCAGGCGACAGTTGCGAAACAGTCGGCGCACCTCCTCGGGCAACGCGTCGGTTGCGACGTCGAAGTCCTTCGGACGGATGCCCAAGAGCAGGTCGCGGACGCTGCCACCGACGAGGAACGCCTGATAACCGGCATCCTTGAGGCGATACAGCACCTTGAGCGCGGCAGGTGAAATATGGGCACGCGAAATGCTGTGGGCAGCGCGTGAAATGATGACGGGGCCGCCGTCCGGCGAAGCGCCGGCGCCTTGGGTGACGCTAGAAGGGGACGTGCTCAGGAACTATTCTCTCTTGTCGAAAGGCGATCTCATCGTATAATAGCAGGCTAACGTCGACCGGCGCCTCTCCGGACCGACTGCGACGCTCCCATCGTCTAGAGGCCCAGGACACAGCCCTCTCAAGGCTGGTACGAGGGTTCGAATCCCTCTGGGAGCGCCATTTATCGCCACTCGTGCGATCGGTCGCCACTCATCCATGTGCTGTGGATGGAATGTCGCGCAATTATCCAGTGATGTAGACCGTCGATGTGGCCCCAGCTCGCGACCCGTCGCTATGCCCGGGGGCGCTATCTAATTCAATGGCTTACGCGCGCGCATCGGCGAGGTTCACCGTCGTGGGAATCTAGTGGGAATCCGCTCACTCTACCGATGCGCCACTTCCGACTACGGCCCGCATGGCGAATGCCTAGCGGCAGGGGCTGAGACTCAAAGCCGACTGCTCGCTCAGATCGGAAATGCCTACATCGAAGGGCCAGTTCGGCCGCCCCCGCTCCAATCTCGCTTGAGACGCAGAGCGCCGTCCATTAGGGCGGCGTTTTGCTTTGGGCGGGACAGCGTCTGGTAATTCCGGTCTGAACGGCGACGCCACCCGGCGCGGCCAGCCGAGCGGTCATCGCCATCGCTGCCGCTAAAGATGGGCGCCGCCAAAGACACACCGACGACGATCGATCGCCGACCAAACGCAACTATCTGCGCCTAGCTGCCCCCCCCCCGCGAGCCGTATGGGCCGTGACCGATGCCAGCCGGGCGCCAGAAGTAGGCCCCCGGGAACATCTGCCCGATGTTGCTCAGGCAGTCGCCGGACAGCAGGAAGAGTTCCTCCGTACAGGCGTGCAGTTCCTGAGGCCCGACCCATTGGTCCGGATGCATGTGGGCCGGAAAGGCCACCAGCAGCGTCATTTCAGCGTCCCCCGGACGGCCCCGCAGGATCTTCTCGTTCGCGCCCCAGCCGTCCTGCGTCGGCCGCATTTCGATCGGCTTCCAGGGCATCTCGTAGGCGTCGGCAAACACGGTCGTGCCGTTGCCCGCGGCGTTCCCC
>CAIYLH010000113.1 GCA_903927005.1 uncultured Pseudomonadota bacterium
ATGCCTGGCGACAACATCAAGATGGAAGTTGAGCTGATCAACCCCATCGCGATGGAAGAAGGTCTGCGCTTCGCGATCCGCGAAGGTGGCAAGACCGTCGGCGCCGGCGTCGTCGCGAAAATCCTGCTGTAATTCGGCTGGCGGGTCGCGTACACTGCGCGACCCGCCTGACCGGCAGGGGATTCCAGGCAGATTCTGAATGCTTCTGCCGTTATTTGGACTGAAAGGATCCTGACATGGCCAACCAGAACATCCGTATCCGCTTGAAGGCGTTCGATCACCGTCTGATCGACAATTCGGCGCGTGAGATCGTCGAGACGGCTAAGCGCACTGGCGCCACCGTTCGCGGCCCGGTCCCGCTGCCGACCAAGATGGAGCGTTTCACGGTCCTGACCGCCCCCCACGGCGACAAGGATGCGCGTGACCAGTACGAGATTCGTACCCACAAGCGTCTGATGGACATTCTGAACCCGACCGACAAGACGGTTGACGCGCTGATGAAGCTCGAGCTTCCCGCCGGCGTCGACGTCCAGATCAAGCTGAACTGATTAGAGGCGTTGCGCGGGCCTGAAAAAGGCTCGCGCAAGGCTTGCATTCCCTGACTCTGCCGCATAGTATATGCGGCTCACTTCGGCCCGCCTTCCCGGGCGTGCCGTCCGAAGGTCGACCCAGACAGTCCGCAAGCCCTGAAAAGCTCTGCTGGCGCGGGGTTGATACCACGGAGGGTTTTCCGGGACGAGCTGAAGAATCAACGTTTTATGGTCGTTGGGACCTGTGGCGAAAGCTGCGGACCTGACGGTTTCGAAGTGCCACCCGCCAATTGCAGTGGGTGGACGTAAAGAGGTAAAGACCCAATGAGCCTGAAGCATGGCTTAGGGCTGGTCGGCCGCAAACGCGGTATGACCCGCGTATTTACGGAAGCCGGAGAAACGGTGCCTGTCACCGTTATCGAGGCGCTGCCCAACCGCGTCACTCAAGTTAAGACTCCCGAGATCGACGGTTACCGTTCGGTCCAGATCACCTATGGCAAGCGCCGCGCGACCCGCGTGACGAAGGCCATGGCCGGTCACTTCGCCAAGGCGAATACGCCTGCTGGCGAGGCACTGTTTGAGTTCCGCCTGGGTGGAACCGATGGTGCCGACCTGACCTCGGGCTCCGAGCTCAAGGTCGACATGTTCGCTGCGGGCCAGATCGTCGACGTCACCGGTACGACGATGGGTAAGGGCTTCGCGGGCGTCATGAAGCGGCATAATTTCCGCGGCGGCGGCGCCTCGCACGGTCACTCGGTCACGCATCGCGCGCCGGGATCGATCGGCCAGCGTCAGACGCCGGGTCGAGTATTCCAGGGCAAGCGTATGTCGGGCCATATGGGCGTCGACCGTGTCACCACCGAGAACCTCCGGGTTGTCGAGATTGACACTGAGCGCAACCTGATCCTGATCCGCGGTGCCGTTCCGGGCACCGAGGGCGGTACGGTCGTCGTCCGTCCGTCGGTCAAGGCCAAGGGCCAGGCGCGCCGCGTGCGCACCCAGCCGGCCAAGAAGTAAAGCCGAGGCACCTCCATGAAGCTCAAGGTAGTGAATGCCGGGGCCGGCAGCGCGGAAGTCGAAGTGGCTGACGCCACGTTCGGCCGCGAATTTAACGAGACACTGGTCCACCAGGTCATGGTTGCCTATATGGCGGCCGGTCGTGCTGGCACCAAGGCCCAGAAGAGCCGCGCAGAAGTGCGCGGTGGCGGTCGCAAGCCGCACGCGCAGAAGGGTACGGGCAGCGCCCGTGCCGGCAGCATCCGCAGCCCCATCTGGGTTGGCGGCGGCCGCGCCTTCGCTGCGCGTCCGCGCGACTATTCGCAGAAGGTCAATCGCAAGATGTACCGCGGCGCGATCCGCTCGATGCTCTCTGAGCTCGCACGGACCGATCGCCTCGTCGTCGTCACCTCGATTGATCTCGAAGGCCCCAAGACCAAGCTGCTGGTCAGCCACCTGAAGAGCCTCCAGCTCGATCGTGCGCTGATCGTGGTTGAGGCGTTCGAGGAGAAGCTTTTCCTCGCGGCCCGCAACTTGCCATCGGTTGAAGTACTCACCGTCGCGCAGCTCGATCCTGTCAGCCTGGCGCGTCACGACAAGGTCCTGGTGACCGTCGGCGCGCTCAAGATGCTTGAGGAGCGCCTCGCATGAGCACTGCAGCAGCAACCACCAAGCGCGTCGTGAAGCCGAGCGAGCGACTGATCAACCTGATCGTCGCGCCGCACGTGTCTGAAAAGGCCGCGCGCGCTGGTGAAAAGCACAACCAGTACGTCTTTCGCGTTCGTCGCGAAGCGTCCAAGCCCGACATTCGCAAGGCCGTAGAGCTGATGTTCTCCGTTGAAGTTGAGGCCGTTCAGGTCGTCAACGTCGGCGGCAAGACCAAGCGCTTCGGTTCATCGATGGGGAAGCGCTCCGATTGGAAGAAAGCGTACGTGAGCCTGAAAGCAGGCCAGACCATCGACCTGACGGGCACCGCGAAGGCCTAACGGCCTCGAGACTGAAAGGGCAAGAGCCATGGCAATGATTAAAATGAGGCCGACGTCCCCGGGTACACGATTCGTCGTGAAGCCGGACCGTTCGCACCTCCACAAGGGCAAGGGGCACGCGCCTCTGCTTGTCGCTCAGAACTCGACCGGTGCTCGCAATAGCTACGGTCGGATCACTACCCGTCATCGGGGTGGTGCGCATAAGCACAAGTACCGCATCATCGACTTCCGTCGTGACAAGGATGGCGTGCCTGCCACCGTCGAGACGGTCGAGTACGATCCGAACCGCTCGGCGCATATCGCGCTGGTGCTGTACAAGGACGGCGAGCGTCGCTACATCCTCGCGCCGAAAGGCCTGACTGTTGGCGACCAGATCCAGTCCGGATCCGAGGCCCCGATTAAGGCCGGCAATGCGATGCAGCTGCGTCACATTCCGGTGGGCAGCTCGATCCACAACATCGAGCTGAAGCCCGGCAAGGGCGGCCAGGTCGCTCGCTCGGCGGGAGCGTCGGCTCAGTTCACCGCGCGCGAGGGGCTGTATGCCCTGGTTCGTCTGCGCTCGGGCGAAATGCGCAAGATTCACATCGATTGCCGCGCCACCATCGGCGAAGTCGGCAACGACGAGCACAACCTGCGCGTCTACGGTAAGGCCGGTGCCAAGCGTTGGCGCGGTATTCGTCCGACCGTTCGTGGCGTCGTCATGAACCCGGTCGACCACCCGCACGGTGGTGGCGAGGGTAAGTCCGGTCAAGGCAACCCGCACCCGGTTTCGCCGTGGGGTTGGCAGACTAAGGGCAAGAAGACCCGCCACAACAAGCGCACTAGCTTGTTCATCGTGTCGCGTCGCAAGAAGTAAGCCGAGGTTCTAACGTGCCACGTTCACTGAAAAAAGGTCCGTTCGTCGATCTGCCGCTCATGAAGAAAGTCATGGTTGCGGCTGCGAAGAACGACCGTCGTCCGATCAAGACCTGGTCGCGCCGCTCGATGGTCACGCCAGAAATGGTGGGCCTGACGATCGCCGTCCACAACGGGCGAAACCACGTGCCGGTGCTCATGACCGAGAACATGGTTGGCCATAAGCTTGGCGAGTTTGCCCCGACGCGTACTTTCAAGTCGCACGGTGGTGATCGCAAGGCGTCGGCGGAGTAAGCAGATGCATACCTTTGCAAAGCTGAAGAACGCCCGGATCTCGCCGCAGAAATGCCGCCTCGTCGCTGACGTGGTTCGTGGCAAGCCGGTGGGTCAGGCTCTGGCGACGCTCAAGTTCATGCCAAAGAAAGGCGCTGAGCTCGTGTTGAAGGTTCTCGAGTCCGCTATTGCGAACGCCGAGCACAACCACAACGCGGACATCGACGAGCTCAAGGTGTGGCGCATTGAGATCGACACGGCCGCAACGCTGAAGCGCTTTGGCGCTCGCGCGAAGGGCCGGGGCACTCGAATCGTCAAGCGCAACAGCCACATCACTGTCTACGTTGCGGATGCGGCCAAGTAAGGCCGAGGACTAGATACACATGGGCCAAAAAGTACATCCGAACGGCATCCGTCTCGGCATCACCAAAGACTGGACTTCGAAGTGGTATGCCCACTCGAAGAACTTCGCGAGTCTCGTTCACACCGACTATCAGGTGCGCGAGTTCCTCAAGAAGCGCCTGGCGGACGCCTCGGTTAGCCGGATTCATATCGAGCGCGCAGCGCGTCGTGTGAACATCACGATCCACACTGCCCGTCCCGGTATTGTTATCGGTAAGAAGGGCGAGGATATCGAGAAGGTTCGCGCCGAAGTTGCTCGCCGCATGCGCCTGCCAGTGCAGGACGTGCGCTTGAACATCGCCGAGATACGCAAACCGGAGCTCGATGCCCAGCTCGTCGCTGAGGGTATTGCCCAGCAGATCGAGAAGCGCGTTATGTTCCGTCGCGCCATGAAGCGTGCGGTGCAGAACACGATGCGTAGCGGTTCGCTTGGGATCAAGGTCCGCGCGTCGGGCCGCCTGAACGGATCGGAAATCGCGCGTACGGAGTGGAGCCGCGAGGGCCGCATTCCGCTGCATACGTTCCGCGCCGATATCGATTACGGCCTGGCCGAAGCCCATACGACGTACGGGATCATCGGTGTCAAGGTCTGGATCTTCAAGGGCGAAGTGTTCGAAAAGACCGCGCTCGACAACGAGTCGGGTACCGAGAACATCGCTGTTCCGTCGCCTGAGTCGGCGCCGGCAGCTTAAGGCCCGCGAACCGGAATCACGATCATGATGCAGCCAAAGCGAACCAAGTACCGCAAGCAGTTCAAGGGCACGAACTCCGGCTCCGCACATCGCGGAAGCACGGTGGCGTTCGGCGAGTTTGCCCTGAAGGCGACCGGCCGTGGCCGGATGACCTCGCGTGAGATCGAAGCGGCGCGTCGCGCGATGACCCGCTACGTCAAGCGAGGCGGACAGATCTGGATCCGGGTGTTTCCGGACATTCCGGTCAGTGCCAAGCCGCTCGAAGTCCGAATGGGCAGCGGTAAGGGTAACGTCGAGTACTGGGTGGCCCGCGTGCTGCCCGGCAAGGTGTTGTTCGAGATGGAAGGCATTTCCGAGGAGAGCGCCCGCGAGGCGTTCCGCCTGGCTTCGGCCAAGCTGTCGATTGCCACCACTTTCGTCAAGCGCCAGATTCGCTGAGCAGGCAGAGGAACGCTCATGAGCTTCAAAGATCTCGCGAATAAGACGCCCGAACAGCTGACGGAAGAACTCCTGAAGCTGCGTCGTGAGCAGTTCAACCTGCGGATGGCCGCGGCTGCTGGTCAGCCTGCGAAGCCTGACCAGTTCGGCAAGGTGCGCAAGAACGTTGCGCGCATTAAGACGGCGCTCAGTCAGAAGCGCGTCGGAGGTAAGGCCTGATGTCCGCCGAAATTTCAATTGCTGCGCCGGCGGCTGCCGCCGAGCGCACGCTCACCGGCCGCGTGGTCAGCACCAAGATGGACAAGACCATCGCGGTGGAGATCGAGCGCCTGATCAAGCACCCGGTGTACAGCAAGTACGTCCGTCGCACGACGAAGGTGCTTGCTCATGACGAGAACAACGAGTGCCAGGCTGGCGATACGGTGGCGATCACGCCGTGCCGTCCGCTGTCCCGTCGCAAAAGCTACAAGCTCGTGCGCGTTGTCGCGCGCGGCTCGCGCTGAAGTACTAGGGAAACACTGACATGATTCAGACGCGTACCCTGCTTGCAGCGGCCGACAACAGCGGCGCTAAGAGCCTGATGTGTATCAAGGTGCTTGGCGGTTCGAAGCGGCGCTATGCGAGCGTTGGCGACGTTATCAAGGTGAGCGTCAAAGACGCCATCCCGCGCGGCAAGGTAAAGAAGGGCGAGGTCTATGACGCCGTGGTCGTTCGTACGCGTTTCGGCGTACGTCGTGCTGACGGCTCGTTGATCCGCTTTGATGGCAATGCCGCCGTCCTGCTGACGACCAAGCTGGAGCCAATCGGTACCCGTATTTTCGGGCCCGTGACGCGAGAGCTGCGCACTGCGCAGTTCATGAAGATCATCTCTCTCGCCCCCGAGGTCCTGTAAGGGACCGCGGCACAGAGACGGAGACACAGAACATGCATCGAATTCGCAAGGGCGACCGGGTCATCGTAACGACCGGCCGCGACAAGGGCCGCCAGGGCACCGTGATTCGCGTTAACGATGACGACACGCTCGTCATTGAGAACGTCAACATGGTGAAGAAGCACCAGAAGCCGAATCCGCAGGCGGGCGTCGCCGGCGGCATCGTGCAGAAGGAGGCCGCTATTCAAGCCTCCAACGTGATGTTGTTCAACCCGGCTACGAAGAAGGGTGACCGCATCGGATACAAGATGCTGGACGATGGCCGCAAAGTGCGCGTCTTCAGGTCGAACGGAGAGGTCGTCGACGCTTAAGGCGTTGTCGCTCTCCAACCAGGACACAGGACTCGAGCATCATGACCAGGCTCAAAAAGCAGTATCACGAAGTTATTCTCCCGAAGCTCATGACTGAGCTCGGGCTCACGAATCCCATGCAGGCGCCGCGGATCGAAAAGATCACGATCAACATGGGCGTTGGCGAGGCTGTCGCGGATAAGAAGCTGATGGATAACGCCGTCGCTGACTTGATCAAGATCACCGGCCAGAAGCCGTTGCTCTGCAAGTCACGCAAGTCGATCGCGTCATTCAAGCTCCGCGAGGGTCTCGTCATCGGCGCGAAAGTCACCATGCGCGGCGCGCGCATGTACGACTTCCTCGACCGTTTGATCAGCATCGCGATGCCGCGAATTCGTGACTTCCGCGGCGTCTCGCCGCGATCGTTCGACGGGCGCGGCAACTATAACTTCGGCGTCAAAGAACAGATCATCTTCCCTGAGATCCAGTACGACCAGGTCGACAAGGTCCGGGGAATGGACATCACGATTACGACGACGGCGTTTGACGACACGTCGGGGAAGGCGCTGCTAACAGCGTTCGGCTTCCCCTTCCGCAAGTAAGCCGATAGCAGCTCTGAAAAGGTAACGGCAATGGCCAAGACCAACATGATCATGCGCGAGAGAAAGCGCGAAGCCCTGGCGAAGAAGCTCGCTGGTAAGCGCGCGAAGCTGCGCGAGGTCATCCGTGCTCCCAAGAGCACTCCGGAGCAGCGCGTCGCCGCGCAGGAAACCCTGCAGAAGATGCCGCGCGACTCTAATCCGAACCGTCAGCGTAACCGCTGCGCGGTCACCGGACGCCCGCGGGGCGTTTACCGCAAGTTTGGTCTTGCGCGCACCAAGCTGCGCGAGGCCGCGAACCGGGGCGAGATCCCTGGTTTGAGCAAGGCAAGTTGGTGAGGACCCGTTCATGAGCATGACTGATCCCATTGCCGACCTCTTCACGCGTATTCGCAACGGCCAGTCCGCGCGTAAGACTGATGTTAGTTGCGCTTCGTCGAAGCTGAAGGTTTCGATTGCGAAGCTTCTGCGCGACGAGGGCTATATTGCGGGCTTCACTATTACCACCGCCGGCGCCAAGTCGACGTTGACGTTGCTGCTCAAGTATCACGAGGGCCGTCCCGTGATCGAGCGCATCGAGCGCGTCAGCCGTCCGGGGCTTCGTGCGTACCGTGGCAAGACCGAGATACCTAAGGTTCTCGGCGGTCTCGGAATCGCGATCGTTTCGACCTCGCGGGGCGTCATGACGGATCGTCAGGCTCGTGCGAACGGCCAGGGCGGCGAAGTCCTGGGCCTGGTTTCGTAAAGGATCGATCATGTCCAGAGTTGCTAAGAAGCCCGTTCCGCTGCCGCAGGGCGTTACCGCCGCAATCGCGTCGGACAGCGTGACGATTAAGGGTGCCAAGGGCAGCCTGTCGCTTAAGCTTGTCGACGGCATTGCCGTTGCGCAGGAAGAGCAGACGCTGTCGGTGCAGATCAAGGCGACCCCGACCACTGCCCTTTGGGCGCTGGCTGGTGCGACGCGTGCGCACCTGGCAAACATGGCCACTGGCGTTAGCACTGGCTACGAGCGAAAGCTCGAGCTCGTCGGCGTCGGTTACCGTGCTGCGGTTCAGGGTAAGAACCTGAACCTGACGCTCGGTTTTTCGCACCCGGTTGCGTATCCGGTTCCGGAAGGCATCACGATTGAAACGCCGACCCAGACCGAGATTTTGATCAAGGGGACGGATCGCCAGCGTGTTGGGCAGGTTGCTGCCGACATCCGCGGTTTCCGTCCGCCTGAGCCGTATAAGGGCAAGGGCGTCCGCTACGCGGGCGAAAAGATTGAAATCAAGGAAGCCAAGAAGAAGTAGGCCGCCATGAAGAAGATCATAGACAAAAAGGGAACGCGTCTTAGACGCGCGACCCGTACCCGCGCAAAGATTCGCGAACTCCGTGTCGTACGTCTGTGCGTGCATCGTACGCCGCAGCACATGTATGCCCAGATCATCGATGGGGAGGGCGGCAAAGTGCTCGTCTCCGCCTCGACGGTTCAGGTTGCAGTGCGCGCGGATCTCAAGTCCACCGGCAACGTCGCGGCCGCCGCGGCGGTTGGCAAGGTCATTGCCGAGCGCGCGAAGGCCGCAGGCATTACGACCGTCGCCTTCGACCGAGCGGGTTTCCGCTATCACGGCCGCGTCAAAGCGCTGGCCGACGCCGCCCGCGAGGGCGGGCTGGTTTTCTAAGCAAGATTTGTAAGCAGGGATCTAACCATGGCGAGACCGGAAAAGACGGCCAGCGGCGACGACCTGATCGAAAAGCTCGTTGCGGTCAACCGCACGGCGAAAGTGGTCAAGGGTGGTCGGCAGTTCGGCTTCACGGCGCTCACCGTCGTCGGCGATGGCTCAGGCCGCGTCGGCTTCGGCTACGGCAAGGCACGTGAGGTGCCGCTGGCTATCGCGAAGGCGATGCAGCAGGCCCGCAAGAACATGTTGAACGTGCCTCTGCGCGCGGAATCGATTCATTACGCGGTCAAGGGCCGCCATGGAACGACTCGCGTGTACATGCAGCCCGCGTCTGACGGTACCGGCGTGATCGCCGGTGGCGGAATGCGCGCGGTGTTCGAATGTGCTGGTGTGCGCAACGTGCTCGCTAAGAGCTACGGTTCGCGCAACCCTATCAACGTCGTTCGCGCGACGTTCAATGCCCTGTCGCTGATGGCGTCTCCGGACGCGATCGCGGCGAAGCGCGGCAAGTCGGTCGAGGAGATCCTGGCCTAAGGCCGGAGATCCCTGAAGGAAGCGAGCATGAGCGGCAAGATCAAAGTCACGCAGAAGAAGAGCACTGCTGGACAGCTCAAGAATATTCGGGCCTGTGTACGGGGTTTGGGTCTTCGGCGCATCGGCCATACGGTCGAGGTGATCGACACGCCCCCCAATCGCGGGATGATCCGTCACGCATCGCACTTGGTCGTCGTCGAGAAGGCCTGAGGAATTTAGAGCCATGAAACTCAACACGATGAGCCCCGCTGAGGGCAGCAAGAAGCCCCGTCTGCGCGTTGGTCGCGGTGCGTCCGCCGGCCAGGGCAAGACCTGTGGCCGCGGCGTCAAGGGACAGCGCGCTCGTAAGGGCGGCTACCACAAGGTCGGCTTCGAGGGCGGCCAGATGCCGCTGCAGCGTCGCTTGCCGAAGATGGGCTTCATCTCGCACGTCAAGCCGACGCGCGCCGAAATCACGCTGGACACGCTAGCCAAGGTTGCTGCCAAGAATGGCGGCGCCGTGGATCTCGCTGCCCTCAAGGCGGCGAGTCAGGTGCCGGCCGGCATCGAGAAGGTCAAGATCATCCTTTCGGGGAAGATCGACACCGCCGTGATCGTCCGTGGCTTGGCTGTCACCAAGGGTGCCCGCGCTGCCGTTGAGGCAGCCGGCGGAACGTTCGAGTAATTCTTCGTGACGGCCAACGGTTCCAACGCTATTACTGGTCTTGGTGACGCCTCGCGGCTCACCGAGATCCGTCAGCGCCTGCTGTTCTTGCTGGGCGGTCTGATCGTTTACCGTGTCGGGACGTTCATCCCGACGCCTGGTATCGATCCGATAGCCTTGTCCAAGTTCTTCCAGGAGCAGGAAGGAACCATTCTCGGGCTGTTCAATATGTTCTCCGGCGGCGCGCTGTCGCGGCTGTCGATCTTTGCACTCGGCGTCATGCCGTACATTTCGGCGTCGATCATCATCCAGATGGTCGCGGTTGTGTATCCGCCATGGGCGGAGTGGAAGAAGGAAGGCGAGGCTGGCCGCCGTCGTGTCACGCAATTGACGCGATACGCTGCGGTTGGGCTCGCGATCTTTCAGGGTCTGGGTGCGTCTTATGCATTCCAGAACCAGGGTGTCGTGCTGAACCCAGGCTGGTACTTCCTGTTGGTTGCGACCGTTACCCTGACGACCGGAACCATGTTCCTGATGTGGCTTGGTGAGCAGATCACCGAGCGCGGCATCGGCAACGGCATTTCGATGATCATCCTGTCGGGCATCATCGCGGGCCTGCCTGCTGCGCTGGGCAACACGCTCAGCCAGATGAATACCGGCGAGATGAACCCCGCGTTCGTGATCATTCTCGCGCTGGTCGTTGCGGCGGTTACATTCTTCGTCGTCTGGGTCGAAAGCGGCCAGCGTCGTATCGCGGTGAACTATGCCAAGCGCATGGTGGGCCGGCAGATGCTCGCAGGCCAGTCGAGCCACTTGCCGTTCAAGCTGAACATGTCGGGCGTGATCCCGCCGATCTTCGCTTCATCGCTACTGCTGTTTCCAGCCACGCTCGCGAGCTTTGCCGGCACCGGCGGCAGCGACACGGGCATCTCCGGCGGCTTTAAGGCGCTGATGCAGAATATCGCAGCGTCGCTCGGCTACGGCCAGCCGCTGCACATGCTGATCTACAGCGCGCTGATCATGTTCTTCTGCTTCTTCTATACCGGTCTAGTGTTCAATTCACGAGAGACCGCGGATAACCTTAAGAAGGCCGGTGCCTTCATTCCAGGTATCCGTCCTGGCCAGCAGACCGGCGAGTACATCGATCGGGTCCTGACTCGGCTCACGCTGTGGGGCGCGTTCTACGTGACCGGCGTTTGCTTGCTGCCGGAACTGCTTATTTCGTGGGGTAACGTGCCGTTCTATTTCGGCGGTACCTCCTTGCTGATCATCGTGGTCGTTGTGATGGATTTCATCGCCCAGCTCAACGCGCACATGGTTTCGCACCAATATTCTGGTCTGATCAAGAAAGCCAACCTGCGCGGCTCCAGCCGTTCGGGCTCGTCGCGCTAAGCGGCGAGCGGCGCTCCTCCGAGGTTCTGTGACATGAAAGTCCGTCCGTCCGTTAAGAAGATCTGCAAGAACTGCAAGGTCGTTCGTCGCCGCGGCATCGTTTACATTATTTGTTCTGACGCTCGCCACAAGCAGCGTCAGGGCTGAGACCAGAGCGCTTCAACCAGCCCGGCAGACGGGGATCTGAATTCGGTAATGCTTTCAATGGGTTGTCCCAAAAAAGCCACCGAAATCTGATCTCTCGACGCTGTAACGGTTGAGGAAATCTTGGTTTTTAGCTAAAGTACGTAGTTCTTCCAAACGCATTCTTCAGGGCAGCACATGGCTCGCATTGCCGGCATCAACATCCCGATGAACAAGCACATTGTCATTGGGCTCACCCATATCTTCGGTATCGGCCGTCAGACGGCTCGTGATGCCTGCGAAGTTACGGGTGTTGCTCCGACCACCAAGACCAAGGACCTCACAGACGCCGAGGTCGCCTCGTTGCGCAGCTTCGTTGCGCGCGTGACGGTCGAGGGTGACCTTCGTCGTGAAACCGCTATGAACATCAAGCGGTTGATGGACATGGGCTCGTACCGTGGCATCCGCCACCGCAAGGGCCTGCCGATGCGCGGTCAGCGTACGCGGACCAATGCACGTACCCGTAAGGGTCCACGCAAGTCTGCCGTCAAGCTCAATGCACCCCCGGGCAAGGCCTGAGCCTCACTTCTTTTTAGGAATATCTGCGAATGGCTGAACAGAAATCCGGCGGTGACAAGAAAGCTCCGCGCGCCAAGAAGGCGCGGCGCCAGGTCAGCGATGCGATCGCCCATGTGCACGCGTCGTTCAACAACACGATCATCACGATCACTGACCGCCAGGGCGGAACCCTTTCATGGGCGACGTCGGGTGGCTGCGGTTTCCGTGGTTCGCGTAAGAGCACGCCGTTCGCGGCGCAGGTTGCAGCCGAGAAGGCTGGCGTAGCTGCGCAGGAATACGGCGTTCGCAACGTCGAAGTTCGCGTCAAGGGCCCCGGCCCGGGTCGTGAGTCCGCGGTCCGCGCCCTTAACGGCTGCGGTCTTAAAATCACCAGCATTGCGGACGTCACCCCGATCCCGCACAACGGTTGTCGCCCGTCCAAGAAGCGGCGCGTCTGACGGGCGCTTAAACGCGACCCTATTCGAGGAACGCAATGGCTAGGTATCTCGGTCCCAAGTGCAAACTCTCGCGTCGCGAGGGCACTGATCTTTTCCTGAAGAGCGGCGTCAAGTCACTCGAGCAGAAGTGCAAACTCGGCGTGCCTCCGGGCGGCGTCAAGGGCGAACGCAAGCAGCGTCTGTCGGACTACGGCATTCAGCTTCGCGAGAAGCAGAAGCTGCGCCGCATGTACGGCGTGCTGGAGCGTCAGTTCCGCAACTATTACCACAAGGCTGCCGGTCGTCCGGGCGCCACTGGTGAGAACCTGCTGAAGTCGCTCGAGCGTCGCCTGGACAACGTTGTCTACCGTATG
The DNA here is from genome assembly GCA_903927005.1 of uncultured Pseudomonadota bacterium. Classification (GTDB taxonomy): domain Bacteria; phylum Pseudomonadota; class Gammaproteobacteria; order Steroidobacterales; family Steroidobacteraceae; genus CAIKZZ01. The sequence continues at coordinate 12,718 of CAIYLH010000113.1, forward strand.
GGCTTCGCTTGCACCCGCGCCGAGGCTCGCCAGTTGGTGTCTCACAAGGGCATCTCGGTGAACGGCAAGGTTGTTAACGTGGCGTCGTACCAGTGCAGCGCTGGCGATGTGATCGAGATTCGGGAGCACGCCAAGGCCCAGGGCCGCGTTGCCGCCTCGCTCGCGATTGCCGCCTCGTCCGGTTTCCCGGACTGGGTGATTGTCGACGAGAAGAAGCTGGTGGGCACGTTGAAGTCCATCCCGGACCGCGACGAAATTCTCCCGGATATCAACGAGAACCTCGTCGTCGAGTTGTACTCGAAGTAATCGAATCCCTGGCCCGCCGGCCCGTCCGGCGGGTCGCAGTTTCAGACCCAGGTGCCTCCTATGCAGGGATCAGTCGCAGAATTTCTGAAGCCGCGTGTCGTCAAGGTTACCGAGCAGGGACCCAGGCACGCGCGCGTTGTCATCGAGCCGTTCGAGCGTGGCTTCGGCCATACGCTCGGCAACGCGCTTCGTCGCGTCCTCCTGTCATCGCTGCCAGGTGCGGCGATCACTGAAGTCGAGATCGACGGAGTGCTCCATGAGTACACCTCGATCGAAGGCGTTCAGGAAGACGTGGTAGAGGTTCTGCTGAACCTCAAGCTGGTTGCTGTGCGCATGCACTCACGTGACGAGTCGGAGCTGCGACTGGTCAAGAAGGGCCCCGGCCCGGTGCGCGCTGGTGACATCCAGGGCGACCATGACGTCGAGATCCTGAACCCGGACCTGATCATCGCCAACCTGACGAAGGCCGGCGAGCTGAACATGACCCTGAAGATCGAGCGTGGCCGCGGTTATCGCCCGGCAATCGCCCGTAGCTTCGACGAGCAGACCCGCCCGATCGGCCGCCTGCAGCTTGACGCCTCGTTCTCGCCGGTACGTCGCGTGACTTACAACGTCGAGGCCGCCCGCGTCGAACAGCGTACCGACCTCGACAAGCTGATCATCGACATCGAGACCAACGGTACGATCGATCCGGAAGAAGCCATCCGGCGCGCCGGCGCGATCCTCAAGGATCAGCTGTCGGTGTTCGTGGACCTGCAGGGTCAGGAAGAGGGTTCCGCCAAGGCGGTTGAGACCCAGTTCGACCCGATTCTGCTCCGCCCGGTCGACGAGCTCGAGCTCACCGTGCGCAGTGCCAACTGCCTCAAGGCCGAGAACATCCACTACATCGGCGACCTGGTGCAGCGCACCGAGGTCGAGCTTCTTCGTACGCCAAACCTCGGCAAGAAGTCGCTCACCGAGATCAAGGAAGTCCTCGAGAGCCACGGGCTGTCGCTTGGCATGCGCCTCGAGGGCTGGCCGCCGCCGACCCTGCGTCGCGAAGACGAATACAAGACGGCCTGACCTAGCGTCCGGCATTTAGCGAAGAGAAGTACATGCGTCATCATAATTCCGGCCGGCAGCTGTCGCGTAACAGCTCGCACCGCCACGCACTGATGCGGAACCTGTCGGCGGCTCTGCTGCAGTACGAGACCATCCGCACCACCGTTCCCAAGGCGAAGGAGCTGCGTCGGGTCGTCGAGCCAATCATCACGCTCGCCAAGACCGATAGCATGGCTGCCCGCCGTCGCGCGTTCGCGTTCTTGCGTAACGAGGCGCTCGTCGAGAAGCTGTTCACGGATCTCGGTCCGCGCTTTGCGACTCGCGCTGGTGGCTACACCCGCATCCTTAAGATGGAGCCGCGTGCTGGCGACTCGGCGCCGATGGCGCTGATGCAGCTCACGGAGAAGCCAGTGGTAGCGACTGCTGCTGCCGAGCCGATTGCTGCAGGCAAGCCGAAGCGCGCCAAGAAGGCGCCGGCGGCTGATGGCGAGGCGGCTCCGGCCGCTAAGAAGCCCCGCGCCAAGAAGGCGGCTGCCTGAGCAGTTAACGATTAGTCCGGCGTATTTCGATGACCCGTACGGGCATCGAGTCGCCATAGTAGTAGGCCGGGGTATCCCCCCGGCCTTTTTTTAAGCCAGTCATTTCTGGCGACAATCGATCCGAGCGCGCGGTTCGATTCAGGCGGGGAGCCACTCCCTGCCGCGCGGGCGGCGAGACGCCTCCCGCCGCACGCGACGCTGCTCGCCGGCTAGCTCAGAGCGGCGAATGCCGCTCGCGTCAGGTTCTCCGGTTCCCCATCCGTTGCCACAACGTCGTCCTCAATGCGCACGCCTCCATAGGGCGCGAGCTCTCCGACCCGTTGCCAGTTGATGTCTCGGCCGCGACCGTCGCCACGTGCGCGCGCCAGCAGCAGATCGATGAAGTACAGACCCGGCTCGATCGTCACAACCATGCCTGCAGTGAGCGTGCGCGTCAGGCGCAGATAGCGGTGCGCTGAGGGCGGAGGGGTGGTGCCGCCTTTGGCCGACGTTTGGTGTCCGCCGATATCATGCACTTGCAGCCCGAGCAGATGGCCGATGCCATGCGGAAAGAAGATGCTCGTAAGGTCGGTCGCCACCGCTGCATCCGCTGAGCAGGTCACGATGTTCTGTGCGACCAGCAGTTCCGCGAGCAAGCGGTGAGCTGCCAGATGGATGTCGGGGTAGTGCATGCCTGGACGAACCATGGCGCACAGCTTCAGCTCCAAGGCGTCAAAGTCAGCGATCAGTTCCGCGAAGGGGCCAGGCGCTGCGGCGTGGGTGCGGGTGATGTCGCAGGCGTAGCCGCGGAACTGCGTTCCAGCGTCGATCAGCAGCGAGCGACGTTCTGGCGGCGCGTCGCTCTGCAGTTCGGTGTAGTGCAGGATCGCCGCGCCCTCGTTCAGGGCAATGATGTTCGGGTAAGGCAGCCCCGCTTCCGTATGGCCGGATGCGGCGAGGTAGGCGAGGTGAATCTGGTACTCCGATGCACCGGCGGCAAAGGCCTTCGCGGCAGCACGATGCGCGCGCGCGCCGGCGGCCGACGCTTGCCGCAGGCAGTTCAGCTCATAGGGCGTTTTGGCTGCTCGGGCGTAGTGCAAGGCATCCATCAACGGCGCCGGGTTGACTGCTCCGAATCCCCAGCCTTCGATGCCGGTGAACGGCTCGCCGACGAAGACTGCCCCGGCGGGCACAAAACGGCGCGCGGCCGCCGGCTCGCGGATTACCTGTACGTCAAAGCTCTCCAGCCAGGCGTCGGTCGGCATCGTCGGTGGCTTGTGCCAGTAGTCCTCGGGCTGGTGGAAAAGCAATTGTGGCTTTTGACCTGGCCGGATGACCAGAAAAGAGCCGGGCGCATTGTCGATGGGCGCCCAGACCCTGAAATGTGGGTTTGCGACAAACGGGTGCGTCTGGTCGTCGAGGAATCGGTATTGCTGAAAACCAGCCCCGATGACGAGTGCGTCCGCTCCAGCGGCGTCCAGCGCCTGAGCCGCCGTGGCGGCCATTGAGGCCAAATGGGCCGGGAAAAGGGCGTCTAGCGCGGCGTTCTTCTGCATAATTTTCCCTGTAAACGGGCTGAAATTGCGGTGCCCGCGATGGGCAAGTGTAGTGGGGTTAGCCTTGTCTGTGCCACGTCTCTAAGTTTTGTGAGCATTCCCGTTTAAAGTCTGTACAATTTCCGGCCGTGGACCGGGACGGGCTCGTACTGACCGCCGGACCGGCCGCGATTTCTCACCACCTAGAATTTGGGGTATCGACCGATGAACGTGAAAATCGCCTTTGGCGCCATTGCGCTGGCGCTGGCCCTCGCTGCTTGCGGTGGTAACAAGGAAGCTGCTCCGGCCGCCCCTGCTGCCGACGCTGCTCCTGCTGCTGCTGCTGCTCCTGCTGCCGACGCTGCCGCGCCGGCTGCTGACGCTGCTGCTCCGGCTGCTGCCCCGGCGGAAGCGCCGAAGCCGTAATCGAAACGCGCAAGCGTTTTCGATTCGAACCGGGTCGGATCGCCAGCTTAGGCTGGTGGGTCTGCCCCGGTTTTTCAATTTCCGGGGACCCCCTACGGTTCCCTAGTCCTGCATGAGATGAACTCATGAGCGTCACGCTGCGCGACGCAAGACGGTCCGATGAGGACCAACGCTGGATCCAAGCCGTGTACCCCGAGTATCTCGAGGAACTGACGGACGTGATGCATTTGGGAACCGGGGTCTTCCCGGTGCTCGGCGAGCATGGCGAACGACACGCCGAACTGCTGGCGCGATGGTTTCGCGACGACCGCTCCCACCCGCTGCTGATCCTCGATTCCGGCCGTGCCTGTGGCTTTGCGCTCGTCTCCCGGCCACTGATCGTCTCGCCGGCCAAGGGTGCGTTTGAGTTTCGCATGGCGGAGTTCTTTATCCGCGACAGCTTTCGCCGCCGCGGCGTTGGTCGCGCTGCTGCCAGCCTTATCTTCAGCCGCTTTGCCGGTCGCTGGGAGGTCTCGGAGGCCACCGCGAATGTTCGCGCCGTGGGCTTCTGGCGCCAGACGGTGATGGCCTATACGCGCGGTCGCTACGACGAGCGCGTCCGCGACGGCGAAGTACGCCAGACCTTTATCAGCAGCAACGCACCGACCCTCGGTCGGGGCTGAGCCGGCCCTCAGGCCTTGCTGCGACGCGGGCGTACGGCTGCGGGCGCCGGATGCCGTGCCAACTGGATCGTCAGGTGTTCGCCCGTATGCGAGCCGGGCAATCGTGCGATGGCCTCTGGCGTGCCGCAACCGAGCAGTCGTCCGCCACCATCGCCGCCTTCGGGCCCCAGGTCGATGACCCAGTCCGCGGTCTTGACGACGTCGAGGTTGTGCTCGATGACCACCACCGTGTTGCCTTCGTCGCGCAGGCGTCGAAGCACGATTAGCAACTGCGCGATGTCATGGAAATGCAGGCCTGTGGTCGGCTCGTCCAGGATGTACAGCGTGCGGCCCGTTGCGCGCTTGGACAGCTCCTTTGCGAGCTTGACCCGTTGCGCCTCGCCGCCTGAGAGCGTGGTCGCGTTCTGTCCCAGACGCACGTACGACAGGCCTACGTCGAGTAGGGTGCGCAGCTTTTGGGCAATCACCGGTACCGGTTGGAAGAAAGCGTGTGCGTCCTCGATGGTCATTTCGAGCACCTCGTGGATGCTCTTTCCCTTGTAGCGAATCTCGAGGGTCTCGCGGTTGTAACGCTTGCCCTTGCAGATGTCGCACGGCACGTAGACGTCAGGCAGAAAGTGCATTTCGACCTGGATGACCCCGTCACCCTGGCAGGCCTCACAGCGGCCACCTTTGACGTTGAAGCTAAAGCGGCCTGGTTCGTAGCCGCGGGCGCGCGCTTCAGGCGTTTGCGAGTACATCTCACGGATCGGTGTGAACAGACCGGTGTAGGTCGCCGGGTTTGAGCGTGGCGTGCGGCCGATCGGGCTTTGGTCGATGTCGATGACACGGTCAATGTGCTGCAGACCGTCGACACCCTCGCAGGGTGCCGGCTCGTCACTGGCGTCGTTGAGCGTCTGTGCGACCCGGCGGTAGAGCGTGTCGTTCACCAGCGTCGACTTGCCGGATCCAGACACGCCGGTAACGCAGGTGAATAGCCCGATAGGGAAGTCGACCGTGACTTTCTTGAGATTGTTGCCGGTCGCGTTTCGGACGCGGATCTGGCGCTTGGGGTCGTTCAGTGTGCGCTTGGTGGGAATCTCTATCCGGGTGCGGCCCGACAGGTACTGGCCCGTCAGGGAGCGGGCGCAGCCCTCGATGTCGGCGACGGAGCCTTGGGCGACGATTTCACCGCCGTGTACGCCGGCGCCGGGGCCGATGTCGACGACGTAGTCGGCCTGTCGGATCGAGTCCTCGTCATGCTCGACGACGATCACGGTGTTGCCGAGGTCGCGCAGCCGGATCAGCGTGTCCAGCAGGCGCTGGTTGTCGCGCTGGTGCAGGCCAATCGACGGCTCATCGAGGATGTACATGACACCAACAAGTCCGGAGCCGACCTGGCTTGCGAGCCGAATGCGCTGCGCTTCGCCGCCGGAGAGCGTCTCTGCGCTGCGATCTAGAGTCAGATACTGCAGGCCTACGTTGGCGAGGAAGCCAACTCGGTCGCGGATCTCCTTAACGATCTTGACCGCGACCGTACCGCGCCAGCCGGGCAGCTCGAGGGTCGTGAAGAACTCCAGCGCCCGGCTGACGGATAGCGCGGTGATCTCGGCGATATTGCGGCCGGCGACAAAGACATGGCGCGCCGCGGTATTCAGTCGCGTGCCGCCGCAGTCTGGGCACGGCTTATGCCCGAGGTACTTGGCGAGTTCCTCGCGCACCATCATCGAGTCGGTTTCCCGGTAGCGGCGCTCGAGGTTTGGCAGGATGCCCTCGAAAACGTGGCGCTTGCGCGCGGTGCCGCCGCGGCCGTCAAAGTAGCGGAACTCCACGGTCTCGGTGCCGCTGCCGTTGAGCAGGACCGCTTGCACCTTCGCGTCGAGTTCGTTCCAGGGCGCCTCGACGTCGAACTTGTAGTGGCGCGCGATCGACTGGATTATCGCGAAGTAATAGGCGTTGCGCCTGTCCCAGCCGCGCACCGCGCCGGCTGCGAGCGAAAGGTGAGGCTGCGTGACAAGCCGCGCCGGGTCGAAGAACTGCTTGACCCCGAGGCCGTCGCAGGTTGGGCAGGCGCCGGCGGGATTGTTGAACGAGAACAGCCGCGGCTCCAGCTCGGCCAGCGACCAGCCGCAGACGTTGCAGGCGAACTTGTCTGAAAACACGAGCTCGGCGCGCTTGGGCTCGTTGATGAACGCGATGGACGCGATGCCGTTGCCGAGCTTGAGCGCGGTCTCGAACGACTCCGCCAGCCGCTGGCCGATATCGGCGCGTGCCTTGAAGCGATCGATCACGGCCTCAATCGTGTGCTTCTTGCGCAGGTCCAGTGTCGGTGGGTCGTCGAGTTCGGCGACGGCGCCGTCGATGCGTGCGCGTACGAAGCCCTTGCTCTTGAGTTCCTCGAGCAGTTGGGCGTGTTCGCCTTTGCGGTCCTTCACCACCGGTGAAAGCAGCAGCAGCGGCGTGCCCTCCGGCAGTTCCAGCACTTGGTCGACCATCTGGCTGACGGTTTGTGCGGCGAGCTCCAGCCCATGCTCAGGGCAGCGCGGCGTGCCGGCACGCGCATACAGCAGACGCAGGTAGTCGTAGATCTCGGTGACTGTCGCGACCGTCGAGCGCGGGTTGTGCGAGGTCGACTTCTGTTCGATCGAGATGGCAGGAGACAGGCCTTCGATCGTGTCGACGTCGGGCTTCTCCATCATCGACAGGAACTGGCGCGCATAGGCCGACAGCGATTCGACGTAGCGACGCTGGCCTTCGGCGTAGATTGTGTCGAAGGCGAGTGAGGACTTGCCGGAGCCCGACAAGCCGGTCAACACAATGAGCTTATCCCGGGGCAGATCGAGGTCGACGCCCTTCAGGTTGTGCGTGCGTGCGCCGCGGATACGAATCTCGTGCATCTTGGGTCCGGGAATTTCGGGCGAATTCGATAGAATACAAGGCGCGTTCCCTTTCAGGTAAGACAACCCAGTGGATGAATCAAAAGCCGATGCCGGTCCTGTACGCGATGCCCGTAGGGTGCGGTTGCGTCTTGAGCCTGCCGAGCGGCACGCGCTGACGGGTTTGGCGGCTATCTATGCCGCCCGCATGCTGGGGCTGTTCCTGCTGTTGCCGGTGCTGGCGCTGTACGCGGGCAGCCTGCCGGCGGCCACCGCAGGCCTGGTGGGGCTTGCGATGGGCGCCTACGGGCTGGTGCAGGCCTGCCTGCAGGTGCCATTCGGTATGGCGTCCGACCGTTTTGGTCGCCGGCCGGTCATTACCGCTGGGCTTGTCCTGTACGCCGTGGGCTCTGTGATCGGGGGTCTTGCGACCGGCATCTGGGGCGTGATCCTCGCGCGTCTGGTGCAGGGTGCTGGCGCAGTCTCTGGCCCCGTGACCGCGTTGCTCGCCGATTTGACCCGTACTGAGGTGCGAACCCGGGCCATGGCGGTGATCGGGATCAGTATTGGTGGGTCATTCGTCCTCTCGCTGGTCGCTGCGCCGCCGCTGGAGGCGCTGATTGGCGTGCCGGGATTGTTTTGGGTGATGGCGGGACTGGCGGTGCTTTGCATCGTGCTGTTGTACACCGCAGTGCCGCAGCCGAGCTCGCCGCCAGCGCCGAAAGCCAAGGGTGGCCCGGGCCTTGCAGCCGCGCTGACTGCCCAGCTGCTGCCGTACCACGTCGGCATCTTCGTGCTGAACTTCGTACTAACTGCCGCGTTTGTCGGCGTCCCGCACGCCCTGCGCGACGTACTGGGCATTGGTCTGCATGATCACTGGAAGACCTACCTGTGGGTGTTCCTCGCGTCGGTCCCGCCGACCATCCCTTTCGTGCTTTATACCGAGCGCTCGAAGACCCCGTGGCGGGTGTTGCGCCTCGGCGTTACGTTGCTGGGCCTGTCGTTGCTGGGGCTGGCGTTCGCCCATACCCACTACTGGACGCTATGTGCAGCGCTGGTGGCGTTCTTTACCGCCTTCAATTACCTCGAGGCGCGCCTGCCGGCACGGCTGTCGCAGGTCGCCCCGCCTGCGATACGTGGCGCGGCGTTGAGCGTCTTTGCAGTAGCCCAGACGCTGGGGGCCGGTGCCGGCGGTTTTGCGGCCAGCGTCATGCACGGCCAGGTCGGCCTGCCGGGCACGTTCATAGGTGCCGCGGTGGTGGTGCTCGTCTGGTGGCTGGTGGCGGGCAGCGCGGCGGCGGGCAGGCACGAATAATGCGTTGTTTGCGTCGGATTCTCGGGGTGCGCGGACGGCGACCGAGGGTACACTGACGCATATGGATTCGGCGGCCGGACCCTTGGGGGTCGGCCAGGCAGCAATTTCAGGAGTCATGACATGGCGCGGGGCATCAACAAGGTCATTCTGGTCGGCAACCTCGGACAGGATCCGGAAACTCGCTCCATGCCCAGCGGCAAGGCGGTCACCAACATCCGTATCGCCACCAGCGAGTCCTGGCGCGACAAGCAGACTGGCGAGCAGAAGGAACAGACGGAGTGGCACACGGTGGTGTTCTTCGACCGGCTGGCGGAGATCGCCGCTGAGTACCTGAAGAAGGGCTCGCAGGTCTACGTCGAGGGCCGGCTGCGCACCCGCAAGTGGCAGGACAAGACCACTGGCGCTGATCGCTACTCGACCGAGATCGTGGCCGGCGAAATGCAGATGCTTGGCGGCCGCGGCGGTATGGGCGGCGGCGGGGCGGGCGGGGAGCGCCCAGCCTATGCTGGCGGTGGTGGTGGCGGGGGTCGGCCGCAGGCGGCGCCGGCGGACAACTACAATCAGGCCGAGGCTCCGGCGCACGACAAGAATGACAACTTTGATGACGACATTCCGTTCTGAGGAATGCGGCTAAAATCAGTTAAGTTGTTGAATTATAATTAATTACCGGCGGCGTGCCGCGTGCGCCGCCTTTGCCGGGCGGCAGCAGACGCGGTAGGATTCCGGTTCCGCGTCCCATCCATCCATGCCCGGCTACCTCTACCTCAAGACCTTCGGCTGCCAGATGAACGAGTACGACTCCACCCGCATGGTGGACGTGCTTCGGGCTGCTGAGGGGCTGACGCTGACCGAGGACCCCGCTCAGGCGGATGTGCTCATCCTCAACACCTGCTCGATCCGCGAGAAGGCCGAGGACAAGGTCTACTCACACCTCGGCGTTTATGCCGAGATGAAGGCGAGGAAGCCCACTCTGCTAATCGGCGTTGGCGGTTGCGTCGCAAGCCAGGAAGGCGAGGGCATCCTCGGCCGTGCGCCCTACGTCGACGTCGTGTTTGGCCCGCAGACCCTGCATAGGCTGCCGGCGCTACTTGCCGCGGTGCGCGCCACAGGCCGCCCGCAGGTCGACGTGAGTTTCCCCGAGAACGAAAAATTCGATCTGCTGCCGCAGCCGGCGGCCTCCGCCGCCACGGCCTTCGTCTCGATCATGGAAGGCTGCAGTAAGTACTGCAGCTTCTGTGTCGTGCCGTATACCCGCGGTGAGGAGATCAGCCGACCGTTTGCACAGGTCCTCGCCGAGGTGCGTTCGCTGGCGACGCAGGGCGTGCGCGAGGTGACGCTGCTGGGGCAGAACGTCAACGCCTACGATGGCCCGCTGGAGGATGGCGAGCCTGCTGACCTTGCGTTGCTGATCGAACATGTCGCGGCCATCGACGGCATCGAGCGTATTCGCTATACCACTTCGCATCCGGTGGATTTCTCTGATCGGCTGATCGAGGCCTATGCCCGCGTACCGAAGCTGGTCAACCACCTGCACCTGCCGGTGCAGTCGGGCTCCGATCGCATCCTGACGGCGATGAAGCGTCGCTACACGGCACTTGAGTTCAAGCAGAAGATCCGTCGCGTGCGTGCGGTTCGCCCGGACATTCCCGTGACCTCCGACTTCATCGTCGGCTTTCCTGGCGAGACCGATCGTGATTTCGAGGCGACGCTCGCGCTGATTGACGAGGTCGGCTTCGACCAGTCATTCAGCTTCATCTACAGTCGCCGTCCCGGTACGCCGGCGGCATCCCTTGAGGATGACGTGCCGCACGAGGTCAAGCAGCGCCGTCTGGAGACACTGCAGGCGCGCATCAACGACTTCGCCGCGGCCCGCAACCAGGCGCTGGTCGGCAAGGTCATGCGCGTTCTGGTCGAGCGGCCAGCGCGCCGCTCCTACCAACTTGCTGGCCGTACCGAGTGCAATCGCTGGGTCAATTTCGATGGCCCCGCAACCCTGATCGGGCAGTTCGCCGACGTGCTGGTCACCGAGGCGATGGTCAACTCATTGTGCGGTCGGCTTGCGGATGCCTGCCCCGGTCGAGTCGCGTGAGTACACCGGCCGTTACCGCACGCGAGCTTACGCTGGAGCCAGCTGACAACGAGCGTCTGGCGTCGCTGTGCGGGCCCCTCGACGATCACCTGCGGCAGTTGGAGAACCGGCTCGGCGTGAGCGTCCATCGCCGCGGCAGTCGTTTTCAGGTGAGCGGCGAGCGCGCTGATGACGCGGTGAAGATCCTTAAGCAACTCTATGGGCGTTCGGTCGCAGGCGTGACTCCGAAGGACGTTCATCTTGCGATTCAGGAGGCCGGTATGCAGGCGCCCATGGGCACTCCGGAAGAGCCGGGACGGGCCGATGAAGTTCAGGTGCAGACGCAGCGAGGCACGATTCGTGGGCGCGGCGCCAACCAGCTAAGTTACCTCGCAGCCATTCGTCAGGCAGATCTGACCTTCGGCATCGGACCTGCCGGCACCGGCAAGACCTACCTCGCCGTCGCCTGCGCGGTTGAATCGCTGCTGGCCGACCGCGTCCGGCGCATCGTGCTGGTGCGCCCGGCCGTCGAGGCGGGCGAGCGGCTCGGCTTTCTGCCCGGCGACCTGAGCCAGAAGGTCGATCCCTATCTGCGGCCGATGTACGACGCGCTGTACGAGATGCTGGGCTTCGAAAAGGTCACGCGCCTGATCGAGCGTAATGTCATCGAGGTCGCGCCGCTGGCATTCATGCGCGGACGCACGCTCAACGATGCATTCATTATCCTCGACGAGGCGCAGAACACGACGATCGAGCAGATGAAGATGTTCCTGACGCGCATCGGCTTCGGTTCGAAGGCCGTTGTCACGGGCGACGTCACCCAGACCGATTTGCCGGGCAACCGGATCTCAGGTCTGCGTCATGTCATCGACGTGCTGCGTGGCGTTCAAGGTGTCGCGTTCACGATGTTCACGTCCCAGGACGTGGTTCGCCATCCGCTGGTGCAGCGTATCGTGCAGGCCTACGAGCGGGCCGGGGATAAAGAATGACGCTCGCGATTGATGTGGGTTACGGCACGCGTCATCCGATGGCGCCGTCGGCGCGGTTGCTCGGCCGATGGGCGACGGCTGCTGCGGGCCGCCGCGGCGTTTGCGCCGTACTGTCGTTGCGTGTGGTTACGCCGCAGGAAGGCCGACGCCTGAATCGCGACTACCGCGGCAAGGACTACGCCACCAACGTGCTGAGTTTCCCTGCCGGGGATCTGCCGGGCGTCAAACCGACGCCGCTGGGCGATATCGTCATCTGCGCCGGCGTGGTTGCACGCGAGGCGCGCGAGCAGGACAAGCCGCCGCGGGCTCACTGGGCGCATATGGTCGTGCACGGCGTGTTGCACCTGCTCGGACACGATCATGAGGACGACGATGAGGCGCGACGCATGGAGCGGCGTGAGATCGTGGTCTTGCGCGGACTGGGCTACCCGAACCCATACCGGCAGGTGCCCCATGGCTGATAACGGTCGTGACCCACTGCGCCGCGGCTGGCTGCAGCGCCTGCTGCAGCAGCTGTCCGGTGAGCCGCAGGATCGCGACGCCTTCGTCGAGGACATGCGCGACGCGGGCGAGCGAGGACTCGTCGATGAGGACTCGCTTGAGATGCTGGAGGGAGTCATCGCTGTCGGCGAGATGCAGGCGCGCGACATCATGGTGCCGCGTTCGCAGATGACAGTCGTTGATCGCGACGATCCGTCCGAGAAGCTGCTGCCGGTGGTCATCGAGTCGGGCCACTCGCGCTTCCCGGTGATAGGCGAGGACCGCGATCAGGTCGTCGGCATCCTGCTGGCCAAGGATCTACTGCGCCACTACGCCGAGAACCAGGGCGGTGAGTTCGACATCCGCGAGGTCGTGCGTCCGGCAGTGTTCGTGCCGGAGAGCAAGCGCCTGAACGTGCTGCTCAAGGAGTTCCGCAAGAACCGCCATCACATGGCGATCGTCGTCGATGAGTATGGTGGTGTCGCTGGTCTTGTGACGATCGAGGACGTCATCGAGCAGATCGTTGGTGATATCGCTGACGAATATGACGTTGAAGAGGATCAGCCTATCCGCCGTGACGGTGAGCGCCAGTACACGGTGCGCGCGCTGACCCGGATCACCGAGTTCAACGAATTCTTCGCAGTCGAGCTCAGCGATGCGGAGTTCGACACCATCGGTGGACTCGTGGCGCATGCGTTCGGGCGGGTGCCGCGCCGCGGGGACTCGGTCCGCATTGGCGAGTTCGAATTCCGGGTCCTGCGCGCCGACCGCCGTCGCATCGATCTGTTGCGTGTCGTCGCGCCGCGTGACGTCATGCCGCCGGACACTTCCGGCTGATGGCCGCCGCCTCCTGGCGGCGCCAGGCGCCGTGGCTCGCGCTGCCGTTGGGAGCGCTGCAGTCGCTGGCGTTCGCGCCATTCGGGATCTGGCCGCTCGGTCTGCTCGCGCTCGTGCTGCTGTGGTGGCTGTGGGAGGGTGCCCGCCCGCGTCAGGCGGCGGCGACGGGCTTCGCATTCAGCGCGGGCCTGTTCCTTGCAGGGACCTATTGGCTCTATACGAGCATCCACACCTTCGGCGAGGCGCCGATCGCCCTTGCGCTGCTGCTGATGTTCGGCCTGGTCGCGCTGATGGGTTCTTACACGGCGCTACTGGGCGCGCTGCTGGCGCGTTGGGCGCCGGCGCGGGGCCCGTGGCGCTTGCTAGCCGTGATGCCTGCGGGCTGGATCCTGATGGAGTGGGTACGCGGCTGGTTCCTCAGCGGCTTCCCGTGGCTCGCGGTCGGCTACAGCCAGATAGATGCGCCACTGGCTGGCTATGCGCCGGTACTGGGCATCTATGGCACGGGCCTTGCGGCCGCGTTCACCGCAGGCGCGGTGCTGCTCGCCGCTTCCGTCTCTGCCCGCCACCGCCTGCTCCTGCTCGCGGTGGTCGTTGCGCTGTGGGGCGGTGGCGCGCTGCTCATGCGGGTCGAGTGGACGCATCCGAGCGGCCCGCCGCTGACGGTCGCGCTGGTGCAGCCGTCGATATCGCAGGACCTCAAGTGGCAGGCCTCCAATCGCGAGCACACGCTCGAGCTCTACCACCAGATGACCGAGAGTGCGCTGGGTGCGCGGCTGGTGGTGTGGCCGGAGACGGCGCTGCCCGAGGCGTTCGAGGACGCCGTGCCGTACCTAAAGTCGATCTACCGGGACGCGCGCGCGAAAGGCACCGACCTGCTGCTGGGTCTGGACCGGTTCGACGCGGCCGGTGAGCAGCCGTACAACGGGCTGGTCGCGCTCGGCGACGACATCCAGTGGTACTACAAGCGCCGGCTAGTGCCGTTTGGCGAGTTCTTCCCGGTGCCGAAGTTCGTGCGCGCGTGGATGCGTCTGAAGAATCTCGCGTTCGTGGACTTCCTGGCCGGCGCTCCCGACCAACCCGCGCTCGACGCCGCCGGGCAGAAGATCGGCGTGACGATTTGCTACGAGGATGCCTACGCGGTCGAGCAACTTGCCGTGCTGCGCGAGGCGACGTTGCTGGTGAACGTCAGCAACGATGCCTGGTTCGGCGACTCGACCGCGCCGCACCAGCACCTGGAGATCGCGCGGATGCGGGCGCTGGAGGCCGGCCGCTGGCTGATGCGCTCGACCAACAATGGCGTCTCGGCACTGATAGATCCGCACGGGCGCGTGGTCGCGCGTGCGCAGCAGTTCGAGGTGGTGGTGCTGCGCGGCGAGGTTGTCCCCTACACCGGGCTGACGCCGTACGCGGTGCTGCGCAACTGGCCGGTGCTTGGCGGGACGGTGCTGCTGCTCGCGGTGGCCGGCTTTGCCGGTCGTCGGCGCCGCGCGCTGTCAGTGGCCTGAGCGCGCCACCATCCGGTGGATTCTGGCGACGGCGAGTGCGGTGATCGCCGCGAGGATCGGCACGCTAATGGCGACAATGATTTCCGGGTCCAGCTGCATTCCGGCCGCCTTGAGCCCCTTCGCGCAATATCCCACCAGTCCCGCCGCGTAATACGTTACCGCTGCCACTGACAGTCCTTCGACGGTTTGCTGCAGACGCAGTTGCAGGCTGCCTCGGCGGTTCATCGACTCCAGCAGTGCCTGGTTCTGGCGCTCGTGGCTGATGTCGACGCGCGTCGCCAGCAGCTGGTTCGCCCTTGCGGTGCGTGCCGATAGCGACTCCTCGCGCTGTGCCATCGTTCGGCAGGTGTTCATCGCCGGTGCCAGTCGCCGTTCGATGAATTCGCGGAATGTCTGTTGGCCCGCGATACGAATCTCGCGCAGTTCGGCGATGCGCTGCTGCACCAGCTCCCAGTAGGCGGCGGCGGCGCCGAAGCGGAAATCGTTGGCCGCGATGCGACTTTCGAGCGCTGCGCCGAGCTGGGTCAGGCGCTCGAGCAGCTGCGGTTCGTCCGTCTCGCGTGCACCGCCGAGTGCGGCGGTAATGGCGGTGAGCTCGGCCTCAGCGCGGATCAGGAACGGTCCGAGTTCGCGTGCCACCGGCAGCGCGAGCAGTGCCATCATCCGGTAGCTGTCGATTTCCAGCAGTCGTTGCAGCATGCGTCCCATCTGTCGCGGCGTCAGGCTCCGATCGATGAGCAGTAGACGGCCGAAACCATCGGCGCGCACGTGGAAGTCCGTCACCGCGACCGCAGCCTCGTCGCCGACCTCGGCGGCAATGAGCGTGTTGCCGTCGAACCAGCGACCGGCAATCTCGTCGTAGTGGATGGTGGTGTCACGATCTTTCAGCACCGACACGTGCGTGGCGACCATGATCGTGCCTGCGAGTGCTGCGACCCAGTCGGCCGCCACGCTCGACAGCGCGGTGCGTTCGAACGGTCCGCCGTCGTCGCCGGTGACAATGAACTTGTAGCGCACAAACTCGCTGTGGCGTTCGAAGCGCAGTCGGAACGCGCCGAGATCCAGGCTCAGGTGGATCCGCGGTGGGCCGTCAAGCCGAACGCCATGGCGTTGTGCAAGCCGCACGAGGTGCGCCCACTCGGTTTCGCGGTCGCCGTCGGGGGAGTACAGCGCCAGGAACGACGCCATCAGCGGCGCGACTAGCGCTTCAGGTGGGCGCGCGTGTACCTCGTCATTGAGCGCGGCGCGTAGCGGGTGGTCGGCCAGTGGTGGCGAGGTGACGGCGGTCATCGGCATGGCTCCGGGTCGGTGCTGCCCGTAGCGACGGTACAGCGCGGCGCCGGACGCCACAATTGCGCTTCCCGACGCCTCAGGGCGGCCGCGGCGAGCGCGGCGGGCGGGCTGCCAGCAAGGGCAGTGCGGTCGTGCGCTTGAGCACACCGAGTTCGAAGCTGGTGTTGACCGAGCGGACGGAGGGCAGGCGCAGCAACTGCCGGTCGAGGAACTCTGAGTACGCCGCCATTGACTCGACGATGACCCGCGTCAGGTAGTCGTAGGAGCCGCTGAGGCGGACGCATTCGACGACTTCCGGCCGGCGCCGTACCAGTTGCTCGAACTGTTCGCCGGCGCCGGTGCGATGGGTGTCGAGGGTCACGAACGCATAGGCGGCGACTTCCAGGCCGAGCTTTTCACGGTCCAGCAGTGCGACCACGCTCTGTACGTAACCTTGTTCGCGCAGGCGGCGCACGCGCCGCAGGCAGGGGGCCGGCGAGAGGTGCACCAGTGCCGCCAGATCCTGATTCGCGATCGAGGCGTCCTGCTGCAGGGCGGCCAGAATGCGGATGTCGGCTTCGTCGAGGGCGTCGGGGGCGTGTCGGGTTGGCATGCGCCTAGAATTGCCAGAAATCGCAAGTCTGCGCAACTAGATTGCGCTAAAACACCAAATTATCGCTTCATGGCAACGCTATTGCCGAGATCCACCCTGTACGCCCCTTATGATCGCGGCCTACATGCAAAGGAATGCCCATGGATCCCACCAACCCGATGTCGACTGATGGCTTCGAGTTCATTGAGTACACCGCCCCGGATCCGGAGCTGCTGCGCGGCGTGTTCGGTCGAATGGGTTTTCCGGCCATCGCCCGGCACCGCTCGAAGAACGTAACGCTGCACCGCCAGGGGGGCATCAACTTCATCATCAACGCCGAACCGCAGGGCTTCGGCCAGCAGTTCGCACGCGCCCATGGCCCGTCCGCCTGTGCGATGGCCTTTCGCGTCCGCGACGCGGCGTTCGCGTATCGCCGCGCACTGGAACTGGGGGCTGAGGCTGGCCCGGTCACGGCGGGCCCGATGGAGCTGAACATCCCCTCGATCCGTGGCATCGGCGGCAGCCTGATCTACCTGGTGGACCGCTACGGTGATTCGTCGATCTACGACGTCGACTTTGTGCCGCTGGCGACGACGGTGGACGCCGAGCCGCCGGGGCTGACGGTGATCGACCACCTGACCCACAACGTGCATCGCGGCAACATGGACCTGTGGGCAGGTTTCTACGAGCGGTTGTTCGGTTTTCGGGAGATCCGCTACTTCGACATCGAGGGCAAGAAGACCGGCCTGTTGTCGCGAGCGATGGGATCGCCCTGCGGCAAGATCCTGATTCCAATCAACGAGAGTCAAGACGACAAGAGTCAGATCGAGGAGTACCTGAGCGAGTACGGGGGTGAGGGAATCCAGCACATCGCGCTGGCCACCGATGACATCTACCGGACGGTCGACCTGCTGCGTGCTCACGGAGTCGACTTCCAGGACACGCCGGCGACGTACTACGAGGGGGTGCCGGGTCGGGTTGACGGCCACGAGGAGTCCCTCGAGGCGCTGCAAAAGCGCGCGATCCTGATCGACGGCAGCCGCGACAGCGGCATCCTGCTGCAGATCTTCACCAAGAACGCGATTGGTCCGATATTCTTCGAGATCATTCAGCGCAAGGGTAATCGCGGCTTCGGCGAGGGTAATTTCCGCGCGCTGTTCGAATCGATCGAACTTGACCAGATACGACGGGGAGTGATCTGAAGTGTTCAACACGCTCGAACCGCAGCAGCCGGATGCTCTGCTCGCAGTCATGGCCGCCTACGCGGCCGACACCAACCCCGACAAGGTCGACCTAGGTGTTGGCGTCTACCGCAACTCGGCCGGCGTTACGCCGGTGATGACCGCGGTTCGCAAGGCTGAGCAGCGCCTCCTCGATGGCCAGCTCACCAAGGCCTACGTCGGCGCTGGCGGCAATCGTGCGTTCGCTGCGTTCATCGAGGAGTTGACGCTCGGCGTCAACCACCCGGCGCGCGCCGCCGGGCGGGTCGTGACGCTGCAGACGCCTGGTGGCTGCGGCGGCGTGCGTCTTGCCGCCGACCTGATCCATCGCGCCAGCCACGGCGCGCGGGTGCTGGTCAGCGAGCCGACCTGGCCCAACCACCGACCGCTGGTGACCGGTGCGGGGTTGGTCGTCGACGCCTATCCGTATTACGACCCGGCTACCGGGACGCTGGGCTTCGACGAGATGCTCGACGCGCTCGCCCGGCTGCCAGCCGGCCATGTCGTGCTGCTGCAGGCCTCCTGCCACAACCCGACCGGTCAGGACCTGACGCCGGCGCAGTGGCTGACGCTGGCCGACGTCCTCGAGCGCCAGCAGCTGCTGCCGTTGCTGGACCTCGCCTACCAGGGTCTGGGCGATGGTCTGGACGCGGACGCAGCGCCCGTGCGGCTGCTGGCGGCGCGCTTGCCGGAAGTGCTGATCGCCGTGTCCTGCTCGAAGAACTTCGGGCTGTATCGCGAGCGTGTTGGGGCGGTGATCGCGGTCGCGCGCGATACCGTCCAGGCCGGCCTGGTCATGAACCATCTGCAGATCCTGGCTCGGCGCATGTACTCGATGCCGCCTGACCATGGTGCGGCCATTGTTGCCTCGATCGCAGCCGATCCGGTGCTGAAGGCCGAGTGGCTGGTGGAGCTGGAGGCTATGCGGGTCCGGGTCGGCACGATCCGCAGCGGCCTTGCGGCGGCGCTGCGTGGCGAGTTCGGCAGCGGCCGGTTCGACTTCATCGAGGGCCAGCGTGGGATGTTCTCGCTGTTGGGTCTGCCACCTGCGGCGGTAGCGGCGCTGGCGTCGGAGCATCACGTTTACATCGCTGGCGACAGCCGGATTAACGTCGCCGGTCTCCCCGAGACGCGCATCGAGCGGGTTGCCCGCGCGATCCGGGCGGTCTGCCGCTAGGGTGGCAGCCCGGCGCTGGGGCCGGGCCGCGGGAGGTTGCGCAGGGCCAGGCCCCGAATCCGGGGCCCGTTCCGGTATCCTTAGCGGTTCCCCGCAGCCAGTTTTTCAGCCCATGCAAGAAATCTACGAACCGGCCCTCGTCGAAGCCGCCGCCCAGCGCAGCTGGGAAGAGGCCGGCACCTTCCGTGCGGTCGAGGACCCGACTCGCGAGAAGTACTACTGCCTGTCGATGTTCCCGTATCCCAGCGGCCGACTGCACATGGGGCACGTGCGTAACTACACGATCGGCGATGTGATCTCCCGCTACATGCGCATGCAGGGCAAGAATGTGCTGCAGCCGATGGGCTGGGATGCGTTTGGCCTGCCTGCCGAGAACGCGGCCATGGCGAACAACGTCCCGCCGGCGCGCTGGACGTACGAGAACATCGCGACGATGAAGCGCCAGCTCAAGGCGTTGGGCTTCGGCCTGGACTGGGACCGTGAGGTCACCACCTGCCGTCCGGACTACTATCGCTGGAACCAGTGGCTGTTCCTGCGCATGCTCGAGCGCGGCGTCGCCTACAAGAAGACCGGTACGGTCAACTGGGATCCGGTCGACCAGACGGTGCTTGCCAACGAGCAGGTCATCGACGGCAAGGGCTGGCGTACGGGCGCGGTGATCGAGAAGCGCGAGATCCCGATGTACTACCTCGGCATCACGCGCTACGCGCAGGAGCTGCTGGACGACGTCGAACGTCTTGAGGGCTGGCCCGAGCGCGTGCGCACGATGCAGGCGAACTGGATCGGCCGCAGTGAGGGCGTGACGATCGCGTTCCCGTACACGCTGGAGGGCCAAGCGCGCCAGCTAAAGGTGTTCACCACCCGTGCCGACACGCTGATGGGCGTGACTTTCATGGCGGTTGCGGCCGAGCACCCGCTGGCGACCTACGCGGCGCGTAGTGATGCGGCGCTGGCGGTGTTCATCGACGAGTGCAAGCGCGGTTCGGTCATGGAAGCGGACCTCGCGACGATGGAAAAGAAGGGCATGCCGACGGGACTGACCGTCACCCATCCCCTGACTGGCGAGAGCGTCGTCGTGTGGGTCGGCAACTACGTGCTGATGGGTTACGGCGAGGGTGCCGTCATGGGCGTGCCCGGCCACGACGAGCGCGACTTCGCGTTTGCCAAGAAATACGCACTGCCCATCGCGCAGGTCATCGACGTCGGCGGTCAGCTGTACTCGACCGACGCCTGGGCTGGCTGGTATGGCGACGAAGGCGTGTGCATCCGCTCCGGCCGTTACGATGGCCTCGGCCACGAAGAGGCGGTCAAGGCGATCGCCTCCGACCTCGAGGCCAAGGGCTGCGGTTCACTGCAGGTGCAGTGGCGCCTGCGCGACTGGGGTATCTCGCGCCAGCGCTACTGGGGCTGCCCGATCCCGATCATCCACTGCGACGCGTGCGGCGCCGTGCCGGTGCCGGACAAGGACCTGCCTGTCGTGCTGCCGGAAGACCTGGTGCCGGACGGCACCGGCAGTCCGCTCGCCAAACTGCGTTCATTCATCGACTGCCAGTGTCCGACCTGCGGCAAGCCCGCCCGTCGCGAGACCGACACGATGGACACATTCGTCGACTCGTCGTGGTACTTCCTGCGCTACGCCTCGGCCGGCAACGGCCAGTCCATGGTTGACCAGCGCGTTGACTACTGGCTGCCTGCTGACCAGTACATCGGCGGCATCGAGCACGCGATCCTGCACTTGCTGTACTCGCGCTTCTGGACCAAGGTCATGCGCGATGTGGGCCTGGTGAAGGTTGGCGAGCCGTTCTCGAACCTGCTGACGCAGGGCATGGTCCGCAACGGCATCTATTTCAGAAAGCCAGCGTCCGGCCGCATCGTCTACTACAACCCGACCGAGGTTGAGGTGCAGACCGACGCCAAGGGCACGCCGATCGGCGCTCGCCTGAAGGCCGACGGTCAGCCGGTCGAGAGCGGTGGCATCGGCACGATGTCGAAGTCCAAGAACAACGGCGTAGACCCACAGGCGTTCATCGATCGCTATGGCGCCGACACGGCACGGTTGTTCATGATGTTCGCCGCCCCTCCGGAGCTGTCGCTCGACTGGTCCGACGAGGGCGCCGAGGGAGCGTTCCGGTTCCTCAAGCGCCTGTGGAAGGCGGTGCACACGCACGTGCTGGCTGGCGGCGTCGGGCCGCTCGACAAGGCTGCGCTTGCACCGGCCGACCGCGATCTGCGCCGCCTGGCGCACCAGACACTCGCCAAGGTGAGCGACGACTATGGCCGTCGTCGTACGTTCAACACCGCCATCGCGGCGGTCATGGAGCTGCTTAACGCGGTCACTCGCCACGACGCCGCAGTCCCGAGCGCGCGTGCGGTCGTGCACGAGGCACTGGAGATCGCCGTGCTGACGCTCTCGCCCGTGGTGCCGCATGTAACCGAGGCGCTGTGGCGCGCGCTCGGGCACGCAGGTTCGATGGTCGATGAGTCGTGGCCGCAGCCCGATCCGGATGCGCTTGTCCAGGATGAGGTCGAGCTGGTCGTGCAGGTCAACGGCAAGTTGCGCGCCCGCCTCAGAGTCGCGGTCGACGCCGACGAGGCGACCGTGCGCGCCGCGGCGCTGGCCGACGCAGACGTGCGCCGCCACATCGGCGAGATGACCGTGCGCAAGGTGATCGTCGTCAAGGGCAAGCTCGTCAGCGTGGTTGCCGGATGAGCCGCCTGATGCGCCTGGTGGCGACGACGCTGCTGCTCGCCGCTCTCGGCGCCTGCGGCTTTCATCTGCAGGGTGTCTCCCATCTGCCGGCGGCGTTCTCGACCACCACGATTGCGGCCGAGGATCGCTATACGGACTTCAATCGTGCGCTCAGCGACGCGTTGCGTGTCTCCGGCAGTACGCTGGTGAGTGTCGGCGCAACCGCGACGGTCGAGGTTATCGGCGATGAGCACGGCCAGCGCGTGTTGTCGGTCTCGGCGAACAACGCGCCTACCGAGTACGAGGTCTGGTACACGGTCCGTTACCGAGTGTTGGTGGGTGCCCGCGAGGCGCTATCGCCGCAGGTCCTGACGCTGAGCCGGGACTACAGCTTCGACGCCACTGCTGTGCTGCCTAAGGAGCATGAGCAGGAAATGATCCGCGCCGCGCTCGCTCGCGAGCTTGCGGCGCTGGTGATGCGTCGCCTGACGGCGCTGCCGCCGTGATTGGCGGCGGGCCGCCGGTCGACGGTGTGCTCACTCTGGCCGACGGCCACCTCGAGGCGATTGGCCGCCTGCTCGCGCGTCATGGACTGTCGATGCACTGTGTGGCGACTGACGCGCCGATCCCTGGCAGTTATCACGGTGCGCCCGAAGCGGGCGTGGTCGGCACCGACGTCTGGGTGCGCCTCGACACGCCGGTTCATTCGGTGTTGCACGAGGCCTGCCATGCGATCTGCATGGATGGCGAGCGACGGCGAGTGCTCGATCGCGATGCCGGCGGAGACTTCGATGAGGAGAACGCGGTCTGCTGTCTGCAGATCGTGCTTGCCGACCAGCTGCCGGGCGTCGGCGCTGCCCGACTGATGGATGACATGGATCGCTGGGGCTACACGTTCAGGCTCGGCTCCGCGGCGCGCTGGTATGCAGAGGAAGCCGACGTGCCGCGCCAGTGGCTCGCTCAGGAGGGTCTGCTCGCTGCAGATGGCCGGCCGACGTGGCGGTTGCGCGCGTGAGCGGCCGGTTGGTTCGCTGGGTGCTGTGCTGTTTATTGCCATGGCTCATGCTGTCTGCAGCACGAGCCGGTGGTGTCACCGTCGAGGCCGGTTGGGTGAGGCCGCCGCCGCCGGGTATCTCGGTCGCGGCCGGCTATCTTGTGCTGCGCAATGGTGGCACTAACGTCGAGCGCCTGATTGGACTGCGCTCGCCGCAGGCCGCCAGTGTCGCGCTGCACGAGTCGCAGCTGTCGGGTGGCATTATCCGTATGCGGCCCGTTCCCAGCCTCGTGCTCGCGCCCGGCGAGCGGCTCGAGCTGCGACCAGCTGGCAAGCACCTGATGCTGACGGGGCTGCGCTCGCCGCTGTTCGCGGGTGCCGGCCTGCCTGTCACGCTGACATTCGATCACGCCGGTGAGCTGACCGTGACGCTTGTTGTCGGCGATGGACCGGCGCCTGCGGTGGCTGCCGTCGTGCCGGCGCGTAGTCCGCAGCGGATCATCACGCTCGCTCCGCACCTGACGGAACTGGTCTATGCCGCAGGCGCGGGCGATCGCCTGGTCGGCACGATCGACATGAGTGATTTTCCTGCGGCCGCCCGGCAGGTACCGCGCATCGGCGACGTTGGCCGTCTTGATCCGGAGCGCCTGCTAGCCGCGCGACCTGATCTTGTGCTGTTGTGGGGCGACGGCTCGCCGGCCGATCAGCGCGCGCTGCTGACCAGGCTTGGCCTGCCGGTGCTGAGCCTCGAGCAGCACTCGCTCGCCGACATCCCGGCGACGCTGGAGCAGCTCGGGCGTGTGTTTGGCACCGAGGCTGTTGCTGGCGCCGCGGCGCGGGCGCTGACCGCGCAGCTTGATGGCCTACGGCGCCGCTACGGCGGTGCGCGCCGCCTGAAGGTGTTCTATCAGGTGTGGAGCACGCCGCTGTACACGCTCGGTGCTCGCCATGTCGCGACCGAGATGTTGCGCGTGTGCGGCGCCGAGAACGCATTTTCGGACCAGACGGCGAGTGCGTTCGTGGTCGACGAAGAGTCGGTGTATGCGCGTGACCCCGACGTCGTCGCACTGGCCGGCACACCGGCAGAAACGGCCCAGTGGCTGCGTCGCTGGCAGGGCCGCGTGCCGCTGCGGGCAGTCGCGAGCGGCAATGTGATCACGCTGGATCCCGATCTGGTCAATCGCATGGGCCCGCGCATCGTGCAGGGCACCGAGGAGCTGTGCATGAAGCTCGCCACACGGCGAGCGGCGCTCGACGCGGCAGCACCTCGCTGACCGTCCCTCAGTAGCGGTACTGCTCGATCCCGCTCGCTGCCAGTGCGTAGGCGGCGGAGCCAAGCTTGCTCTGGCGCGTGTGCGTCGAGACCTTGCCGCTGACCCAGTAGGCCGCGTACATCGATTCCAGCACCAGGCCCTTGGGGTAGGTGACGTACAGCATCTGGTTCGGCGCCGGCGGCGGGACGTGAATGCAGGCGCCGTAGTACGGCACCAGGAAGAATTCGGTGACGCGTCCTTCCGCATCCAGCTCCAGCGGCACGATGAACCCGGGCAGGCGGATGCTGTGGCCGTCGAGTGAGGCATTGACGCTGTAGTCCTGCGGCTGCTGTGCGGCCAGACCGCTCTCGCCGGACAGGTAGTCGTGGACCGCCGGCGGCGGGCCGGATTTGAAACTGCTGCGCGTTGTTTCGGGAACGAGGTCCTCCCAGCTGATCGTGCCGGGTCGCGCCGCGTCTGCCGATGGATGTGGCGCCGGCGTGCCGACGGGTGGTGGCGCTGGCGGCGCTGCCTGCACCGTGACCGCGAGCAGTACGGCGAGCAGCAGGGCAAACCAGCGGCAGTGCGGTGTGGGCATCAGTTTCTCGCGTTCAGAGTCGGATCGACAGGCCATCGGCCAGTGCCCGGCGGTAGGCGCGCACCGCCGGCCACGCGCCGATCAGCAGGCTCGTCCCGATCACCGCGGCCAGCAGCGCCAGATCGTACGTCGTCGGCGCGCCGAGCTCCATCGCCACACCCATGCGCTGCAGCAGCAGCGGGCGTGAGGCGATGAGTGCTGCATACATCAACAAGATGCCGCCGGCTGCGCCGGCCGAGGCCAGCAGGCAGGATTCAAGCCACAGCAGCATGAACACATCGCGCGGTCGCGCTCCGACGCTGCGCAGGATCGCCATTTCCCGCCGCCGCTCATTGAGGCTGGTCAGGATCGCGGTCAGCATGCCCAGGAGTCCCGCGGCGACGACGCAGCAGGCAATCGCCAGCAACGCGCCCTCGGCGACGCCGAGCAGCTGCCACAGCTGCGTCAGTGCAACGCCCGGGATCACGGCGGTCAGTGGTTCGCTCGCGTACTCGTTCAGCGCGCGCTGCATCAGGAACACCGCCGAGCGGGCCTTCATGCCGACGACGAACGCCGTGACGCGAGTCGGGGTGAGGTCTGCATGGCGGGCGTCATCCGCCGAGACGCGCTCGGCGGGCGGTGCATGTGCGCCGCTCGTCCAGTCGACGTGCATCGCGGCGAGCCCCTGCAGGCCGATGTGCACCGTGCGGTCTACCGGCGTGCCGGTGCGGGCGAGCACGCCGGCAACCCTAAAGGGTTTGTCGTCATGGTTGGCGAAGCTGACCTCGCCCACGCCGTGCGCCAGCACCAGCGTGTCGCCGGTGCGATAGCCGAGCCGCTGTGCCACTTCCGCGCCGAGCACCGCGTCGTACAGGTCGGCGAACGGCGCTCCGGCCGTGAACGCCAGCGCCTTGCCGTGGCCGTAGCGCCAGTGCTCGAAGTACGCAGGCACGGTGCCGAGCACGCGGTAACCACGATGTGAGTCGCCCAGCGAGATCGGCACCACCCAGGCGACGTCCGGGTGGCGGGCGACCTTGTCGACGATCGCCATGGACACCGGGTTGGTCGCATCGCCGATCCTAAAAACGCTGTACAGCAGCAGGTTGACCGGCGAGCTGCGGCTGCCGACGACCAGGTCCGCCCCTGAGAGCGTGTTGGCGAAGCTCGCGCGCGCATCGTCGCGCAGGTGCAGCACGCCCAGCAGCAGCGCTACGCTGACCGCGATCGAGAACACCGTCAGCGCCGCGGTGTCGCGCCGGTTCCACAGGCTGCGCAGGGCAAGTCCGGCCAGCGACTTCATGGTGCGGACGCTCGGTTGAGGCTCGCAAGCGAGACGCCACGGTCGAACAGGGAGGCGAGCGAGCGATCGTGGCTGACGAACAGCAGCGTGCTGCCGGCTGCCCGGCACTCGCGCATCAGCAGCTCAAGGAAGGCGGCGCGTGCGTCCCAGTCGAGCGATGAGGTCGGCTCGTCGGCGATAATCAGTGCTGGTTGTCCGAGCAGTGCGCGCGCTGCCGCGACCCGTTGCTGCTGGCCTATGGACAGTGCAGCGACGCTGCGGTCCAGCAGTTCGGGGGCTGCAAGTCCGAGTGTAGTGAGCAGCCGCAGCGCTTCGCTGCGCGGATCCGTCAGTCGTGCGCGCTTGGCCGCTGAGAAGCGCAGCGGCAGCAGCACGTTGTCCAGCACTGACAGATAGGGCAGCAGGTTGAACAGCTGGAAGATCACTCCGACCTGGTCGGCCCGGAACGCATCTCGGCCGGCGGGGGTCAGCGTCGCAAGATCGGTGCCCAGAACCCTGACCTGGCCGGCGTTCGCCGCCAGCACGCCGGCGATGATGCCCAGCAGGGTGCTCTTGCCGCTGCCGCTCGGGCCCTCCAGGAAGACCCGCTCGCCGCTCGCGACCGTAAACCGGGCGATGTCCAGCACTGGCGGCCCGGCCGTCCAGGCATAACGGACCGAAGTCAGGTCGATGGCGGCGGACGATGGCATGGCCGGCACCTTAGCAGCCCGTCCATCGTAGCGCCCGGACCCTTGCCGGGCTGGGGCGTGGGTGTGAGAGACTCAGCGCCCTCACCCAAGCATCCTCGAGGTAGACCCCATGCGCAGGCTGGCAATGTGGACGGCGCTCGCCGTCATTGGCGTGGTTGGAACGAGCATCGCCGCCCCCGCGAAGGATGTGCCGGCCACGACCCCGGCGGCCGCGTCGGCCGACGGCCTGCGGGACGAGTCCTCCGTGACCAGTGGCAGCGTCGCTGTCGGTGGCCGCACGCTGGCCTACCAGGCCGAGGCGGGCCTGTTGGTGGTGCATACGGCAGACCCCGCCGACGAGGATCCGAAGCCCGCCGATGCTAAGGGCCCGATCGGACCGTCCGCTGCGATGTCCTACGTCGCCTATTCGCTCGGCAAGGAAGCCGATCCGCGCCGGCCGATCACGTTCGTGTTCAACGGCGGCCCGGGCTCGGCGACGATCTGGCTGCACATGGGCGCGTTCGGTCCGAAGCGGGTGGTCGCCGGTGACGGCCGCCACGGCCCCGCGGCGCCGTACCAGCTCATCGACAACGCCTACACGCTGCTGCCGGAGTCCGACCTCGTGTTCGTCGATGCTCCCGGCACCGGTTTTGGTCACTTGCGCGGTGCCGACAAGGAGAAGGCGTACTTCGGCGTCGACCAGGACTCGCACGCATTCGCGAACTTCATCGTCGAGTTCCTGTCGCGGCACGGCCGCTGGAACTCACCGAAGTACCTGTTCGGCGAGAGCTACGGCACGACCCGCGCGGCGACGCTGGCGTTCGTACTGCAGAACGAGAAGGGCCTGGACCTGAACGGCGTGATGCTGCTGTCGCAGATCCTCGCCTTCGACAACAGCGTAGACAATCCGGACTCGAATCCAGGCGTCGACCAGGCCTATGCGCTCGCGCTGCCGACGTACGCGGCGACCGCCTGGTACCACAAGAAGCTCGCCTCGGCGCCGCTGTCCCTCGAGCCGTTCCTGGCCGAGGTCGAGGCGTTCGCGCTCGGCGACTACCTGACGGCGCTCGCGGTCGGCAACCGCCTGCCCGAGGCGCGCCGCGCGGTGATTGCAGCGAAACTGCACGACTACACCGGCCTGCCGGTCGAGTATCTGCTGCAGGCGAACCTGCGGATCACCGGTGGCGTGTTCGAGCGGCACGTGCTCGGTGGCAACGCCACTGCCGGCCGGCTCGACACGCGCTATCCGGGCGCGCCCATCGATCCGCTGGGCAAGGATGCCGACTACGACCCGGCGATGTCGGCGATCGCCTCGCCCTACGTCTCTGCGTTCAACGACTACGTGCGTCGCGAGCTTAAGTTCGGTGACGGCAAGACCTACAAGTGGATGGGCGGGTTGTGGGCCAAGTGGGACTTCCTGCATCAGCCGCCGACTGCGCCGATGAAGATGCCGCACGCAACCAACGTCATGCCGGACCTTGCTGCGGCAATGACCATGAACCCGCACCTGAAGGTGCAGATGCACGGCGGCTACTACGACCTTGCGACGCCGTTCTTTGCCGCGATCTATGAACTCGATCACCTGCCGGTGCCGGCCGAGATTGCCGCTAACATCGAGGTGAAGCTCTATCCGTCGGGCCACATGGTCTACGCCAACGAGTCCTCGCTTGCGGCGCTGACGCAGAACGCCGGCGCGTTCATCCGGCGCACCTCCGGGTCCGCGGCCGCGCGCTGATGCGGTTAGTCGCCGAAACCCTGTCGCGCACGCTGCAGGCGGGCCTGGCGCCGGCCTGGCTGGTCGCAGGCGACGAGCCGCTGTTGGTGGGCGAGGCCGCTGATGCGATCCGCGCGAAGGCGCGCGCGGTCGGCTACACCGGCCGCGAGGTGATGTTCGTCGAGCGCGGCTTCGACTGGGACGAACTGCTCGGCGGGTTGCGTGCCATGTCGCTGTTCGCGGAGCGACGCATCGTCGAGCTGCGGCTGCCCAGTCCCAAGCCGGGCCTGGAGGGCTCCAAGGCGCTCGTCGCCGCGGTCAGCGATCCGTCGCCGGACGTGCTGCTGCTGGTGATCACCGACAAGATCGAATACAAGGACCAGTCGGCGGCCTGGGTGAAGGCGTTCGATGCCCACGGCGCCTGTGTCGACGCCGACCAGCTGCAGCCGGAGCAGCTGCCGAAGTGGCTGGAAGCACGCATGCGCGCACGCGGCCTCGTGCCGGACGCCGATGCAGTGCAACTGCTTGCCGAGCGCTGCGAGGGCAATCTCGTCGCCGCTCACCAGGAGATCGAACTGCTGCGGCTGCTGTCGGGCGAGGGGCCGGTGAACCTCGAGCAGGTGGCTGCTGCCGTGGCTAACAGCGCCCGCTATCACGTCTTCCAGCTCGGCGAGGCACTGCTCGCCGGCGACGCGGCGCGCACGGTGCGCATTCTGGATGGCCTCGCGGCCGAGGACGAGGGTCTGCCGCTGGTGCTGTACTGCATCGCCGAGGAGCTGCGTGCCGTGCTGCAGTGGCCGCCGCCGCCGAGCGGGGCGCATCGCCGCCTGTACATGGGGGGCCGCCGGCGCAAGGAGCTGCTCGGCCAGGCCGCTCGCCGCGTACCGCGGGCGGTGGTGCTGGAGCTGCTGACCGCGGCGGGCCGTGCCGACCAGCTGGTGAAGAGTTCGCGCAAGGATCAGGCCTGGGGCGAGCTGACCCGCATTGCGACCGAATTTTGCATCGCGCCCCGCAAGCGGGCAGGGTGAGCCCCGATGTCGACGACGCTACTTAGCGCGACCTGCCCGGCCAGTGCCGTGAGCGGTCCGATGGGTATCTTCGGGGGTACCTTCGACCCCATTCACTACGGCCACCTCAGGACCGCCTACGAGCTGCTCGCCACCCTGCGACTGCCCGAGATGCGGTTCATGCCGGCCGGCAACCCGCCGCACCGCCCCGCGACGATCGCCAGCAACGAGCTGCGCCTGCAGATGGTCCGGGCAGCTACCGCCGGCCAGAGCGGGTTCACGGTTGACGACCGCGAGATGCGCAAGCAGGGCCCGTCCTACAGCGTTGAGACGCTGGCCGAGCTGCGCGCCGAGGCGCCGACGCGGCCGCTGTGCCTGATTGTCGGCATGGATGCGTTTCTGGGCCTGCCAAAGTGGCATCGCTGGCGCGACCTGCTGACGCTCGCCCATCTGGTGGTCGCCCACCGACCGGGCTGGCGGGCGCCGTTAATGGGTCCGCTGGGCGAACTGCTCGTAGAGCACGGCACGGGCAGTGTCTGCGACCTGCACGAGGCCCTTGCCGGGCGTATTTACATCCATGCTGTGACACAGCTGGAAATCTCGTCGACCGATGTCCGGGCGCTGATTGGCGCCGGCGGCGACCCACGCTACCTCATGCCAGAGGCCGTGCGGAGTATCATCCTAGAATCGGGCTGTTATGCCCGGAAGGAAGTAGGAAGGGGATGACCGTCAAGACTGTAGCCAAGAAGCCCGCCCGCAAGACCGCTCGCCCCGCCGCCAAGGCGCCGGCGCGCGCCAAGCCCGCGGCAAAGAAGACCCCCAAGGCCGCGCCGGCAAAGCGCGCCGCCCCTAAAAAGGCCGCTGTGCCCAAAAAGGCCGTCGCCCCTAAAAAGGTCGTCGCGCCCAAAAAGGCCGTTGCGCCCAAGAAGGCGGTAGCGCCGAAAAAGACCGAACACAGCGCACTGACGCAGATCGTCGCGGCGGCGCTGGACGACATGAAGGCGCAGCACGTCATGGTGTTCGACGTGCGCGGCGTCACTGACGTCACCGACACGATCGTGATCGCTTCGGGCACGTCTGACCGGCACGTGAAGTCGCTCGCCAGCAGCGTCGTCCACAAGGCGCGCGAGGCGGGCTACCGCACGCTGGGCGTCGAAGGCGAGCGTGAGGGCGAGTGGGTGCTGGTCGACCTGCACGATGTCATCGTGCACGTCATGCTGCCGCGCATCCGTGAGTTCTACGCGCTGGAAAAGCTCTGGGACGTGCGTTCGGCCGACCGCGGCGACGCGGTCTGAGCTGAAGGGCGGGTCCCGATGCGCGTGCGCCTCGTCGCCGCGGGTACCCGCCTGCCGGAGTGGATTAACGCCGGCTACACCGAGTACGCGCGGCGCATGCCACCGGAGTCGCCGCTCGAGCTGGTCGAGATCGCGGTCCCGCGAGGAACCGCGCAGGGCGCGCGCGAGCGCGCCACGCGCCAGGAAGGCGAGCGCATGCTCGCCCAACTCACCGCGCGCCAGTGGGTGGTCGGGCTGGACGTCACCGGCCGGACGCTGGACACCGCCGGGCTGTCCCGCTGGTGGGCCGGCCGGCAGCGCGATGGCCGGGATCTGGCGTTCCTGATCGGGGGGCCTGACGGTCTGGCAGCCGATGTGCTGGCGCGGACCGACGAGCGGCTGTCGCTGTCCGCCTTGACGCTGCCGCATGGTTTGGTGCGCGTGCTCCTCGCCGAGCAGCTATATCGGGCCGTCAGCCTGCTCAAGGGCCATCCCTACCACCGCGAATAAGTCCCGCGGTCGCGCTATTGCGACGCGTAAGCCGTGGAATTTGTGGAAAATTGGCAGCCCGGCGAGGGCGGGTCGGGCTATGCTTCGACTCCTTCCCTGAGCCTGAGCCGCCTACCGCCGATGAGCCTCCACCCATCGATCACCCTGGCCTCGGCGTCGCCGCGGCGTCGCGAGTTGCTCGTGCAGATCGGGGTTGCTCATGCGGTGGTGCCGGCCGATATCGATGAGACGCCGCTGCCGGGCGAATTACCGCCGGACTACGTCCGGCGTGTGACGCGCGCCAAGGCTGAGGCGGTCTGGGCGCTCGCGCCGGGCGTGCCGGTGCTGGCCGCTGACACCGCCGTCGTGCTCGGCGCTGAACTTTATGCCAAGCCTGCGGATCAGACGGAGGGCGTGCGGATGCTGCAGGCGCTCTCCGGCCGTACGCATCAGGTGTTGACCGCCGTCGCGCTGCGTTCGGCCGCGGGCATCGCGTCGGTGCTGTCGGTCAGCGAGGTGACTTTCCGCGCGTTGTCAGAGGCGGAGTGCGTGCGTTACTGGGCAACCGGCGAGCCGCGCGGCAAGGCCGGCGGCTATGCCATCCAGGGGCTGGCAGCGACGTTCATCACCCATCTGGCAGGCAGCTACTCGGGTGTCATGGGTCTGCCGCTGGCCGAGACGGCGGCATTGCTGGCGGGTGCGCGGGTAAGGCTTTGGAACAGCGAGGTGGCTGAGTGACGGCCGAGATTCTGGTCAACGTGACGCCACGCGAGAGTCGTGGGGCGTTCCTCGAGAACGGCGTGCTGCACGAGGTGCATATCGAGCGCGCCAATCGCCGCGGCATCACCAGCAACATCTACAAGGGCCGTGTCTCGCGCGTGCTGCCGGGCATGCAGGCCGCGTTCATAGACGTAGGTCTCGAGCGCACCGCATTTCTGCACGTCTCCGACATTGCACGACGCGAGGACGTCGGGGTTGAGTTCGAGACACCGGCCACTGACGACATCCGCGCCGCCGTCACCGAGGGCGACGAGCTGCTGGTGCAGGTGCTGAAGGATCCGCTCGGCACCAAGGGCGCACGACTGACGACGTTCATCACGTTGCCGTCGCGGTTCCTGGTGTACATGCCGCAGGGCCATGGGGTCGGCGTGTCTGCTCGGATCGAGGACGAGGTGGAGCGCACGCGCCTGCGTACGCTGATCGAGTCTTACATGCTGCCGGGCAAGGCTGGCGGCTACATCATCCGTACTGTCGCCGAGGGCGCGGAGCCTGAGGCGCTCAGAGCCGACATGCTGTTTCTGCAGCGTCTGTGGGACGTTGTCTCGGACACCGGCTTCCACGCCGCGGCAGGCGCGCTGGTGCATGAGGATCTGCCGCTGCACGTGCGGCTGCTGCGCGACCTGCTCGGGCAGGGCGTGGAGCGAGTGCAGGTTGATTCACCGGCTGCGTATGAGCGGATGCTGGAGTTCGCCCGCACGTTCATGCCCGAGAGCGTCCCCAAGATCGAGCTGTACCGCGGCAATCGCCCCATCCTCGACCTTTACGGCGTTGAGGATGAGATCCAAAAGGCGCTCGACCGCAAGGTGCCGCTGAAGTCCGGCGGTTCCCTGATCATCGACCAGACCGAGGCGATGACGACCATTGACGTCAATACCGGCGCGTTCGTCGGTCACCGCAACCTCGAGGACACGATATTCCGCACGAACCTGGAAGCTGCAGTCGCGATCGCGCGCCAGCTGCGGCTGCGGAACCTCGGCGGCATCATCATCATCGACTTCATCGACATGACTGATGAGGATCACCGCAAGCAAGTGCTGCAGGCGTTGGAGAAAAGCATGGCGACGGACCATGCGCGCACGCAGATATCGTCGGTGTCGCCGCTCGGTTTGGTCGAGATGACGCGTAAGCGTACCCGGGAGAGTCTCGAGCACCTGCTTTGCGAGGTCTGTCCGACCTGCGAGGGTCGGCGCTACGTGAAGTCGGCTGAGACGGTCGTCTATGAGATCTTCCGCGAGACATTGCGCCAGTCGCGGCAGTTTGAGGTGCAGGGGCTGATGGTGCTTGCGCACTCCGACGTGATCGAGCTGCTGCTCGACGAGGAGTCCGCGGCACTGGGAGAGCTCGAGGTCGTCGTCGGCAAGCCCATCCGGCTGCAGACCGAGGCCCTGTACGCACAGGACCAGTACGACGTGGTCCTGCTGTAGGACGGCTTACGATGAGCCGCGCGCGCACGTTCTGGAAATGGACCGCGGTGACGCTCGGCGTCGTCGGGCTGCTGCTCGCGCTCATGGTCGTGGGTTTGCACTTCTGGCTCACCCGTTCGCCGGAGCTGGGCCCGGGCATCGTCGTGCGCGTCGAGCAGCTGACGGGGCTGCGGATCTCTTACGCGCAGCTCGACGCCCGGCTTGGCCTGTACGGTCCTGAGCTTGTGTTCCGCGAGGCTGCCGTCGCCATGCCCGGCCAGCGCGACCCCGTGGTCAGCGCGCGGGCCGGTCGGGTCGGCTTCGACCTGTGGCGCGCACTGCGTACCGGTCGGCTCGCCTCAGGCCGTGTCGTACTGGAGGGCGCGCGACTGTATGTGTTCGTGACCGAGGAGGGGGTCGAACTGCGTGGCCAGGGTGTCATGCCTGGTGCGGGTGGTACGCGCCTTGCGCTCGGCCAGCTGCCGGTCGGTCATCTGCGCATCGAGGATGCCAGCGTGACCGTCAATGATCTGCGCAACACCAACCCGCCGTGGCGGGTCGAGCGGGTCAGCCTCGATCTTGAGCGCGATCTGCATGCTCTTGCGGTGCGCGGTCGCGTCAAGCTGCCGGATGCGCTCGGAGCTCGTCTGGACGTCGACGTCCGCCTGAAGGGCGATCTCGCCACGCCCGCGACGCTCGACTGGGACAGTGAGGTCGTCCTCAATCACGCCTCGCTCGCCGGCTGGACCGCATTGGTGCCGCGCTGGCACTGGCTGCCGAGCGCCGGACAGGGCGACCTGAGCGTGACGGCGCGCGGTCACGGCGCTGTGTTGGAGCGTGCCGAGACTCATCTCGACCTGAAGGACGTACGTACGCCAGCGCCGGTGGGCGGCGCGGCGGGCGAGTTGCGCGCCCTGGCCGGCACGCTCAGTGTCGTGCAGCGCGGTCCGGGCTGGATCGCCAGCGGACATGACCTGACCATCGACACCGGTCACGTCGCCTGGCGGCACGGCGAGTTCGAGTTGGGTTACGAGCCACAGAGCCGGACGGGAGGCTCGTTCTCGCTGCGCTCGCCGGCGATTCAGCTCGACGCGCTAAGCGCCCTGGCGCCGCTGGTGCCTGAGGGTGTCGTCCATGAAGCCGTCAGCGCGCTGGCGCCACGCGGCCTGCTGACCGGCGTTGACGTGCGTGCGATACGCGGCAATCAGGCGGGGGAATGGCGCATCGACGGCGGCGTGCACTATGCGGGCCTCGGTATTGGCGCGTGGCGCGGCGTGCCGGGTCTGACCGGTCTCGATGGCGACTGGCAGGCGGACGGGCATCGTGGCCGGGTGCATCTGCGCTCTTCCGGGCTGAGCCTGGATCTTGCGCGTGCACTGCGCGAGCCGGTCCGCGCCGACAGTGCGGCGCTGACGCTCGACTACTGGTGGCAGCCTGACGGCTGGCGGTTCGCGACCGACGATGTACAGGTGAAGTCGCCCGATGCCACGCTGCATGGCATGGCGCGGCTGCTGCTGCCGGTGAATCCGGAGGAGTCGCCGCGGCTGGTGCTGGACTTCAAGGCCAATGGCGTCGATGCGCGCCACGCGTCGCGTTACCTGCCGGGGCGGATCCTGCCGGCGAGCACGATGCATTGGCTGGACAACGCCTTCCTGGCGGGTCGCGTGCCGGAGGCTCATATCGAATTCGCCGGCGAGTTACGCAGGTTCCCGTTCCGTGACGGTGGTGGGTTGTTTCGCGTGCGCTTTGCCTATGAGGGTCTGCGGATCCATTACCACGACGAGTTCGGCGACATCGAGGATGCCTGGGGCGACGCCGAGTTCAAGAACGAGGGCTTCACCGCGCGTGCGACGCGTGCGCTCATCCACGGCATGCACATCACCGGCGCGAACGCCGGCATGCTCGACTTCAAGGACGCGGAGCTCTACGCGCATGCAACTGCGCAGTCTGATGTCCGTGATGCGCTGTTGTTTCTGCAGCAGTCGCTGGTCGGCCCGAAGCTCGGCGAGTACTTCATGAAAGTGGCCGGGCACGGGCCGCTCACGGCGCGTGTGGATCTGAAGTTTCCGTTCCGTCGCTTTGCCGAGCGCGAGATCGTCGTGGAAGGTCAGCTGTCGCACGCGGTCGCACGTCTGCCGGGACTGGACGATCCGGTGCGCGACATCAGCGGCCCCTTCACGCTGCACGACAAGGAGCTGACGGTGCCTGGCCTGACCGCCACGGTCCTCGGCGGACCTGCGCGGCTGCGCGCACGTACGGTTGCCGGTGTGTCCGGACGCGCCGGTGAACGGCTGCTGATCGTTGAGGGGCAGGGCCGCGCGCTCGCCGAGCGGTTGCAGCCGGCCATTGGCATCACGCAGGGCAGTTGGCTCGGCGGCGGTGCCGACTGGAAGCTGCTGGCCCGCCTTCCGCGGCTCGAGTGGCGACCGCCGCCGGATCCGGTGCCGCAGGACGCGCCGCTCGATGCGGTGCCTACCGTGCATGAGGTAGAGACGCGCTATCTGCCGACCACGATCCATCTGGAATCGAGCCTCACGGGACTTGCGCTCGCGTTCCCCGCGCCGCTCGCAAAGCCCGCCGACGAGAGCCGGCCGCTGCGGCTGGATATCACGATCGATCCGGGCCTCGAGGAGAATGCGCCGCATCCGCCGGGCGTATCGAAGCGGCGCGATGTGCCGCGGCCGCCCTCTTTGATCGCGCAAGTGCAGCTCGGGCACGATGCAGGTCAGGTTGAGTGGCGACACGACGACGCCTGGCATCTGGCGCGCGGCACGCTGCGTTTCGGTGGCGGTGCGCCGCAATTGCGCAGTGCGAGCGGCCTGTGGCTGGAGGGTCGGATCCCGGACTACGACCTGTCGGCCTGGCTGCGTGTGCACATGACCGCCGGTCCCAGCCACGGGCTCGGCGAATACCTGCGCGGCGGCTCGCTGGTGGTGGGCCGTTTCGGGATCTTCGGCTTTCACTTCGCGGATGTGACGCTCGGCCTTGAGGGTCGTGACGAGGCCTGGAACGTGCAGGTGGACGGTGCGGCGGCTCGGGGTCATCTGGTGGTGCCATGGAATCTGCCGGGTGAACGGCCGCTGACGCTGGACATGGAGCGGCTGGTCATCGGCGAGCATCTGGATGTCGTCGGGCCTGCCGAGGAGGCCACCGACCCGACGCAGTTGCCGGCGCTGGCTATACGGGTTCGCAGTCTGGAGATCCAGAAGCGGCGCTTCGGTTCGCTGGAGGCGGATCTGTCGCGCACGGTCGACGGGCTCAAGCTCGACCGCGCGCAGGTCAAGGGCGCTTCGTTCCAGGCCTCCGCGCACGGCAGTTGGGTGATCGCCAACGGCGCCCAGCAGAGCGTTGTATCGGTGGCGCTGGAGAGCACCGACGTGCTCGATACGCTCACCGCGTGGGGATTCGAGCCTGTGCTGGCGGCCAAGTCCGGGCGTGCCAGCGGCGAACTGCGCTGGCCCGGTAGCATTGATACCGACATGTTCGGGCGCATGACTGGCAGCGTGAAGATCGCGGTCGATCAGGGTCAGGTGATGACCGTCGATCCCGGCGCAGGGCGTGTCTTGGGGCTGCTGTCGCTGACCGCCCTGCCGCGGCGCCTGACGCTGGATTTCAGCGATCTGACCGAGAAGGGTTTCGCATTCGATAGGATCAAGGGCGACTTCGAGCTCAAGGATGGCAATGCCTTCACGAACGATCTGGTGCTGAAGGGCCCTGCCGCCGAGATCGGCATTGTCGGCCGTACCGGTATCAAGACGCGTGACTACGACCAGACCGCGAAAGTCACCGGGCATCTCAGTGGGCCACTGGCCGCCGCCGGGGTACTCGCTGCGGGACCCGCAGTAGGCGCGGCGTTGCTGCTGTTCTCGACGGTGTTCAAGGAGCCGCTCGGCGGCGTCGCGCGGGGCTACTATCGGATCACCGGAAGCTGGGAAAAGCCGACCGTGGAGCGCATTGGCGCCGGTCAGGCGCGCGAGGCGGAGAAAGCGATCGGCGGGGAAGCCCCGCGTTGAAAGGAGTGGACGTGAGCATTCTTGCAGCAGTACAGATGACCTCCGGGCCCGACGTGGCCGCGAACCTTGCCGCCGCCGGTGCGCTGCTCGAGTCGGCCGCCGGCAGCGGCGCTGCCGTCGTGCTGCTGCCTGAGAATTTTAACTTCATCGGCCGCCGCGACGCCGACAAGCGCGAGGTGGCCGAAAGCTACGGCAGTGGTCCTACGCAGGACTTCATCGCCGCCGCGGCGCAGCGCCACGGCATCTGGATCATCGCCGGCACGCAGCCGCTGGCGGCGCTGGAGCCGGGTGGGCGAGTGACCAATAGCTGCCTTGTCTATGACGCAAGCGGTCGCTGCGTCTCGCGCTACGACAAGATCCATCTGTTTGACGTCGACGTGCCGGGCAAGCCCGGCGAGACGTATCGCGAGAGCAGTCACGTGGCGCCTGGCAGCGAGGTCGTGCTGGTCGACACGCCAGTCGGCCGTGTCGGCCTGTCCGTCTGCTACGACATGCGCTTCCCCGAGTTGTACCGCCGGCTGTCGGCCGCT
This sequence comes from uncultured Pseudomonadota bacterium, assembly GCA_903927005.1. GTDB lineage: Bacteria > Pseudomonadota > Gammaproteobacteria > Steroidobacterales > Steroidobacteraceae > CAIKZZ01. The sequence goes on from CAIYLH010000113.1 coordinate 50,210, forward strand.
GGCGCGGAAATTCTGGTGATGCCGGCCGCGTTTACCGTGCCGACCGGGCGTGCACACTGGGAGACCCTGCTGCGCGCTCGTGCCATAGAGAACCTGTGCTACGTGGCGGCCGCCGCCCAGTCGGGTGTGCACCCGAACGGTCGCGAGACCTATGGCGATACAATGATCATTGACTGGTGGGGTCGAGTTGCGACCCGCCTGCCGCGCGGCTCGGGTTTCGTCAGTGCCCCGATCGACCGCGCGGCGATCGCGCAGTGCCGCGCCGACTTCCCCGCGCTCGCTAACCGCGTGCTCAGTTGCTGACAGGAACCCGACCCATGGCCGCCGCTCCGCAAGAGTTTGATTCGATGCGTCTCGCCACCGACGCGATCCTGGTGCCCGCCGGCCTGGATATCGCCAGGCTTGAGCAGGTGCTCGACTCGATGCATTCCCACGTGCTGGATGAGGCTGAGCTGTATTTTCAGCTCGCGCACGAGGAGTCGTGGTCGCTGGAAGATGGCATCGTCAAGGATGGCAGCTATAGCATCGAGCAGGGCGTGGGCGTGCGTGCGATGGCCGGCGAGCGCACGGGTTTCGCGTACTCCGATGACCTCGTGTTGCCGGCACTGGAGGAGGCCGCACGCGCTGCGCGTGCGATCGCGCGCCACGGCGGTGACGTCGCCGCGCCTGGCGCACGCGGTGTACGCGTGGGTCTGCCAACCGGCAGCCAGCGTCTGTACGTCCCGACCGATCCGTTGGTGTCGGTGGCCGATCACGACAAGGTGGCGTTCCTGCAGTCGCTCGACGTCGCTGCCCGCAAGCTGGACCCACGGGTACGCCAGGTGATGGCGAGCCTCGCTGGCGTGCACGAGATCGTGCTGGTGATGAACTCCGCCGGCGTGCTCGCTGCCGACGTGCGGCCGCTGGTGCGGGTCAACGTCAGTGTGATCATGGAATCAGCCGACGGTCGCCGCGAGCAGGGCTACGTCGGCATGGGCGGCCGCTACTCGATGGCGGAGCTGATTGCGAACCCCGATGTGCTGGACCTGCCGCGCCAGGCGGTACACGCGGCCAGCGTGAATCTTGAGGCTGTGCCGACCCCCGCCGGCACGATGACCGTGGTGCTGGCAGGCGGCTGGCCGGGTGTGATGCTGCACGAGGCGGTCGGTCATCCGCTCGAGGGCGACTTCAACCGCAAGGGGACCTCGGCGTTCTCCGGGCGCATGGGCGAGGTGGTGGCGAACCCGCTGTGCACGGTGGTCGATGACGGCACGCTGGCACGCCGGCGCGGTTCGCTGAACATCGACGATGAGGGCACGCCGACCCGCTGTACGACGCTGATCGAGAAGGGTGTGCTGACAGGCTATATGCAGGATCGCCTGAACGCACGCCTGATGGGTGTGCAGTCGACCGGCAATGGCCGGCGCGAGTCATTTGCACACACGACGCTGCCGCGCATGACCAATACCTACATGCTGCCCGGTCCGCACGATCCGGAGGAGATCATCCGTTCCGTGAAGAGGGGTCTGTATGCGGTCAACTTTGGCGGCGGGCAGGTCGACACGACCAGTGGCAAGTTCGTGTTCTCCACCAGCGAGGCCTACCTGATCGAGGACGGCCGCGTGACGCGGCCGGTCAAGGGCGCATCGCTGATCGGCTCGGGTCCCGAGGTGCTGCAGCGAGTGACGATGCTGGGTAACGACCTGAAGATCGACGCCGGCGTCGGTAACTGCGGCAAGGAAGGCCAGACCATCCCGGTCGGCGTTGGATTGCCCACGGTCAAGGTCGAGGGCCTGACGGTCGGCGGCACAGGCTGAGGGCCGCGCGCCGGATCAGGGGCTGGGATCTTCCGCAGGCACCGCCTGGTAGGTCAGCGAGTGCTGGCCGATTATCACGATGTCGCCGTCGGCGAGCGTGTGGCGACGGACACGCTCGCCCTTTAGCAGCAGCCCGTTAGTGCTGTTGAGATCCTCGATGATTGCCGAGCCGGGCGACACGCTGATCTGGCAATGATGGCGGCTGACGAACGTCGAATCGATCTGCAAGTCGTTCTCGCTGGTGCGCCCGATCAGTACGCGCCCGCAACGCAGCGCCAGCGCCGCCACGACCCGCCCCTCCAGTGACACCTGCAGGTAGCCCACGGGAGCGTCCAGCGAGCTCTGCGGCAGTTGTGGCGCAACTGGCGCGGCCGGAGCCGGTCGGTGACGCGGTGGAATCCTCGCTGCGTACTCGACCCAGTGCAGGCTGTCGATGGCGGCCTGCACCTGATCGGCGCCGACGCACTCCAAATGCTGCTCATAGGCGTTCATCAGCGCGGTATCGCACAGCGTGTTGACCAACCGCGGCATGCCACCGGCATAGCGCTGCACGAGTTCCAGCGCAGACGCGTCGAACAGGGCGTGGCCGTTCGCGCCGGCGACGTCGAGGCGGTGCTGGATGTAGGCGGCGGCCTCGACGGCGGGCAGGGCGGTCAGCTGCAACCGACCGCACACCTCTGCCGCAACCGCGGCGAGTGCCGGCGCCTCCAGCAGATCTGCCAGCGGCGGCTGGCCGGCGAGGACGATGCACAGTGATCGGCGCGCATCCGGTCCGTGCAGCTGCGCGAGCCTGCCGATCTCCTCGAGGACCTCTTGGCCCAGATGCTGCGCCTCGTCGATGATCAGCAGTACCGACCGATCCGCCGACCGCTGCTCGAGCAGGAACGCATCGATGGTCGCCAACATCTGCGCGCGGTTCATGCTGAACGGCGCAAACCCGAACTGCACCAGCAGTCCCTGCAGGAAGCCCAGTGCGGTGACCTGGGTCTGGTTGAGACGGGCCACGACGACGCGAGGCGGCAGGTCCGCGAGGAAGCGTTCGATCACGATCGTCTTGCCGGCGCCGGTCTCGCCGGTCAGCACGAGAATCCCGGCGGTGTGCTGCAGTGCCGCCTGCAGCTGTTCAGCGACGGCTGCATGTTGCGGCGACAGGTACAGAAAGGCCGGGTCCGGGCTGAGCCGGAACGGCAGTGCGTTCAGTTGGAACAGGTCAAGGTACATGCGCTTCCGTGCCTGCCGCGCCTGAGGGAGTCATGCTAGGCGCGACTATACGTAAATCTGTTGCTCGCCGGCAGCAGCGCAGTGGCTCAGGTCAGGCGGCGCATCTTGGCGAGGGCCGTATCGCGTGCCCGCGCCGTCGGCGCGACTAGCGTCGCGTGGCCGAGCTTGCGGCCTGGGCGGGCCTCGTTTTTGCCGTAGTCATGCAGGTGCAGGCCCGCAACCGCCAGGGCCTTCGTCGTACTGGGCATCCGGCCGACGAAGTTGACCATCGCCGCGTGGCCGCGCGCGGCGGTACTGCCCAGCGGCAGGCCGGTGATCGCGCGCAGGTGGTTCTCGAACTGGCTGGTCTGCGCGCCCTCGATCGTCCAGTGGCCGGAGTTGTGGACGCGTGGCGCCATCTCGTTGGCGATCAGCTTGCCGTCGGCGACGAAGAACTCCATTGCCAGCACGCCCACGTAGCGATAGCGGTCGAACACGGCCCGCACGTATTTTTCGGCAGTGCGCTGCAGCGTTGTGATGCGCGCGGCCGGTGCGCGTGTCTCGGCGAGAATGCCGTTTTTATGGACGTTCTCGGCGAGCGGGTACGCGGCGACTTCGCCGCGCGTGCTGCGCACCGCGACCAGCGACAGCTCGCGCGAGAATCGAACGAACCCCTCGTAGATCAGCGATTCACCACCGAGCTGCGCCCAGGCGGCATCGATGTCGGAGCGCTTCATGATCCGCGCCTGGCCCTTGCCGTCGTAGCCGAGCCGGCGAGTCTTCAGGATGCCCGGTACGCCGATGCGCTCGATTGCCGCCTCGAGGTCCGAGCGCAGGTCCACGGGTGCAAATGGCGGCGTCGGGATGCCGAGGTCGCGGAACAACGTCTTCTCCAGCAGTCGGTCCTGCGCCACTTCGAGCGCTGCGGGCTGTGGGTAGATCGGCACCAGACCCGCAAGCGGCTGCAGCGCGCTGACCGGGATGTTCTCCCAGTCGAAGGTCAGCACATCGGCGCGTGCGGCGAAGGTGGCGAGGGCGGCGATGTCGTCGAACTCGCCGGTCGTGATCGGGCCCACCTGGCCGCCAGGGGTGTCGGCGCTGCGGTCGTAGAACTCGCAACGGATGCCGAGTGGGTAGCCCGATAGGGCGAGCATCCGGCCCAGCTGGCCTGCGCCGATCACCGCGACCTTCATGGCCGGGGGACCCGCGGGTCGGGCTGCTCTAGAACGGCCTCGGTCTGCGCGGCGCGGAACGCTTCCAGCGCCGTGCTGATCGCCGGGTACTTGTTGGCGAGGATCGCGGCGGCGAGCAGCCCCGCGTTGGTGGCGCCGGCCGAGCCGATCGCGAGCGTGCCTACCGGAATGCCGGCAGGCATCTGCGCGATCGACAGCAGCGAATCGATGCCTGACAGCGTCTTGGACTGCACCGGTACGCCGAGTACCGGCAACGAGGTTTTGGCGGCCACCATGCCCGGCAGGTGCGCGGCACCGCCGGCGCCGGCGATCACCACCTCAAGTCCGCGGGCCTTGGCACTGCCGGCGTACTCGAACAACAGGTCCGGCGTGCGGTGTGCGGAAACCACGCGCACCTCGTGTGGCACGCCCAGCCGAGTCAGCGCGTCGGCCGCGCCTTGCATCGTCTCCCAGTCAGAAGACGACCCCATGATGATTCCGACCAGTGGCTGCTGCATGTCAGGTCCGATCCTCAGCTTTGGTTCCACCTGTGCCGAGCACCGTGCGCAGCCAGCGGAACAGTTCCCGGGAGGCGGCCGGCGGCCGGCCGAGTGCTGCCTCGAGTTGGGCCGTGTCGACCAGCGAGCGTAACCGCTGACCGTCCAGCGCCGGTTCGCTGGCCAGCAGCGAGACGATTGCCGATTCCCCGTCCTCGATCAGGCGGTTGCGCCAGATCTCGAGGCGGTGGAACTCGCGCGCCGCGATCCGCTGGTCGATCAGTTGCAGCTGGATCGTCGCGCGAATCGCGGCGACGTCGGTGTGCCGCAGCAGTTTGCCGATCAGCTGGCGTTGCCGGGCGGCGCCGCCGTGGGCGGTGATCCGGTGGGCCAGCTCGATCGCGTCCCGCAGCTTCTCCGACAGGGGCAGCCGCGCCAGTTCGGTCGGCGGCAGGGCCACCAGCTGGTCGCCGAGTTCCTTCAGTTCCGCAGCATTGCGCTTGCGCCGGGTCCTGCTCGGGCCCTCGTTCTCGTAAAGCTCATTTTCGTCGTGCGCCGCCATGCCCCATCCTAGCCTAGAATGTGCCTTCATTCCTGCGCCCGGAGCCGTATGCCCTCGTCCGCCCCCGCTCACGCCGATCTCGCCGCCCTGGTTGAACGGGCCTTAGTCGCCGCCCGCGCTGGTGGTGCCACTGCCGCCGACGTGGGCATTGGCGTCGACACCGGGCTGTCGGTCACGGTACGCCTGGGCGAGGTCGAGACACTCGAGTACCAGCGGGACCGCGGGATGGGCATCACCGCCTATGTCGGCGGGCGCAAGGGCGCTGCGAGCACGGGCGACCTGTCGTGGCCGGCGATTGCTGCTGCGGTTGCTAAGGCGATCTCGATCGCCCGCTTCACGGCGGAGGACGAGTGCGCGGGCCTGCCCGAACCGAACACGCTGGCGCGGGATGTTCAGGACCTCGATCTGTGCCATCCATGGGATCTGGAGGCGGACGCTGCCATCGAGCTTGCCCGTCGCTGCGAGGCTGCGGCGCTGGGCGCCGACCCACGCATCACCAACTCCGAGGGCGCAACCGTCGCGACCCACCGCGCCCACCGCGTCTATGGCAACACGCTGGGTTTCCTTGGCGGCTACCCATCCACCTACAGCAGCGTCAGCTGCGTCGTGATGGGCCAGGCGGGCGATCAGCAGGAGCGCGACTACTGGTACACGGCCGCCCGCGACTGGCGTGCGCTCGAGGACGTGGAGGGGGTCGGCCGGCGCGCGGCGGAGCGCACCGCCCGGCGGCTCGGCGCCACGCGCCTGGCGACCATGCGCGCGCCGGTGCTGTTTGTGCCGGAGCTCGCCCGCGGCCTGATCGGCAACTTGATCGGTGCGATCCGCGGCGGGGCTCAGTACCGACGCAGCTCGTTCCTGCTCGATTCGGCGGGGCAGCAACTGTTTCCCGCGTTCTTTGGCATTTCCGAACGACCGCACCTGCCGGGTGCGCTCGGTAGCGCGCCGTTCGACGCCGAGGGTTGCGCGACCCATGACCGCGAGCTCGTGGCCGCAGGTGTGCTGGATGGCTACGTGCTCAACACCTATTCCGCGCGCAAGCTCGGACTTGCGACCACCGGCAACGCCGGCGGGGCCCATAACCTGATCGTGCATCCGGGCGAGGACGACTTCGACGGGCTGCTGCGGCGCATGCGACGCGGGCTCGTCGTCACCGAGCTGATGGGGCAGGGCGTCAATGGCGTGACGGGTGACTACTCGCGCGGCGCGACCGGCTTCTGGGTCGAGGATGGCGAGATTCGCCATCCGGTCCACGAGATCACGATCGCCGGTAACCTGAAGGACATGTATCGCCACCTTGTGGCGGTTGGCCGTGACGTAGACGCGCGCGGCTCGGTGGTGACCGGCTCACTGCTGATTGAGGAGATGACGATAGCCGGCGAATGAGACCGGGCCGGCCGGCTCGGTCCTGACACACGCGGGAGCAGCAGCGATGGCCGATACCTACCACAAGCGCACTGTCGGCGGACGGACGCTCTCGCCGGTTACGCAGATGATGGGCTTTGGCTACGAGCCGCGCCTGTCCGAAGGCGCGCTCAAGCCGCCGATCTTCATGACCTCCACCTTCGTGTTCCGCACGGCGCAGGAGGGCAAGGACTTCTTCGACTACACCTCCGGTCGCAAGCCGCTGCCCGCCGGGACGGCGGGTGGGCTCGTCTACTCACGCTTCAATAACCCGAATCTCGAGGTGCTCGAGGACCGCCTTGCGCTGTGGGACGAGGCGGAGGCCGCTGCCGTGTTCTCCTCCGGCATGAGCGCGATCGCGACGACGTTTCTTGCGCATCTGCGCGCGGGCGATGTGCTGTTGTGCTGTCAGCCGCTGTACGGCGGCACCGAGACGCTCATCGCCAAGGCGCTGCCCAACTACGGCATCCGTCACGTCGGCTTCCACGATGGGCTGTCGCGCGAGATGGCGATGGCGGCTGCACGGGAGGCGATGGCCCAGGGTCGGGTCGGGCTGATCATGATCGAGACGCCGGCCAATCCCACCAATGCGCTGGTCGACATTCGGCTGATGGCCGAGGTCGCGGACCTGATCGGCCGCGAGCAGGGCCACCGGCCGCTGCTGGTGACCGACAACACACTGCTCGGACCGGTTTACCAGAACCCGTTGCAGGACGGCGCTGATTTGAACGTCTACTCGCTGACCAAGTATGTCGGCGGGCATTCGGATCTCGTCGCAGGTGGCGTGACAGGCTCCAGGGCGGCCGTACAGCCGGTGCGGCAGCTGCGCGGCGCCATGGGCACCCAGTTGGATCCGAACTCCGCCTGGATGCTGCTGCGCTCGATGGAGACGCTCAAGCTGCGCATGGAGCGGGCGTTCACCAGCGCCCGCGAGGTGGCGTTGTTCCTGGCGGGGCATCCGAAGGTGACGGGCGTGAACTATCTCGGTCTGCTGGCCGCCGATGACCCGCGGCGGGCTCTCTACGACCGCCAGTGTCGTGCAGCGGGTTCCACGTTCTCATTCGATGTGCAGGGCGGCGAGGCGGGCGCGTTCCGCTTCCTCGATGCGCTGACGGTGATCAAGCTCGCCGTCAGCCTCGGCGGCACCGAAAGTCTCGCCAGTCACCCGGCGTCGATGACGCACTCCGGCGTGCCTGCGGCGCTGCGCGCGACGCTCGGCATTGGCGAGGCGATGATCCGCCTGTCGGTGGGCATCGAGGAGCCGGCGGACCTGATTGCGGATATCGGCCAGGCGCTGGAGGGCGTCTAGGGCGCGGCCTCCGGATCGCGGGCCGCGAATTCGCGCAGCGTCACACGACCGAGCTCGGCGCGGATCGCCGCGTCCACGCGCGCGCAGGCCTCCTCGGCGGGCGCTGCGATGGCGGCGCGGCGCAGCATCATGGCCCGCCCGCTGCGGCCGTCACGGACGGCGCCGAGCACCTCCGCCAGCGTGATCCTCTCGGGATCCCGCGCCGGGAGCAGCTCCTCGCCGCCGGTGGTCTCCAGCAGGCCAGCAAGCGCCAGTGCGTCGATGACCGGTCCGAGCGCGATCGATGGCACTTCGAGCCGTGCCGCCAGGTCCGACACCGTGCAGCGCGGCCCGCCGTCGGCGAAGGCGCGTGCCACGAAGTACATCGCGCTGAGCGCGAGGCGCTCGCACAGCCTTGCGGTTGGTACCAGCTCGCGCTGGCCTGGTCGCAGGTAGCCTGGATGCTGCAGGTAGAAGGCGAACAGCGCGCCGGTCAGCAGGATCAGCCAGTTCAGCCACAGCCACATCAGGGCCAGCAGCACGATCGCAAAGCCGGCGTACACGGCCATCATCTGGGTTGAGTACGCTACCAGCGCCGTGAACGCGAATCCCGCGGCCACCCAGACGGCGGCTGCGGCGAGTCCCGCCGTGAGTGCGACGCCGAACGTCACGCGGGTGTTGGGGATGAACGTGTACAGGAACGTGAACCCGGCGGTGACCACCAGCGTCGGCCCGACCCTGCCGAGCATGATCGCGAGCGTGCCAAATGGCTCGTGTGCGCCCAGCCAGACTAGCGAGGCATGTGCCGATAGCGAGGCGGTCAGGCCGAACGCGACCACCATCAGCACCGGGCCGATGACCAGCACGCCGAGGTACTCGCTGAACCGGCGCGCGAAGCTGCGCGCCTGCTCCACGTGCCAGATGTGGTTGAAACACTCCTCAACCTTCTGGATTACCGACACCACGGTCCAGATCAGGAAGCCCAGCCCCAGCGAGCCAAGCACGCCGCCTTCCATGTGGTCGACGAACTGCAGCACGCGATGGGTCAACTCGTCGGCGCGTTCGCCCAGCGGCCGGAAGAACTCCTGCAGCAAGGGCGCGAGGTCGTGGTGGAAGCCCAATCCCTTGACGATCGAGAACGAGAACGCGCACAGCGGCACCAGCGACAGCAGCGTCGTGTAGACGAGGCTCATTGCGCGCATGTTGAGATCGCCGACGACCAGGTCGCGGGTCAGCGCGTACAGATAGCGCAGCACCACCTGGGCGGCGACGCCAGGGCGTCCGAGCGCGCGCGCGGGCGGCTCGAAAAGCAGGTCTTCCAGGCGGTGCAGGCGAGCGAGCATGAGGCGGGGCCGGTGGGGTTGCCGAGGTTGTCAGCCCACCAGCCGGGCGCGCGCCTCGCGGTAGTTGGCCGCGGTCTTGGCGATGACGTCCGCCGGCAGTCGGGGTCCCGGGGCACGCTTGTCCCAGCTCAGCGTCTCGAGGTAGTCGCGCACGTATTGCTTGTCGAACGACGGCGGGCTCTGGCCGGGGGCATAGCTCGACGCCGGCCAGAAGCGCGACGAATCCGGCGTCAGGACCTCGTCAATCAGCACCAGCGTGCCGGCCGCGTCCAGGCCGAACTCGAATTTTGTGTCCGCGATGATGATGCCGCGCTGCAGTGCGTAGTCCGCCGCGAATGCGTAGATCGCCAGGGCCGTGTCGCGCACCTTGGCGGCGAGTTCCGCGCCGATGGTGTTCGCGATGGTTTCGAAGGAGACGTTCTCGTCGTGTTCGCCGACGGCGGCCTTGGTGGCTGGCGTGAAAATCGGCTGTGGCAATCGGTCCGCCTGCTTCAGGCCAGCCGGTAGCGTGATGCCGCAGACGCCTCCCGTCTGCTGATATTCCTTCCAGCCGCCGCCGATCAGGTAACCGCGCACGACCGCCTCGACGGGCAGTGCCTGCAGGCGCCGCACGACGACGGCGCGATGCGCGAGCGTCGCTCGTTCGGCCGGGTCGCTCACGAACTGCTCGACCGGCAGTCCGGTCAGGTGGTTCGGCACGATGTGCCGCGTCTTGTCGAACCAGAACGCGGAGATCTCGCTCAGTACGCGGCCTTTGTCGGGGATCGGATCGGGCAGCACGACGTCGAAGGCCGAAAGCCGGTCCGAGGTCACGATCAGCATGCGCTCCGCGTCGATGGCGTAGACGTCGCGGACCTTGCCGCGATGGATCAGCTCGAGGTCCTTCAGGTGGGTCTCGAAGACGGGGGTCGGGGGGGATGGGTTCATGGGACGGCGCCTTGTCACTGCTACCATGGCCGGCGGGGCCGTCACGGGCCCGAGCATTCTTGCAGCGGTCGGAAAGCAGGGTCAAGAAACTCGATGCGTTGGATCGGAAAGATTGTCGGCGGGCTGGTCGGGGCGCTCGTAGGTCCCGTTGGAGCGGTCATCGGCGCGGTGATCGGTCATAGCTACGACGCCGCTGAGGATGAGCGGTCTGCCGCCGTCGACCCGCGCGCGGTCGGCGCGCTGCTGTTTGACACGGCGTTTGCGGTCATGGGCTACCTCGCCAAGGCGGATGGCCGGGTGACCGAGTCCGAGATCGACGCCGCTCGCGGCATCATGCGCCAGCTGCATCTGGAGCAGGCCGACGTGCGCCGGGCGATCGCCGCGTTTAGCCGCGGCAAGCAGTCGAACTACCCCATTGAGGCGGAATTGGCGCGTCTGACCCAGCTGTGCGGTCCGCGCCACGACCTGCTGCGGCTGTTCCTGGAGATTCAGGTGCGCGCGGCGCTCGCGGGTAACGACCTGCAGGGCCCCGTGCGGGGGCTCCTGGCCGGTGTGGCCGACCGGCTGGGGTTTGGTGGCCGCGAGGTGGCCCAGCTGGAGTCCCTGCTGCGGTTGCAGCAGGGCCGGGGCTGGTCAGCCCCCCCGCCGGCGCCCGGCGCCAGGCTCGCCAGTGCCTATGAAGTCCTCGGTCTTGCGGCCACTGCCAGCGACGAAGAGGTCAAGAAGGCGTATCGTCGGCAGATGAGCGAGAACCATCCCGACAAACTCGTATCACGAGGCTTGCCGGAATCGATGCAGGACCTCGCGAAAGAAAAGACGCAACGCATCCGTGAAGCCTACGAAGTCATCTGTGCCGATCGCAGCCCCCGCTGAGAAGCCACCTGTCAGTTCCGCGATACCACCGGCGCTGCAGGGGTTCTTCAGGGTCGCTGACGTTTGGGAACTGTCCGAGATTCAGCAGTGCAAGCTGCTGCGTTGCCCGTCAGGCGCCGTGTTGCGCCGCTATCGGGCCGGGCAGGGTCCCCGACTGACGCCTGCTCAGCAGAAGCGCATCCAGATCGTCACCGGCATTCACGCCGCGCTGTCCAAGAACGGCGTGTCGGCCGATCAGGCGTTCCGCTGGATCCACGAGCCGCGCCGCGAACTGCCGTTCAAGGGCGAGACGCCCGTGCATTACATGATGGACGGCGGTGTGGACGCGCTGGTCGCGGTAGCGCACCTGCTGTCCGGCCGCTGATCAAGCCGGTCTTTCTCACTTCCTGACGGTCCCGCCCGCCATGCAGCCACTCATCGCCCCGTCGATTCTGTCGGCCGATTTCGCACGGTTGGGGGAGGAGGTCCGGGCAGTGCTCGCCGCCGGCGCTGACCTCGTCCATTTCGACGTGATGGACAATCATTACGTACCGAACCTGACGATTGGGCCGCTGGTCTGCGCGGCCCTGCGTAAGCACGGCATCACAGCGCCTATCGACGTGCACCTGATGGTGAAGCCGGTCGATCGTCTGATACCGGACTTTGCCGCCGCGGGCGCAAGCTGGATCACGTTCCACCCCGAGGCGTCCGAGCACGTCGACCGCACGTTGGGCCTGATTCACGAGGTCGGCTGCAAGGCGGGACTCGTGTTCAATCCGGCAACGCCGCTGACGTATCTTGACCACGTGATGGACAAGCTGGACGTGATTCTGCTCATGTCCGTCAACCCGGGCTTTGGTGGCCAGCAGTTCATGCCGGCGGTGCTCGACAAGTTGCAGCTCGTGCGGGAGCGTATCGCCGCGTCCGGGCGCGATATACGACTCGAGATCGACGGCGGCGTGAAGGTCGATAACATCGGCGCTATCGCCGCGGCGGGTGCCGATACGTTCGTCGCCGGTTCCGCGATTTTCGGCTCCGGCGACTACCCGGCGACGATCGCGCAGATGCGCGCCGAGATTGCTGGCGCGACTGTCCGCCGCTAGGGATCCAGACGACGACGCCCCGCAGGGCGGGGCGTCGGGGTGCGCAGCTTGCGCCGAACGGCGTTACTCGTCGTCCTCGTCATCATCTTCTGCGACGACGCGGCTCTTGGTGAGCTTGTCGCGCATTTCCTTGGTAGGCACGATGACCGGGCGCGTCTTTAGCGTCGGGCGCGCACCGAACACCACGATCGTCTTGCCGGTCGCCTTGAGCAAGCCCTGCTCCTCGAGCACCTTCAGCACACGACCGGCCATCTCGCGTGAGCAGCCGACCAGACGCGACAGCTCCTGCCGGCTGACCTTGATCTGCATTCCCTGCGGATGGGTCATCGCATCCGGCTCGCCGCACAGGTCCATGATCGCGTGCGCGACCCGGCCGGTGACATCGACAAAGGCCAGATCGCCAAGCTTCTTGTTGGTGCGGTCAAGGCGGGTTGCCAGCTGCGTCGCCAGCTCGAAGATCAGGCCCGGGCTCTCCGCGGCGATCTGTCGGAAGCGCGCATAGGTCATTTCGGCGAGCTCGCAGCTCTGCCGGGTACGGACCCAGGCGCTGCGGGTGGAGGCCTCCGCGAACAGGCCCATCTCGCCGAAGAACTGGCCCTTGTTCAGGTAGGCCAGCACCATTTCGTTGCCCTCCTCGTCCTCGATCATCACCTCGACGGAGCCGCCGATGATGTAGTACAGGACGTCGGGCAGGTCGCCAGCGTGGATCAGCACCGTCTTTGACGGCACGGTGCGAATGCGGCAGTAGCTTAGGAAGCGGTTGATGGCGGGTAGGTCGCTCAACGGCTTGACGGGCAAATCCATCTGTCGGTCCCTCGTGAGATCGCAGCTCTTCGCGGCGATGGCGAAGATATAGAACATAACGCACTGAACCGCAAGCCAAAGGCGGCGGGCATGCGGCGAACTAAACCCAGTACGCGCTGCTCGTCATCAGCTTCGCGACGGCGCGCATCACTGCCCGTACCGGCGCCGGCAGTGCTGCTCCGCCACGCGCGAGCGCGTGCTGGCGATGCTTCACTTCGTCTTGTTTCATCTGTTCGATGATCGCGCGACTGGCGGTGTCCGCGGCGGGCAGGCGCGTCAGATGCGCGTCCAGATGACCCTCGACCTGCCGCTCTGTCTCAGCGATGAAACCGAGGCTGATGGCGTCGCCGGAGAGGCCGGCGATGGCGCCGATCACGACTGAGCCTGCGTACCAGAGGGGATTTAGGCGGCTGGTGTGCGAGTGCAGCGACTCCAGGCGCTCGGCGCACCAGAGCAGGTGATCGCCTTCCTCGAGCGCAGCGGCTTGCAGGAAGTTGCGCACCGCGGGGTCGCGCGTGACCAGCGCCTGACCGTGGTAAAGAGCCTGCGCGGCCACCTCGCCTGCGTGGTTGACCCGCATCAGGCCCGCCACGTGCCGGGCGGTGGCGGGGTCCAGTGGGGCGGGCGCCGGCTCGCCACCGGCTCTGGGGGTGGGTCGGCCGCTGGCCGCAGTCGCCCTCGGGCTGGCCCAGGAAACCCTAAGCCCTTGATCTACAACGGATAGAATCCGGTCTAGGGGAGACAGATGGCGCAGGGAGGCGGGCATGGGTCTTTTATTATACGAAAAGGCGCTGTTGGGCGGCTTATGCACGAACACCCTTTCCAAGACGGCCCGCTGCCGGTACACTTCGCGGTCTTTCGCCGCCCCCATAGACCCTTTTCGAGTAGATCCATGAGTACGGTTTTCCTAAATGCCCAGACCGTGCGCCGCGACTGGATGGTCGTCGACGCTTCCGGCAAGACCCTTGGCCGCCTCGCCAGCGCGATTGCTATCCGCCTGCGCGGCAAGCACAAGGCCGCCTACACGCCGCACGTCGACTGCGGCGACAACATCATTGTTGTGAACGCTGACAAGGTCGCCGTCACCGGCGCCAAGCTGCGCGACAAGATTTACTACCATCACACCGGTGCGATCGGCGGTATCAAGGGCATTGCGCTCGGCAAGATGATGGCCGAGCACCCGGAGCGCGCGATCGAGATCGCCGTGAAGGGAATGCTTCCGAAGGGCCCGCTGGGTCGCAAGATGTTCAAGAAGCTGCACGTTTTCGCAGGTGACAAGCACCCGCACGCCGCGCAGCAGCCGCAGGCGCTCGAGCTCGCCTGAAGTATTGAGAGATCAAGGTAAGACCATGCCCGCTACTACGTATTACGGAACCGGCCGCCGCAAGTCCTCCAGCGCGCGCGTCCATCTGACGCCCGGCACCGGCGCCATCACGATTAACAAGCGTTCGATCGAAGAATTCTTCGGCCGCGAGACCGGTCGTATGATCGTTCGCCAGCCGCTTGAGCTCGTCGAAATGGCGACCCGCTTTGACGTTTCTGTCTCGGTCGAGGGCGGTGGCATCACCGGCCAGGCCGGTGCGATCCGTCACGGCATCACCCGTGCGCTGCTCCAGTACGACGAAACGCTGCGCAAGTCGCTGCGTACCGCCGGCTTTGTTACGCGTGATGCGCGTGAAGTCGAGCGTAAGAAGGTCGGTCGCCGCAAGGCGCGTCGCGGAACCCAGTTCTCGAAGCGCTAACCGTACGCGGGTATCGCCGGGCCGAAAGGTCCGGCGACGCCGGTCTCCGCTGGACCGACGTAACCGCGCACTTGAAGACGTCCCGGATATTGGGGGATCGTCTAACGGTAGGACAGCGGACTCTGACTCCGTCAATCTAGGTTCGAATCCTAGTCCCCCAGCCAAACAAGAGGGCCCGCGCAAGCGGGCCCTTTCGTTTTTGGGGCTGACCCGTCCGCGACCTGTTAGTCGCCGGCGCTGATGATCGGCATCTCGATCGAGCTTGCACCCTCCGCCGTTCGCCAGATTCGCTGCGTCGCTTTGATGTAGCTGTCCGCTGGCGCAACCATGATGTTCGGCACGAACCGCTGCGGATTGCGGTCGTAGAGCGGGAACCAGCTCGACTGCACCTGCACCATGATCCGGTGTCCTGGCAGGAAAGTGTGGTTCGCGTTCGGCAGCCGTATTTCATACGGCAATGCGCGCTCTGGGGTCAGCGGCTGAGGGTTGGCCGCGTCCACGCGATAGCGGCCGCGAAAAATATCCGCCGACAACATTTGCTGGTAGCCGCCGAGCGCGTGTTGCTCCGGCATCTCGTCCGGCCACACGTCGATGAGCTTCACGACCCAGTCTGAGTCAGTGCCGCTGGTCGATGCATACAGGTGCGCGATCGGCTCGCCGGCAATACGCAGCGGCGTCTTCAGCGGCGCGGTCGAATACACCAGCACGTCGGGTCGGGACGCTGCCTGCCGCTGGTCATCGATCAGCCACTCGCCCCAGGTGGAGTCTGGGTTCACGCCGGCGAGTGTTGGCCGCTGCCTATAGGGAACGGGCTTCGCCGGATCCGACACGTACTCGTCGAAAGGCGCGGTGTCGGCAGCGGGATGCTCGAAGCCAAGTTCGCCGCGTGGCAGCAGGTACATCGGCCGCGATGTCTGCGGACAGCCGCTGCGACAGGAGCGCGGCCATGCGTCGTAGCGGCGCCACTCGTCGGCGCCGGTCTCGTAGATGAGGACCCGCGGGATCGCAGGCATCGGCGCGTCTTTCAAATAGTGGTCGAGGAACGGCTGCATCACGTGGCGGCGGAACCACAACGCCGTGTCGCCCTCGAAGCGGATCGGTCCAAGTGCGCGACCCTCGCCGCGGGATTGGGTATGGTTCCAGGGGCCCAGTACCAGATGCACGAACTCGCCCTGCGGATCTTTAGGCGCCAAGGCCCGATACAGCGCAGGTCCGCCGTAGATGTCCTCCTGATCGAACAGGCCGGACACGATCAGCATCGGTACCTTCAGCGGCTCGCGCGCCAGCAGCTTGTCGAGCGCCTGCTGCTGCCAGAACGCGTCGTAGGCGGGATGGGCGAGCAGCGTGCGCCAGAAGCCGAGCTGATCGAGTCCGCGCGAGGCGGCCACGGCCCCTGCCGTGCCTGCGCGCAGGTACTCGTCGTAGGTGTCCCGGCTGCCGCTCCACCACTGCGCGTCGCCGGCCCGCGTCGCCTCCTGGTCATAGATGTACTCGAGCGTTGCATCCTGGCGGAATGCGCCGTTGTGGAACCAGTCGTCACCGACCCAGCCGTCGATCATCGGGGCGAACGGGATCGATGCTTTCAGCGCCGGATGCGGGTGCAGCATAGACAGCACGGCCGTGAAGCCACCGTATGAGCCGCCGAGCGTTGCGACCCGGCCGTTAGACTCAGGAACGTGATGGACCAGCCATTCGATGGTGTCCCAGGTGTCGGTCGAATGGTCAACGGCGGACGGGTTCAGTGGGCCGATTGGCGGCCGGGTCATGACGTAGTCGCCCTCTGATCCGTATTTGCCGCGGATATCCTGCAGTACGATGATGTAACCGGCGCCGACCGCGACGCCGTAGTGCTGGAACACCGTCGCATTTAAGTTCGGGCTTTCGTGCCGGTGCGTGCGTGCGGCGGCGTTGTATGGTGTGCGCTCCAGCAGCATCGGCGCGTCGTGCGCGCCCCTGGGGATCATCACGAAGGTGCGCAGGCGGACCCCGTCGCGCATCGGCAGCATGACCTCGCGTCGGACGTAGTCGAAAGCCTCGGTCTTCTCGGTGAACACCTTCGGCGTGTCGCTTGGCAGACTGGCGCTTGGCTGGTGTGGACCGGCGCTGGCGACGGCCCCGATTCCTAGCAGCAACGCGAGCAGCAGAGGGGACGAACGAAAGGGGCATAGGCGCATGGCGGCTCCTGGTCGTGGCGGGCATCAGCCGGTTCCGCCGCGCGCGCCGCGGAGCCGTGCGCGTCAGACTATAACCGGCTCGCCGGAAATCGGCCCGGCGAGATCACAAACCGCGATGGCCGCCGCTGGGGCAGAATGCCAGCAACGCCAAGGGGGATACCGTGCCTAGACTTCCCGTTGGTCCCGTTCGCGGGGCCGTCGTGTTCCTGCTCGTGGTCCTCAACACGCTTTTTATCGGCGTGCCGCTGATCGTGCTCGCACTGGCCAGGCTTGCGTTGCCGCTATCGGGGTGGCGGCGTTGGAGCGGCGGTGTGCTGATCCGCATGGCTGAGGGCTGGGTTGCCGTGAACAGCCGGATGCTTGCGCTGACGCAGCGGATCCAATGGGAAGTGAGTGGTCTGGAGGGCCTCAGCCCGGATGGCTGGTACCTGGTCATCGCGAATCATCGCTCCTGGGTCGATATCCTGGCGATGCAGGCAACGCTCAATCGCCGCGTGCCGTTCCTGAAGTTCTTCATCAAGGACCAGCTGCGGTGGGTGCCGGTGCTGGGGCTTGCCTGGTGGGCGCTCGACATGCCGTTCATGAAACGCTACTCCAAGGAGCAGCTGGCTCGTCGTCCGGAACTGCGCGGCACCGATCTTGAGGCGACCCGTCGGGCCTGCGCGAAGTTTCGGGACCACCCGACCTCGGTGATGAACTTCGTCGAGGGCACCCGCTTCACGCCGGCCAAG
The DNA here is from genome assembly GCA_903927005.1 of uncultured Pseudomonadota bacterium. Lineage (GTDB taxonomy): Bacteria > Pseudomonadota > Gammaproteobacteria > Steroidobacterales > Steroidobacteraceae > CAIKZZ01. The sequence continues at coordinate 67,802 of CAIYLH010000113.1, forward strand.
CGGGCGTCGACCCGCTCGCCGTACCAGCACCTGCTCAAGCCCCGCGCTGGCGGCATCGCCTTCGTGATGGAGGCGCTCGGCCCGATCCTGACCGAGATGCTGGACGTGACGCTCGCGTACCCGGCAGGGGGCGGCGGGTTCTGGAACCTTGCCTGCGGGCGCATCCCGCGGATCGTGATCGAGGTGCGCAGAAGGACGCTGCCGACGCGCAATGCCGCCGGCGACTATGCGTCAGACGACGGCTTCCGCGGCCGGTTCCAGGAGTGGCTTGCCGGCATCTGGCGCGAGAAGGACGCGCGCCTCGAAGCGCTGCTCGGCGCGGAGCCAGATACCCGGCGCTGATGCGCCGGGGCCTGCAATTGCAGGCACTTCAGGGCTTGATGACCTCGACGCCGGAATCGTTTCCGACCAGCAGCAGGTCGGCGCCGCGGCGCGCGAAAATACCGTTCGAGACGACGCCTGCGATCTGGTTGATCTCGGTCTCCAGGCCGCGTGGATCGGTGATCGCGAGGTTATGGACGTCGAGGATCACGTTGCCGTTGTCGGTCGTGACGCCCATGCGCAGCACCGGCTGACCGCCCAGCTTCACCAGTTGGCGGGCGACGTACGATCGCGCCATTGGGATCACTTCGACCGGCAGCGGGAACCGGCCGAGTACGTCCACCACCTTCGAGCGGTCGGTGATGCAGACAAAACGGCGGGAGGCGGCGGCGACGATCTTCTCGCGGGTCAGTGCGGCGCCGCCGCCCTTGATCAGCGCGAGGTGTCGGGTCGCCTCGTCAGCGCCGTCGACGTAGACCTCGAGGTCGCCCGACGAGTTGAGATCGAGCACCTCGATGCCCGCCGCCTTCAACAATCGGGTGCTCGCGTCTGAGCTTGAGACTGCACCGGAGATGCGGATGCGACTCTTCGCCAGAGCGGCGATGAAGTGGTTGACCGTCGAGCCGGTGCCGACGCCGAGGATGCATCCCTCGGGGATGTACTGCAGTGCCGCTTCCGCTGCACGCCGCTTCTGGTCGTCGCTAGACATCACGCAAACCCCTTGTTTCTAGGCATTTCCCGCGCCGTGCGGCTGCGGCTGGATTTTGCTGGGTCCAGAAACGACTGTGCCCGCTTTCGCGGGCACAGTCAGTGAAGAGCTGGGGGTGGTCAGTGACCGCGAGACCTTTCGATCTCATCCCCGGCTACTTCGAAGGCTTACTTCTTCTTGGCAGCCTTCTTCTTGGTCGCCTTCTTCTTAGCAGCCTTCTTCTTGGTCGCCATAGTAATTCTCCATGTCAGGTTAGTCCGGGGGCTGAGTATATACACAAAAAGTTAAATTACAAGCAAGCGTCTTATCGTTGTGGTAGCCGCGCACATGTTTTGCGAGTGACTGACGACGCATCAATGACGATGTGCGCGACGTCGTTCAGTGCGCGAGCTTGAGTACTTTCTTCCACTGCGACGCAGTGATCGGCGTGATGGAAAGGCGATTGCCGCGGCGGAGAATCAGCAGCTCCTCGAGTACGTCCGCGTTCGCCTTCAGCGTCGCGAGCGTGATGGGGGTCGTGAATTTTTCGACGAGCTCGACCTCGACCATGTACCAGGTCGGCTTCGCCGGATCGCTCTTCGGGTCGTGATGATCGTGGCCGTGTGCGAACGCGGTCGGGTCCGGGTGTCCCTCCTTGGCGATGCGCACGATGCCGTAGATGCCGGGCACCTCGCAGCTGGAGTGATAGAAGAAGGCGAGGTCGCCCTGCTTCATCTCATCGCGCAGCATGTTGCGGACCTGGTAGTTGCGGACGCCGTCCCAGCCGGTGCGCTTGGCCTTCGCGCGCGCGAGCGCGTCGATTCCAAACACGTCCGGTTCGCTCTTCATTAGCCAGTATTTCATGGGTTTTCCATGCAAAAACGCCCGTGCGTAGGCGCGGGCGATGGGGGAAGAAGTGGCGCCGTCCGCCTGTGCCGTCACAAGCCGTTGCTCCCGAGCCAGAGCAACAAGTGGGGCGTACTGCCAGACCTTAAGGCTTTCCGCTCGAAGGCGGACCTGCACAAGGGTCCTGCAAGCACAATGCCCCGTGGTTTACACAATTAGGGTCGGGAGATCTTGACCCGTGTCGAACACTGCAGGCGGCGCCAACTGCAGACTACCGCATACCGCGTGGCGTGCGGAAGTGAAGGAACTCATCGGCAGGGCGCGCTGGTCGGTGGCATGGATCGTGCCCCGGCGTGCCGCGATCAGAGCTCGAGCTGTTGCCCGCGCTCCAGCGACGACTCGACGCGCTCGCGCAGGGTGCGGATGCGCTGGACGACGTCGGTCTCGAGGGTGGTGTCCCTCGAGCGGGACTTCAGCAGCTCGTTGGCCATGTTCAGGGAGGCCATCACCGCGATCCGATCCAGGCCGATGACCTTGCCGCTGTCGCGGATCTTCTTCATCTCGTTGTTCAGGTGCTCGGCCGCGTCGAGCAGCGCCGCGCGCTCGTCGACCGCGCACGAGAACTGATATTCCTTCTCGAGGATGCGGACGCTGACTCGGGAGTGGGGGGTGTCGGTCATGCGCCGTGCTCCATGGACTTCAGCCGGCCGATCATGGCTTCGACACGAGCACGTACCTGCTCGTTCTTTTGCAGCAGGGCCGAGCGCTCGGCTGCCAGGCTGTCCTGGCGCGTGCGTAGCGCGCGGTTCTCTTCCTTGAGCTGGCCGACGGTGGCCATAAGCTCCTCAAGTCGCTTTTCAAGCTTCTTGAGCTCCAGTTCAACCGCCGAACGTGACGCCATTTCAGTCATGCGCGCACTATAGGCGCGGCCCGTCCCGTGGGTCAACGCGCTAGAATCGCAGGCACTATGCAGACCGTAACCTTTGATGAACTCGAATCTGCCCTCGGCGACAGTAACGCGCCGGTGACCGCCGCCGAGGCTCACGGGGCCTTGTGCGGTGCGCTGGCCGCCGTTTCCCTCTACGGTGCCGCCGACTGGATCGAAGAGCTGGTGGCTGGCGCCGAGGGGGAAGACGAGTTGCGTTCGCGCAACCTGCTCGAAACCCTGTATGGCGAGACGCACGACGCGCTCCAGTCCGGCCAGATGGAATTCGAGCCGCTGCTGCCGCACGACGACACGCCGCTCGATCAGCGCGTGATGGCGCTCGCCGCCTGGTGCAACGGCTTTCTGTTCGGTCTCGGTGGCGGGTTGCCGCAGGCCGGCAATTGGCCGGACGCCGTGCAGGAGATCGTCCGCGATTTTGCCGAGATTGGCCGCGCGTCGGTTGGCGACGAGGAGACCGAGGACACCAACGAGACCTCCTACGTAGAGCTCGTCGAATACCTGCGGGCCAGCGCCCAGCTGGCCTACGACGAACTCGCCGAACACCGGGCCGGAGGCGGCGCTGCATGAAGCGAGACGAGTTCGATCGCCGCCGGCGCCAGCTGATGCGGATGATGGGCAAGGACGCGATCGCGATCCTGCCCGCGGCTCTGGTACGGCGCCGCAACGCGGACACGGAATACCCGTACCGGCAGGACAGCGACTTCCATTTCCTGACAGGTTTCCCCGAGCCGGAGGCGGTGGCGGTATTGATCCCGCAGCGCGCCGAGGGCGACTACGTGCTGTTTTGCCGGGACCGCGACCCGCTGCGGGAACTGTGGGATGGCCCGCGCGCCGGAACGGAGGGTGCGATCGAGCGCTACGGCGCGGCTGACGCCTTTCCGATCGGCGATATCGACGACATCCTGCCCGGCCTGCTCGAGAGCCGGGCGCGGGTCTATCACACGATGGGTTTGAACCCCGAGTTCGACCAGCGCGTCATCGGCTGGGTGAACGGGCTGCGGGCCCAGGCCAGGCACGGCCTGCATACGCCGCAGGAGTTCGTTGCACTCGACCACCTGCTGCATGACATGCGGCTCTACAAGAGCCGGGCGGAGCTGGACACGATGCGGCGCTCGGCCGCGATCGCGGTGGCCGCCCACCAGCGCGCTATGCGCCTGGCAGCGCCCGGTGTGATGGAGTACGAGCTCGCCGCCGAGTTCATGCACGAGTTCCACCGCCACAAAGCCGAGATCGCCTATGAGCCCATAGTTGGCGGTGGCGCGAACGGCTGCGTGCTGCACTACCGGGCGAACGCCGCGGAGCTGCGTGATGGCGACCTGGTGTTGATCGACGCGGGTTGTGAGCTCGATTACTACGCCTCCGACATCACCCGGACGTTTCCGGTCAACGGCCGCTACAGCCCCGCGCAGCGGGCTGTCTATGAAGTTGTTCTGCAGGCGCATAGCGCGGCCGTCGCCCAGTGCGTGGCCGGCAACCACTGGAATGACCCGCACGATGCGGCAGTGCGCGCGATCACTCACGGCCTGGTGTCGCTGGGCCTGCTCAAGGGCAAGGTGCCGAAGCTGATCAAGGAGGGCGCCTACCGGGAGTTCTTCATGCACCGCACCGGCCACTGGCTGGGGCTCGATGTCCACGATGTCGGCGACTACAAGGTTGGCGATGCCTGGCGCGTGCTCGAGCCGGGCATGGTGCTGACGGTTGAGCCGGGCATCTACCTGCCGCCGACCCATCGCGGCATTCCCAAGGAGTTCCGCGGCATCGGCATCCGCATTGAGGACGACGTCGCGGTCACGCGCGGCGCCCCGGAGATCCTGACCGACGCGCTGATTCGCGATCCGGACGACATCGAGGCTTTCATGGCCGCTGCCAGGGCGCCGGCTGCGGCGCCGCGACGGGTACGCGCCTGATGGATGCCGCCGGCCTTGATTGCGACATTGCGATCGTGGGTGGCGGCATGGTCGGCGCCAGTCTTGCGCTGGCACTAGCGGCCTTGCCGTTGCAGGTCGTCGTCATCGAGGCGGCGCCTCCCGAGGATGATGCCCAGCCCAGCTTCGATAGCCGCACGACGGCGCTGTCCAATGGCACGCGGCGGGTGTTCGAGGGGCTGGGCGTCTGGGACGAGATAGCCCGCGAGGCGACGCCGATTCGCCGCATCCACATCTCCGACCGCGGCCGCTTTGGGTCCGCCGTCATCGATGCCGCAGAGCAGGACGTCGCCGCGCTCGGCTACGTCGTTGAGAACCGGGTCGTCGGGCGTGCGCTGTGGCGCCGGCTGCGGCTCAGTCCGCGGACGCGGCTGATCTCGCCTGCCACCGTGACTGCCGCGAGCTGTGGTCCTTCGAGCGTGCGGCTGGACCTCGACGGCGCGGCAGTGAACTGTCTGGACGCGCGGCTGGTGGTGGCGGCAGATGGTGCCGGGTCCCTCGTGCGCAGCGCTGCGGGCGTTGGCGCCGAGCGTTGGGATTACGGCCAGACTGCCGTGATCTGCCAGGTGACACCGGAGCGCTTTCACGACCACGTCGCGTACGAGCGCTTCACGCCGACCGGTCCAATCGCGGTGCTGCCTGCCCCTGATGGGCGGGTCGGGCTTGTCTGGACCTTGCTGCCTGTAGAGGCCACGCGGGTCATGGCGTTGCCGGATGCGGCCTTCCTCGCCGAGCTGCAGCAGTGTTTCGGCTGGCGTCTGGGTCGCCTGAAGGCGGTTGCCCGACGTGTCGCGTATCCGTTGGCGCTGACCCGAGCGGAGTCGGCGCATGCGCCGCGTACGGCGATCATCGGTGCCGCCGCGCAGGGGCTGCACCCCATCGCTGGTCAGGGATTCAATCTAGGGCTGCGCGACGCGGCGACCCTTGCCGAGGTGCTGGCTGATGCGAGCGGTGAGGATCCCGGCAGCGCCGCGGTACTGACCCGCTACGCCCAATGGCGCAGCACCGACCGGCGTGCGTTGATTGCCTTCACCGACGGACTGGTGCGGCTGTTCGGCAGTCCTCTGCGGCCGGTGCAGATCGCCCGTAACGTCGGCCTCGTGCTGTTCGACCTCAGTCCGTCTGCCAAGTCGGCAATGTCGAAGCTGTCGCTCGGCTTTGCGGGACGGTTGCCGCGGCTTGCGCGGGGTTTGCCGCTGGTCTCGCCGCTCGCCGATCGGGATCGGCCGTGAGCGCGCGTCGCGATTTCGACGTCTTGATCGCCGGCGCCGGCATGGTCGGCGCAGGACTTGCCGCGCTGCTGTCGACGGGCGAGGCGACCCGCGCCCTGCGCATCGCGCTGGTGGATCCAAAGCCGGCACTGGCGCCGTTGCCTGGCGAGCCGCTGGACGCGCGGGTCTCGGCGCTGTCGCGCGCGGGCGAGCGTGTGTTGCGCCGGACTGGCGCCTGGCCGTTGCTGGCGCTGCGCCAGCCTTGCGCCTATGAGCGCATGGTGATCTGGGACAGCGGGGCTGCCGTTGGCGGGCGCGATACGCTCGTGTTCGACGCCGCCGAGGCGGGTGAGCCGAATCTCGGACATATCGTTGAAAACCGTGCGGTTGCGGCGGCGCTGGTCGAGCGGGCCATTGCCGGCGGCGTCACTCTGCTGCGCAGTACGGTGACGGCACTGGACCTCACGCGCGATGTCGCGACCGTCATGCTCGGCGAGCGTACGCTCGCAGTCGGCCTGGTCGTGGCCGCTGATGGCGCCGATTCGCCGCTACGCCATCTCGCAGGTCTCGGTGGTGAGCCGACCGCGTACGCGCAGGAGGCGATCGTGGCGCACTTGCGGCCGGCAGAGTCGCACCGTGGCACGGCGCACCAGCGCTTTCTGCCGGAGGGACCGCTCGCGTTGCTGCCCCTCGCGGACGGTACCGTATCGCTCGTCTGGTCGACGGCGCCGGCGCAGGCGGAGCGGCTCGTGGCGCTGGACGATGCCGCGTTCGCGAGCGAGGTGACCCGCGCCAGCGACGGGGTGCTCGGCACGCTCACTCCCGTGACGGGGCGTTCGCGCTTCCCGCTGCGCCGGTTCAACGCGGCCAGTTACGCTGCCACCCGTCTGGCGCTGGTCGGCGACGCGGCGCATACGGTGCATCCGTTGGCCGGTCAGGGCGTCAACCAGGGCTTCCTCGACGTCGCCGCGCTCGTGATGGAGCTCGGCGCTGCGCTGGCGCGGGGCGGAGATCCGGGTGATCCGCAGCCGCTGGCGCGTTACGCGCGGGCGCGCCGCGCCGAGAACGCACTGATGGGTGCGGCACTCGATGGCATCTACCGCTTATTCACCTCGGATCGACCGCTGCTGATGCAGGCTCGCCAGCTGGGGCTGGGGCTCGCCAGTCGCGCAGGTCCGTTGAAGCGGCTGCTGGTCGAGCGGGCGCTCGGCTGATGGCGACTCCCGCGTTGCTGGGACGTGCGGCCATCGTCGGTCTGTTTGCCGGCCTGCTGGCTGCAGTGACCGCAGTGCTCCCGCCGCTCGCGTGGGGCCTCGCGGATTCTCGCCCGGCGGAGTACGCCGCGCTGCTGGTGGTGCTGGTCGGCACGCACCTCGGACTTGCCGCCGTGGTGCGCGACCGACCGAGCGCGACGTTCGGTGCGCGCGTCTGGGCCGCGATGATCGTTGCGGGCACGGCCTCGCTACCGCTTGCTGTGGCGTTGTACCGCCTGTACGCGGTGTGGAGGCCGGGCATGCTGCTGGCTCGCTACGAGGCGCTCTTGGCGCACGTGGGCGCGCAGGTGGGGAACGAGCGGGTGGCAGCGGCGTTGGCAGACCTCACCGCGCGTCGTGCCGCGTATCTCGATCCGCTCTACCAGGCGATCAATGGCGCCGGTACTCCGCTGTTCTTCGCGTTGCTGATCGGTGGCTACTCGGCGTTCCGCTGGCGCGTCGCGCAGCGGCTGGCGGCCGCGGCCGCGGCCCGTCGGAGCGCGCGCTAGAGCTGGTCGATCTTGGCCGCGCAGATGAAGTCGTTGTCCGACAGCCCGCGGATCGAGTGGGTGGTGTAGTGCACGCGGCAGTAGTTGTAGCCCAGCTCGAGGTCCGGATGGTGGTCCTCGGCGTTGGCGATATGCGCGATCGCATTGACGAAGCTCATGACGCGGAAGAAGTTCTGGAACCGGAACTCGCGCGAGAGGTGGCGGACCTCGGCGTCGAGGCGCCAGCCTGGGTCAAGCTCGGTCAACGACTTACGCGCGTCACTCTCGCCCATAGGTTCGACACCGCCTTCACAGGGGGCGCAGCGGCGATCGGCCAGCGGCGCGCTCACGGCGCCGCCCGGCGGGCGTAGTGGCGCGCGACGTAAGCCTCGACCAGCCCCTGGAACTCCTCCGCGATCTGCTCGCCCTTCAGCGTCACGGTCTTCGCGCCGTCCTCATACACCGGTGCGACGGGTCTCTCGCCGGTGCCCGGCAGGCTGATGCCGATGTTGGCGTGCTTGCTCTCGCCGGGTCCGTTGACCACGCAGCCCATCACCGCGACGGTCATCTCCTCGACGCCCTCATGCGCCTCGCGCCACACCGGCATGCGCTCGCGGATATGTGACTGGATGCGCTGCGCCAGTTCCTGGAAGTAAGTGCTGGTCGTCCGGCCGCAGCCGGGGCAGGCGATCACCATCGGCGTGAATGCTCGCAGGCCCATGGTCTGCAGCAGTTCCTGCGCGACGATCACCTCGCGTGTGCGATCGCCGCCGGGCTCTGGGGTCAGCGAGACGCGGATCGTGTCGCCGATGCCCTGCTGCAGCAGCACGGCCATCGCCGCAGACGATCCGACGATGCCCTTGCTGCCCATGCCCGCCTCGGTGAGCCCGAGGTGCAGCGGGTAGTCGCAGCGTTCGGCGAGGTTCATGTAGATCGAGATTAGGTCCTGCACGCCGCTGACCTTGGCCGAGAGGATGATCTGGTCATGCGGCAGGCCCAGCGTCTCGGCGCGTGCCGCCGCCTGCAGGGCGGACACGACGGTTGCTTCGCGCACGACGTCCATGACGTCCCACGGCGCGCTGCGCTGCGAGTTCTCGTCCATCAGACGCGTCAGCAGGTCCTGATCAAGGCTGCCCCAGTTGACGCCGATGCGGACCGGCTTTGCCAGGCGGCAGGCGATCTCGATCATCTCGGCGAACTGCGGGTCGCGCTTGGAGCCGCGTCCGACGTTGCCGGGGTTGATGCGCAGTTTGGCGAGGGCCTCGGCACAGGCGGGTTCGTCCTTCAGCAGCTTGTGGCCGTTGAAGTGGAAGTCGCCGACCAGCGGCACGTCGATGCCGGCGCGGTCGAGCGCCGCGCGGATGTGGGGCACCGCGGCCGCGGCTTCCTTCTCGTTGACCGTGATGCGCACCAGCTCTGAGCCGGCGCGAGCGAGCGAGATCACCTGCGCGACCGTGCCTGCGATGTCGGCGGTGTCGGTGTTGGTCATCGACTGGACGACGATCGGGGCGTCGCCGCCAACGGTGATCTGGCCAACGGTGACGGGAATGGAACGGCGGCGGACGGGCAGGGGCATGGGGGGTGCTCGCGAAAGAGGCGCAATCTTAGCGCGCCGCCCGATTGCGGGGTGCAGGTCCCACGCCAAACGGGGGGGCGGATCTGTCCTCTGGGGCGGATTGGGGGCGCGCCTCTCTTACTAATAGAGAGGTGCTTGGCGGACGGGGAGGTCAGCCGTTTCGTCGGATCGTTGTATTTAAGCAACATTTGGGGTGGTTTCTACGCCTAAACGGACCTTCAGTGGCGTGGCTTAATTGACAAACATGACGGTGGGGTTTCTGATCGCCCCCGGGGATGCGCTTTTACGCGCAAGGGCCAACTATTTGAGCACTGCTGTCGAGCCTGTTGGGACACTGGAGACTGCGCTCGCGCACGCGACGCGGCTGTTGGACGCCCAACCGGCGCTCGCAGCGCAACAGGCGTCGGAAATCCTGCGCGCGGTCCCGGGCCACCCCCACGCGTGCCTGCTGCTCGGCGCTGCGCAGCGCTTGAACGGTGATTCAACGGCGGCGCTCGCCACTCTGTCGGACCTCGCCCGCGGGCAGCCCAACTCCGCTGCAACACATCTGGAACTCGGCATCGTCCTCGGGCAGGTCGGGCGCATCGCCGAGGCGATCACTGCGCTGCGACGGGCGGTACAGCTGAAACCCGATCGGCCGGACGCGTGGCGACAGCTGGCAGACCATCTGGATGTCGCCGGTGAGGCGGCCGCCGCCGACGAGGCTCGTGCCCGCTTCCTCAAGGCAGCGAACCAGGACCCACGGCTGATGGCGGCCGCGAACGCGCTGGTCGACAACGATGTGCCGCGTGCCGAAGCGCTGCTGCGCTCGCACCTGAAGCAACATGAAACCGACATCGCGGCGCTGCGCATGCTGGCCGAGGTCGCCGCGCGACTGCGCCGCTATGCCGATGCCCAGGTGCTGCTTGAGCGCTGCCTCGAGCTTGCTCCCAGCTTCCATGCGGCGCGCCATAACTATGCAATGGTGCTGTACCGTCAGGCCAAGGCTGAGGCGGCGTTGCCTGAAATCGAGCGGCTACTCAAGCTCGAGCCGAGAAACCCCAGTTACCGCAACCTGAAGGCCGCGGTGCTCGCGACACTCGGCGACTACACCGATTCGATTGAGGTCTACGAGGCGGTGCTGCGCGAGTATCCCGACCAGGCCAAGGTCTGGATGAGCTACGGACACGCGCTGAAGACGGCACGCCGTTTCGACGACAGCGTGACTGCGTATCACCGCGCGATCCAGCTCATGCCGAGCCTCGGTGAGGCTTACTGGAGCCTCGCGAACCTGAAAACCTACCGGTTTACGGCTGCCGACGTCGCTGCGCTACGCGCGGCGCTGGAGGGTGCCGAGCTGACCCCGGACGATCGACTGCACTTCGAGTACGCGCTGGGCAAGGCGCTTGAAGACGAGGCCTCCTACGAGGAATCCTTCGAACACTACGCCAACGGCGCCAAGATCCGCCGTCGTCTGGTGGGTTACGACCCCGACGAGACGACTGAGCACGTGCGCCGCTCGCAGTCGGTCTACACGGCTGAACTCTTTGCTAACCTACGCGACGCTGGCTGCCCGGCGCCGGATCCGATCTTCATCGTCGGCCTGCCGCGTGCGGGATCGACACTGCTCGAGCAGATCCTCGCCAGCCACTCGCGGGTGGAAGGCACGATGGAGCTGCCAGACATACCGTCCATGGCACGTGAGCTCAACGCTCGCCGAGCGCGTGAGGACGAGGCCCAGTATCCAGGCGTGGTCGCGACGATGTCGCCGGACGAGCTGCGCGCCCTCGGCGAGCGTTATCTGGCGCAGACCCGCGTGCAGCGCAAGTCATCGGCGCCGTTCTTCATCGACAAGATGCCGAACAATTTCATGCACGTAGGCTTGCTGCACCTGATCTTGCCGAATGCCAAGATCATCGATGCTCGACGCCATCCGCTCGGCTGCTGCTTCTCCGGCTTCAAGCAGCATTTTGCCCGCGGCCAGAATTTCTCGTACTCGCTGACCGACACTGGTCGCTTCTACAGCGACTATGTGGAGCTGATGGCGCACTTCGACGCGCTGTTGCCGGGTCGGGTCCATCGGGTGCACTACGAGTCGATGATCGACGACACCGAGGGCGAGGTACGTCGGCTACTCGATTACTGTGGCCTGCCGTTCGAGGCCCAGTGCCTGAAGTTTTACGAGAACGAGCGCGCGGTGCGCACCGCGAGCTCTGAGCAGGTCCGCCAGCCGATCTACAAGGATGGCGTCGACCACTGGAAGCATTACGAGCCCTGGCTCGGGCCTCTGAAGGAGGCTCTGGGGCCGGTGCTCGAGTCGTATCCGGCCGTCCCCGATTTCGGGGAGCGGGTTCCGGTAAGTGATTGATATTGTTTTGTTTGTTCAAGTGTTGTGTGAACTAGGGAGCGAGTAAATGAAAGGCAGTCGAACCACCAACGTCAGCGCCATCGAGCGCCGGCGCCATTCGCGGTACGTACCGCTGGCAGCGGCCATCTCGGCCGTGCTTGCAGGCGTGCCTGTTGCGTATGCGCAGGAGAAGACGGGCGCCCTCGAGGACGTCGTCGTTACCGCGCAGAAGCGCTCCGAAAACCTGCAGGACGTTCCGGTCAGCATCCAGGCCCTCGGCAACGAGAAGCTTGAGGAGCTGCACATCGCGAACCTCGACAGTTACGTCAAGTTCCTGCCGAGCGTGACCATCAACCGTGGCAACGGCCAGGGCAACAGCGGCCAGCCGGGTACCTCGCACGTCTACATGCGCGGCATCAACAGCGGCGGCGATGGAAACCACTCTGGCTCGCAGCCGAGCGTGGGCACTTACCTCGACGAAGAGCCGATGACGACCGCTGACGGCACCATGGACGTGCACGTCTATGACATCGCGCGCGTCGAAGTCCTCGCAGGTCCGCAGGGCACGCTGTACGGTGCCAGTTCGCAGGCCGGCACGATCCGCATCATCACCAACAAGGCCGACCCCAAGGCGTTCGCGGCGGGTTATGACCTGTCGGTCAACCAGGTCAGCCATGGTGGTACGGGCTACACGGTAGAGGGTTTCGTCAACCTGCCGCTGACCCCGAATGCAGCCATTCGTCTCGTCGGCTGGGACGAGCATGATGCGGGCTTCATCTCCAACGTCGCCGGTACCAGCGGCCCGGGCACTGGCATCGTCAACGGTGTGCGCACGTTCCCGTCGTGGGATGCCGCCAACGGTGGCCTCGGCACGATCGGCGCCGGTGCGGTCAACAATTCGCACTGGCTGAAGAACGACTACAACCAGGTCGATATCCGCGGTGGTCGCGGCTCGCTGCGCTTCATCCTGAATGACGACTGGACGATCACGCCCGGCTTCATGATGCAGAACACCACAGCCGACGGCTTCTTCGGCTACGACCCCTCGGTTGGCTTCCTGAAGGTCACGCACTTCGCGCAGGAGACCTCGAGCAACAACTTCGCGCAGGGCTCGCTGACGATCGAAGGCAAGATCGGCAACTTCGACCTCGTGTATGCCGGCGCGACCATGAAGCGCCAGACGCACTCGGTTGCGGATTACAGCGACTACTCGTTCTTCTACGACAAGCTGTACGGGTCGGGTAACTACTTCTATACGAATGCCAGTTTCGACGACAAGATCGATCCGGCGCAGCAGGTGGTCAGCAACGGCGGCTTCGAGAAGTGGAGTCACGAGCTGCGTATGAGCACCCCGAAGGATCTGCCGGTTCGCGGCACGTTCGGCGTGTTCGTTCAGCGTCAGCTGCACAACATCAGCGAGAACTATTCGCTGCCTGGCGTCGTCGGCAACATGCCGGAGCTGACGGGCGGCGTGCTCGCCGACTGGCTGCATGTCCCCGGCTGGCCGAATACGCTCTGGCTGACACAGCAGCAGCGTGTAGACAAGGATTCGGCGCTGTTCGGCGAAATCAGCTGGGACGTCACGTCCAAGCTGACGGCCACCGCCGGCGGCCGGTTCTTCAAGTCCGAGAACTCGCTGCAGGGCTTCTACGGCTACTCGGCGGGTTTCAGCCCGCATGGCTCGGGCGTGTCGAAGTGCGGCCCGCGTGATGCGAACGGCGTGCTGACTCCGGATCCGACCTATCAGCCCTCGCACGGTGCGCCCTGCACGAACCTGAACCAGTCGGTCAAGGAGAACGGCTTCTCGCCGCGCGTTAACCTGACGTACAAGATCGATCAGGACAAGATGCTGTTCGCGACCTACTCCAAGGGCTTCCGCCCCGGTGGCGTGAACCGTACCTCGGCTAGCGGCATTCCGCCGTACAAGGCGGACTTCCTCACGAACCTCGAGTTCGGCTGGAAGACGCAGTGGTTCGGTCACCGCCTGCGTTGGAATGGCGCGGTCTTCAGCGAGGACTGGAAGGACTTCCAGTTCGCGTTCCTTGGGCCCAACAGCGTGACGATCATCGTCAACGGTGGTCAGGCAAAGGTACAGGGCCTGGAGAGTGAGCTGGAGTGGATGGTCACGCCGTCGTTCTCGCTGGCCAGCGCTGTGACCTGGCTGCCGAAGGACGAGCTGACGCAGGACTACTGCGGCAGCGTAGGCGTCACCAGCTGCCCGGACCAGGTTAAGCACTGGGCGGATGGCACCGTTACGAACGGGCCGTACGCGCCGTCCGGAACGCGCCTGCCGCAGACGCCGAAGATCAAGGCGAACCTGGTCGCGCGCTATACGTTCGACGTGGCGACCTGGGAAGGCAACCTGCAAGCGGCCTACGTCTATCAGACGGAGACCTCGCAGAAGCTGCGTCTGATCGATGCGTCGCACCTCGGTGCAATTGGCGCCTACGGCCTGTTGGACGTGTCCGGTGGCGTCACCAAGAACGGCACGTCGGTCGAGCTGTTTGTCACCAATGCGCTGGACTCGAACGCGGACCTGACGCGTTTCACCCAGTGCACTGAGACGGTGTGCGGCACGGTCTATCACATCCCGGTGCAGCCGCGGACGATCGGCCTGAAGTTCGGGCAGAAGTTCTAAGGCCCGATGACGATCTCTGGCGGACCGCCCGGTCCGCCAGACCCCCCTCCCGGCCATTCGGCCGGGTAGGGCGGGCTGGGTTTCCCGGCCCCTATCACTTGAGTCCCTCCCTCTGCGTTCCGGGCTTGCTCCTGGAGCGCCGTGTTATATTATTGTCCCCACATTAAAAAAACGGCGTCGCCTCCGCGGCGCCCTGCCGGGAGCTACGGATGAGACAGGTCAAGACGCTGGGACTGTTGGGCACCGGGGTGATCGGCGGCGGCTGGGCCGCGCGCGCGATGCATTTCGGCATCGACGTGATCGCCGCCGACGTGAAGCCGGAGATGGAAGAGTGGATCCGCGGCTCGGTCGCGAGCGCAGAGCCTGCGCTTGCCAGCCTGACCACCGCGCCGCTGCCGCCCAAGGGCAAGCTCACCTTCACCACCGACCTCAACGCCATGGCCCGTCAGGTCGATTTCATCCAGGAAAACATTCCTGAGCAGCTGGAGCTCAAGCAGCGAATCCTGGCGCAGGTCAGCCAGCACGCGCCGGCGGACGTGATCATCGCCTCCAGCACCTCGGGTCTGATGCCCTCTGACCTGCAGCGGGACATGCTCCATCCGGAGCGGCTGATCGTTGGCCATCCGTTCAACCCGGTCTACCTGCTGCCGCTGGTCGAGCTCGTCGCCGGCACCAAGACCGCGGCCGCCAGCATCGAGGCTGCGGCTGAGTTCTACACCTACATCGGTATGCATGCGCTCAGGGTCCGCAAGGAAGTCCCGGGCCATCTGACCGACCGCCTGCAGGAAGCGCTGTGGCGCGAGATCCTGCACATGGTGAACGAGGGCGTTGCGACGACTCGCGAGCTTGATGAGTCGATCATCTACGGCCCCGGCCTGCGCTGGGCCGCGATGGGCACCAACCAGATCTATCACCTGGCCGGCGGCGAGCCGGGCATGCGCCACATGCTGCACCAGTTCGGTCCGTGCCTGAAGTGGCCGTGGACCAAGCTCGAGGCGCCGGAGCTGACCGACGAGCTGATCGATCGCATGGTCGAGGGCACGGCCGAGCAGGCCGGCGGCCGCTCGATCCGTGAGCTGGAGCGGTTGCGCGATGGCTACCTCGTGGCAGTGCAGCAGGTGCTCAAGCAGTTCGACATCGGTGCGGGGGCGACGCTCAAGGCACTGGAGTCGCGTCTGTACGACGAGGCAGCGGCCCGCGCCGCGAAGACGCCGGTCGACCCGAACCAGCCGTTGCGCCTGTTTGATACGACCGTGCGCGCCGAGTGGGTTGACTACAACAGTCACATGAGTGACTTCCGCTACCCGCAGATCTTTGGCGATGCGGTTGACACGCTGTTCCGGCAGATAGGCATCGACACCGCCTACCGCGACGCGGGCTATTCGCCGTACACGGTAGAGATGAAGATCAGCTACCTCGCTGAGGTCGTCCAGTCCGACGCGCTGTACGTCACGACCCAGGTGCTGGGTGCTGACGCCAAGCGTTTCTGGCTGTATCACCGCATGCACCGCGTCTGCGACGACAAGCTCGTCGCCACCGCCGAGCACATCATGCTGCACGTCGACGCCAAGGCGAAGAAGTCGGTGCCGATGCCGGCGGATGTACAGGCGAAGCTGTTTGCGATCCGCGAGCGCCACGCTGCGCTGCCGCGGCCCGCGGACGCCGGCCGTGGTCTGTCGCTAGACAAGCGCTAATCGGCCATGCCGAAGATTGTCGACCACGCGGCCCGACGCGACGAGATCGCTCTCGTCGCCTGCCGCGTGGTCGCCAGTCACGGCTTTGAACATGCCACTGTCGTGCGCATCGCCCGCGAGGCGGGCTACACGACCGGCATGATCGCCCACTACTTCGACTCGAAGCAGGAGATCATCCTCGCTGCACTGCGGATGATCCTCAGGCGCATCGAGCAGCGCCTGACGGCCCCGAAGGGCGCCGGCGCGACGCTGCTGGACGTGCTGGCGGAGTCCCTGCCGCTGGATGCGCAGCGCACCACCGAAGCTGCGTTCTGGACCGCGTTCTGGGGCCAGATGTCGACCGACAAGCGCCTGAAACGCATCAACGTTTGGGTGCATCGCGAGTACATGCGCCTGTACACCCGTTGCCTGGCCGAGCATTGGCCGGAGTGGGCTGGCTGGCCGGAGCCGGTGCGTAATCAGGTGCTGCGCGCGGTCGCAACGTTCCTGAACGGACTGACGGCGGGTGCCGTCATCAGCCCCGCCGAGTGGCCTGCCAAGCGGCTGCTCGAGCAGTTGGACCTGCAGCTCGGCCTGTGGCGGGCCTGGGCCGCCCGCGAGGCGCTTTCGCCAGCAACGACCATCACCAAGCCTGTCCGCCGCCCCGCCCGGGCGCGTGCGCCAGGCCGCTAGACCGACACCGACCAGGGGGCTGCCATGGATTTCGGACTGACCGACGAACAGCGGATGATCATCAAGACGACCCGTGACTTCGTCACCAATGAACTGATGCCGCACGAAGCCGAGGTCGAGGAGACCGGCGTGCTGCGCCCTGAGCTGCACAAGGAGCTCAAGGCCAAGGCGATCGATGCGGGCCTGTATGCGGCCAACATGCCGGCCGAGGTCGGCGGCGCAGGACTCGATACGGTGACCTGGGTCCTCTACGAGAAGGAGCTGGGCCGAACGGGCTACGCGCTGCATTACAACTGCGTCGGCCGCCCCTCCAACATCCTCTGCGCCTGCGAGGGTGACCAGCGCGAGCAGTACCTGTTCCCGTCGGTGCGCGGCGAGCGGGTCGACTGCCTGGCGATGACCGAGCCGGGCGCGGGCTCCGACGTGCGCGGCATGAAGGCCACTGCCGTCGAAAAGGGTGGCGACTACGTCATCAACGGCACCAAGCATTTCATCAGCCACGCCGATCACGCGGACTTTGTGATCCTGTTCGCCGCGACCGGCGAGGAAACCAATGCGCGCGGCACCAAGAAACTGATCACCGCGTTTCTGGTCGACATGGGCACGCCGGGCTTCGAGGTCCGGGCGGGCTACAAGAACGTCTCTCACCGCGGTTACAACAACTGCATTTTGGAGTTCAACGAGTGCCGTGTGCCGAAATCGGCCATGCTCGGCGAGCTGCACCAGGGCTTCGAAGTCGCCAATTCCTGGCTGGGCGCTACGCGCCTGCAGGTCGCCGCAACCTGCCTTGGCCGCGCCGAGCGCGCGCTGGAGGCGGCGATGCAGTGGTCGGTCGAGCGCAAGCAGTTTGGCCAGCAGATCGGCAAGTTCCAGGGCGTCTCGTTCAAGCTGGCTGACATGGCGATGGAGCTGAAAGCCGCTGAGCTGTTGACGCTCGACGCCGCCTGGAAGTTCGACCAGAAGATGGCGGCCGACATGGACATGGCGATGGCCAAGCTGAAAGCCAGCGAAACCCTCGCAATGGTCGCGGACGAGGCACTGCAGATCCACGGCGGCATGGGGCTCATGTCGGACCTGCCGCTGGAGCGAATCTGGCGTGATGCGCGCATCGAGCGCATCTGGGAAGGCACCAGCGAGATCCAGCGCCACATCATCTCGCGTAGCCTGCTGCGCCCGCTGGGAGGCTGATCGCGACGTGCGGCGCAGGCCCAAAAGGGCCAGCGCCGCCGATTCCCCGACGGCGGCCGCTCAGGTCCGTTAGCATCACCGGAGCCTTCAAGGGGATCCGGTGCACAACGAACCTTCGCGCCCGGCGGCGTCGCATTGGCAGCTGATCGCGCTGCTGACGGCCGTCCTGATGATCAGCTATGTCGATCGCGGCAATCTCGCGACGGCCGCGCCCCTTATCCAGAAAGAACTGGGCTTCAACGAGGCGCAGATAGGCTTCCTCGCCTCAGCGTTCTACTGGACCTACGTGACGATGATGTTCCCGGCCGGCTGGGCCACGGAGCGCTTCGGTGCGCACCGCGTGCTCGCGGTGGGCGTACTGCTGTGGGCGGTTGCGACGCTGCTGACCGGCTTCGTCGGCGGCGCGGCGACGATCCTCGTGCTGCGGCTGCTGCTCGGTGTCGGCGAAAGTCCGGTGTTCCCGGCCAGTTCCAGCCTGCTTGCCACGCACGTGCCGCGCGACCGGCTGGGCGGCGCCAACGGCATCATCAGCTTTGGTTACCTCGTGGGACCGGCGATCGGCACGTGGATCGGTGGGCTGATGATGGCGCGGGTGGGCTGGCGGCCGGTGTTCATTCTGTTCGGCGCGCTGTCGCTGGTGTGGATCGTGCCGTGGCTGCGTTACACGCGGGCCACGGCCGCCGCGGCGGCGGCGCCGCCGGCACTGGTGCAGGGGGCGCCCAGTTCATGGCGGATCCTGCGCGAGCGGGGACTGTGGGGCGCCGCGCTCGGGCACTTCTCCAGCAACTACAACTGGTATTTCATCCTGACGTTTCTGCCGCTCTACCTCGTCAACAAGCGCGGCATGTCGATGGTAGAAATGGGCGAGGTGGGCGGTGGCGCCTACCTGATCAACGCGGTCGCCTCGGTGGCCGCCGGGCTCTACACCGATCGCTGGATCCGTCTGGGTCGTTCGCCGACCGTGATCTACAAGCTGATCATGGTGACCAACCACGTCGTCTCGATCGCGGCGATGGCGGGCATGGTGCTGCTACCGCTGCCGCAGTCGCTGTTCTGCCTGTATGCGTATCAGGTGTTCCTCGGACTGTCCTCGCCGGGCGTGTTCGGTATCGGCCAGATCCTTGCAGGACCGCTGGCGACCGGGCGCTGGATCGGTATCCAGAACTGTCTCGGCAACCTGTCCGGCATCATTGCCCCGGCGCTGGGTGGACTGCTGATCGTGTGGAACGGTGGCGACTACACCTACGCTTTCGGCGTTGTCTGCCTGGTCAACCTGCTCGGCATCGTGGGCTGGGGCCTCATCCTGCCGAAGGTCGAGCCGGTCGACTGGGCGAAGGGCGCGGCGCGGGTCTGATGCCCCGCCGCTGGCGCTCTCAGTCCGGGATTACCTTGCCCGGATTGAGGATGCCGTGCGGATCGTACAGCGCCTTCAGGCCGCGCATCAGCGCTCGTTTGGGCGCGCCGCCGAGCCGCGCAAGCGTCGCCTTCTTTTCCAGCCCGATGCCGTGCTCGGCCGAGAATGAGCCGCCGACGCGTGCGAGGCCCTCAGTAACCAGCGGGGCGATCTCTTCGTACCGCGGCGTGATCGGTGTACCGGCATTGACCGTCACGTGCAGGTTGCCGTCGGCGAGATGGCCTATCAGCACCAGCTCAAGCGAGGCATCGTGCGCGGCGAGGCGCTGACGCAGCTCGGCGACGTAATTGGGCAGCACCGACAGCGGCACCGAGATGTCGTACCAAAGCCCGCCCGGCCGTTCCCGGTCGATCGCCCAGTCCTCGCGGACCCGCCACATCGTGCGCCGCTGTGCCTCGTTCTGTGCGACGACGGCGTCAAGCACGATGCTGGATTCGACCGCCGACCCGAGCAGGTCGATCAGGGCCGCCTCGGCGCGTTCGGCGTCGCCCGCGGCGAGCTCGATCAGCACCAGATAGGGTTGGCTTGCGAGGCTTGCGAAGTCGCTCAGCGCCAGCGCCCTGCAGACGGCGGCGGCGTGATTGCCGGACATCAGCTCGATCGCGGTCGGCGTCGCGCCGGTTAACGCCTGGGCGCGATCGCAGAGCGTTGCGGCAGCTTCCAGGTCGCCGACCGCCACGAGCGCGGTAGCCACCGGCCCGTCAGCCGGCACCAGTGCCAGCGCGATGCGCGTGATCACGCCTAGCGTGCCCTCGGCGCCGATCAGCAGCCGTTCGGCAGCGAGCCCCTCGTTGCGCTTTCTGACCTGGCCGAGTTCCGCGAGCACCTGACCATCGGCGAGCACGGCCTCCAGTCCCAGCACCCGCTCGCGCATTGTGCCGTGGCGGAAAGCGGCGACACCGCCGGCATTGGTCGACACCATCCCGCCGATCGTCGCTGAGTCGCGCGCGCCCAGATCGATGCCCGCTGACAGGCCGTCGAGTGCGGCACGGGCGGCGAGCGCACCGAGCGTGACGCCGGCGCCGACGACGGCGGTTCGGCTCAGCGCATCGAATGACTCGATGCGGTCGAAACGCGACAGCGACAGCGCCACCTGGCCTGCGCGGGTGGAAGCGCCACCGGACAGCCCCGTGCGCCCGCCCTGCGGCACGATCGCAATGCGCTGGGCATGGCAATACGCCAGCAGTGCGGCCACCTCGGCGGTCGAGGCGGGCTGCAGCAGCAGGTCGGCGTGGTAGTTGTGTGGATCGACGCCCGGGTCGAGTGACGCAAGCTCATGCGTGTTGCGTACGTAGGCCGGGCCTACGATCCGGGTCAGCGATTCGATCTGTTCAGCGGCAAGGGACATGACGCGGCCTGTAGTCAGTCAGCAGCGGCATTCTGGCGGCTGGCCGCGGCCGGCGTCAAAGCACCGGCCGCGGCGGTCGCCATTAGCAGCTCAGGTCCGCATTCTGGCGCCTGACGGGTCGAATGCAGGTTCCGCGAGGCGCACTGCGCCGCGCACTTCACCCATCAGTTCGACCGCGAAATCGCTCGTATGGTCAGCCACGTCATTGTTGACGTAGCCCATCGCGAGCGACTTGCCGACCGAGTGGCCGTAGCCGCCGGAGGTGACCCAGCCGACGACCTTGCCGGCGTGATAGATCGGCTCGTCGCCGATTGCGTCCGCGTCGTTGGCATCCACGTCGAGTGTGATCAGCCGGCGCACGCCGCCGGAGGCCTTTTCGGCCTCGGCCGCAGCGCGGCCGATGAACTCCGGCTTCTTGAGGTCGACGAAGCGGCCCAGGCCCGCCTCGTACGGCCCGTAGATGGGCCGGTACTCGCGCGCCCAGGTGCCGAAGCTCTTCTCCAGTCGCAGCGAGTTGAGCGCCCGACCGCCGAGGTGCTTGAGCTCGAACTTCGCGCCGGCCTGGACCAGCAGGTCATACAGCGCGCGCTGGTAGTCGCTGGTAACCCACATCTCGTAGCCGATGTCGCCGGTGAACGAAACGCGACCGACCAGGGCCGGCACCATGCCGACGTCGATCTTCTTGAACGACATGAACGGGAACGCCTTCGTCGACAGATCGTCCACGACCAGCGACTGCAGCAGTGCGCGCGCGTTGGGGCCGGCGACCGACAGGCCGGTGTACTCCATCGCGCAGGGCCGCACGGTGACGCCTGCGGGCGGCAGCGAGCGCTCGAACCAGCGCATGTAGAACACTTCGGCGGCGTAGGTGCCGACCACGAAGAAGCGCTCCTCGGACAGGCGCGCGATCGTGAAGTCGCCGATCAGGCGGCCACTGTCGTTGAGCATCGGCGAGAGCACCATCCGGCCGATCGCCGGCACCCGGTTCGCCATGACCTTGGCCAGCCACTCGGCGGCGTTCGGGCCTGTGACCTCGAACTTGCCGTAGTTGGAGATCTCCAGCAGGCCGACCGAGTCGCGCAAGGCGCGGCACTCGGCGCCGACGTGCGGGTGTGCGTTGGAACGACGGAAAGTGATCTGCTCGTGCGGCTCGGTGCCCTTCGGCGCGAACCAAAGGGCGTGCTCAAGACCACAGTAGTCGCCGTAGACGGCGTTTTCCGCCGCCAGCTTCTCGTAGATTGGGGTTGTGCGCAGGGGGCGGGCAGCCGGCAGTTCCTCGTTCGGGAAACGAATGCGGAAGCGGCGCGAGTAGTTCTCGCGGACCTTCGCATTGGTGTAGGCGAGCGTGGCCCAGTCGCCGTAGCGGGCGACGTCCATGCCCCAGATGTCGGCACCCGGATCGCCGTTGACCATCCACTCCGCCAGCGCGAGGCCAACGCCGCCACCCTGGCTGAAGCCGGCCATGACGCCGCAGGCTACCCAGTAGTTCTTCAGTCCCTTGATCGGGCCGATCAGCGGATTGCCGTCCGGCGCGAAGGTGAACGGACCGTTGACGATCTTCTTGATGCCGGCGCTCTCGAGACGCGGGAAGTGCTTGAAACCCACCTCGAGGCTGGGCGCGATGCGCTCCAGGTCGTTCGGCAGCAGGTCCTGGCCGAAGTCCCACGGCGTCGTATGCGGCGCCCAGGGCACGCCCGCGCGCTCGTAGGTGCCCATCAGGATGCCGCCCCGCTCCTGGCGCATGTAGATCTCGCCCTCGAAGTCGATCGCGTGTAGCTGCTCCTGCTGGCCCTTGAACTCCGGGATGTCCTCGGTGATCAGGTACTGGTGTTCCATCGCGAGGATCGGCAGCTCGATGCCGACCATGCGGCCGACTTCGCGCGCCCACAGGCCGCCGGCGTTGACGATGTGCTCGGCATGGACATTGCCCTGGGTGGTGATCACGTCCCAGCTGCCGTCCGGCCGCTGCTTGGTGTCGACCACGCGGGTCTGGCGGACGATCTCGGCGCCGCCGATTTGCGCTGACTTCGCGTAGGCGTGGGTGACGCCGTAAGGGTCGACGTGACCTTCGATCGGGTCATACATCGCGCCTACGAAGTGCGCCTCATCCAGCAGCGGGAATTGCTTCTTGGCCTCGGCCACGGAGATCAGCTCGAGGTCCATGCCCAGGTAGCGGCCGCGGGCCTTGGCCATCTTCAGCCAGTCCAGCCGCTCGGGCGTGCCGGCCAGCATGATGCCGCCGGTGATGTGCACGCCGCACGACTGCCCGGAGATCGCTTCGATCTCCTTGTACAGATTGATGGTGTACTGCTGCAGCTTGGCGACATTGGGGTCGCCATTGACGGTGTGCATGCCGCCTGCGGCGTGCCAGGTTGAGCCGGAGGTGAGTTCCGCGCGCTCGATCAAGAGCACGTCCTTCCAGCCTGCCTTGGTCAGGTGGTAGAGCACGCTCGCCCCGACCACGCCGCCGCCGATTACCGCCACTTGTACGTGAGTGCGCATATCGTCCTCGATTCAGTAGTTCATGCAGTTGCAGTCGCGGCGCCCGTGGCGCCGCAGCTTTAAAGAGTCCCGGGGTCGGCTCAGCTGACCGGCGGCGCGCCGCCTTCGGCCACGCGCCGTGCGACGAAGCTGTCCAGCGCCTCCAGTACCGCCGGATCCCGCGCGGGAGCGACGTAGTTTGCCAGCGTTTCCTGCCAGATCGTATGCGCTCGTTCCGTCGCCGTCTGCGCACCCGCCTCGGTCCACTGGCCGTAGTTGCGCCAGTCGGACACCAGCGGGGCGTAGAACGCGGTCCGGTAGCGGGCCATCGTATGTGCGCAGCCGAAGAAGTGACCACTGGGTCCGACCTCGGCAATCGCATCGAGCGCAAGGTCGGCGGCCGTCGCCGGCACTTCCTGGAAGGACTCGGCGAACATCTGCAGCATCTCGATGTCCAGGATGAACTTCTCGTACGAGCAGGTCAGCCCGCTTTCGAGCCAGCCGGCCGCGTGCAACATGAAGTTGCAGCCGCCCAGCAGTGCACCCCACAGGCTCATCTGCGACTCGTAGGCCGCCTGCGCGTCAGGCGAGTTCGAGGCGGTCGCGTTCGACGAGCGCCACGGCAGGCCGATGTGACGGGCGAGCTGGCCGGCGCCGAAGGAGGACTTGACGTACTCGGGCGTACCGAATGCCGGCGAGCCCGACTTCATGTCGACGTTCGAGGTGAAGCTGCCGTAGATGATCGGCGCGCCGGGACGGGTGATCTGCGCGAGCACGAGACCGGCCAGCGCCTCGGCATGGGCGAGCGTCAGCGCGCCTGCAATCGTCACCGGTGCCATCGCGCCTGCGAGGGTGAACGGCGTGATGATCGTCGGCTGGCCGGCGGCGGCGAAGTTCATGATGCCGTCGGCCATCGGGATGTCGAGCTGCAGCGGCGAGTTCGTGTTGATGACCGCGACCGTGTAAGGGCGCGAGCGGAACTCTTCCTCGGTCAGTCCGTAGGCGATGCGGATCAGCTCGAAGTTGTCGGCGATCTGGCCAGCGCCGCGGGCGTAGACCAGCGGAATCTTGTCGGTCAGGTTGAGCATCGCGCGCGTCGTCTCGAGATGACGCACGTGGATCGGGATGTCCTGTGGCTCGACACCACCGCCGAGTACGTGCAGTACCTCGAAGCTCTGCGTGAGCTTCATGATGTTGCAGAAGTCCTCGAAGGTGCCGGCGCGGCGGCCGCGCTTGATGTCCATGATGTTAGGCGGACCGGAGGTCGGCGCGAACACGACATGGCGGCCCGACATCGGCATGTGACGGGACTCGTCGCGGCCGTGCAGGGTGATCTCGCGCGGCGCGCTGGCGAGGGACTGGGCGACCAGGCCGCGGTCGAAGCGGACCATCTGCGTTGACCGGTCGACGGTAGCGCCGCCCGCGGCGTAGCGTTCGATCGCCTCCGGCAGCAGCACGCGGATGCCCTGGTTCTCGAGGATCATCAGCGCCGCTTCGTGGATCGCAGCGACGTGGTCGTCGGAGAAAACCTTCAGCGGCTCGAACGGATTGGTGAGGTGGCGATAGCTGCGCGAGCGATCGACGACGGGCACGGCGCTGGCGGCGCTGGCGGGGCGGCGGCGCCCGCGGCGTTCGGTCTGGTCTCCACGTTCTGACATTTGCGTACTGCTCCGGCGAGTCTGTTTGGGCGGGTGGCTGGCGTTTCGGCAGAAATCTGCCCTCGCGCGTGCCAGGGGTTTTAGTCGTTGGATTCGGCGCCGCGCGGCGCGGCATCCTCGGCGATCTTGGGCGGGCCGAAGTGTTTGATCAGCCATGAGCGGAACAGCGCGATCGCGGTGTCGCTCAGGGCCTCGGGTTGGGTCACGAGGTAGTAGCCGTAGCCTTCGTCCAGCGTGACGTCGAACGGCCGGACCAGGCGGCCGCTGGCGAGATCGTCGCGGAACAGGTTCAGGTCGACCAGCGCCACGCCTTCGCCGGACAGTGCGTACTGCACCGCGAGTAGTGCTGTGTCGAACACCAGGCCACGCTCGAAGTTCACCGGCGAGAGGTGCTGCTGCTTCACCAGCTGCGCCCAGATGTGGTGGCGCGGCAGGTCGGCGATACGCACGTGGATAAGCTCGTTGTCCCGCAGGAACGTCGCCAGGTCCTTGCCTGCGTGCTGCCGGGCGAGATCCGGGTGGCAGAGGATGCCGAGCTTGACCGGCCACAGCAGGTCCGAGACGAGGTCGGTGACCGTGGGCTTTGAGTACACGACCGCCACGTCGACGTCGCTCGGCGGTGGCCCTACGCCATAGGGACTGACCAGGTCGATCTCTACCTCGGCGTTCGCGCGGCGGAAGTCGCGCAGGATGGGCACGGCGAGGTGGACGGCGAAGCTGGGCGGCATCTGCACGCGCAGGGTACGCAGGGTAGGTGCGCCGGCGTGACGGATCTCGTCGAGCGCGTACTCAAGGCGGTCGAGCGACTTCGACACCACCGGCAGCAGGTGCTGGCCCGCGGTGGTCAGCACCAGCGCGTGCGGGCGACGGTCGAAAAGTTGCACGCCGATCAGCTTCTCGAGCGAGATGACATGCCGCGACAGGGCGCTCTGCGAGATCAGCAGCGCGTTCGCAGCGCCGGTGAAACTGCCGTGTTTGGCGACCGCCTCGAAGGCCCGCAGCGCGTTCAGCGGCAGCCAGCGGCGATCTATCCGAACTCGCTCCATTCTCGCCTCCTCGGCAACGGCGACTGGGGGTACGCCTGACGGTGCCCAGAGCCGGTTATTGTACGGCGTAGGCATCGCTGACGGGGGGTGTAGGGCGCGTTCAGGGTGGGGCAAGCGCCGATTGCGCGCCAATGCCTTTTTTGGATCCCCCGATGCATTTTCTCGGCTTCTACCGCAGCCCCGTCTGTGGAAGTCTGCAGCGGGCTAGGTACCGTTCCGGTCTGGCGCTTTCTGGTTCTCGCACGCAGGCTCCGCCTTCGCGCCAACCCGGCTGTCACTAAAGGCGCCGTCCGGGCCCGTCTACGTTCCCCCACGCGGGGTCCTTCGTTTTCCTGCCGGCTCCACCGCAGAGGCTGTCATGTCCATCATCCAACTTGCCCGGGTTCCTGAAATCGTCCAGGGCGCAGGCGCCCTCGAGACGCTAGGCCAGACCCTTACTGGCCGGATTGCCGCGGGGAGCGCCGTCCTGTTGGTCGCCGACCCCGGCCTCAAGGACGCCGGTTTCATCGATTCCGCCAGCGCTTCACTGGCCGCGGCGGGCTTTCGCGTGGTGGCGTTCACCGACGTGAAGAGTGACCCGACGATGGCGCAGGTCGATGCCGCCACGGATCTGGCCCGTCAGGAACGCGCCAGCGCGGTCGTCGCGATCGGCGGGGGTTCGGCCATGGACGTCGGCAAGACGATCGCCGGCATCGCCGGCGGCAGCCAGGGCGCGGCTCACTACGGTCTGTGCGCCAACCCGTTCCCCGCCTCCCGGCTGTATTCGGTCTGCATTCCGACCACCTCGGGGACCGGCTCGGAGGCCACCCGCACGGCCGTGCTTGCCGATGCGCAGCACACCAAGGTCTGGCTGTGGGGCGATGAGCTCAAGCCTGCGTTGATTGTGCTCGACCCGGTGCTGACGGTGGGCCTGCCGGCGGCACTCACCGCTGCAACCGGCATTGATGCGCTGGTGCATGCGCTGGAGGCGTCCACCAATGCCAACGCGCATGCGGCCAACGATCTGTATTGCCACGTTGCCATCCGTCTGGTCGTGAAGCACCTGGTGCGCGCAGTCGAGACGCCGCGCGACCTGGAGGCCCGCGGCGGCCTGCAGTGGGCCGCGACCCTAGGCGGCATCTCGATCGATAACTGTGGCACCGCGATCGCGCACAACATCGGTCACGCGCTCGCCTCGCTGCGGCCGGTGCACCATGGCCGCGCGGTGGGTCTTGCGCTGCGCGCGACGCTTGCCTGGAATGCCGAGCACGACACCGATGGCCGCTACGCGGCGATCGCAGCCCTGATGGGCGAGCCGCGCGACGCGGCGCGACTTGCGCCGGCCTTCGAGCGGCTGCTACGTGCCTCGGGCGTGAAGATCTCGCTCGCCGGCGAAGGCCATGACCACATCACGCCGGCGGATCTGGCCGCGCAAATGGCCCGCCCGGAGAACGAGGCGATGCGTCGTTCGAACAAGCGTGCGGTCGCGGACGCCGACCTGCTGACCTTCGCCACTGCCGTACTTTCGGGACGCTGACACCATGACCGACAATCTGCATAGCCGCGATCGCGCGGCCTGGGAAGCGCGCGTCGCGGCGCTTGCGATCGAGGGCCGCTCGTTCATCGACGGCAGGCTGGTTGACGCCCGCAGTGGTCTTAACTTCGAGCGCATCAGTCCGATCAACGGTCGTGTCGTGGCGTCCATCGCCCGCTGCGAGGGCCACGACGTGGATGTGGCGGTGGCTTCCGCGCGTGCCGCCTACGAGCGTGGCGACTGGCGTCGAACCGATCCCAAGGAGCGCAAGCGAGTGCTGCTGCGCTTCGCCGAGCTCATCCGCGCCGACCTTGAGCTGCTCGCCATGCTCGAGACGCTGGATGTGGGCAAGCCGATCCTGAACTCGGTTAACGTGGACGTGCCGTTCGCGGCTGATTGCATTGCGTATTACGCGGAGTTTGCCGACAAGCTCTATGACGAGGTTGCACCGACCGCAGGCAATGAACTTGCGCTGGTGCGGCGTGAGCCGCTAGGCGTGATCGGTGCGATCGTGCCGTGGAACTACCCGCTGATCATCAGTGCCTGGAAGCTGGGCCCTGCGCTGCTGGGCGGCAACTCGGTGGTGCTCAAGCCTGCCGAGCAGTCGTCGCTGAGCGCGATTCGGCTCGCTCAGCTGGCGGTCGAGGCGGGTCTGCCGCCTGGCGTTCTGAACGTCGTCACCGGCTATGGCGAGGAAGCCGGCAAGGCGCTCGCGCTGCACAATGACGTCGACATGATCAGCTTCACCGGCTCGACCGAGGTCGGCAAGCTGATGCTGCGCTATGCGGGCGAGTCCAACCTCAAGCGTGTCGCACTCGAGTGCGGCGGCAAGAGCCCGCATGTCGTGATGGCCGATGCCGACCTCGAGGCCGCAGCGTCGGGCATCGCCTGGGGCATCTATTACAATCAGGGCGAGACCTGTCACGCCGGCTCCCGGGTCATCGTGCACGAGAGCGTGCGCGAAGCGCTGATAGAGGGCATCGAGAAGGTTGCCGCCACCATTACGCTGGGTCATCCGTTCGAGCCGTCGACGCAGATGGGGGCGCTGATCGATCAGGGCCACATGAACCGGGTGCTGGGTTACATCGCATCCGGCATCGCCGAGGGCGCGAAGGTTGCATTCGGCGGCCGGCAGGTCATGCAGGACAGCGGCGGTTACTACGTCGAAGCGACCGTGCTCGACGCGGTACAGCCGTCGATGAAGGTCGCGCAAGAGGAGATCTTCGGCCCCGTGCTAACGGTCTCGACGTTCCGCGAGGAGGCTGAGGCGCTAGCCAAGGCCAACGACTCGATCTACGGTCTCGCGGCGGCCGTCTGGACCGCTGACATGAATGTCGCGCACCGGATGTCGAATGCGCTGCGCGGTGGCACGGTCTGGGTCAACACCTACGACCGCTCGTCGCTGGCGACGCCGTTTGGCGGCTTCAAGCAGTCCGGCTTCGGCCGCGACCGCTCGCCCCATGCCATCGACAAGTACATGGATTTCAAGACCATCTGGACGGCCTACAAGTGAGCGTCATCCATCGCATCGCCTCGATCACGGTCAGCCACCACCGGCTGCCGCTGGATCCGCCGTTTCACGCCAGCTGGGACACCAAGCCGCGTGTGCACTTCGACGCCACCGTCGTGCGCGTGCGCACCGACACGGGCCTCGAGGGGGTGGGCTCCGGCGACCTGATGGTGGGGTTCGCCGGCCACGAGTCGTTGTTCGTCGGTCAGGATGCGATGGCGATCGAGCGCCACTACCGGGTCCTGTCGCACATCGACTTCCACTACGGCCGCTGCTGGCCGCTGGATCTTGCGCTATGGGATCTGGCCGGCAAGATCACCGGCCAGCCCTGCTGGAAGCTGCTCGGCGGCCTGGCAGGTCGCGTACGCGCCTATGCCTCCAGCGGCACGCTCCGCAATCCCACGCAGATGGCCGACTGCGCCGAGCAAATGCTGGAGCAGGGCTTCCCGGCGCTGAAGGTGCGCTTTCATCGCGGCGACTGGCGTGACGACATCCGTGCGCTGGAGGCAGTGCGAGCCCGGGTCGGCGAGCGGCTGGAGCTGATGGTCGACTGCAATCAGGGCTGGCGCATGCCGTGGGACACGGCAGCTCCGTGGTCGCTCAAGGATGCGCTGACGGTCGCGCGCGAACTGGAGCGGCTGAAGGTCTACTGGATGGAGGAGCCGCTGCATCGCGGCGATCGCGCCGGCATGCGCGCGCTGCGCGGCATGACCGACCTGCGTATCGCTGGTGGCGAGATGACCCGCCAGCTGCATGAGTTCCGCGACCTGATCACGGACGGCTGCCTGGACATACTGCAGCCGGACGTCGCGCTGGTGGGTGGTATCACCGGCCTGCGTCGCGTCGCGCTGATGGCGCAGGAGCACAACCTCGTGTTCACGCCGCACACGTGGACGAATGGCATGGGCGTGACCGCCAACGCTCACCTAGCCGCAGGGCTGGCCGACTCGCCGTTCCTGGAGTTCCCGTACGATCCGCCGGAGTGGAGCCTTGATAGGCGCGACTTCATCATGGCGACGCCGCTCACCGTCGATGCGCAGGGCTGGATCAACCTCGGCGATGCGCCGGGCATGGGTTATGCGCTGGACGAAGATCGTCTGGGAGAGACGCGGCTCGGCTAGGCGTCGCGGCACTTGCGGCCTGAGCCGAGTTCTAACTTGGTGCGCGGCGGTGCTCGGCACTTGCCGCCGCCACAACTGGTGCTCATGCCGCCGCCCCGACACGCGCTATCCTTAGCCTTGCGCGGACGAGGTGTCCGGCTTGCCCGCGCGTGTCGGGGCGATGACTCGTTCCCGTGCACGGACGAGGGACACCCCCTTGCGGCTAAGAATGTTTTTCGCGGCGTTGACGTCGCGGTCGTGAGCACACCGGCACTCACCACACACCC
>CAIYLH010000114.1 GCA_903927005.1 uncultured Pseudomonadota bacterium
AGCTCGAGGCGTGTCTCAAGTCCGTTCGCGAGGGAGACACGCTGATCGTCTGGCGCCTGGATCGCCTCGGCCGAAGCCTTGCCGATCTCATTCGGCTAACCCAAGAGCTACAGGCGCGCGGGATTGGCTTCGCATCGCTCACCGAGAAGATAGACACGCAGTCACCCACCGGGCGGCTCATCTTCCACGTGTTCGGGGCCCTGGCCGAGTTCGAGCGAAACCTGATCCGTGAAAGAACGATGGCGGGCCTCAAGGCCGCCCGTGCGCGCGGACGGAAGGGTGGGCGCCCCCGAAAGCTCAGCGCCAAGGATCTGAAGACCGTAAAAGCGTTGCTCAAATCCGGAGACATCCCGGTCAGTACGGTCGCTGAGCAGTTCAGGGTGGCGCGCTCGACGCTGTACCGAAACATCGGTACCAGCCCTTGAGGTATTGCGCCTTCCGCTCTGCCTGTCGACTGCGAGAGGTCCAATAGCATGACCGGGATTGATCGCGCTGCTGGTCATCAGTTACTCGAGACCGGTGCGGTCGTCGACTTCCAGATCACCGACACGGAGATCTTCGAAGGGCCTGACGCAGCGGAATTCTCGGTCCGAATTGGCCTTGAATTTCCAGCGGACCCGGAGTCTGAGGAGAATGACCTTGGCTGGGGAGCGTTCGGTTTTCTTTTCGTCATCGGCGTACTGTCATTCGCCGACGCTCGTGCTCGCGAGTCATCTGCCATCGATTACTTGGAAGTCGATGAGTTCCAAGTCGGTGACTTCATTGTCAGCCTGAATTGGGAAAATGGCGTATTAAGGTTCGACACCGACTACGTCCGTGGCAGACGCATGAAAACCCATGTCGTGCTGCGCCCGAACGGTACCGGAACCCTGACGACCGACGGCCGCGGAAAGGCTGCGATACACTGGCTGGAGCGGCTTAAAGGGAAGAAATCCCTGCGACTTGTTGAACCCTGAAGCCGCCGCTAGCTCTGACTTATCCACAGATGTGATCGAAAAAAGCACCAACCTTGTCGCCGTACCGAGAACAGGCAGTCGTCGACTTACCAAGCGGCTTATACGTCTGGCGTTGTAACTGGTACGGTCGTAACTCCCGGAGCACTAGTACAGGGCGCAGGGGGTTCGGCAGCACCGGCTCTCTATTTGAGTGGGCAGCTCATGACCGGGTCCGCGGATATTGCAATGGGCGAACTCGTCGGCATGGAGCAGCAACTCCAAGCTATTCGGCAAATGGTTCAAGAAGCAGCGGATGAAGCCGGTGTCGTGATAACGCACCACTAGGATACGGACGAATGAGTAATTCAAGCATCAAATCGACGCTTGTGAAGTTTGTAGTGACCTTATCAGCCACCGGATTCAGCATTTTCGCCTGTTTCGGAGCGGCTATGGATCCGAGCATTCGTGCGGTATTAATTGTATTCACCGTTGTGCTATTGATTCCGAGTTCCCTTCTTCTTGGTTTAGATACAAGCCGCTTAATTCGGTTGGAGGTTGATCAACCAAAGCCCATGCAAATTCTCGGGGCTGTACTAGGATTGCCCCGGCTTCTATTCATTACGGTTCTCGGGCTATTTGCAATCATCTATCCCTTCTACGGGGTCCCCGAAATGCTGAGTGACATGTCACATGGAGATTCGCCAATATTTCCGATCGGGGGTTTGATCCTAGCCGCAGCAATTTTTGTCCGCGGAACCAGTCTATTCTCGCAGCACGGTAGATCTACTTCACGCGATGAGCGCAGCGGTCCATGATGGCATCTCCATCAACAGACTTTCGTTCCCATTAATGTCCCTAAATGGGCGTGTCTTCACAGTCGTCACTGCCGAAGGCGTTCTCTGGATAAGCGCGAATGGATTCAAGGATTGGCATTCTGATGGGCCGGAGGGCGCCGGCAAACGGGTCGAGCTCGAGATAGGTAATCGTGTCGCCGCGCGCCCAGAGGACAAGTTCGACCGCTGCGCCGTTGGCCATCAGCCCAATCGCGCCGGCGATAGGTGTGCCAACACCACACGAACTGTCGAAGTCTAGCGAGTCGTGCTCGAATCCTCCGCAGCCTTCCTCTCGCACGATCAGCTTTTCGATGGACGCGAGCAGGGTCTCGGACGGCGGAGAGTTGGCACCCACCTGGAGCAAACGCCGGAGCGACTGCGCCTCATACCCGCTAATGCGGCGCGGGCGCATCAGTCTCCAGGACATGGCTGCTCCGACGGTTGAGGGCCCATGGCGCTATCGTCGCGCTTCGCGAGCACGGCCGTCAGTGCACATTACTAGGCAAAACGTCCCAAATTGGAGCGATTCACCGATTGATTGACGCTCACGTTGGCGTTGTAACAACCTAACTGATAGGTTATTATGGGATATGCCTACCGTGCTCCGAGTCCACGGCCTGCAGTTCGTGATCTGGCCCAACGACCACATCCCACCGCACCTTCACGTGTTCTCGGCGGATGCGGAAGCAACGATTCTGCTGGGCGAGCCGGGCGGGTATCCGGGACTCCTTGAGAATCTCCGTATGGGACGACGCGACTTAGCAAGAGCGTTGGAAACAGTGCTGGAGCATCAATCGATGTTCTTGCGACGGTGGAGGGAGATTCATGGCTGACTGGATCAACAGTGAGATGACGCGCGCGTATGTGCGTGCGAGCAAGGCTGGGGAGGCACGGCTGGCGCGCGAGCCTCGTGCAGCCAAGGCGCATTACGACGCGCGTAAGGCGCGACTAGTCGTCGAATTGACCAACGGCGTGATCATGATGCTGCCTCCCAAGTTGTTGCAGGGCCTGGAGGGCGCGACCCCGGCGCAACTGGCGAAGGTGGAGGTCACGCCTCTGGGAACCGGGTTGCACTGGGAAGCCTTGGACGCGGACTTCGGCGTAGCCGAGTTGGCCACGGGCATTTTCGGTTCGAAAGCATGGATGAGCGAGCTCGCGCGTGCGGCGGGATCGCGGACATCGGCACGCAAGGCGGAAAGCTCCCGGGAAAATGGCAAGCGCGGGGGCCGACCCCGCCTGAGCAAAACGTCCTAACGGCGGCGGGCAGCGCGACGGACGACGGCCACCGCGGGAACTTTACGCCTCAGGCTCCAGTGGATGACTTCACGCGCGTCTCGAAATCTACGAATGGCAACGCCGCGTCTCTTCAGCGAACGACAAACGTTCCCGTAAATATCCCAGAATGGGAAGGCCAGATCAATTTATCGGCGATTCTTCGGGCCTGTGTTTCTCGTAGAGATCTGCGCCAATACCCTTTAATGGGAAAGTTCGTTAGTAGCTGACCTTAAACACCGGGCTATCTTCCGGCCGAGTCTTGCGGTGATCGTAGACGCGCGTCGTGCTGACGTTCGCGTGACCGAGCCATTCCTGGACCTTCGCGATATCAGCTCCCTGATCTAGTGCATTGGTCGCTGCCGTCGCGCGAGCCGAGTGCGGCCCGAACCGATCGACGCTGATTCCGGCCTTCTTGCCATAGAACTTCAGTACCTGATACACGCCATCGGCCGTCAGCGCCGTATCGGTGGTCCCTCGTCGGTTGTTCCGGATCGGCTTGAACAGGGGCGCGGAGGGGAGGGCGCCGTGCCCGGCCATTTCGAGGTACTCGTTGATTCGGTCGAGGCTGCCGGGGTGCAGCGGCACGTAGCGCAGCTTCTCGCCCTTGCCGTAGATCCGCAGGTGCTTCACGCCGCGACGTTCGTGGATATCCTTCACGCTCAGACGGCAGAGTTCCTCGCGGCGGAGGGCGTGATAGAACAGGATCGACAGGATTGCCCGGTCGCGTACCGCCTTCAGGGATGGCCCCTCGGGCGCCGCGAGGAGTCGCCGCACCTGGGCATCCGACACCGCCGGCGTTTTACCTTCGTAGCTGTCGACCTTGGGCCGGCTGACACCCTTGACCGGGTTATTCGAGACCGTGTTCCGGTTGCAGAGGTATTCGTACAGGGATGAGACGGCCGCAAGCTTGCGGCGGATTGTCGCTCCCTGGAGGCCCCGGCGCTGGAGCTCATCCCGAAATGCGATGACATGGGCCCGGGTGATGATCCGGAACTCGGGCGGTTCGACAATTCCCGTGAACCGCATGAAGTCCCGGAGGTCCGTCCTGTAGATCCGCCGGGTGCCCGGGGACTCTATATTAAGGAACCACTCGGTCTCGGGCGGGACGTCCCGGAGCCGGGAGAACTCGGCGGAGGTCAGCAGGCCGCGGTCGAGGGTGCGGATCTGGGATAGTTGCGTCGCCCGTGAGGAGGATTCGCGCTGGCTCGAGGACCGGGCAGTCGGTACCCGACTCATCGCACACCTGGCAGAGGTAACAGGCTGATCCGGGTCCGACCGGGATCGATGGTGAGCAGCGCTCCGGCAGCGAGCTCCAGCTCCAGTTGCCGCAGCGCCGCGACCACCGCCGCTCCGATCGCCGTCGGACTCAGTCGCTCGCCCCGGATCTGGACAACGCTTGGCTTGCGTCCACCAGTCGCCGCCAGGATCGCGCCAAAATCCAGGTCCTGCGTGAGCACGACCGAATCGCGTTCGCGTGCGTAGGCCATCAACGTGGTATCGGAAGCATCCGCCGCACCAACCGTTGCCCAGTGCTCGGCTTCGTGGCCCGCTGCCGCGAGGTACCTGACCCATGCCGGGGACAGGTTCATGTCGACGAGGAGCTTCACGCCGAGGCCAGCGTGACCTCGCGTTCCTCGGACCGCCAGGCGGCATATCGGAGCGCCTCGGCGATATCCTCACGGACCAGATATGGGTAGTCCGTAAGCAGTTCGTCAGCCGACAGGCCGCCGGCGATCTGTCCGACGATCATGCCAACGGTCACCCGCGTCCCACGGACGCACGGCTTTCCGCCCATCACCTCGGGGCACTGCGTGATTCGGTTGAAGTCGGCCATAGTGTTCTCCGGAGCGGACCGGGTCGATGATGCCAGAACGCGGCGGACGGTTGCGGGTCGGCCACGCACGCTTTGGGCGTCGCTTTAAGTGCTCTATCATATCACGAAAAAATATGTTTTCGTTATACAAAGCGCACAAATCAGCAAAGAACACTTCTGGAACTCTGGTCTGCCTCAATAAACCGCTCTCTACTGCTTTCGCTGCCGCGCGCGAGCACCTCCAATGGCGATGCCAGCTTCCGGCAACGAGGTTAGTAGCAGCCCTGCCTTCCACTTGGTCCCATCGGGTACCAGCGATCACGGAAATAGAAATAGTCCGAAGCGCCCCAGCATCGTGCGTACGTGTATCCAACCTGCACAACGTGCCATGCGGGATAGGAGACAACGCCGACTTCAACCATTTCGGAGTCCTTTCCGGCGAAGCCTGAACCCTTCACACCTTCAGGCAGTGAGCTGATTGGCTTCACTATTAGTCCATTTCCGATTCGCTTCAATTCCCGATCAAGATAGGAAGGGACGTCTCGCCCCTTTATCGAGGCATACAAGACGTGAATGGGGAGTCCCGAAGCCTGCCTCTCGTGAACGAACTGCTTGAGGAAGTCCTCAGCTGGATCCCATGTATCAACATGCCTTACGCCATCAATTACCCACAGAGCGTGCCCGCAGAACGCTAGGCTCGATAGAAGTACCACGGCACCACTCACGCACGCATTTACCTCCAACCATTTCGCTCGCCGTTCCGCAGCGAGCTTCTGCCGCACAGATATCGCGAGCGAGAAGAGCACCCAAGACAAACCTACGCCACCAAGGCCCACCTCGGCGGTATCGATGGAGATGCCGTGGCGTCCGAAAAGGACCACATAGCCAATCGCTGATGCCGCCAAGCTCATTGCTGCGGCATAACACAATCCGATACCAAGCGCTTTAATCGCGGTCATCCTACGAATTGTTAGGGGACTATCTGTCATCGCGCCCATCTCTGTGAGCAGACCTAATTCATTGCGAACTCATCAACAACCTCGGCGCCTAAGCTCTCCAAGATCAGTGGAAGTGCTGTTTAGCCCAATCATTAGCCTTGCTTTCACACACCGGGCCGTTGTAACACCGCATCAATCCCGGGAACCCGCCGCCTCCAACAATAAATGTCGTTAGGTGACCGATCTCGTGCCATATGATGCCTTGCTGAAAGTCACCAGACGGTGACCAACCATAAATAGCATATCCCGAGTGATCCGCTGCGAAAGTAGCGTACAGATGGACTTCGACGCCGCCCAAGCCCGGCTCTGCGTCTAGCCAATTCACGTTGGACTTCCCGTACCTAGCCTGCAACATTTCGAATGTGCGGCTCGCCTTCCCATAGTCTGATTCATATACCGTGCCTTCAGTGGCGCCGTCGCTCCACGAAATTGCCCATGTATTTGGCTGAGCGTCGAACATCGCGTGGATGTCTGGATTTGCCTTCTTGAAGGCTGCTATTTCATCGTCCATCTTCTGTTGCCGTACTTCCCCAGTCATTTTGTTCGCTCTATCTCCAACTTCTCGATTGCTTGTGCTAGATAATGCCTGTGCTCCCCAATTCAGTGCTGCCCCCGCAGCTCCACCTAGCGCTCCGGCTGCAAAGCCTTGGCCGAACGACCCGCCCATTGCGACGGATGAAATCCCGCCGGCTAGCCCACCAACTATAGCCCCGCGCAACACTGTCGCCACGAAACCACTGCCTCCCAGACCCATGGCTTTTGCGAAACTCCCTCCCATCGGGCCCGCTATAGCTCCTGCTATCATTCCCACGGCAAAACCGATGACAAATGATTGGAAGTTTCCGCCATAAATGGCGCCCATGATCAAAGCACTGATGAACGGACCGGCGATAAACGTTAGTGCCACACTGAGAAGAAGCTGTCCCCATTTCTTAAAGAAGTGACCTATCCCGCTGAACAACTCACTTAGCCACGAATAGCCAGTTGGATCGATTAGCGCTAGGGGGTTGTTCATGACGTAGCTGAAAGCGTTCAACGCCTGACTGACCTGGATGGTTTGAATTATCGGATCGGCTGACAGGAACCGGCCGATGGTCGGGTCATATACGCGCCCATTCATGTGAATGAGGCTCACCGAGTCCAGCATCTCGTGCCCAGTGAAGCCCCTTCTCGTAGTACTTGAGAACGTCGAGTAATCGGCAATCGAAGGAATCCCCTGCCAGTTGCTGCCGCGACGTGCACCGAACGGCGTGAAGCTTTCCTTCGCAAGGATTGTTCCCGTACTGCTGAGGATCAGATCACCGCTACCCAGGTGATCAGAAGTCGTGTAGTAGACGCTGCTGGTCAAATTGCTGCGTCGTGTCAGGATTGCGCTCCCATTGCCAGCGGGGATCAAGTGCCGGTACTCTGTCGGACCAGCGCCGGTAGTAACTTTTTCCATCAGACCACCGACGTAATAGGTCACTTCGTGGGTGCCGGCGTAGTTCGCGTCCTGCTTCCAGCGTTGATGGCTGGAGTTGTAGTTGAAGGAAGTCGAGTTTGACCCGTACGTGATACTGCTCGGCAGGTTATAGCTTGTCCAAACGAGGGCGCCGCCGCCACGGCTGATCGCGTTGCCGTTGGCGTCGTAGCAATACACCCCGCCGCCCGCATTGCGCACGGCATGAGGTTGAGCGTAGCTCTGGTAGGTGCAACCGCCCTGCGCTGTTGTGTAGTCGTATGCCCCTACGTCACTCTTACTTGTAATGTTGCCGGCGGCGTCGTATCCGACCGTCAGGTTAGTCGCGCCGTTGAGCGTCGAGCTTGACAGGCGATTCACGGCGTCGTGGACAAAGACTTCAGTCAGCGTCTGCTTGTTGTCCTGGCGCTGAAGGAGATTTCCATTGGGGTCCCACTGGTAGGCAAGATCTTGGAGGCTGTTGGCAATGCCGCCTGTCCCTTCCTGCCGAGTGACGTAACCGGTAACCACGCGGCGTACTTGTCGAGCGCTGATCGAGCCGGACAATGCCGCTCCAGTATTCCACTGGAGCAGTCTGATGTCGAAGCATCGTAGTATCGAGGCGCGGCGGTCGTTGGTCGACGGTCACGTGGGAAGCGACCTGAGCGTCGATGCGTATTGCGCGCGCGAGTCGATCAAGGTTTCGAGTTTTCGTCGCTGGCGGCGGCAGCTGATGGGCGCGCCAGATGTTGGCCGTACGGCATTGCCTGCGGTGAGCGAGCGCGACGTGGCGCCTACATTCGTCGATCTCGGAACGCTGTCCGATGGCGGGTCGCGTTTTGATCTGCGCCTGGACCTCGGACGCGGGGTGGTTCTGCATCTGACCTGCGGCTGATGTTTTTCGCCGAGGGCCAGATCCGGGTCCATCTGTACGGCGAGCCGACAGACATGCGCAAGAGCTATGACGGACTGCAGGCGCTGGCGCGCCACGCGATGCAGCGTGACCCGCTCGATGGCGCGCTGTATGTTTTCGTGAACCGGCGCGGCACGCAGTTGAAGGCGTTGTACTTCGATCGCAGCGGCTTCTGCATCTGGGCCAAGCGGCTCGAGGCCGGCCGCTTCATCAGCGACTGGAAGAAGGTGCGCACGCGGGAGATGGACTGGACGGGATTGAAGCTCCTGCTGGAGGGGATGGAAGCGCGTCAGGTACGCAAGCGTTACGCGCTGCCGGGTGCGATAAAAGTCCTATAAATAAGCACTATATCGCTGCAATTTGGTAAAATGACAGCCATGGGAAGTAGCGCATCCACCGACTCGTCAAACGCCGACAACAGGTCGGTGATGAGCGCGGCTGTCGTGGCCATGGTGCGCGCCAAGGACGAGCAGATCGCAGCTCAGGGCGAGCAGATCACTGCCCTCAAGCACCAGCT
Organism: uncultured Pseudomonadota bacterium; assembly: GCA_903927005.1. Classification (GTDB taxonomy): domain Bacteria; phylum Pseudomonadota; class Gammaproteobacteria; order Steroidobacterales; family Steroidobacteraceae; genus CAIKZZ01. The sequence goes on from CAIYLH010000114.1 coordinate 8,723, forward strand.
CGACTGGTTCCGCCGCCAGATGTTCGGCCAGAAGAGCGAACGCTTCATCGCCGAGCCCAACCCCGCCCAGTTGCACCTGGGCGACGCATTGCCGGTGCCGGACGCGAACGCCGCCGAGTCAGCCGATCGCGTACAGACGATCCCGGCGCATGGCCGGCGCGTCAAGGCCAGGGATGGCGCCGATGCCGAGTCCGGCGAGGAACTCAAGTTCTTCGACGAGTCGAGGGTGCCGATCCAGACGATCGTGCTGATGCCGGACACCGTCGAGGGGCTAAGTCCCGACCAGTACGAGATCATCGGCGAGAAGGTCACCTATCGGATCGCCCAGCGCCCGGGCAGCGTGCAGGTCCTCAAGTACCGGCGCCCGGTGGTCAAGATCAAGGCCAGCGCCGAGATCCATACGGTCCCGGCCCCGGCCGGGATCTTCGAGGGCAGCCGCGCCGACGTCAGCTTCGCGGCGGGCCTGCTCATCGACAAGTTTGCTTGGCACTTGCCGCTGTACCGGCAACATCAGCGGCTGGGGGCGTCCGGGATCGACGTCAGCCGGCCCTGGCTGACCCAGATTGCGCAGCGCAGCATCGGCCTGCTGGAACCTATCCACGACGCGCAGCTCGCCTCGATCTGCGCCGGTCGGGTCATCGCCATGGACGAGACTCCGATCAAGGCCGGGCGCAGCGGCCACGGCAAGATGAAGACCGGCTACTACTGGCCGGTCTATGGCGAACTCGACGAGGTCTGCTTCCCGTTCCATCCGTCGCGCTCGCACGGCTACGTGCAGCAGGCGCTGGGGCTCACGCCGACCCAGGGTCGTGTCTTGCTGAGCGATGGCTATGACGCCTATGCGCGCTATGCCAAGAAGACCGGCATCACGCACGCCCAGTGCTGGGTTCATGCCCGAAGAGCTTTCGTCGAAGCCGAGCAGGCCGAACCGACCCACGTCCAGGATGTGCTCGCCGAGATCCAGCGGCTGTATGTCATCGAGGACGACATCCGGGTGCGTGCCCTGACCGGTGAAGAGAAGCGCCTGCATCGGTTGACCCACAGCAAGCCGATCGTCGATCACTTCTTCTTCTGGGTGGACTGGCAACTGCACCGTCCCGACCTCACCCCGTCGAGTCCGTTCGCGAAGGCGCTCGGCTACGCCCGTCAACGACGCGCAGGGCTCGAGGTGTTCCTGTCAGACCCCGACGTACCAATGGACACCAACCATCTCGAGCGCGCGTTGCGCGTCATCCCGATGGGCAGGAAAAACTGGCTCTTCTGCTCGACCGAGGTTGGCGCCAAGCACGTCGGCATCGTACAGAGCCTGATCGTCACCTGCCGCTTGCATGGCATCGATCCATACGATTACCTCGTCGATGTCCTGCAGCGCGTCGCCGACCATCCCGCCAGTCGCGTAGACGAACTCACGCCGCGGCGCTGGAAGACCCTGTTCGCCGATAATCCGCTGCGCTCCGATCTGCACAACTTCCCGTGCTGAACCAGAACGCCGCGTAGTTACCGGTTAC
>CAIYLH010000115.1 GCA_903927005.1 uncultured Pseudomonadota bacterium
AGAAATTGCCCAGTTCGTACAGATATCGCGCGATCCACTGCAGCCCGGCAACGCGCGCGGCATGAGCCCTAAACACTTGGTCGCAGCTCCTTGTGCTAGCGCAACTGTCGCAGCGGGGTCAGCGCGTCCCTGCGCTTCCGTCGCGCTCATCGAAACTCCGAACACATTAGTGCTAGTCGACGATTTCGACATCGACCGCATCTGTTCCATCCCATCGAAAGCACAAGCGAAACTGATCGTTGATCCGAACACTCCACTGGCCGACCCTCTGGCCCTTCAGGGGCTCGAGTCGATTCCCTGGCGGGGCACGCATATCCTCGATACGACGCGCCACATCCCACTGCTTGAGCTTGCGCAGCGCGGGACGTTCGATATGAAGCCAGCGAGCCACACGCCGAAGCCCGAAAATAGCCTCGGTATCACGACACTTGAACGCCTTGATCGCCACCAAAAAAATATTAACGGTCTTCGTTATTAACGCAACATGACCCTATCGCCGAGGAGGGATTTCTTAAACCCGCCCCTAGCGCGAGCGGCACGCGCTGCCGCCGCCCGCTCGGAAGACATGACGTCGCAAGACCTTGCGGCCGTTTCGGCCAGAAGATCGCCCAGCGGTGCACTTACGGCCCTGCGGCAAGCGGGAATTGCCGGCAATCTACCCGGCCCCGCGCAAGGCGCCCAATCGCTTTAGCCGCCTTGACGGTAGGCCCGGCTCGGCCGGCTTGAACGACAGCCCACGCAGGCGCGCCGATGAGTGCTAGTTTGTAGGGCTTGCCCGCCACGGGTCTCGTCCAATCCCCCCCTGCACCCGATCATCCTTAAGCACGCGGAATACCCATGCCAGTCGTCGTTGCCAAGTACCAGCCCGTCGGTCGCTTTGACGCCTCCACGGCCGCACAGCACGAAGCGGAATTGCGGCGACTGCTGGACGGCGAGGCACAGTCGATAGAACTGGATTTTTCCAAAATAGAATTCCTCAGCAGCGCCGGGCTACGGGTGCTGCTGGTCACGGCCAGCGCGGCGGAAAAGAAAGGGGGCACGCTGCAACTGAGCGGTGCGCGGCCCGCCATCCGCGAAATCATCCTGACCGTCGGCTTCGACGATATCGTGCACCTGCGGGACTGACATGAAACCCACCACCCTGACCTATGGCGTCGACGACACACCGCCGCTGCTGGAGCTCGCCTCGCTGGGACTGCAGCAGGTGCTCATGGGCGCTGCAGGCTGGGTGATGATGGCAACCGTACTGGCTACGCTGTCGGTCTCGCTGCTCGACACGCAGAGCATGCTGCGCATGGGCATGATCGTGACCGGACTGGGGGCGATGTTGCAGGCCAATCGACGCGGCCCGGTGGGCTCAGGCTACCTGTGCCCACCCATCATTGCGCCTGCGTTCTTCTCCACCACGATCCTTGCCGGTGGCGGCTTTGGCCTGGCCACCCTGTTCGGCATGACCACGGTGGCCGGCGCCATCGAAGTGGTGCTGGCGCGGCTGTTGCCGCGCATCAGATTTCTGTTTCCGCCCGAGGTGATCGGTGTGGTCATGGTCATGGTGGGCATCGCGGTCCTGCCTACCGGCTTTCCCCGGCTGTTGGCGGACCCCGCCACCTTGAGTGCCGGCGCCGATCAGGGCCGCAACGTCGCGGTTGGGATCGTTACGCTGGCGACCATGACCGGCTGCACCGTCTGGGGACGCGGGCTGGTGAAGCTGCTGCCGCTGCTCGTCGGAATCTTCACCGGCGTTGCCGCGGCGCTGGCCCTGGGCTGCGTACCGCCGACGGCTTTGCCGTCGATCATGAATGAGCCGTGGATCGGTTGGCCTCACCGCGCGGTCTCCGGCTTTGCGTTTGAATGGTCGCTACTGCTGCCTTTCACCATCGCCTGCGTCGCCTCATCACTCAAGAACGTCGGCGACCTGACGATGTGCCAGAAGATCAACGACTCGGACTGGAAACGCACCGACATGGCGTCGGTCAGCCGCGGCGCCAGCGTGCTGGGCATCGTCAATATAGCGTCCGGCCTGCTCGGCACGGTGAGCCACAACGCCTCCTCAAGTAACATCGGACTGGCTGTCGCCAGCGGCGCCACCAGCCGCAGCATCGCCTACAGCTTCGGCGCGCTGATGGTGCTGTGCGCTTTTCTGCCCAAGGTGGCGGCCACCATCACCGCGCTGCCGCCGCCGATCACCGGCGCCGCCGTGATCTACTGCGCCTGCTTCATGATGCTGGCCGGCATACAGTTGCTGACTTCGCGACTGCTCGACACCCGTCGCATCCTGATGGCGGGCTGCGCGCTGGCGTTCGGCCTCAGTGCGGGCCTCATGCCGCATCTGTATGTGAACGCGCCGCATTTCCTGAAGCCCATTCTGAACTCACCGGTCTCGTTCAGCGCTCTCGTCGCGCTGGTGCTGAACTACCTCATGCAGCTGGGCAACACTCGACGCTGCCGCCTAACGCTGACAGCAGCCGAAGACAATTACGCCACCCTGCGCGACGCGATGCTGGAGTTCGGCGCCTCAGTCGGCGCCCGCAAAGAGGCCATCACCGCGGCTACCGAGTCGCTGCACCACGTCATGGAATCGCTGGCCACGGGCCTGGCAAGCGGCGAGATTACGGTCGATATCGCCTTCGACGAATACCATCTGGACCTCGATGTGTCCTACCAGGGACAGGCGATCGAACTGGTGAAGACGCGCCCGGATCGCAACACCTTGCTGAACGACCCGACGGGACTGGCCAAACTCTCCGGCTGGCTGCTGGGCCAACGTGCCGACCGGGTACGCATCAAGACGGATGCAGATCGCTGCCACGTGCTGCTGCGACTGACGAATTAACACCAGCAGGCCATGCCAAACACGTTGCATCGATGGATTCCTGACTGGCTGGTCGAGTCCCGTCATCTGGCCGAAGCCTCCGCGGACGAGCAAGCGATGCTCGTGGCACGACGACAGCAAGCCAACCAATCCCTGGCGCCCTATATCGGACTGGCACTCCTCCTCCTGTCGCCTTTCCTGCTGCTGCTTGACGCCCAACGACTCCAACCCGGGCTAGTCGTTCTTGGACTGACTGGCGACTATTACCTGATTGGCGCCGCCTGCCACGTCCTGCTGACCCTGAGTGCCCTGCCGGCCCTGGCCATAAAATATCGGCGCGTTGCTGCGAATCAGCGCCTGAGCGCGCGCTTGCTCAAGCTACACCTGTACAGTTTCTTCACGGCACTGCTGGTGCTGTCCTTGGTCACCATCCTGGCGCGCGGTGCATTCATGCGCATAGCCTGTCTGTTGGTCGTGACAAATTTCGTCTACGTCGTGCAGTGGCGCTTACGCGCTGCGATCAATGCCATCTCGTTCGTGGCCGGCACCGCCCTGATCTTCACCTTTGCAGCGCTCGGGGGAGCCCCGCGGCTGGAGCATTTCGTGGACCTGCTGACGCTGGTCGTCCTGTGTGTCATTGGTGGCGCCATTGTCCATCGCGACCGGAAACTGGGTTGCCAAGCCCAGTATCGGGAATCGCGACACCTGAGCCGGTTGCAGGACGAGCTCAACGTCGCCGCGAAGCTGCAGCAAGCGCTGCTGCCAAGTCCGTGGCCTGCAACGGCGGCCTTTGCGGTTCATGGGATGATGCGGCCGGCACAGGACATCGGCGGTGACTTTTATGATCACTTCCACTTCCAGGATGGTGGCGTGTGCCTGGTCGTGGCGGATGTCTGTGGCAAAGGCGTTCCCGCCGGACTGTTCGGCATGTCTGCCAAGAGTGTCCTGCATACCACGGCGCTGCAGCTACCCCGGGGCGTCGCGGGCAGCGACGCCGGCGCGCTGGTCGCAGACGCCAACAACCTGCTGCACCAAGGCAACACGGAGATGCTGTTCGTGACCGCCGTGTATGCCCACTACCAGCCCGCAACCGGTGCGCTGTCGTTCGTCAACGCCGGTCACGTGCAGCCGCTGCTCATCCCCCGCCGCGGCCCGCCGCGCTGGCTGGACGCTCCCAAGGGCCGGGCGCTAGGCGCGCGTGGACAACAGCGCTATGCGGCGGCGGACGTAGCGCTGCAGGCCGGTGACACGGTCCTGCTCATCACCGATGGCATCACCGAAGCGCACGATGCGAACTTGCAGGAGTTTGGCCTCGCGCGCGTGAAAGAGACCTTTGAGGGGGTGGTTTGCGGCGGACCACAGGCGTGTGTCAACCGTTTGCTGACGGCGGTGGATGCCTTTACGCACGGCCTGGCGCAAGCCGATGACATCACCTGCATTGCCCTGTGCCACCGGCCGGAGGCCGCGGAGGGATGCCCTGCATAAAGTCGTGGCAAGCTTGCTTGCCTGGACGTGCTACCGAGGCGGCCAGGCGGTACTCCCGGTCTAAATGACGACGAAAAACCGGGGTGACGTCAGCAAAAAGCCCGCAAGGTGCTGGGCTCTGAACGCCTTCGAGGCTGCCCAGCGGGTTCGAAGGTCTTGTTCTGGCGGTGGGGGTGGGATTCGAACCCACGGAAGGCGTTAACCTTCGCTAGTTTTCAAGACTAGAGCCTTAAACCGCTCGGCCACCCCACCAGCGCGTCGTCCGCGGAGCGGAACTTTACCGGACTGAGACGGTCTGTGCGTGACAGACCGCATCGCCCACCCATCGTAACCCGGCCGATGCAGTATAATCGCGCCTTCAATTCTTCAGGAGATGCCTGCATGGACCGCCCTGGCGACCGAATCGTCATCGAAGGCAGCGCGACGCGCGTCGGCGCCGCCGCCACCAGCAGCAGCGCCCAGCGCGTGCTGCGCAACACCTACATGCTGCTATCAGCCTCATTGCTGTGGAGCGCGGCCTGCGCCGGCGGCGCGATGGCCTATCGCCTGCCCGGCCCCGGCATCCTGCTGACGCTGGTCGGCTTCTACGGGCTGCTGTTCGCGATCGAGCGGCTACGCAACAGCGCCTGGAGCGTTGCCCTCGTATTCGCCCTGACCGGCTTCATGGGCTACACGCTCGGCCCCGTGCTCAGCTACTACATGCGCTCGGTGCCGGACGGCGGCTCAGTGATCATGCTGGCCTTCGGCATCACCGGCGCGGCGTTCCTGTCGCTGTCGGCCTATGCGGTGACCACCCGCCGCGACTTCAGCTTCATGACCAGCTTCCTGGTGGTCGGCTCGATCACGGCGTTCCTGCTGGGGCTGGTGGCGATCTTCTTCCACATGCCGGGCCTGTCACTGGCGGTATCGGGGCTGTTCACGCTGATCTCGAGCGGGATCATCCTGTGGCAGACCGGACAGATCGTGAACGGCGGCGAGACGAACTACGTCTCGGCGACCGTGACGCTGTACGTCAGCATCTACAACCTGTTCGTCAGCCTACTGCGGCTCCTCGGCGGCTCGCGCAGCTAACGCGCGGCTCATCGCTACGCACTGCGCCCCCGTCTGGGATCCGGACGGGGGCGTTTTTCATGGCGAGGCGTTTAGGGACGGCGCAGCACCTCGAGCCCGCCCATGTACGGCCGCAGCGCGTCTGGCACGCGCACGCTGCCGTCCGGCTGCTGATAGTTTTCCAGCACCGCCACCAGCGCACGACCGACCGCGACTCCCGAGCCGTTGAGGGTGTGCACGAGCTCCGGCTTGCCGGTCGCCGGGTTGCGCCAGCGCGCCTGCATGCGGCGCGCCTGGAAGGTCTCACAGTTGGAACAGGAGGAGATCTCGCGGTACTTGCCCTGGCCGGGCAACCAGACCTCGAGGTCGTAGGTCTTCGCCGCGCCGAAGCCAACATCGCCGGCGCACAGCGCGACCACCCGGTACGGCAGGCCCAGGCGTTGCAGCACCGCCTCGGCATGCGCGGTCATCTCCTCCAGCGCCTGATAGGAGTCCTCCGGGCGCACCACCTGCACCATCTCGACCTTGTCGAACTGGTGCTGGCGGATCATGCCGCGCGTGTCCTTGCCGTAGGCGCCGGCTTCCGAGCGAAAGCACGGCGTATGCGCGACGAACCGCAGCGGCAGGGACTCCGCCGGCAGTATCGCGTCGCGAACCAGGTTCGTGACCGGTACTTCAGCGGTGGGGATCAGGAACAGTTCGTTTTCGCCGGAAACCCGGAACAGGTCCTGCTCGAACTTGGGCAACTGGCCGGTGCCGGTCAGCGTCTGGCGCGACACCAGATACGGCACGTAGGTCTCGCGGTAGCCATGCTCGGCGGTGTGCAGGTCGAGCATGAACTGCGCCAGCGCCCGGTGCAGCCGGGCAACGCCGCCCTGCATCACCGCGAACCGCGCCCCGGCAATCCGGCCCGCGACCTCGAAGTCGAGGCCCCCGAGCTTTTCGCCAAGCTCGACGTGATCCAGCGCCGGGAACGCGGGCATCGCCGGCTCCCCGTGGCGCCGCAACTCGATATTGGCGCTCTCGTCCCGCCCGGCGGGCACGGCGTCGTCCAAGAGGTTCGGCAGGCCCAACGCCAACCGATCGACCTCCGCCTGCACCGCGACCAGATCGGCCTCGGCAGCGCTCAGGTCCAGGCCAAGCGACTCGACCTGCGCCATCAGCGGGGCCACATCCTCACCGGCACCCTTGGCCTTGCCGATCGCCTTGGAGCGGGCGTTACGCTCCGCCCGCAGGGCATCGGTCCGCACCTGGATGTCCTTGCGGCGCTCTTCGAGCGCGGCGAGCGCGGGCAGATCGAGCTGAAAGCCGCGGCGCGCGAGATTCGCGGCCACACGGTCGGGTTCGGTACGCAGCAGTTTGGGGTCGAGCACGTTGTCCTCAGGTCGTGAGCCGGTCGCGCGGGGTCAGGCGCCGCCGCCACGCCGGCGGGCGATGGCTTCGCGGATCTTGATCTCCAGTCCCCGCGGGACAGGATTGTAATAGGTGCGCGGCTCCATCTCCTCGGGGAAATATCGCTGGCCGGCCGCGTGCGCGTCGGGCTGGTCGTGGTCGTAGCGGTAACCCGCGCCGTGACCGAGCTCCTTCATCGTCCGAGTCGGGGCATTGCGGATCGCCATCGGCACCGGCAACGAGCCGAGCGCCTCGGCGTCGGCGCGGGCCGCCTTGTAGGCGGTATAGACCGCGTTGCTCTTGGGTGCCACCGCCAGATAGACGACCGCCTGGCCGATCGCCAGCTCTCCCTCCGGACTGCCGAGCCGCTCGTAGGTCGCCAGCGCGTCCACCGCGAGCGACAGTGCGCGCGGGTCGGCATTGCCAATATCCTCGCTCGCCATCCGCAGCACCCGCCGTGCGACGTAGAGCGGGTCGCAGCCGCCATCGAGCATCCGGCACAGCCAGTACAGCGCCGCATCAGCGTCGCTGCCGCGCACCGACTTGTGCAGCGCCGACATCTGGTCGTAGAAGGCATCGCCGCGCTTGTCGAAGCGCCGGCTGCCGCCGCTCGCCACCTCCGCCGCGATCGCCTCGCTAATCATGCCGCTGCTGGCCAGATCCGCGGCGATCTCCAGCAGGTTCATCGCCCGGCGCGCGTCGCCGTCAGCCGCTCGCGCGATCAACTCGCGCGCCGCCGGCTCAATCGACAGCCCCTGCTCGCCCAGTCCACGCTCAGCGTCGCCGAGCGCGCGGTCGATCAGCAATTCGAGGTCAGCCGCAATGAGGCTCTTAAGTACGTAGATGCGCGCCCGCGACAGCAGCGCGCCGTTGACCTCGAACGACGGGTTCTCGGTGGTCGCACCAACGAACACCAGCGTGCCGTCCTCGACGAACGGCAGGAACGTGTCCTGCTGGGCACGGTTGAAGCGGTGCACCTCGTCCAGGAACAGCACCGTAGAGGCGCCGCTGGCGGCGCGGGCGGTGCGCGCCTTCTCCACCACCTCGCGGATATCCTTGACCCCGGCGAGCACGGCCGACAGGGAGTAGAACTCGGCCTTGGCGGAGACCGCGACCAACCGCGCCAGCGTGGTCTTGCCGGTGCCCGGCGGCCCCCACAGCAGCATCGAGTGCAGGGTCGAGCCCTCGACCAGGCGCCGCAGCGGCTTGCCGGCGGCCAGCAGGTGCGCCTGGCCTGCAAACTCGTCAAGCGAGCGCGGGCGCATCCGGTCAGCCAGCGGGCGGTAGGGTTCGGTGCTCACGTGAGCATTGTAGCGGCCGGCAACGCTCAGCGCGGGGCAAGGCCCAGCAGACGCTCGACCCGTGCGGCCCAGCCGCCGAGTCCGGCATAGGCCAGCGCGAGCGCGAGCGCGACGCCGACCGCGTTCGCGCAGGCGTCGGCAAGCTCCGCGGTGCGCGTCGGGGTCAGCGCCTGCAGGCCTTCGATGCAGACCCCCAGCAACACGCAGGCCGTGCCGATGAGGAGGTAGCGGCGGCGCGGGTAGAAACCGGTGAACCAACTCGCCAGCAGGAAGTAACCGGTCGCGTGCTGGATCTTGTCCCAGACCTGCACCGGCAGCGGCACGCCGCCCGGCCACAGACTCAGCACCAGTCCGGCGAGCACCCCGGCCCAACCGACCGCGGCCCAGAACCGTCCCAGGCGCAGTGGCAGCATGTCAGCGCGCCGAGCCGATCACGTCCACGCCAGCCGGCGGCGTGAACCTGAACAGCGCATCGGCCAGATGCGCATTGCGCTCTAGGCCCTTCAGCTCAATCAGCGTGCGCTGGTTCAGCTTGTCGGTGAACTCGAGCCGATGCAGCACCTCGCCGACGAAGCCGAGCCGAATCTCGCGAAAATCGGTGTCACTGGCCTTGGGCACGAGGTGCAGCCAGTCAAGCCCGCCGCTGCGGCCGCCGTCGCGGATCGTGAACCCGTCACGCACCTTCGCCTGGCCCGACAGCAGCATCGCCGGCGTCTGCGACATTGAGTCGCGCACGCGACGCACCGTCGCCTGCTCCAGTTCCGGGTCATACAGCCACAAGCGCTCGCCGTCGCAGACGATCAGCTGCTTTGGCGTCGCGTAGTCCCAGCGGAACCGACCGGGTTTCTTCAGGTAGAGCGTGCCGGCAGCGTGGTCGGTGGACGTGCCATCAGCGGCAACCAGATCCTGGGTGAATTCAGCGCGGACCGAGTCCAGCGCCGTGAGCGCATGCTCAAGGCGTGTCGCAGGATCCACTTCGGCGGCTGGCGCCGGCAGCGCAAACAGAACGCACAGCAGCAACGACAGATGAGCCCGCAGCATCGGCCTACTCCGCGGCCGGCGGCGGAACGAGCACCTCACGCGCACCGTTCGACTGCAGCGGACCTACCAGCCCTGCCGCCTCCATCGTCTCGACCAGCCGCGCGGCGCGGTTGTAGCCAATCTTCAGCCGCCGCTGGATGCCTGACACCGACGCTTTGCGTGACTCGGCGACAATCTTCACCGCCTCGTCGTACAGCAGGTCCTGCTCGGCTTCGGCGCCACCCTCGCCCTCCTCCGGCGCAAGACCAGGAATGGGCCCACGCGGCCCTTCGAGCACCTCGTGCACGTAATCGGGCGCCGTGCCGCGCAACGCGCTGACCACGCGGTGCACCTCCTGATCCGAGACGAACGCGCCATGCACGCGCACCGGCACCGAGGTGCCGGGCATCAGATAGAGCATGTCGCCGTGGCCGAGCAGCGACTCGGCGCCGCTCTGGTCGAGGATGGTGCGCGAGTCGACCTTGGCCGACACCTGGAACGCGATGCGGGTTGGGATGTTGGCCTTGATCAGTCCGGTGATCACATCGACCGACGGCCGCTGGGTGGCGAGAATCAGGTGAATGCCGGAGGCGCGCGCCTTCTGTGCCAGTCGCGCGATCAGCTCCTCCACCTTCTTGCCGACGATCATCATCATGTCGGCCAGCTCGTCGATGACCACGACGATATAGGGCAGCGACACGCACGCCGGCACGTTGCCGCTGGCGTCGAGCAGATCCTTCTCGCCGGCCTGCAAGCGCTGCATCAGGATCGGATCAGGAATCGGCTTGCCTGCCTCGACCGCATCCTTGACCTTGCGGTTGTAGCCGCCGATGTTGCGCACGCCCATCGCCGCCATCAGCTGGTAGCGCCGCTCCATCTCCGCCACGCACCAGCGCAGGGCATTGGCCGCCTGCTTCATGTCGGTGACCACCGGCGCCAGCAGGTGCGGGATACCCTCGTAGACCGACAGCTCGAGCATTTTCGGGTCAACCATGATCAGCCGCACGTGCTCGGCGGTCGCCTTGTAGAGCAGCGACAGCACCATGGCGTTGATGCCTACGCTCTTGCCAGAGCCGGTGGTACCCGCGATCAGCAGGTGCGGCATCTTCTGCAGGTCCGCGACCACCGGCAGGCCACCAATATCCTTGCCCAGTGCGAGCGCGAGCGGCGAGGCCATGTCGTCATAGGCCTTCGACTTGAGGATCTCGCCCAGCGTGACCAGCTCGCGCTTCTCGTTGGGAATTTCCAGCCCGACGACGCTCTTGCCGGGAATGACCTCGACCACGCGCACGCTGATGGCGGACAGGGCGCGGGCAATGTCCTTGGACAAGCCGGAGATCTGGCTGACCTTGACGCCAGGTGCGGGTCGAAGCTCGAAGCGCGTCACGACCGGGCCGGGATGCACCGCCACGACCTCGACCTCGACACCGAAGTCCCGCAATTTCAACTCGACCAGGCGGGACATCGCCTCCAACGTCTCCTGCGAGTAGCCGACCACGCGCGGCGGCGCATCGTCGAGCAGCTTCAGCGCCGGCAGCTCCTTGTTGGCAGGCCGCTCGAACAGCGGCACCTGCTTCTCCTTCTCCACGCGCTCGCTCTTCTCGATGATCGGCGCCGGCGGCTCGATGCGCGGCGCGATCTTCAGTACGGATTTCTTCTTCTCTTCGCGTACTGCCTCCTGACGAGCGGCCTTGTTCTCGCGCCCGGCCGACATGTCGCGCCGCGTCGCCAGATGCGCGCGCACCCACGCCTCAAGCGCGAGGATCGCGTGGCCGAGGCGGTCCATGACCGTCAGCCACGACACGCCGGTAAACAGCGCCACGCCCGCGAACCACAATCCCAGCAGCAGTAGCGTCGCGCCGAGGAATGAAAATCCCTGCGCAAGACCCTGACCGACCAGGTTGCCGAGGATGCCGCCGGCGGTGTTGGTGTAGTGCCGTGGGGCAAAATGCAGCGTCGCAAGCCCGGCGCTGGTGGCCAGCGTCAGCGCAAAGCCCGCCAGACGGAACACAAGACTTGCCCGCGATGCAGCGTCGCTCGCCGGCGGCCGGAACAGTGCCCAGCCGAACAGCCCGAGCATTACTGGAAACAGGAACGCAGGCACGCCGAACACGGCGAGAAACACATCGGCCACCCACGCGCCGATTGGCCCGATCAGGTTCGCGATGCGGCCCGGCTCGCCGGTGTTGGTGAAGCCCGGGTCCTGTGGGTCGAAACTCACCAGTGCCAGCAGCAACACCAGCGCAAGTGCACCAAAGACGATCAGGGCGCCTTCGCGCAGGCCACGGGAAACCACCGCCGCCAGACGCGATGGCGGAGCCCCCTTGGCAGCGACGATGGCGTCAGACAAGCTCAGATCCTGAACGAAAAAATACGCTTAACTCCATGATACGTCTCAACTAGGATCCATACCAGCCATCTTGCGTGGCAGGCCTCCATTCGCCGGAAAAATTCCCTACCATGGGCACCCCTGTCAGACCGCTCGCCCGAGGATCCGTTCTCACCATGTCTTCGCCCCGCCACGTTCGACTTCTGATTCTAGGCTCCGGTCCCGCCGGATACAGCGCTGCGGTCTACGCCAGCCGCGCCAACCGCCAGCCCATGCTGATCACCGGCGTCGAGGTCGGCGGCCAGCTGATGACCACCACCGAGGTGGACAACTGGCCCGGTGACGTCGACGGCGTGCAGGGACCCGACCTGATGGCGCGCCTGCGCCGTCATGCCGAACGGTTCAAGACCGATATCGTCGAGGACTACATCAACAAGGTGGACCTCGGCCAACGGCCGTTCCATTTGTATGGCGATCAGGGTGAGTACACCTGCGACTCGCTGATCATCGCCACCGGCGCGTCGGCCCGCTACCTCGGACTGCCGTCCGAGGAGGCCTTCAAGGGCAAGGGCGTCTCCGCCTGCGCGACCTGCGACGGCTTTTTCTACCGCAACCAGGATGTCGCTGTCATCGGCGGCGGCAACACCGCGGTCGAGGAAGCGCTGTACCTGACCAACATCGCCAGACACGTAACCCTCGTGCACCGCCGCGACCGGCTGCGCTCGGAGAAGATCCTGCAGGACCGCCTGTTCGCGCGTGAAGCCGAAGGCAAGCTGAGCATTATCTGGAACCACGCGGTCGACGAAGTGCTCGGCGATGCCAGCGGCGTAACGGGCCTGCGCATCGCCGCGGTCGACGGCGGCGCCACGCGCGAGCTCGCCCTCACCGGCGTGTTCATTGCAGTGGGTCACACGCCCAATACCCAGCTGTTCGCCGGACAGGTTGAGATGCAAGGCGGCTACCTCACGGTACGCTCCGGCTCCACAGGCGATGCGACCGCGACCAGCGTGGCGGGCGTGTTCGCCGCGGGCGACGTCGCCGATCACGTCTACCGCCAGGCGGTGACCTCAGCCGGCACCGGCTGCATGGCCGCCCTGGACGCCGACCGCTACCTGGAGCGACTCGACGCGGGCCAGTGAGGGACGCTCCGATGGACGCGACACCACTGGTCGCAAGCAGTCACAGCAGTATCGACGAGCTGGACGCGGCCGAGTGGAACGGCCTCGAGCAGGGCGGCGTGCCGTTCCTGCGCCACGAGTTTCTCGCCGCGCTTGAGCACAGTGGCGCGGCGACGCCTGCGACCGGCTGGGCGCCGGCGCACATCGCAATTCATGACGGGGCGACCCTGGTCGGCGCGATGCCGCTGTACGCCAAGAGTCACTCGTGGGGCGAGTTCGTCTTCGACTTCAGCTGGGCCCAGGCCTATGAGCGTTACGGCCTCGCCTACTACCCGAAGCTGGTCGCCACGACCCCGTTCACGCCTGCCACCGGTCCGCGTCTGCTGCTGCGTCCCGGCACTGACGCGGCGCGCGTGCGAGCCGCGCTCGTCGCCGCACTCGACGCGCTTGAACCTGGCGCCTCGTCCGTGCACGTGCAGTTCGCCACCGAGGAGGAAACCTCGATACTCGCGCAGGCGGGTTTCCTGACGCGGATCGATTGCCAGTTCCAGTGGCGCAATCGCGGCTACCGCGACTTCGACGACTTCCTTGCCACCTTCACCGCCGACAAGCGCAAGAAGGCGAAGCGCGAACGGCGCCGCATCGAGGAGGCCGGCGTGCAGTTCGAGTGGCGCGACGGGGCCAGCCTGTCGGACGCAGAATGGCAGCAGGTGCACGCGCTGCATGCAACGACCTTCCACCGCCACGGCCGCGAGCCCTACCTCGGCGTTGATTTCTTCCTCGAGGCAAGTCGCACGCCGGCGATCAGCCCGCAGGTGCTGATGGCCCGCGCCGGCAGCACGTTGGTGGCGATTGCGATCTTCTTCCGCGGCGCACAGACGCTCTACGGCCGCTACTGGGGTGCGAGCGGCGAGTTCCACAGCCTGCATTTCGAGGCCTGCTATCACCAGGGAATCGAGTTCTGCATCCGCGCAGGCCTGGCGCAGTTCGAGCCGGGTACGCAGGGCGAACACAAGATCGCCCGTGGCTTCGCACCGACGCTGACCCATTCCGCCCACCTGATCCGCGAACCGCGTTTTCGGGACGCGATCGCCCGCTATCTGACCGAAGAGCGCTGCTCGGTGCTCGCTTACGCCAGCGAGGCCGGCCGGCACGTGCCGTTCCGTGCCGATCTGGACGTGCAGGGGTCATGAGCAGGCGGACGGTCCTGCCGTGGCTGGACCGGGAGGACTCGCCCGCGTCGTTTCCGGACCCCGCCACCGCCCTGCGCAGCCCCAACGGACTGCTCGCGATGGGGGGCGCGCTGACGCCCGACTGGCTGCTCGGCGCCTATCGCCGCGGCATCTTCCCGTGGTTCAGCGAGGGTGAACCGCTGCAGTGGTGGTCGCCGGACCCACGCGCGGTGTTTGAGCCTGAACAGTTCGTGGCGCAGCGCAGCCTGCGGCAGTCGATCCGCAACCGTCGATACGAGACCTTCATCGACCGGGACTTTGCAGGCGTGATCCGCGCCTGTGCCGCGCCCCGCAGCGACGCGGGCGGCACCTGGATCACCGCATCGATGATCGACGCCTATGAGGTACTGCACGCGCTAGGCGTCGCACACTCGTTCGAGACCTGGCAGGGAGGCGTGCTGGTCGGCGGCCTGTACGGGGTGCGGGTAGGCGCGATGTTCTTCGGCGAATCCATGTTCAGCCAGGCCCGGGACGCCTCGAAAGTGGCGCTGGCGCGACTGATCGAGGAGGCCAAAACCAGCGGCATCGCGCTGATTGACTGCCAGATGCCAACCCCGCATCTGGCCTCGCTGGGCGCCATTACCATGCGCCGTGCCGAGTTCCTGCAGCGGGTTTCACGCCATACCGAAAGCTGACTTGGCCCGCATCCGTCGCGACCGCGCAACCTCTTGAATTGCTAAGCCCGGCCCCTTTGTGCACAATGCGCCGCCTCAAAGCCGTGCGGGAAGAGAATGTCGAAAGAGGAAGCAATCCAGATGGAAGGCGAGGTCGTCGAGACCCTGCCCAACACGACGTTCCGCGTAAAACTCAAGAACGGCCATATAGTTACGGCGCATATCTCAGGCAAGATGCGCAAGAACTACATCCGCATCCTGACCGGTGACGTCGTCACGGTAGAGATGACGCCGTACGACCTGAGCAAGGGTCGCATCACCTACCGCGGCCGCTAAAGGCCCCTCCCGCCTTATTCGAGCAGCGCCGGCTCCTCGGCGCTGCGCGTCAGCAGGGCGAGCCCGTCGCCGTCGCGCGCCAGCGTCACGCGCACCGTACCGCCGCCGGCGAGCTTGCCGAACAACAACTCCTCGGCCAGCGGCCGCTTGACCCGTTCCTGGATCAGGCGCGCCATCGGCCTTGCACCCATTTTCGGATCGTAGCCCTTGACCGCGATCCAGCGCCGCGCGTCGTCGTCGAAGGAGATGACGACCCCCTTCGCCTCCAGTTGCGCCTCCACCTCGAAGATCAGCTTGTCCACCACCCGCTCGATCGTGGCCGGTGCCAGCGGCGCGAACTGCACGACGCTATCGAGGCGGTTACGGAACTCCGGCGAGAACATCCGCCGAATCGCTTCCTGACCTTCATCGGTGACGTCGCCCGAAGTAAATCCGATCGAGGTGCGCGCCATCTCGGCGGCGCCCGCGTTCGTGGTCATGACGATGATCACGTGGCGGAAGTCCGCCTTGCGGCCATTGTTGTCCGTCAGCGTGCCGTGATCCATGACCTGCAGCAGCAGGTTGAACACATCCGGATGCGCCTTCTCGATCTCGTCGAGCAGCAGCACCGCGTGCGGATGCTTGGTGATCGCTTCGGTGAGCAAACCACCCTGGTCAAAGCCAACGTAGCCTGGCGGCGCGCCGATCAGGCGTGACACCGTATGTCGCTCCATGTACTCGGACATGTCGAAGCGGATGAGCTCCACCCCCAGGGCAAGCGCCAACTGACGGGTGACCTCTGTCTTGCCGACGCCCGTCGGACCTGCAAACAGGAACGAGCCGACCGGCTTGCGCTGGTCGCCCAGTCCCGACCGCGCCATCTTGATGGCCGCCGCCAGCGACTCGATCGCAGGATCCTGCCCGAAGATCACCAGCTTCAGATTACGCTCGAGGTTCTTGAGCACCTCACGGTCGTCACTGGACACCTGCTTGGGCGGAATACGCGCAATGCGGGCGACCACCGCCTCGACGTGACTGACCGTCACGCTTGAGGCGCGGGTTGCCACCGGCTGCAGACGCAAGTTCGCGCCGGCCTCGTCGACGACGTCGATCGCCTTGTCCGGCAGGTGCCGGTCGTTGATGTAGCGCGCGGCGAGCTCCGCCGCGGCCTGCAGCGCGTCATCCTCGTAGCTGACGCCGTGATGCTCCTCGAAGCGCGACTTCAGGCCGCGCAGGATGTCCACGGTCTCGGCGATCGACGGCTCGGTCACGTCGATCTTCTGGAAACGCCGCGCGAGCGCGTGGTCCTTCTCGAAGATGCCACGGTATTCCTGATAGGTCGTAGAGCCGATGCAACGCAGCTCGCCGTTGGCAAGCACGGGCTTGATCAGGTTGGAGGCATCCATGACCCCGCCCGATGCCGCGCCGGCGCCAATCACGGTGTGGATCTCATCGATGAACAGCACCGCGCCGGGCTGCTTGCGCAGCTCGGTGAGCACCGCCTTCAGGCGCTTCTCGAAGTCGCCGCGGTACTTGGTCCCGGCGATCAGCGTGCCCATGTCGAGCGAATAGATCGTCGCGTCCGCGAGCACGTCCGGGACCTGATTCTCGACGATCATACGGGCGAGGCCCTCGGCGATCGCGGTCTTGCCGACGCCAGCTTCGCCAACGTAGAGCGGGTTGTTCTTGCGGCGACGGCACAGGATCTCGATGGTCCGTTCCACCTCGAGCTTGCGACCAATCAGCGGATCGATGCGACCCTCGGCCGCCAGGCGGTTCAGGTTGGTGCAGTACTTTTCCAGCGCACTGTCCGCGCCGTCAGCCTCGGGCTTGTCGGCCGATTCAACCGCCGCCCCCTCCTCCTTGTCGGTCGAATCGTCCTTGAGCTTGGACAGGCCGTGCGACATGAAATTCACGACGTCGAGCCGGGCTACGTCCTGGATTCCGAGCAGGTAAGCCGCGTGCGACTGCTTCTCGCTGAATATCGCGACCAGCACGTTCGCGACCGACACTTCCTTCTTGCCACTGGACTGGACGTGAAATACCGCCCGCTGCAGGACCCGCTGAAAACCCAGCGTCGGCTGCACGTCGCGCTCATCAACGGCCCCCAGCTTAGGTGTCGTCTCGGTGATGAACGTCTCCAGATCCCGCCGCAGCTTGGGCAGGTCGCCGCCGCAGGCGCGCAGGATCTCGCGCACCTTCGGCGTGTCGAGGATCGCCAGCAGCAGGTGCTCGACGGTCATGTACTCGTGGCGTGCGTCGCGCGCCGACTGAAAGGCGCTGTTGAGGCAAAACTCGAGTTCGCTGGATAGCACGGGAGGGGTCCTTTATCTGCGATGCCGCTAGTCGGCTTCTTCCATCGTGCACAGCAACGGATGCTGGTGCTGTCGGGCATAGGCCATCACCTGCGCCACCTTCGTCTCGCCAATCTCGAACGTAAAGACGCCACAGACGCCCCGCCCGCGGGTGTGGACCTCCAGCATGACGCGGGTCGCCTTGACCCGATCCATACCGAAGATCCGCTCGAGCACGTCGACGACGAACTCCATCGGCGTGAAATCGTCGTTCAGCAACAGCACCTGGTACAGCGGCGGCCGCTTCAATCGCGGCGCGGCCTCCTCGACCACGAGACTGTGTCCAGGGTCGTGCGGGCGGCCGTCGGTCGGGTCATCAGGATTCATAGAGCCTTTATAGGGACGACAGCCCCCCAAGACAAGGGATTACGGTACGGTTTGCCCGGCGCAATAATGACACCCCTCGGCACTCCTCGGCTTGTGGCTGTCATGTACCTACCCGTATGATCGGGCAATGATTATTAGCCGAAATCTCGCGTCGACCGCCGCCTCTGCCGCGCGCTGGCCGACGCGGGCCGGATGAAGCTCGCGCTGCCCCGGCGCTCGCGCCCCGACGCCGGACCCGGAGCGTCGGCGCGCTTGCCACAACTGCTGACGGTGCTGGCCGCGGCGGCGGTTGCCGCGCAGTTGGCGACGATCGTGTGGAAGTTTGTACCCGGCGCTCGCCGCGCCGGCCAGCCGGTGGCGCAGCAGCCGCTACAGCCGCCAGCCAGCCTCGACAACCTGCTCGCCACGCACCTGTTCGGCGGCGCCAGTCCGGACGCCGCCAGCGGCGTCGACGCCCCGCCCACCAACGTCGCGCTGGTGCTGGCCGGCACGCTCGCGGTGCGCGACCCCAAAGCGGGCCTCGCGATCATCGGCGAAACGGCACAGACCGGGCACGTGGTCGCCGTGGGCGCGACGCTGCCGGGCGGAGTTCGACTGCACGAGGTCTATGCGGACCGCGTTGTCCTGGACCGCAACGGGATGCTGGAGACCCTGCCGTTGCCGCACGCGCTCGGCGGGGCCGCCGGCGCGCGCGTCGCCGCGCGCGGCGCGGAACCACCGATCGCCGAGGCCGTCCAAAAGCTCATCGCCGGCGGCCCCGAGGTGATCGGCGACGTCTTACGACCCATGCCGTCCTACAGCAACGGCCAATTGAAGGGCTTTCGCGTCTATGCCGGTCGCGATCGACGCAAGTTCGCCAAGCTCGGCCTGCAGCCGGGTGACGTCGTCACGCAGGTCAACGGCGTCCCGCTCGGCGATTCCCAGAAAGGTCTAGACGCGCTGCGCACGCTCGGCGGTGGCACCGCGACCGTGACGGTCGAGCGCGGTGGTGCAACCCAGCAGCTAACCATCGATGCCCTGCAGCTGCAGGGCATCTCCGAGTCAGACCCCCCACCGCCGCCCGCAGCCGCCGGCCGTGCCGTGCCACCGCCCACCACCGAATCTCCCTCTTCCGACTGACGCGCGCCGCGCGCCACCCGAGACACCGCATGAAGTCATCCAAACCGCCCCGCCACCGCCTAGCTTCGATCGCCTGGCCGGCCCTGTCGCTGGCCGCGACGCTGGTATCGACGCTGGCCGCCGGCGAGACGGGCGTCCCTGCCGCCTCGCAGTCGCAAATGGCCGGCGCTGGCCGCGCAGCGATGCCGTCACAGGCGATGATCACGCCGAACTACAAGGATGCGGACCTCACGCAGATCGTCGAGGCGGTCAGTCAGGTCACCGGCAAGAACTTCATCATCGACCCGCGCGTCAAGGCACAGGTGACGATGCTGTCAGCCACGCCGATGGGACCGGGCGCGTTCTACGAGGCCTTCCTCGCGATTCTGCAGGTACACGGCTTTGTCGCCGTACCTTCCGGCAAGCTCTACAAGATCATCCCGGACGCGAATGCGCGCCAGGTGCCGGCGAACGACCTGCCGGAGTCGGTCAGCTCCAGCTCCGATGAACTGGTCACCCAGGTCGTCCAGCTCAAGAACGTCAGCGCCGCGCAACTAGTGCCAATCCTGCGGCCGCTGATTCCGCAGAACGGCCATCTGGCCGCTTATACCGCCTCGAACGTGCTGATCATCTCCGACCACGCCAACAACGTCAGCCGCCTGCTGCGCATCATCGAGCGCATCGACTCCGGCGGCGACGAGGACATCGACGTCATTCGCCTCGAGCACGCCTCCTCGAGCGAGATCGTGCGGGTGGTGAACCAGCTGACCCAGGGAGCTGCGAACGACGGCGGCGCAGCCACCAAGCTGATCGCGGACGAGCGCACCAACAGCGTGCTGCTCAGCGGCGAGAAGAACCAACGCCTGAAACTGCGCGCACTGGTCGCGCACCTGGACACGCCGCTCGAGAGCGGCAGCGGCACGCGCGTGCGTTACCTGAAGTACGCCGATGCGGAAAAGATCGCGACCAAGCTCAAGGAGCAGGTGCAGGCCACCAGCGCACCGGCCGCTGCCGGACAGGCGGGCGCCGGCGGCAGCGACAAGTCGACCACGATCTGGGCGGATCCTGCCACCAACGCGCTGGTGATCACCGCGCCTTCCAAGACCATGCGCCAGCTGATGGACGTGATTGACAGACTGGATATCCGCCGGCTCGAAGTGCAGGTCGAGGCGATCATCGTCGAGATCACCGGCAGCTCGAATGTCGACCTCGGCGTCAACTGGCTCATCGACGGCTCCAAGGACAACATTGCCGCGGGCGGCTTCGTCTCGCCGATAGGCTCTGCCGGCACCTCGATCGCGACGATCGCCGCGGCAGCGTCGAACCCGACCGCGATCAGCGCAGCCCAAGTGCCGAACGGCTTCACCCTCGGCGTCGGACGTCTGCAGAAGACCGGTACCAACTTCGCTGCGATCCTCAGCGCGATCTCCGGCAAGGCCAACACCAACATCATCTCGACACCGACCATCGTCACGCTCGACAACCAGGAAGCACAGATCAAGGTCGCGACCGAAGTGCCGTTCGTCACCGGTCAGTACGCCTCAACTCAGGCGACCCAGAGCGGCTCCAGCGGCGTGGTCAATCCGTTCCAGACGATCCAGCGGCAGGAAGTGGGCACGATCCTGAAGATCACGCCGCAGATCACCGACGACGGCACGGTACTGATGAAGATCGACCAGGAGGTCTCGAGCCTGATCAAGAGCTCGATCGCGACGGTCGACGTGCAGACCTCGAAGCGCGTGATCAACACCCGCGTGCTGGCCAACGATGGCGAGATCATCGTTCTGGGCGGGCTGATTTCGGACAACGTCACCGAAAGCGAGCAGCGCGTGCCGGGACTGGCCTCGATTCCGTTCATCGGCAACCTGTTCAAGACCCGCACGAGCACCAAGGAAAAAACCAATCTGATGGTGTTCCTGCGGCCAAAGATCCTGGTGGACGCCCATCAGATGGCGACCGAGACCTCGGCCAAGTACAACTACGTGCGCGAGCTTGAGCTCAAGCGCCAGGGTCGGGTGCAACTGCAGCCGAGCGAGCGCCAGCCGATCCTGCCGGACCTGAAGGACCTCGCGCCGCGTCCCGCGCCGGTGGAGACACCCAAATCGCGCGCCAGCCGCGGTGAGCCGCAGGCGGACCGCGCGCCGGAGCCGCCGAACGGCGGCGGGACCCCGAACTGATGAGCGCCGACCTCGCGCCCGGGCCGGAACGCCGGCTGTCGTTCGCGTTCGCGCGACGGCACGGCGTGCTGTGTCGCGCCATCGACGCTGAGCGCGCCGAACTGGTCGTTCGGCATGGCTCATCCCCGGCCGGGGTCGCGGAGGCCGGTCGCTTCCTCGGTCGACCGCTCGTGCTCGAGCAGGTCAGCGAGGAGCGCTTCGAGGAGCTGCTGCAGCGCTCCTATGCCACCGGCAACAACGCGGCGGCCGAGGCCGCCGAGGGTCTGGAGGGCGACACCGACCTCGCCCACCTCGCCGACGAACTGCCGGAGCCATCGGACCTGCTGGAGAGCGAGGATGACGCGCCGATCATCAAGCTGATCAACGCCGTCCTCACCCAGGCCGTGCGTGAGAATGCCTCCGACATCCACATCGAGCCGTTCGAGAACCGGCTGGTGATCCGCTTTCGCGTCGACGGCGTGCTGCGCGAGGTGCTGCAGTCGCGGCGCGCGCTGGCGCAGGTGGTTGTCTCGCGCATCAAGGTGATGTCGAAGCTCGACATCGCCGAAAAGCGCCTGCCGCAGGACGGTCGCATGTCGCTGCGCATCGCCGGCCGGCCGGTGGATGTGCGCGTTTCGACGATTCCGGCCGGTCACGGCGAGCGGGTCGTGCTGCGTCTGCTGGACAAGCAGGCCGGTCGACTCGATCTGGGTTCCCTGGGCATGGATATCCAGACCCAGAACTCGATGGACGAGCTGATCCACAAGCCCTACGGCATCATCCTGGTCACCGGCCCCACCGGCTCGGGCAAGACCACGACGCTGTACGCCGCGCTCGAGCGTCTGAACGACGATACCCGCAACATCATGACGGTCGAGGATCCGATCGAGTACTACATCGACGGCATCGGCCAGACGCAGGTCAACACCAAGGTCGAGATGACCTTCGCACGCGGCCTGCGCGCGATCCTGCGGCAGGACCCGGACGTCGTGATGATCGGCGAAATCCGCGACATAGAGACCGCACAGATCGCAGTGCAGGCGTCGCTGACCGGTCATCTGGTGCTGTCGACCCTGCATACCAACACTGCCGTCGGCGCGATCACGCGCCTGCGCGACATGGGCGTCGAGCCGTTCCTGCTGTCCTCGACGCTGCTGGGCGTACTGTCGCAGCGGCTGGTGCGGGTGCTTGATCCTGCGACACGGGTGCCTTACCCGGCCGCCGAGTACGAGCACCGCTTCTTGAACCTGCCGGCGGACGAGCAGGCGACGCTATACCGACCCAACCTCGAGGTCGGCAGCGGCTACCGCGGCCGTACCGGCATCTACGAGCTGGCGGTCGTCGACGACGTGATGCGCCAGCTGATCCACGACGGCGCAGGCGAAGCGCAGCTGGAACGGCATGCGCGCCTGTCGATGCCCAGCATTCGCGACGATGGCCGTCGCCGTGTCCTTGAAGGCACCACCTCCCTCGAGGAAGTGCTGCGCGTTACCCGCGAAGACTGACGCGCCCACGCGCACTGTTCATGCCAGCATTTCAATACACCGCCCTCGACAGCGCCGGCCGCGAGCGCCGCGGACTGCTGGAGGGCGACACCGCCCGCCAGGTCCGCCAGCAGCTGCGCGAGCAGCAGCTGCTGCCGGTGAGCATCGCCGAGGTCGAAGGCAACGAGGCGAAGCGCAACACGGGCCTGCGGTTTTCGCTGCGGCGCGGCATTTCAGCCGCCGACCTGTCGATGCTGACCCGCCAGCTCGCGACGCTGTCGCGCGCCGGACTGCCGCTGGAGGAAGCGCTGCTGGCCGTCTCGCAGCAGACCGAGAAGCCACGCGTCGCGGCGATTGTCTCCGGTGTGCGCGCCCGGGTACTCGAGGGGCGCTCGCTCGCCGACGGACTGGGCGCGTTCCCGCAGGTGTTCCCCGAGATCTATCGCGCTACCGTCAGCGCCGGCGAGCAGGCCGGGCGGCTGGACAACGTCCTGGAGCGCCTCGCCGACTACACCGAGAGTCGCGAGATCCTGCAGAGCAAGATCCGCAACGCGCTGGTCTACCCGGTGCTGCTGACGGTGGTCTGCGTCGTGATCGTCTCGCTGCTGCTGGGCTACGTCGTGCCCGAGGTCGTCAACGTCTTCAAGGCCGGTAAGCATCAGTTACCGCTGCTGACGCGCGCGCTGATCGCGCTCAGCGACGGCTTCCGCCACTGGTGGTGGCTGCTGGGGCTGGGGACGGGCGGCGCGGTCTGGGGCTTTCGCCGCTGGCTGGAAGATCCGGCCGCGCGCCGCCGCTGGCACCATGCGCAGCTGCGAACGCTGCTGATCGGACGGGTCGTCCGTGGCGTCAACGCGGCGCGTTTCGCGCGCACGCTGTCGATCCTGACGGCGAGCGCGGTGCCCGTGCTGGAGGCGCTGCGGATCGCCGGCGAAGTGGTCAGCAACCTGCCGATGCGGGACGCGGTCGCCAACGCCGCCGATCGCGTCCGCGAGGGCGCCCCGATCGCCAAGTCGCTGGGCACCTCGCGGCTGTTCCCACCGATGCTGATCCACCTGATCGCCAGCGGCGAGTCCAGCGGCGAGCTGGAATCCATGCTCGAGCGCGCCGCGACCAACCAGGAGCGCGACATGGACGGCATCGTCAACACCGCCGTCAACGTGCTCGGACCGGCCATGATCCTGGTGATGGGCGGCTTCGTGCTGTTGATTGTGCTGGCGCTGCTGCTGCCGATCTTCGAACTGAACCAGCTGGTCAAGTGACCCCGGTTCGCCCCCCCCGCCGGGGGGCGCCTGCAAACTTCATGTGCGGGCCCCTTGCGTCGCCGCGCCGGCTTGCCTTATAACCCAATCCGCTCGCCGTTCGCAGTCGTGACTCCAGAGAGACATGAGCGAGAAGCCAGACCCAGACGATTATGAGGATGACGAGATCGCCGATGGCGACTCGCTCCAGTTCGACCGCCTGATCAGGGACGTCGACGCGCGCAAGCCGCGCGCAGGTCCCAAGGGCGCCGAGCCCGCCTGGCGCCGGCTCGAGAAATACCTCGAGGGCAAGCACACCGCCGAGCTGCTGGCGGACGTCGACGACTACGAGATCGACGACGCGCCGCCGCGCGCTACCCCCGTCCGCCCGGCGCGACCGAAACGGCCGCGCCGCTGAACGGCGTTAGTCGCGCTCCTGCCGGGTCGCGACCGCCGACTCGACCACTTCGTGCGCCCGCTCAAGCGCCTGCAGCGCCGCCAGGCGTGAACCGGCCTGGTCTGCCTCTATGAGCGCGATCGGCTCGCCACCGGCCTCGTGCAGCCGCCGGTTCAACACCGGCAGCTCCGTCTCGATCAGGCGCTTCGCATCGGCCTCGACCTCGGCCAGTTCACGCTCGAGCACGGCGATCCGTTCGACCTGATAGCCGGCCGGACGGCCCTCGTAGGACAGCAGCGCACCGTAGGCATGGTCCAGCTGCTCGCGCAGCCGCTCCTCACCGGTGATCGCCCCGCCCTCTTTGGTGGCCACGACCTGCTTGCGCAAAGCCTCCAGAGCCGCATCGAAGCCCTTCAGTGCCTCGACAGCGGCCGGCTTGCCCGGCAGCGCGGCGGCGCGCTGCAGAGCAAGCGCCCGCAGTCCGTTGAGACGATCGACCAGGTCCGTCATGCGGCCGAACAGCGCATGGCCGCTCATCACTGCGGCGTAGTGCGCCGCCCGGTCGGCGACACTGAACGTCGCCCGCCGGTCGAGCCCGATGTCCATCGACTGCTCGTAGACCTGCCCGCCCTTGGTCAGTCGCAGCGTGTAGCGCCCCGGCACGACCCGCGGGCCCTGGGCACCGGCGAACGACGCCTGTGCCGCGCTCGGCACGCGCGGCGGCGCGACCTGCATCGACCAGTAGACCCGGTTGATGCCCTTGCGCTTACCGGCAGGCAGCGTGTCGACAACGCGGCCCTGCGCGTCGAGCACCTCCAGCTTCAGCTTGCCGAACACGTGCCGTGTGCGCTGGTAGTAGGCGATCTCGGCGCCGCTGGCGGGGTTCTGACCTGCGTACTTCGCGTCACCTTCAGGCCAGCCGCCGTTGGCGCTGAGGCGCTGCTGGATCGGCCGGGTCGGCAGGAACACCACTTCGCGCTCCAGGCCACCCGCCGCCAGCGCCCGCAGGGGCGTCAGGTCGTCGATGATCCAGATGCCGCGCCCGTGGGTCGCAATCACCAGGTCATGATCACGCGGCTGCACCATCAGGTCGCGCACCGCCACCGCCGGCAGGCCGCCGCCCTTGAACTCGGCCCAATGAGCGCCACCGTCCAGCGAGACCCACAGGCCAAACTCGGTGCCCAGATACAACACGCGCGCATCGACCGGATCTTCGCGCACCACGTGCGCGTAGCCGCGCACGCCGGAGCCGGGGCCTGCGAGCCGAGCCCAGCTCTCGCCGAAGTCGCGACTGACGTACAGCCAGGGATCGAAGTCGCCGTACGTGTGACGATCGAAGGTCGCGTAGACGACGCCATCCGCGTGGTGGCCGCTCTCGAGGTACGACACCCAGCTCGCCGCCGGCAGTCCCTTGATGCGAGCGACCTGATTCTTCCAGTGCGCGCCGCCGTCCTGCGTCAGCTGCAGGTTGCCGTCGTCGGTGCCGACCCAGATCACCTGGCCGTTGCGCGGGCTCTCGGCAATCGAATAGATCGTCGTGTGCATCTCGGCCGCCGAGTTGTCGACGGTGATGCCACCCGACTCCTCCTGCTTCTGCTTGGCCGGATCGTTGCTGGTCAGATCCGGCGAGATGCGCGTCCAGCTGTCGCCGTGATCGCGCGACAGGAACAGGAACTGCGCACCGATATACAGCTTCGACGGATCGGTCGCTGACAGCGCGATCGGCGTGTTCCAGTTGTAGCGCAGCTTCTCCTTGAAGCCGGCCTTGGGCTGAATCTCGCGCGACTCGAGCGTCTTGCGGTTGACGCGACCGATGTAGCCGCCCTGCGCCTCGGCGTAGGCGAAGTTCGGGTCGGTCGGATCCGGGAACACCCAGAAGCCGTCGCCACCGTAGAGGTTCTCCCAGCGACCATTGCTGATGCCGCCTGGATACTCCGAGTCCCCGACCCACGAGCTGTTGTCCTGCAGGCCGCCGTAGACCTGGTACGGGTCACGGTTGTCCACCGACACGTGATAGAACTGCGACAGCGGCAGGTTGTCCGCCTTCCACCACTTGTTGCCGCCATCGTGGCTGAACCACAGGCCGCCATCATCACCGGTGACCACGAACTTCGGGTTCTTGGGATTGATCCACAGGTCGTGATGGTCACCGTGCGTGCCGCCGGAGACGGTCGCGAAACTCTTGCCGCCGTCATCGGAGGCGATCAGCCGCAAGTCAGGCTTGTAGAGCCGGTCGGCGTTGGTCGGGTCGATCACCAGCCGCGAAAAATAGAACGGCCGCCAGACCATGCTGTTGCTGCGATCGCGCTCCTGCCAGGTCGCACCACGGTCGTCGGAGCGGAACAGCGCCGAGCGCACCCCCTCGATGACGGCGTAGACGACATTCGGCTGCGAGGGCGCCACCGCCACTTCAATGCGACCGAGCGGGCCCTTCGGCAGGCCGGGCGAATTAGCAGGATCAAGATGGCGCCAGGTCTTGCCGGCGTCATCGCTGACAAACAGACCCGATCCCGATGCCGCCTCTGGTCCTTCGCCACCCGAGCGGAACGTCCAGCCCTTGCGGCGGAAGTCCCACAGGCCGGCATACATGCGCTCGGGATTGGCCGGATCCAGCGCAACGCTGGAGCAACCGGTCGAACCATTGTTACCCGTCAGCACCAGCGCCCAGTTCTTGCCGCCGTCGGTGGTCTTGTACAGACCTCGATCGGCCGAGTCCGACCACAGCCGGCCCGGCACGCAGGCGTAGACGGTCTGGCTGTCACGCGAGCTGACGATGATGCGTGTGACGCGCTCGGACTGCGGCAATCCCATGTTCTGCCAGGTGTCGCCGCCATCGGTGGAACGATAGACACCATTGCCAATGGACACCGAGTTGCGCGTCCAGCTCTCGCCGGTACCGACCCAGACAACGGCGGCGTTGTTCGGATCGAGCGCGATCGCGCCGATCGACTGCACCGGCTGCTTGTCGAACAGCGGCTTGAAGGTCGTGCCGCTATCGCGCGAACGCCACAGGCCACCGGACGCGGCGCCGACATACAGCGTCACCGAGCCGTCGGCCTCGGCGCGACCTGCGATCGCAGCGATGCGGCCGCTCATCGTCGCAGAACCTATGTTGCGGGCGCCGAGCCCCGAAATCACCGCAGAGTCGGCAAGCGGCGCGGCCGCGGACTTGCCTGCGGCACTCGCAGTCACGCCAGCGAGCAGGCACAGCGCGCCGGCAGCCGATGCAATCAGGCGGTCATGGCGGCTCATGGGCGGACTCCTGCGGCAGCCTTCGGTTGTGTGTCGGGAAACGCGAAATGCCCCGCAGGAACAGCGACATTCGCCTCGACGTGGTCAAACACGATCTTCTGGCGCTGCGACGCGTCGGAGTCCTTCGGTCCCTGCTCCTCGCTCATCGGCACCCAGACGCCGGCGACCTGCTGATACTCGCCCAGATCCGTCTCCTGCACCTGCTCAGCGCCACGGATCGTGTGCTTCTCGAGCACCCGGATCACCATCCACGTATCCGGATCGACCCAGTAGGTCGCGTCATCGCCGCCCTTGAGCCGCACGCGCAACGCATGCGCTGGCGTGCCGTCGATGTCCTCCAAGCCGAGATACTCCAGCTTGTGGCCCTTGGCCGCGGCGTCGACGAACGGGAATTCAATATCAGCCGACAGGGACATCGCCCTCGCCTCGTCGCCGGACATGAGCGACGGATCCTTGCGACCCTCGAACGGCTGCACCTGCCAGGCCTCATGTCCATCGTAGGACTGGATCGCCGTCAGACCCTGCAGCGTCACGTCCTGACGGAAGTCGCCGGCGCGGTCCTGCCACTCGGTCACCGCCAGCTCGATGTTGAAGCCCGGAATGACGAGCCGCCCACTACGCCGCAGCACGGTCAGGGCACGCATTTTCGCCGCGCCGCCGCGCGCCTCGAGGTTATGGGCGACGATCTCGTCGGCGGTCGGCGCTGCGGTGGGCGCGCCGTTGGCGGCGACTGCCACCAGCAGGCCGAGCAGCAGGCCGCCCGGGGCGAACCTCGACAGGGTTTGTGACACGCGATTCATGACCGCTCCTCGGTGCGTGGAATTCCCTAGGAGACTCCCTGAACCCGGCGCCTCCGTCAACACCTCTGCGGTCAGTGGAAGTCCCGCGACGACCAGAGGAGTCTGCCCAGCAGTCGCGACTGGTCGGCAAGCCGGCTGGTGATCAGATGCAGCACCTCGCCCTCGCGCTGCACGCGCCCTTCCGCCACCAGCAGGCGCGCATCGAGCAGCGGCCGCCGCCAGCGCTCAGCCACCGCCTTCCAGACGATCAGGTTGACGATGCCGGTCTCGTCCTCGAGGGTGACGAAGGTGACCCCGGAGGCCGTACCGGGACGCTGGCGCACGAGCACCAGCCCGGCGACGCGCACCAGCGCCCCTGCCGGCAGCAAACGCAGTTCCGCCGCGCCGAGCACGCCGCGCGCCGCGAGGCGCTCACGCAGCAGGGCCAGCGGATGGCGGCCGAGCGTGAGCCCGAGCGCGCGATAGTCGGCAACGATGTTCTCGCCTTCACCCGGCACGCGCAGCAGCGGCACCGCCTCGGCGAGCCGTGCGTGCCTGAGCAACGGCAAAGGTCGCTCGACACCGCCAGCCTCCCACGCGGCCAGGTGGCGGTGACCGGCCAGCGCCGCCAGCGCGCCGGCGGCGGCCAGCGCCCACAGCTCGCGTCGATCGAGGCCCGCCCGCTCCGCCAGCGACGGCACCGACACGAATGCCCCCGCCTGCCGCGCCGCCTCGATCCGCTCGCCAGCGGCTCGCGCCAGTCCCTTGACCTGCCGCAACCCCAGCCGCA
Organism: uncultured Pseudomonadota bacterium; assembly: GCA_903927005.1. Lineage (GTDB taxonomy): Bacteria > Pseudomonadota > Gammaproteobacteria > Steroidobacterales > Steroidobacteraceae > CAIKZZ01. The sequence continues at coordinate 28,547 of CAIYLH010000115.1, forward strand.
GTGCCGCAGCCGCGCCCTCTTCCAGCGTCGCATCCCAGCCGCTGGCGTTGACGTCGACCGGCCGCACCTCGACCCCATGCTCGCGGGCGTCGCGCACCAACTGGGCGGGGGCGTAGAAGCCCATCGGCTGACTGTTGAGCAAGGCGGCCGTGAACGCCGCCGGCTCGTGACACTTCAGCCACGCCGAGACATACACCAGCAGCGCGAAGCTCGCCGCGTGCGACTGCGGAAAACCGTACTCGCCGAAGCCGAGCATCTGGTTGTACAGCGCGGTCGCGAACTCCTTGCTGTAACCGCGGGCGAGCATGCCGCCGACCAGCCGCTCCTCGAAGTGGCCAAGACCGCCGCGTCGCTTCCACGCCGCCATCGCCCGACGCAGGCTGTCCGCCTCCCCGGCCGTGAACCCGGCTGCCACCACCGCCAGCTGCATCACCTGCTCCTGGAAGATCGGCACACCCAGCGTGCGCTCCAGCACCGCCTGCACTTCCTGGCTCGGGTAGCTGACCTGCTCCTCACCGTTACGGCGGCGCAGATAGGGATGGACCATGCCGCCCTGGATCGGCCCCGGCCGGATGATCGCGACCTCGATGACCAGGTCGTAGTAGTTGGCCGGCCGCAGCCGCGGCAGCATCGCCATCTGCGCCCGCGACTCGATCTGGAACACACCGATCGTATCGGCGCGCGAGATCATCGCGTAAGTCGCCGCGTCCTCAGCCGGCACGTCCGCCATCGTCAGCGGCCGGCCAAGACGGCCGCCAACAAAATCGAGGGCGCGCCGTATCGCGGTGAGCATACCCAGCGCCAGCACATCCACCTTCAGCAGGCCCAGGTCATCCAGGTCATCCTTGTCCCACTGAATCACCGTGCGCTCCGGCATCGACGCGTTCTCGACCGGCACCAGCTCGCCGAGCGAGTGACGCGCGATCACGAAGCCGCCGACGTGTTGCGACAGATGGCGCGGAAAACCGATCAGCTCGCGCGCCAGCTCAAGCGTACGTGCCACGAGCGGATTGGCAGGATCGAGGCCCGCCTCGCGCACACGTGCCGCATCGATGCAGTTGCCGTCCCACCACTGCATGCTGCGCGACAGGCTCTCGACGGTAAGGCGGTCCAGGCCCAGTGCGCGGCCGACGTCGCGCAGCGCGCTGCGCGGCCGGTAGCAGATCACGGTCGCTGCCAGCGCCGCGCGGTGCCGGCCGTACTTCGCGTACAGGTACTGGATAACCTCTTCGCGCCGCTCGTGCTCGAAGTCGACGTCGATGTCCGGCGGCTCGTTGCGCTCGCGCGACACGAAGCGCTCGAACAGCAGCGACATCCGCGTCGGATCAACCTCCGTGATCCCCAGGCAATAGCAGACCGCGGAGTTGGCGGCAGAGCCGCGCCCCTGACAGAGGATGCCGCGGCCACGTGCATAGGCGACCAGGTCCTCGACCGTCAGGAAGAACGGCTCGTAGGCGAGCTCCGCGATCAGCGCAAGCTCGCGCGCCACCAGCGCCCGCACCGCATCCGGCGCACCGTCCGGCCAGCGCCTGCCCATGCCCTTGGCGGTCAGCACTGCCAGCCAGCTGGTTGGCGTATGACCGGCGGGCACCAGCTCCTCGGGATACTCGTACCTCAGCTCCTCCAGCGAGAACACGCAGCGCTCCGCGATCGCGAGGCTGGCGGCGAGCAGCGCCGGCGGGTAGCGACGAGCCAGCAACGCCCGTTCGTGCAGATGCCGATCGCCGTTTGCATGCAGCGCGAACCCGGCCGAGCCCAGCGGCACGCCGACGCGCACCGCGGTCAGTACGTCCTGCAGGCGGCGGCGCTCGTGCCGGTGCAGGTGGACATCACCGCTGGCGACGCAGTCGATGCCAAGTGCCTTGCCAAGCGCGGTGAGCGTCACGATCCGCTCGCGGTCGCGGCCATCAACGCGCAGCTCGACCGCGATGTGGGTCGCCTGCCCGAACCGCTCGCGCAGCCAGCGGCCATGGCCAGCATCAGGCGCGTCGGCCGGCAGCCACAGCGCGATGCAGTGGGTGGGCGACTCCGCTTCGAGATCGGCGCGCGACAGCAGGTAGCTGCCCTTCGGCGCCGCACGCCGCCCGCGCGTCAGCAGTCGGCACAGCTCGCCGTAGCCGCTGCGATCGGTCGCCAGCAGCACCAACCGCGGCCCATCGATGAGCGCAAGTTCCGCGCCGTGCAGCAAGCGGCATGTCTTACCGCGCGCGGCAACGTGGGCACGCACCGCACCGGCGAGGGAGCACTCGTCGGTTAGCGCCAGCGCTCTATAGCCGAGTTCGTCGGCGCGCTCGACGAGCTCCTCGGGGTGCGAGGCGCCGCGCAGAAAGGTGAAGTTCGACAGCGCATGCAGTTCGGCGTAGTCGGGCAGCGACATCGGCTAGCCGAACACGCCATGCAAGAACCAGTGGCGCGCGTCGGCGCCGGCCCGCACGCGATAGATCCACAGCCGCGCACCGCGCGACGTGCGCGCGACGTAGTAGTCGCGCTGCACCTCCGGCCCTTCCCACCAGCCGCTTTCGATGCGCTCAGGGCCCGACTCGAGCCGCAGCTCACCGCTGTGGCGAGGCCGTCCATCGCGCTCGGCCAACGGCTCAGGCAGTGCGAGCAGCCACAGGGGTCGCGGCGTCGCCGGCAGCAGCGGCACAACGCTACTCGCGCGTGCTGGCTGCGGCACCGGCCGCAAGCTTCGATAGGCACTCTCAGGCCGGTGCTCGGCCACGAGGCAGACGCCGCTGATCGCCTGCTCGCCGAGCCGTGCGCGCAGGCGGTCGAGCAGCGCGAACGCCTCGGCCTCGGCATGCGCGGCACCGCTGCCACAGCCGTCGAGCATGCCACTCGTGCCGCTGGCGGGTACCGCGGGGCCGGAGCGCAGCAGCAGCGCACGCACCGGCGCCGCCAAGGTCGTGCGCCCGAGCCGCTCGCGCAGCAGTTCCTGCCATTCAACCGCCGAGGCAGTCGGCAGCGCCCGTCCCAACCGCACGCAGGCCGGTCGCGCATCACGATGCAGCAACATCAAGGTGAGCGTCGCGGTCGCCCGGTCGCGCTCCCGCAGATACTGCGCAAGCGCCTCCAACAAGCGGCCGCAGTAAGGCAGCAGAGCAGTCGTAGAGCCCAGCTCCGCGGGCAGCTCAAGCCGCTGCTCAAACCGCTCCGGCGCTACATAGCGGCGACGCGGCGTCGCTCGCCGACCATAGGCCTCGTCGAGCTCGTCCAGCAGCTGTGGTGAGAAGCGCCGCGCAAGCCCCTCGCGCGGCAGGCGCCGCAGCTCGCCGAGCGTGGCGACACCGAGCCGCGTGCAATCCTCCAGCGTGCGTGCCGGCCAGCGCGTCGCCATGAGCGGCAGCTGCGCCAGTGCGCCGGCGAGGTTCGCCTGCGACTCCACCGGCGGCTGCCCCCCCGCGCGTGCCAGCCACAACGCGGCGCGTGGCGCAGGCGCGACGCCCAATAGCGCAGCATGACCCTGCGCCTGCAGCTCGACCGCCACCCGCTGCAGCAGCACGTCCAGCCCACCGAGCAAGCGCAGGCTGCCCTGCACCTCCAGCAGCAGCGCGTCCGGCGCCTCAATGCTCACCAGCGGCGTGAACCCCAGCGCCCAGCGGGCCAGACGCGCGAGATGGCGTTGCTCAAGCAGCAGGTCGCGTTCATGAATTTGCAGATCAGGCACACGCGCGCGGGCCGCGTTGAGCGCAAGACCCGCGCTGAGGCCAGCCCGCAGTGCCGCCTCGTTGCAGGCGACAAGTGCGCGCGTGCCGCCCTCGCCGGCCACGACCCCGCACGGGCGTGAGTCGCCTGCCGCGGCGACCAGCGGCAGCGCCGTCAGCTGCACCGCCAGCCACAGCTGGCGGTGGACCGACGCCGTGCGCGGCAACGGCGCGATGGGCGGCACCGCCAATGGCACGGCAGGCGTGACCGCGAACAGATCGCCAGTGCGATTGTCGGCGGGCCGCGCAGCCACCTTGCGGCGCATGATCTGGCGCGTTGCCATGATCCTCAGGCCCCGAGGACGTCGTGGACCCGCACTGGCCCGCCACCGCGGCGCTTGAGCACCGCCAGATCCAAACCGGCAGCCCCGGGCTCCAGCGTGAGCCTGAGGCTTGCCGGTGAGCCACTCGACTGATGCCGCAGCGGTCGGAACAGCACGGTCAACGTCTGTCCGCACTGTGCGGCGAGTTTGAGCCTGCGCAGCCAACGGTCATCGACACGGTCGAGCCAGGCGAGCACCGCCGCACAGTGGCCAGACTGCAGCGTCTGCTCGAGGGCCCAGAGCCGATCCTCGCTCTGAGCGGCATGGATCAGCAGCAGCCGCTCCGCGGGGATGCCGCCCTGCGCAAGCGCGGGCGGATAGGGGGCATGCGGCGGCGTGATCCAGGCGAACCAGCGACGAGCGTGCGTCGGCGGCTCGGCCGCCAGCCCGCGCAGCACCGGCAGCAGCAGGCTGAGCTCACCGACGCCCGTCTCGGGCAACAGCAGCTCGATCAGCGTACCCAGCGGCCAGCCGCCACCGGGCAGTTCGGCATCAAGCCGTGGCCAGCCACTGGGGCGGCAGGCCCCAGTGGCGGCCATACCGCCGCCGCGAGCTCGCCAGAGGTCGGCGCCGGCGAGTAGCGCCTGCAGAGATCCGTTCATCTCGCGGCCTGCTGGCCGGCACGGCGGCCGGTCGCTACTGCAGAAACTCGTTACGGTTACCGCGGCGCAGGACGCCGACGACGACACCCTCGATCATCATGGACTGCTCCTTGAGATCGACCCGAATCGGCTCGAAGTCGACGTTTTCCGGTAGCAGCCAGACGACCGAGCCCTCCTGCCGGTAGCGCTTGACGGTGACCTCATTCTCAAGCCGCGCCACAACGATCTGGCGGTTGCGGACCTCGGGTGTGCGGTGCACCGCCACCAGGTCGCCATCCATGATGCCGATGTTCTTCATCGACATGCCCTGCACCTTGAGCAGGTAGTGTGGACGGGGATTGAACAGCTTGGGGTCGACCTGGAAGCGACCTTCGATGTGCTCCTCGGACATGATCGGCCGACCCGCAGCGACCCGGCCGATCAGTGGCAGGCCCATCTGGTCGCGCATCGCGTCCTTGAGCTGGATCCCCCGCGAGGTGCCCGGCACCAGGTCGATGACCCCCTTGCGCTTGAGCGCTTTGAGGTGCTCTTCGGCCGCATTGGCGGACTTGAAGCCGAGGGCGGTGGCGATCTCAGCCCGGGTCGGCGGCATGCCGCACTCCTCGAGTTGGTCTCGGATGAAATCAAGGATCTGGCGTTGGCGTGGGGTCAGGTCGCTCATGGTGCTCCCCTGTATGGGCATACAGATGACTGTGATTATATCCAGTTGTTTGGATCTGGCAACCCACCTCTGCCTGAAGGCCTGCCCACCCCCACGGCCGAGCCGCTGACTGACCGCCGGCGACAATACGTAACCCGCAGCGGCCAAAACGGACCCCTCGCCTGCCCCGCCACAGCCACAAGCGCTATTAAGCTCCGTTCATGTCGCAACCCGAGACACGAAACCCATTGGTGCGACGTAACGTAATCAGGTAAATTTGCGCTCCGTAGTGACGCTAGGATGCGTCCCCGCACTAAGCTTTAGGGCTGCGGCGTGGTTTATTTCGTGATATCCAAGAAGACTGAGGAGTTTTTCATGAGCAAGATTCTCAAGGTTGGCGCTGCTGCGCTTTGCGTTGTTTTCATTGCTGGTTGCGCGGATCTGAAGCCGCTCCAGTCGCAGATTGATGATCTGAAGAGTCAGGTCAGCAAGCTGTCGGCCCAGCAGGACAGCGCCAAGGACAGTGCAAAGGCCGCCGCGGACAGCGCCGCCCGCGCCGCCCAGGCTGCCCAGACCGCTGCCCAGCAGGCGCAGAGCCGTGCTGACGCTGCCGCCTCCGCTGCCGCGGCGAGCCAGCAGTGCTGTGATGCGACGAACGAGAAGATCGATCGCATGTTCAAGAAGTCGGTCTCGAAGTAAGGCACCGACGAACCTCCACCGCGCACCGACCCCGGTCGGCGCGCGACGGTTCGAGAAAAGCCGCGGCCCTGCCGCGGCTTTTTCTTTGGCGTCTTGCGCCTGCTGCGACGTTACCTGGCGAGATGCTGGCGGCGCCAATCGCCGGTATTTTCCGCCGCCCATTGCGGCGGGCAACGCGGGCCCGGCCGACGAGCTGGGCGTACCCTAGGGCTCCCGCTTCGACACGTAGGCCCCCCTGCGATGGCTCCGGCAAGTACCGCCCGCCGAACCCGCCCCGCGCGCAGCACACCGCGGCCTGCCGGTCATGCCGCAACCCGTTCGCAGCCGCTACCCCGGCCGCTGCACCTCGAACTGCCCCGCCTGACAGAGCAGCTGACAAGCGCATACCGAGCTGCCATCCGCGCGGTACGCCAGCGCGCCAGCCGCGGCGCGATCCATACCCTGCGAATCACGACGCGCCGCATCTACTCGCTGCTAACGCTGCTGCAGGCCGTCGATCCGCAACCCAAGAACGAGCCGCTGGAGCGTTATCTGGAGGCGCCGTTCGGTACCTGTGGTCAACTGCGCGACCTGCAGGTCATGGCGCGGCGTGTGCGAACGATGGGGTTAGCGCCAACCGCAACCGCGCAGCTGCACCGGATCGTCGAACGCCTCAAACCCCGAGTACGGGCACGCGCGATGCGGGCGCTGACGAAGGCGCATCCCCGCCGCATCGAAAAGATGCTGCAGGCATGGACACTGAGCAGCGCCAGTCGTCTGCAGCAGCCCGCTGCGGAGGCGCTGGCGGTGCGCCACATCGAACGCACGCTCGCCGCCGCGGCGCGCGAACTTTCCAGCGCCCAAGCGCACGCACGCAGTGGCAATGCAACGGCGATCCACCACGCCCGCATCGTGCTCAAGCAACGCCGGTACCTACTGGAACTGGTGGCGACGCTGGGCCTGCGCCACTCGAGCGCCGAGCTGGCGCGACTGCGGCAGCTTCAACAGCAGCTCGGCGAACTGACCGACCAGCTGCTGATGCTGCGCATCGTCGAGCGCTACGCCCGCAAACATCCACGCGCCGCCAGGCGCCTTGCGCCGTTACAGGCGCTGCTCGCCGCACAACCGCGACGCCACGCTGCCCTGGGGGACTGAAAACCGCCTGCTCTGCGCTCAGTGCTGCCCGCCGACAGTCGCCGCCGCACTATCGGCCACCGGCATCGGAATGCCCTGCGCCTGTTCGAACGCGTTCTCAGCGCGCTCCCAGGTCACTGGACCTGCGGGATGCACGCGCACGGCATTCGCGACCAGCCGTGCAAGCGACGTGCGATCGGGGGCGATCACGGCACTGTTGGTGGCCTCGAGCGGCGGGTGCACCTCGACGTACAGGTGGCCATCGCTCCAACCAACCTTGTGCGGCTGGTTGACGAGTCGCACCGGCGTATCGACCGCTACCATCTTGAACAGCGCTTCGATGTGCTCGGGGTAGAGCCGCATGCAACCGTGCGTGACCTGCATGCCGATGCCGGCGGGCTTGTTGGTGCCGTGGATCAGGTAGGAGCCGCCCGGGATCGCGAGCCGCATCGCAAACAGTCCCATCGGGTTGTCGGGCCCGGCGGGGATCATCTTCGGCAGGATGTCGCCGTGCGCCGCGTGCTCCATGCGCACCGACTCCGGCGGGTACCAGGCCGGATCCTTGATCTTCTTCTCGATCTTCGTGAGGCCCAGCGGCGTCGACCAGTCCATCTTGCCAACGCTGACCGGGTAGCTGACGACGACACGCGCCTCGCCGGGCTTCGCCGGCGGGTAGTAGTAGAGGCGATGTTCGGGCAGGTTCACGACGATGCCCTCGTGTGGGGCATCAGGCAGCACACGCCGCAGCGGCAGGCGCACGATCGTGCCCTCGCCCGGCAGCCAGGGGTCGACGCCGGGATTGGCGTTAACGATTTCCTCGTAACCCAGACCCTCGCGACGGGCGAGGTCGATCAACGTGTCGTCGTGGGCCGCGCGCAACTCGGCGTACTCGCCAACCAAGTCGCTGTCGGCCGATAAAGCGTAGGTCGCTGCCCGCGCCGGCATGCCGGCTGCCGCGAGCGACGCCACGGCCAGCAGGAACAGCCACTGGCCGAGGAAACTGCGTTGACTCATGGCTGCACCGTCCCTGGAACGCCAGACGCTAGAAACGGACCAGCGCCGAGCCCCAGGTGAAGCCACCCCCGAATGCCTCGAGCATCAGCAACTGGCCGCGCTTGATGCGACCGTCGCGAACGGCCGTATCGAGAGCCAGCGGCACCGAGGCCGCCGAGGTGTTGCCATGATGGGTGACCGTGACGACGACCTGTTCCATCGGCATGTTGAGCTTGCGGGCGGCGGCCTGAATGATGCGCAGGTTCGCCTGATGGGGCACGAGCCAGTCGATCTCCGACTTGTCGACGCCGGCCTTCGCGAGCGTCTGATCGACCAGCTTGGAGAGCTTGTTGACCGCGACTTTGAACACTTCGCTGCCCTTCATCGTCAGCGCCGCCGGCGCGCCGGAGCGCAGCTTGTCAAAGCCACTGGAGACACCGTAGGGATAGCTGAGCAGGTCGCGGTACTGTCCGTCGGCCGCGATGATCGTCGTCAGGATGCCAGGCTCCTCCGACGGCTGCAGCACCACAGCACCGGCGCCATCGGCGAACAGCACGCAGGTCGTGCGGTCGTTCCAGTCGATGATGCGGGTCAGCGCCTCAGCGCCGATCACGAGCGCGCACTTGGCCTCACCCAGACGGAGGTACTTGTCGGCGATCGACAGCGCCGACATGAAGCCGGCGCAGGCCGTCTCAACGGCCAGGGCAGGCGTGTCATGGATGCCAAGCGCTGCCTGCACGATCGTCGCGACGTTGGGGAAGATCACATCGGGGGTCGTCGTACCGACGATGATGAAGTCAATATCCTCGGGACCCACGCCCGCCATCTCCATCGCGCGACGCGCGGCGATGGTCGCCATGGACGAGGTCGTCTCTTCGGGTGCGGACATGTGCCGCGACTCGATGCCGGTACGCGAGCGGATCCACTCGTCGGTGGTGTCTACGATCTTTTCGAGATCGGCGTTGGTGACGACCTTCTCTGGCAAGTAACTGCCGGTTCCGGCGATGCGTGAATACATGTTCAGCCTGCCTGTCGCTTGAGTTCTGCGCCGATCTGCGCGGGGACATCGTTACGGGCTTCGAGCACCGCGACGCGTACCGCCTGCGCAAACGCCATGGCATCGGCACCGCCATGGCTCTTGATGACCACCCCGGCGAGCCCGACCATGCTCGCACCATTGTAACGCCCCGGGTCGAGGCGTTTCTTCAATGCGCCGAGCGCGGCCCAGGCCAGCAGCGCCGACACCCGCCGCCACGGATCGGCCGTGAACTCAGCGCGGATCGCCCCGCCCATCATGCGCGCGAGGCCCTCCATGGACTTCAGCGCGACGTTGCCGGTAAACCCATCGGTGACAACCACATCCACCGCACCGCCGCAGATGTCATTACCCTCGACGTAACCGACGTAATTCAGGCCGCTGGCCTGCAAGCGCTGGTGCGCCGCCTTGACCAGCTCGTGGCCCTTGATCTCCTCGGCGCCAATATTCAGCAGGCCCACCCGCGGCCGCGCAGTCCCGGCAAGGTCGGTCGCAACGACCGAACCCATGACGGCGAACTGCAGCAACTGCTCGGCAGTGGCGCTGGTATTGGCGCCCAGATCGAGCATGAGGGTCTGGCCGTGTACCGACGGTATCGCACCGAGAATCGCCGGACGCTCGATACCCTCGATCATGCCGAGCACGAAGTGCGCGCTGGCCATCAGGGCACCGGTATTGCCGGCGCTGACGCAGGCGGCCGCATCGCCGGCGGCAACCAGGTCCAGCGCGCGGCGCAGCGAGGAATCTTTCTTGCGGCGGATCGCCTCGCGCGGCGGCTCGCCCATGGCGACCACCTGCGTGGCTGCGATGATGCGCACGCGCTCGCGCAGCGCCGCGGGCAGGCCCACCAGCAGCGGCGCTATCTGATCGGGAATGCCGACGAGTTGCAGTTCGAGCTCAGGCTCGGACCGCAAAACGGCAAGGGCCCCGGGCACACAGGCGCGGGGCCCCAGATCGCCGCTCATCGCGTCGACGGCGATCGAGACTCGGGACGACAAGCGACTCAAGGCCGCAAGCGCCAGCGGGTCCGTACCGACGCCGGTCTTATTCCTCGGTAGAGGCGACCGGCGTGTCGATCACCTTCTTGCCACGGTAGTAACCGTCGCGCGTCACGCGATGACGCAGGTGCGTCTCGCCGGACGTCGGATCGGTCGACAGCGCGGGCGCCGACAGGTGATCGTGCGAACGGTGCATGCCGCGCTTGGACGGTGTCTTGCGGCTTTTCTGAACGGGCATCGGTCTTTACTCCTCGGAATCAAAATTCTTAAATCAGCGCTTCAGCAAGTTGCGCAGGTCACCGAACGGACGCTGCACCGGGCTCTTCGCCTCGGCTGCAGCCGTAGCCTCGACCCGGCTGGTCTCGGCCTCACGTTCAACCTGCCCTGCCGTCTGCAGCGCGCACTCCGCCAGCGTCGCGTGCATGGGCACAAGCGGCAACGCCAGCAACAACTCATCCTCGACGAGCTCCTCGAGCTGGATCCGGCCGAAGGGCGCCGTCACCGCGTCGTACTCGTCCGGCACCCGGGCCGCCGCGGCGTCCGTGGCCACCAGAGCCACGCGCACCGGCGACTCGATCGTAGCCTCGAACTCCGTCAGGCACCGCTGGCAGACGAGCCAAACGGTTGCCCTCACCTCACCCTCCAGCGCCGGGTAGGTTCCGCTATCGTGGAACCGGAAGCTGGCCGTCGCGCGACCCTCAGGCCGCGCCAAACTGCCCCGCAGGCGCTCGAAACCTGCGACCTCGTAGGTGCGGTCAAGCGCAGCCTGTTGGGCAGCGAGTTGCCCAACATCAAGCGGATCTTCGAGGGGCCTCGCCATAGGGGCGCGTATCATAGTGACCGCCCCGCCCCCTGTCAAAGCTAATTCATCTGCAACGCTTTGATTTGAAAGCGTTGCTGCACTGCCTGCCGGAACACGCCCGATGTCGCGCCCCAATCCGCCCCTGATCCTGGCCTCCACCTCCCGCTACCGCCGCGAACTGCTTGAACGACTGCGGCTGCCGTTTAGCACCGAAAACCCCGCCGTCGACGAGAGCGGCGCGCCCGGCGAGGCACCTGCAGCCCTCGCCCGGCGGCTCGCCATGGCCAAGGCCACGGCGGTCGCCGCGCGCCATCCAGGCTGCGTTGTGATCGGCTCGGACCAGGTCGCCGCCTGTCACGGCGAGGCGCTGGGCAAGCCCGGCACGGACGCTCGCGCCTGTCAGCAACTGGCGGCCGCCAGCGGCAGCACGGTGAGCTTCCACACGGCGGTGGCCGTCATCCACGCCGACGGTCACCGTCACGAACTGCACTGCGACCAGACGCTTGTCCGGTTCAGGCCGCTGACTGCGGCGGCGATCGCGCGCTACGTGGCCCTCGAGCAACCGCTCGACTGCGCCGGCAGCTTCAAGTCGGAAGGGCTGGGCATTGCCCTGTTCGAGGCGATCGAGACGTGCGATCCGACCGCGCTGATCGGGCTGCCGCTGGTGTGGCTGTCGGCGGCGTTGGCGCGCGCGGGGCTCGATCCACTCGCCTAGTCGCCCTTGCGCACCGCCGCAGCCTCCACGGCCCGGCGGTAGACCGTCGCAAGCTCATCCTCGGGCCCGACCCGAATCTGCAGATCCTTGAGCAGCCCGTTCGCCAGGCCATAGCACCAGCCGTGCACCGCCAGCTGGCGACCCTGGTTCCAGGCTTCCTGAACGATCGAGGTGTGGCAGACATTCGCCACCTGTTCGATGACGTTCAGCTCGCACAGCAGTCGTCCGCGGGAGCTGGCGTCAGCCAGCGGGCCGAGCAGCGCGTCGTGACGACGCATCACGTCCTGCACGTGCCGCAGCCAGTTGTCGATCAACCCCAGCGGTCGCTGCTCCAGGGCGGCGATCACGCCGCCGCAGCCATAGTGGCCGACCACCATGATGTCGGTGATCTTGAGCACGTCGACCGCGTACTGGATCACCGACAGGCAGTTCAGATCGGTGTGCACGACCACGTTGGCGACGTTGCGGTGGACAAACATCTCACCCGGCAACAGCCCGACGATTTCGTTGGCCGGCACCCGGCTGTCAGAACAGCCTATCCACAGGTACTGCGGCGACTGCTGGCGGGAGAGCTTGGAAAAGAAGTCCGGGTCACGGGTGCTGATCGCCTTGGCCCAGGCGCGATTGTTCTCGAACAGGTGCGGTAGTGTCTTCATCGGCGGCGGGACCTGACCTTCTTCTTGCGGGTGGCGTTCAGCTGGTCGATCACCGCTGCCAGATCTTCCGGCAGCGGCTGGCTGAAGAAATAGTTCTTGTGCGAGCCGGGCCACTCGAACGACAGCGTCTGCGCGTGCAGGAACAACCGATGCAGGCCCAGCGCCTGCATCTCGACGTTGAATTCCCGGTCACCGTACTTGTCGTCGCCCGCCACCGGATGGCTGGCGTGCGCGGCGTGGACACGGATCTGGTGCGTGCGGCCCGTGCCCAGATCCGCCTCGAGCAGCGAGGCGCGGGCGCCAAAGAAATCGACCGGCGTGAAGGTCGTGGTGGACTCCTTGCCGCTGGCCTGCACCCGGACGACCCGTTCGCCGGACTGGCGGGCCTCGGTGTCGAGCGGGGCATTGATGGTCTTCTTGCCCAGGTCCCACGACCCCTTCACCAGCGCCAGATAGCGCTTCTCGATCTGCCCGTCGCGCATCAGGCTGTGCAGGACGCGCAGCGCCGGACGGTTACGCGCCACCAGCAACAGGCCGCTGGTGTCGCGATCCAGCCGGTGCGCCAACTCCAGGGTCTCCCTGGGACGGGACGCCCGCAGCGCCTCGATCACGCCATGGCTCAGCCCGCTGCCGCCATGGACGGCCATTCCGGAGGGCTTGGCGATGACCAGCAGATTGTCATCCGTGTGGATGATCGCCGCCTCGATCGCGTCGATCATGCTGGTAGAGGCCCGCCGCACGATCGGCGCGCCCTCCTCGACCGGCCGTACCGGCGGCAGGCGTATGTCGTCACCGCTGGCGACCCGCTGCTCAGGCTTGGCGCGCTTGCCGTTGACCCGGACCTCGCCCTTGCGCAGCAGGCGGTAAACGCGCGAGCGCGGAATACCCTTTAAGGCCCGCAGCAGCCAGTTATCGATGCGCTGGCCGTCGTCATCGACGGCCACCTTGACGTGAGTGGCCTTGGCGCCCGCGGTGGGGGGCGTTACGGGAGAATCGGGATTCGAGTCGTAAGACATTGATTTACCGGCATTGGTCTGGTAGCTTATCGTTCCGTCGGGCGCCTGACGCTAGGTAATGCGAAGCATTCCTAGGTCTTCGCCTCAGCGCGGTTCTCGCATCTCGAATCGTCCCCACCCTTGGGATCCTGCAAAGGCCCGGGTCAGGTCGGCGGAGTGCGTTGCGGTTCCGCATATTAGTTGGTCCGTCCTCCCCCGTCTCGGGTGATCGGATCATCGTTCGGCCGATGACTAGGATGCGCGGCTTTTTCGCCGCCCGCCACGAAGCCACCTGAAGGTGGGCGCGGTGTCTACCGGTCACGGGCTCATGAAGGAATGCAGGCAGGGTGCGCGCTCAGATCGGTCCTTAAAGAGACCCGGTGCGCGCCCGCGTTTAGAAGATGGCTCAAGACTCTCCATCGACGACCCGCTCTGTCATCGCATTGTTCGCGACGCTCACTCCCGTAGACAACTTCCAAGCATCGGCCCCCGCCTATACCCAAGTAGGGGCCCATGAAGAGAATGCTAATCAATGCAACGCAGCAGGAAGAGCTGCGCGTTGCCCTCGTTGACGGTCAAAAACTTTACGACCTGTCGATCGAGATACCGTCCAAAGAACAGAAGAAAGCCAACGTCTATAAGGGCCGGATCACCCGGGTCGAGCCCAGCCTAGAGGCCGCCTTCGTCGACTACGGCGCCGCCCGCCATGGCTTCCTGCCGCTCAAGGAAGTCTCCAAGGAAAACTTCCGTGCCCAGCCGCAGGGCGGCCGGATGAACATTCGCGAGCTGCTGACCGAAGGTCAGGAAATCGTCGTTCAGGTTGAGAAGGAAGAGCGTGGCAACAAGGGCGCCGCCCTGACCACGTTCATCAGCCTGGCCGGTCGCTTCCTCGTGCTGATGCCGAACAACCCCCGCGCCGGCGGCGTGTCGCGCCGCATCGAAGGCGAGGACCGCGACCTGACCCGCGAGGCGATGGAAGGCCTCGACATCCCCGAGGGCATGGGCGCCATCGTCCGCACCGCAGGCGTCGGTCGCTCGACCGAAGAGCTGCAGTGGGACATGGACAACCTGCGCACCAACTGGGAGGCCATCGAGGTCGCCTCGAAGGACCGTCATGCGCCGTTCCTGGTCTATCAGGAGAGCGACCCGGTCGCACGCAGCCTGCGTGACTACCTGTCCGACGACATCGGCGAAGTGCTGTGTGACGACGAGGCCGCCTACCAGCGCGGCCAGGACTACATGGCGCGCTTCATGCCGCCGGAGTCACAGCGCAAGCTGAAGCTGTACACGGACGATGTGCCGCTGTTCACCCGCTTCCAGATCGAAAGCCAGATCGAGTCGGCGTATTCGCACAAGGTCAACCTGCCCTCCGGCGGCAGCCTTGTGATCGACCACACCGAGGCGCTGGTCTCCATCGACATCAACTCCGCCCGTGCCACGCGTGGAAGCGACATCGAGACGACGGCGACCAACACCAACCTCGAGGCGGCGGAAGAGATCTCCCGCCAGCTGCGCATCCGCGACCTGGGTGGACTGATCGTCATCGACTTCATCGACATGGAGTCGACCAAGAACCAGCGCGCGGTTGAAGACCGCATGCGCGACTCGGTCAAGATGGACCGCGCCCGCATCCAGATCGGCAAGATCTCGCGCTTCGGCCTGCTCGAGATGTCACGTCAGCGCCTGCGTCCATCGCTGGGCGAGTCGACCCACATCACCTGCCCGCGCTGCGTCGGGCTCGGCACGATCCGCAGCGTCGAGTCCCTCGCGCTGGCGATCCTGCGACTGATCGGCGAGGAGGCCCGCAAGGACCGCAGCTCGAAGGTCATCGCGCAGCTGCCGGTTGAGGTGGCGACGTTCCTGATAAACGAGAAGCGCGACTGGCTGCGCGAAGTCGAAGAGCGCAACCACGCCGAAGTCGTGCTGGTACCGAACCCGCACATGCAGACGCCTAACTACTCGCTGCGCCGCGTGCGCGACGACGAGATGGCCCTGGCCGAGAACTCGGTCAACAGCTATCAGATGGCGGAGCAGCCCGCGGTAGAGATCGCAACGCCTGCCGCGGAGCCTAAGAAAGCCGCCGAACCTGCGGCCGTGCAGCCGATCATGCCGTCGGCGCCCGCGCCTGCGGCGAACCTCTGGTCGGCGACTGCCGAAACGGTGGTGGCGCCCGTCGTCGCTGCCGCCCCGGCCGGTCCGGTCTATCGCGAAGGGATTTTCCGCCGCATCTGGACCTGGCTGTTTGGATCTAGCAGCACGCCCGAGCCGCGCAATGCCGCCGCCAATCGCGAGCGCGACGAGCGTAACAACCGTGGCGGCCGCAGCAGCGGCGGCCAGCGCGACGAACAGCGCGGTGGCCAGCGTGGCCGCGATGGCGGACGCAGCGACGGCCGTGGTGGTCGTGGCGGCCGTGATCGCGGACGCAGTGGCGGACGCAGTGAGGGCGATCGCCCCCGCAACGACGCTGACCGCCCGCGTCCGGAAGCTGAGGCGCGCCGCCCCGAAGGCGATCGTCCCCGGCAGGAAGGCGACCGTCCCCGCCAGGAAGGCGATCGTCCGCGGCAGGACGGCGAGCGCGGCCGCTCGGATCGTGGCCGCTCAGAGCGCGGTGGCCGCGACGGCAACCGCGACGGCAACCGCGACGGCAACCGTGATGGCAACCGCGAGGGTAACCGCGACGGCGGTCGCGACGGCCAGCCACGCCAGGAGCGTCGTCCCGACGCGCCGCGTGACGAAAACAGGGCCCCTGCGCCCACACCGTCGACCGATACCGCGGCGGACACCAGTGGCGAGTCGCAGAACCGGCCGGAGGGCGCCGAGGGCGCCGCAGAAAGCAGGGCCTCGGGCGAGCGTCGTCGGCGGCGCGGTCGTCGTCGTGGTCGCGGCGGCAATCGCGAGGGCGGCACGCCGGGCAACGAGACGCGCAGCGGTGGCGATGAGCAACTCGGTTCGAACGTACCGGACATCGGCGAGTCGGGACGCTTCCCGGTCCTCGACGTCGAGGCCTACGAGCGCAGCCTGGGCGATGCTGCGCCTACAGCCGCGGCAGTGACCGAGGCGGTTGTCGAAGTGACGCACGTAGCGGCACCGGCAGCTGTAGAGGCCGTGGCAGTGACGGCTCCCGAGCCGGCAACTGCGCCGGCAGCCTCGATGACCCAGCCGACGCGTGACTGGGTCACTGACACGCAGCCGATAGCGCAGGTCGTGGCGACCGCGCCTATCGTGACGAGCGCGATCGTTGAGGAAGAAGTCGTAGCACCGGTTGTCGCAGCTGAACCGGTGAAGGCAGAAGCCTCAGCACCGGTGGCCGCGGCGACGACACCGGTCGCCGCCGAAACGGCATCGACGGCACCAGCGCCGCCGACTGGCTCGACGGCAGCCTAGGGCCTGCGGCTGCGCGCCACGCCGGCGCGCAGCGACTCCAGCAGGCCGCGCGATGCGGCTTCGGTCAGGTCCAGTACCTGTTCGAAGCCGCTCGCTTCCCCGTAGTAGGGATCCGGAACATTTTCAAATCCCGTATCCGGCGCGTACTCCATCAGGCGCTGCAGCCTCGCTGAATAACGGGCCGGCGCGATCGCCGCCGCATCCGCCATGTTCCGCGCATCCATCACCAGCACATAGTCGAAGCGCTCGAAATCCTCGGCGGTCAACAACCGCGCGCGCAAATCGTTCAACTCAATGCCACGCTGCCGCGCCGCCGCCTGCGAACGCCGATCCGGTGGCGCACCTACGTGATAGTCGTGAGTACCGGCCGAATCGATCTCAATAGACAGGTCGCTCGCCTCTCGTCGCACCAAAGCGCGGAACACACCCTCGGCGGTGGGTGAACGACAGATATTCCCCATGCAGACGAACAGCACGGCGATGGGACGTGGGGGAATGGCCATGCGCCCTTATACCTTGCCGCTCAGCGGCCGCATATTCGGCGCAGCCCACGCAACGGGCCCAGTGACGCCACGACGACACGCCTGCCTGCGAGCGGATCCCCCGCCGGCGCCACCCGCTGAGAGTTCCATGAGAACATCTCGCGCCTTTCACCCTGGGAGTTCATCCATGTCCACACCAATCTTCGTGCACCGCAATGCCCGCGCCGTCCCCGAGGTCGATGCTCCCTGGCCGGGCACTGCGATCAGCGGCAACCCGCAGACCGTCACCATGAACGGCTATGCGTCTGAGGACGGCAAGAAGCTGATGGGGACATGGCAGTCGACACCGGGCGTCTGGCGGGTCGCCTATGACAGCTGGGAGTACTGCCACTTCCTCGAGGGCTATTCGATCATCACGCCAGATGGGGGCGAGGCGGTGCACCTGCGCGCGGGCGACATCTTCATCATCCCGCCGGGACTGAAGGGCACCTGGGAAGTGGTTGAAACCGTCCGCAAGTACTATGTCTTCATTCTCTAAGCGCAACCGCAACATCTAATGCGCGGGAACGGCACGAGCGCCGCCGTTCCCGTCGACGCGAGCCGCTTGCGCCAAGTCCGATGGGATAAGCTCACTACCCTTCCCTTTGCTCTGAGCTCACCCTTGCTGCGCTACTTCGAATCGCTGGTATCGCCCTATCCCGACGCGCCCCCGCAGTCGGTACCGCCCAGCCTGCTCGGGTTCATGTGGGCCTGCACGCGCGGTGCGCGTCGCTACATCGGCATCATGACGGCGGCGACAGCGCTGATCGGCGCGTTCGAGGCACTGCTGTTTAGCATGCTCGGCCACGTGGTGGACTGGCTCGCGAAGGTGGAGCCGGCCAGGATCTGGGCCACCCAACGGCACCAATTGCTGCTGCTGGCGGCCATCCTGACGGCCAGCAGCGTGCTCGTGGCGGTGCAGAGCCTGCTGCGGCGCCAAACGCTGGCCGGCAACTTCGCGATGCGGCTGCGCTGGGACTTCCACCGCAACATGCTTGCCCAGAGCCTGAGCTTCTATCAGGACGAGTTCGCCGGTCGCGTCGCGGCAAAAGTCATGCAGACCGCGCTGGCGGTACGCGATGCGTGGATGACCGTCGCCGACATCCTCGTTTACGTCGTGATCTACTTCGCGACGATCCTGCTCGTGGTGGGTGGCTTCAGCGGCTGGCTGCTGGTGCCGTTCGTTGGCTGGCTTGTCCTGTACACCGTCTCGATCTGCTACTACGTGCCGCGACTGGCGGCCGTCGGCAAGGCACAGGCCGACGCACGCTCGCTGATGACCGGCCGCATCACCGACGCCTATACCAACATCGCCACCGTCAAGCTGTTCTCGCACACGCAACGCGAGAGCGGCTACGTGCAGGGCGCGATGGCGGACTTCCTGCGCACCGTCTACCGGCAGATGCGGATGGTCACCTCGTTCGAGATCGTCAACCACTCGTTGAGCATGCTGCTGATCATGGGCACCGCCGGCATGACCTTGTGGCTGTGGAGCCAAGGGGCGCTGGGCATCGGCGGCGTGGCCGCTGCCACGGCGATGGCGCTGCGGCTCAATGGCATCTCGCACTGGGTCATGTGGGAGTTCGCCTCGCTGTTCGAGCAACTCGGCACCGTCCAAGATGGCATCGGTACGCTCTCCAGCCCCCACACCGTGGTCGATCGCCCCGGCGCCGGCGAGTTGCGGGTAGCGCATGGCGAGGTGCGCTTCGAGGGCGTCACGTTCGCTTACGGCGAGGCGCTGGACAGCGCCAGGCCGGCGGTCATCGACGGCCTGAATCTGGTGGTCGCGCCCGGCGAGAAGATCGGCCTGGTCGGGCGTTCCGGCGCCGGCAAGAGCACGATCGTGAACCTGATGCTGCGCTTCTACGACCTGCGCCAGGGCCGGATCCTGATCGACGACCAGGACATCGCCGCGGTCACGCAGGATAGCCTGCGGGCGCAGATCGGCATGGTCACCCAGGACACCTCGCTGCTGCACCGCTCGGTGCGCGAGAACATCCTCTACGGACGCCCTGAGGCGTCCGAGGCCGACATGATCGCCGCGGCCCTGCGCGCGGAGGCTCACGAGTTCATCCTGACGCTGAAGGATTCGCACGGCCGTAGCGGCTACGACGCGCACGTCGGCGAGCGCGGCGTGAAACTCAGCGGCGGCCAGCGCCAGCGCATCTCGATCGCCCGCGTGATGCTCAAAGACGCGCCGATCCTGCTACTCGACGAAGCCACCAGTGCCTTAGACAGCGAGGTCGAGGCCGCAATCCAGCAGAGCCTGTACCGCCTGATGGCCGGCAAGACGGTGGTGGCGATCGCGCACCGATTGTCGACGATCGCGGCCATGGACCGACTAGTGGTGCTGGACCAGGGGGCCGTCGTCGAAATCGGCGACCACGAGAGTCTGCTGGCACGCGACGGGCTGTATGCCCGCCTCTGGGCTCACCAGACCGGCGGGTTCCTGGGCGACCAAGCAGACAGCGCCCCTACGCGCCACGGCAGCCTGCCGCGTCCATAGCAGCCGCAGCGCCGCCGGCTGCCTGCGCCCCAGGTGGAAGACACTTATCGTTTCCCGAACGTAGAACGGTCCAAATCGCTTCCAGACCTCAGCACTCGGGAATCGGATGTCCAGCAGCACGACCTTGACGGCCGCCGCCCCACCGGGGCCTACCAACCCCACCCTCCGCCGGCCCCATTGGCCCGCGCGCCTGGACCTGCTGCAAAGCGCAAGCGGTCTGGTGCTTGGCCTGTTCATGTGGGGACACATGCTGTTCGTCTCCTCGATCCTGATCAGCCAGGACGCGATGTGGACGATCTCGCGCTTCTTCGAGGGCTACTTCGTCCTCGGCCACAGCGTGCCGTGGCTCGTCTCGGTGATCGTCGGCTGCATCTTCATGCTGTTCGCGACGCATGCAGCGCTGGCACTGCGCAAGTTCCCGGCGAGCTACGCCGCGCACCGCAGTTTCCGCGACCACATGCAGGCGATGCGCCATGAAGACACGACGCTCTGGTACTGGCAGGTCGTCACCGGCTTTATGCTGTTCTTCCTCGCCTCGCTGCATCTGGGGACGATGCTGCTGCGGCCCGACCGCATCGGCCCTTACGAATCAGCCGACCGTGTCTGGTCGGACTGCATGTGGCCGCTGTACCTGCTGATGCTGTTCGCGGTGGAGATCCACGGCGGCGTCGGGCTGTACCGACTGGCCCTCAAGTGGGGCTGGCTGGCCGGTGCCAATCCAGCCAGAACCCGCCGTCGACTGCGACTGGCGAAGTGGACACTGACGGCCTTCTTTCTGGTGCTCGGACTGGCCTCGCTGGCCGCCTACATGCGCATCGGCATCCAGCACGCCCCGCACTACGGCGAGCATTACGTGCCTGCCAGCCTCGGCGGCGGTGCACAATGAAAATCGTCTACACCGATGTGCTGGTCATTGGCGGCGGACTCGCCGGCCTGCGCGTGGCCATCGGCGCCCGCCGCCGCGGACTCGATGCACTGGTCCTGTCGCTGGTGCCCCCGAAGCGCTCACACTCCGCGGCCGCCCAGGGCGGCATGCAGGCAAGCCTCGCCAACACCGTCAAGGGCGAGGGTGACAACGAGGACGTGCACTTCGGCGACACCGTCCGCGGCAGCGACTGGGGAGCGGATCAGGCGGTCGTGCGCATGTTCGTCAACACCGCGCCCAAAGCGGTGCGCGAACTCGCCGCCTGGGGCGTTCCCTGGAGCCGTGTCCGCCGCGGCGACCGCGAGGTCATCATCAATGGCCAGCGCATTACGCTGACCGAGTCGGAGCAGGCACACGGCCTGCTCGCCCAACGCGACTTCGGCGGCACGCGCAAGTGGCGCACCTGCTACGTCTCCGACGGCACCGGCCACGCGATGCTCTACGCCGTCGGTGACCAGGCCATCGCGCACGGCGTGCCGGTGCACGAGCGCAAGGAAGCCCTTGCGCTGATCCGCGACGGCGACCGCTGCTGTGGCGCCGTGGTGCGCGACCTCGCCAGCGGTGAGTTGATCGCCTATGTCTCGCGCGCCACCGTCGTCGCGACCGGCGGCGCCGGCCGCCTGTATCGGGTGACGACCAACGCGGTCATCTGCGAAGGGATGGGAGCTGCGCTCGCGCTGGATACCGGCGTGGTCGCGCTTGGCAACATGGAGGCGATCCAGTTCCACCCGACCGGCATCTTTCCCGCCGGCATCCTCGTCACCGAAGGCTGCCGCGGCGATGGCGGCCTGCTGCGCGACGCCGCTGGCCACCGTTTCATGCCGGATTACGAGCCTGAAAAGAAGGAACTGGCATCACGCGACGTCGTCTCACGACGCATGGCCGAACACATCCGCAAAGGCCACGGCGCAGCATCGCGCTTCGGCCCGCACCTGTGGCTCGACATCACCCAGCTGGGCCGGACGCACATCGACCGCAACCTGCGCGAGGTCAAGGAAATCTGCCGCTATTTCCTCGGCGTGGACCCCGCCGAGGCATGGATCCCGGTACACCCGGCGCAGCACTACACGATGGGTGGAATCCGCACCGATGCCAGCGGCCAGTGCCCGACGCTGCGCGGCCTGTTCAGCGCAGGCGAAGCCGCCTGCTGGGACCTGCACGGCTTCAACCGTCTGGGCGGCAACTCGGTCGCCGAAACCGTGGTTGCCGGGATGATCGTCGGTGAGTTTGTCGCCGACTTCTGCCAGGGTCCGGACGGCGAGATCAACGTTCCCACCGGACTTGTGCGCGACGCCGTGGCGGCGCAACAGGCGGCCCTCGACGCCTTGATCGGCGGCGGCGACGAAAGCGCCGACGCGATCCGGATAGCAATGCAGCAGGTGATGACCGACCGCGTCGGTATCTTCCGCGACGGCCGCGAACTGGCGGTTGCAGTGGACGAACTCGAGGCCCTGCTGCTGCGCAGTCGGCGCATCGGGGTCCGCAGCGAAGGACCGGGACCCAATCCGGAGCTGGTGACTGCCTACCGCGTGCAACGCATGCTGAAGGTCGCGCTGTGCATCGCCTGCGGCGCGCTCGCGCGCCAGGAAAGCCGCGGCGCTCACTACCGCGAGGACTTCCCGCGTCGCGACGACGCCGCTTGGCTGCAACGCACGCTCGCCACCTGGCCGGATCCGACCGCGACGCGACCCACCCTCGCCTACGAACCGCTGCAGGTGAGCACGATGGAGCTACCCCCTGGCTGGCGCGGCTACGGCGAGCGCAACCACATCGAGCACCCCGACACCCCGGCGCGCGCCGCCACTGTCGAGGCCACGCAGACCGCCGAGCAGCTCAGCCGGCACGCACTGCAAGAGCGGCTGATGCCGTACCGTCACCTGTTGCCGCCGTCCCTGCGCGGCGACAACGACCGCCTCGGAGACCTGCCGCGATGAGCGACACCCGCCAGATCAACCTGCACGTCTTCCGGCACAACCCGCTGGATCCGGCCAGCGTGCCACACCTGCAGACCTACCAGGTCGAGGAAGCCCCGGGCATGACGCTGTTCCTCGCACTGAGCGAACTGCGCGAACGGCAGGATCCCTCGCTGGCGTTCGACTTCGTCTGCCGGGCCGGCATCTGCGGCAGCTGCGGCATGATCGTCAACGGTCGGCCGCGACTCGCGTGCCGGACGCTCACGCAGGAACTGCCCGGCGACATCACGCTGCTGCCGCTGCCAGCGTTCGGGCTGATCGCGGATCTGTCGGTCGACACCGGCACGTGGATGCGCGCGATGACCGAGCGACTGCAGGCCTGGCTGCATCCTGCCGACCCCACACTGGACCTGTCGCGCATCGAGCAGCGCATGGAGCCACAGCTCGCTGACGAAATCTACGAGTTGGATCGCTGCATCGAGTGCGGCTGCTGCGTGGCGGCCTGCGGCACGGCGCAGATGCGCAAGGATTTCGTCGGGGCAGTCGGCATGAACAAGATCGCACGCTTCGGGCTGGACCCGCGAGACGCGCGCAGCGATGCTGATTTTTACGAACTCATCGGTGGCGATGAAGGCGTGTTTGGCTGCATGACGCTGCTTGCCTGCCACGACGTCTGCCCGAAGGAACTGCCGCTGCAGACGCAGATCGCATACCTGCGCCGCCGCATGGCGCGCGCCGGCGCCTGAGCGGCGCCGCGGCCGCGAACGCACTGCCCGGCTGAGGCCGCCTCAAGCGGCCTCAGCGCGAGGTCAGCTTTCGTACCATCCCTTGGACGCGTTGACGACCTTGACCACGAGGAGCATCACCGGCACCTCAATCAGCACGCCCACGACCGTCGCCAGCGCCGCCCCGGACTCGAAGCCGAACAGCCCGATCGCCGCCGCCACCGCCAACTCGAAGAAATTCGACGCCCCGATCAGCGCCGAGGGACAGGCAACTGAATGCTTCTCACCGAGCAGGCGGTTGAGCAGGTACGCCAGCGACGAGTTGAACAGCACCTGGATGAGAATCGGCACGGCCAAGAGCGCGATCACCAAGGGCTGCTTCAGGATCGCCTCCCCCTGGAACGCGAACAGCAGCACCAGCGTGAGCAGCAACGCGCCAATCGACCAGGGCCCGATTTTCTCCATGGTCGCATCGAAGCAGGCCTGGCCGCGCGCGAGCAGCTGCCACCGCCACAACTGCGCAAGCAGCACGGGAATGACGATGTAGAGGACGACCGAGGTCACCAGTGTCGCCCACGGCACCGTGATCGCCGAGATGCCGAGCAACAGGCCGACCAGCGGCGCAAACGCAAACACCATGATCGTATCGTTCAGGGCCACCTGCGACAGCGTGAATAGCGGATCGCCATTCGTCAGGCGGCTCCACACGAACACCATCGCCGTACACGGCGCCGCCGCCAGCAGAATCAATCCGGCGATATAGCTGTCGAGCTCGTGGGCTGGAAGATAAGGCGCGAAGACGTGCTTGATGAAGAACCAGCCGAGGAACGCCATCGAGAAGGGCTTGACGAGCCAGTTCACGAACAGCGTGACGCCGATGCCGCGCGCGTGGTTCCTGACCTCGCGCAGCGCCCCGAAATCGACCTTCACGAGCATCGGGATGATCATCACCCAGATCAGCAACCCGACCGGCAGGTTGACCCTGGCGACTTGCAGCTGGCCGAGACTCTGGAAGACGGCCGGCAGCAATTGCCCCAGCACGACGCCGGCCGTGATGCACAACGCAACCCATACCGTCAGGTAGCGCTCGAACCCGCTCATCGCAGGCTTGGCGCCGCTGTGCTCAGTGTTGGTCATGATTCATACCCCGGCGAGGCGACGCGCGGACTGCTCCAGCGCCATGCGTTCGAGCGACTCCGTGGGCAGGCTGATCAATAGCTGCAGGCGGCGCTTGATCTGGTGGAGGGTCGTCCGGAACGCAACCAGCTTGATCTCGTCAGCCGCCTCCCCCGCACTCGGATCGTCATAACCCCAGTGAGCGGTCGCTGGCCGCCCCGGAAAGACGGGACACACCTCGTTCGCGTTACCGCAGACGGTGATCACCAGATCGATATGGGGCGCGTTCGGACCGATGAACTCGTCCCAGCTCTTGCTGCGCAGAGTGGCGGTGTCGATGCCTGCATCTTCGAGGGTGCGCATTGCCAGCGGATTGGGATTGCCACTGTCTCGCGGCGTGCTGCCTGCCGAAAAAGCAACGAACTTGCCCGCACCCATCTCGTTCAGCAGCGCTTCGGCGAGAATGCTGCGGGCGGAGTTATGCGTGCAGAGAAAAAGCACGGAAATAGGAGAACTCATGAAATTCGACCCCTCTGGGCGGCAACCAACGTGACTTCGACAGGCTCGACCGCACACGGCTTGCCACCGCAGCAACTGTGGGTCAGAAAGCTCAGCAACTGGTTCATCCGCTCGAAATCCGCCCTATAGATGAGCGCGCGCCCGCGCTTCTCCTGGCTGATCAGCTTGGCGGCCATCAGTCCGCGGAGGTGAAACGACAGCGTGTTGGCGGGAATCCCCAGCTGCTGCGCAAGCACGGTGGGTTGCACGCCCTCCGCCCCCGCTTGCACCAGCGCGCGGAAGATGGCGAGCCGCGACGCCTGAGCTAGCCCGGTGAGCGCTTCGACGGCCGCTATATGTTCCATTGTTCCAGCATAATGGAATTATATGACAAGTTGAAGTCATCGCAGTGACGGGGCCGATGATTGAACTTAGGCCGAAGCGGCCGTCGACTAGCGGCCGCCAGCGCCCTGGCCGTGGATGAAGCCGGAGCGCCGCTGCAAACGTCGGCAAGCGCCTTGCGCGCTTGCCGACATCCGGCCAAGCCTCAGGGCTGGGGCGCAGCCACCGTGCCGCGACCGGCGCCGTAGGGGTAGTGCGCGAAGATCTGCGCCACGACCGGCGGCAGGGTCAGTTCCGGCTGACGCAACTTGACCTCGCTCACCTCGCCCAGCGCAACGCCTTCCCAGACGCTCTGCTTGCGGACCCGGTCAACGATGTCGATGTTCAGCGAGCCTTCGTTGACATCGCGCGCAGTTTCAAGGCAACCGTAGCCGTAGAACGGGCTGTCGAGGCCGTAGTAGCTACCGCGGAAAGGCGCCATCACAGACGGCATCGACGACGACTCCTGCTTGCGACGCACGTTCGCCTGGAAGTTCACCAGCAGGTCCGGAGTCTCCGACGGACGGTAGCCGCGCTTCTCCATCTCGACCGCGACCGCCGCCTTCAGCGCGCGCGAGACGAGGGTCGTGTAGTCGCCACGATCGGTACCCGTACGCTCTACAAAACCGTAGGTGTGGTAGCTGCCGAAATCCGCAGCAGAATCCGTCGTCGCGCGCACCGCCGGCACGGACGCGCAACCGGCGAGCATCGCCACCGCCACCAGTGCCGCCGCCAGTGCGGCCAGTCGTCCAGACTTACTCATTTCCATAGCCACTCCCTGAATCTGTTTCAGCATCTTGTCGCGTCGCACTCAGCACGGCAACCACCGCCCCGCCTTCGACCCTCACCCTGACTCAGAACGCACAGCCGCCTTAGCGGTTGACGCCCATCAACGCCGCCCACCGGCAAGCAGCGCCTCGACCCGGGCAAGATCCGCCTCGGTGTCGACGCCCGGGCCCGGCGCCGAAATCGCCACCGCAACGGCGATTCGCAGGCCATTTTCCAGCGCGCGCAACTGCTCCAGACGCTCCGTCGTCTCCAACGGCGTCGGCGCCATCGCCGCCAGCGCACGCAATCCCGCCACCCGGTAAGCGTAAATGCCGATGTGCCGCAGCGCCCCGCCCCACGCACTTGTACCCCACTCGGCCGCGAGCGCCGCATCCCGCGGCCAGGGCAGCGGGGCCCGACTGAAGTACAACGCCAGTCCACCGGCGTCACAGACGACCTTAACCGCGTTCGCGTCGAGGAACTCTTCGTGTGAGAGCACCGGCGTGGCGAGCGTCGCGATGGCCGCCTGCGGAGTCGCCGCGAGCAGCGCCGCGACTTGCGCCACGTTCGCCGACGCCAGCAGCGGCTCGTCGCCCTGCACGTTGACGATGATGTCGTCGTCGGCCCAACCGCGACGCACGGCCACCTCGGCCAACCGATCGGTGCCGGAGGGGTGCGCCGCCGAGGTCATCTCCACGTCCGCGCCGATGGCACGGCAAGCCGCAGCAATACGTTCGTCGTCGGTCGCGACGACAACCTCACGCGCCCCGGCGGCACCGGCTCGCTCCAGCACATGATGGATCATCGGCCGCCCCGCTATCGTGCGCAGCGGCTTGCCCGGCAGGCGGGTCGAGGCGTATCGGGCAGGAATGACGACGCGGAACATCAGCGCGCCAGCGCCGGATCGTCGCTGGCGAGGCGACGCGCGTCCTCCTCCAGCAACATCGCCATGCCGTCACGGACCGGGAAGGCGAGCTTATCTGCCCGGCAGACCAGTTCCTCAGTCGGGCGGTGCCGCAGCAAAGGCGACTTGCAGACCGGACAGGCGAGGATGTCGAGCAGCTTCGGATCCATGTCGTTCCTCTTAAGATCGGATGGCGAGCGCGGCGATGCGATCGAGCAGCCGCTCCGCCTCAACAGGCGCCAAACGCGCGGAGACTTCCAGAAATGCCAGCCGCGCTGGCGGGAAGTGCCGGCACTTTACGGCATCCTTCTCGGTCATCAACACCGGTAGCGTATCGCCAAAGGCAAGGTCCGCGGCGGTCAGCGCCGCGTGATCGGCCAGCGCGTGCTCGATCGGCACAACGCCCGCCGCACGCAAAGTGGCGTAGAACCGTGCTGGATGGCCGATGCCGGCCACCGCATGCACCTGTCGCCCGGCATAGGCCGCCAGCGGCAGACGGCGGCCGCCATCGAGCGCCACCACCTCGCCCGCCTCCACCTGCATCGCGATCTCACCCGCCGCGGGGGCCCCTCCGTTGACGACGATGGCGTCGACGCGGGATGCCCGCGAAACCGGCTCACGCAACGGACCGGCCGGCAGCAGCCGGCCGTTGCCAAAGCGCCGCTCACCGTCGATCACCAGAATCTCAAGGTCGCGTTGCAGCGGGTAATGCTGCAGTCCGTCATCGGCAAGGATCACATCGACATCGGGCGCCAGCAGCCGCGCCGCGGCGAGCCGATCGCGGCCGACAACGACCCGCGCGCCACTGCGCCGGGCGAGCAGTACCGGCTCGTCGCCGACCTCGACCGGATCACTGTCAGCGCTGACCGGCGCAGGTCCGATCACCCGCCCGCCATAGCCGCGGCTGGCGATGCCGACGCGCAAGCCGCGCGCCGCCAGGGCGCAGGCCAGCCACACGGTCAGTGGCGTCTTGCCGCTGCCGCCGACAGTCAGGTTGCCGATCACGACGACCGGGCGGCCGGGATGGCCGCTGGCAAGCCAGCCGCGCCGGTAAGCCTGCCGCCGCAGCTGCACCAGCGCGAGAAAGAGCCACGACACGGGCAGCAGCCACGCGCTGCCGCCTGCCTGTCCGTACCACATCCGCTCGAGCCAGATGCGCATGGTCAGGCGTTGAACTGCATCCGGTACAACGCCGCATACACGCCACCGGTGGCGAGCAGCTGGGCGTGCGTACCGCTCTCGACGAGCCGTCCGTCCTCCATGACGACGATCAGGTCAGCGTGTTCCACGGTCGACAGGCGGTGAGCGATCACCAGCGTCGTGCGATTCTGCATCAAGCCCTCGAGAGCTCCTTGAATCGCCCGTTCGGATTCTGTGTCGAGCGCGCTGGTGGCCTCGTCGAGGATCAGGATGGGTGCATCCTTGAGCAGCGCACGGGCAATCGCAATGCGCTGCCGCTGGCCACCGGAGAGCTGCACGCCGCGGTCGCCCACCGGCGTGTCGAGCCCGCGCGCCAACTGAGCGGTGAACTCCAGCACATACGCCGCTTGCGCCGCGCGCTCGACGTCCTCGGCGCTCGCGCCTGCGGTGCTGAAAACAATGTTGTCGCGAATCGTGCCATCGAGCAGCACGACGTCCTGGCTGACCAGGCTCACGTTCGCGCGCAGCGCGGTGAGGCCGTATTCGCGGATATCGGCGCCATCGATCCGCACGGCACCTGAGGCGACGTCGTAGAAGCGCGGCACCAGACTGACCAGCGTCGACTTGCCGCTACCCGAACGACCGACGATCGCGACCGTTTTGCCGGCCTCCGCGCGGAACGACACGCCGTTGACCGCCGGCGACTTGTCCGGATACGAAAACAGCACGTTGTCGAAGGCTACCTCGCCACGCGCCCGTACCAGCGGGCGGGTGCCGACATCCGGCTCCCCCGGCGTGTCGAGCAATTCGAAGATGCTGCGGCCAGCCGCGATCCCCTGCTGCAGCGGCCCGAAGACCCCGACCAGCCGACGCAGCGGCGCAGTCACTCCCAGCAGGCCCGCCAGAAAGGAGACGAACGAGCCCACCGACATGCCAGCGGAAAACACCCGCTGAATGGCGACATAGAGCACACCTGCGAGCGCGAGCGAGGCGCACAGCTGGACGATCGGGTTGGAAGTCGCCCGCGCGCGCATCAGCTTCATGTTCTGGAAGCGGTTGGCCTCAATGACCGTCTCGAACGCGCGCGCCTCGAAGTCCTGCGCGTTGAATACCTTGATCAGGCGCTGGCCATCGATGGCTTCCTTGGCGACTCGCAGCACATCGCCCATCGAATTCTGGATGCGCGCCGAATAACGCCGAAATGCACGGTTGATCGACTGCAGCAGGACCGCGATCAGCGGGGCCGCCAGCAGCGCACCGCAAGTCAGCTGCCAGTCCAGCCAGAGCAGGTAACCGATCAGACCGATGATCGTCAGCGAGTCACGGATCAACACCGTCACCGAATTTGTCGTAGCCTCGGCCACCAGTTCGGTGTTGTACGTCAGCCGCGACATCAGGTCAGCGGAGCGATTGCGGTCATAGAACGCAGTCGGCAGATCCAGGTAGTGGCGGAACAGCTCGCCACGCAACTGCTTGACGATCTGTCGACCCACCCAACCCGAGCCGTACACCGCGAGGTAATCGCCAACGCCGCGGATCGCGAACAAGCCAATGATGCCGGCCGGCACGTAGACCAGCACGGCGCGATTTTTGTCGACGAAGGCGCCGTCGAGGAAATGCTTGACGAGGTACGCGAACCCCGCGTCTACCGAGGCGAACATTGCCATGCCGATGACGCCCAGCAGGAACATCGGCCAGTGCGGTCGCGCGTAGCCGAGCAGGCGCCGGTAAACCGTGCCTGGCGAGAGTTCCTGGGTCGGTGTGCTCACCTCGCTCCTCAGCCGCCAGGCTGTTGGTTGACGGTCGCGATGTTGACCTGCACAAAGCCAAGCCGCCCGGCGACGTCCATCGCGGTGACGACCGCCTGATGGGTGGCACGCGCGTCCGCGCGGATCGTCAGCATGGAGCCACGCGCGCTTTCACCGGCAACCTTTACCAGCGCCGCCCGCAGTGTCTCGGGCGCCTGGTTCACCAGCGCCTGATTGTTCACGCGGTAGCCGCCGTCCGCGCCGATGGCGATGACCACCGGGTCAGTGACGCGATTTTCGGCAGCGGCACTGGACTCAGGCAACTGGATGCGCAGCCGGCCGTCCTGCACGAAGCTGGTCGACACCATGAAGAACATCACCAGCAACAGCACAACATCGATCAGCGAGGTGACATTGATCTCGGGCTCGACGTCGCGCCGACGGCTGAATTTCATGCGCCGGCAACCGGAGTGCGAGCCTCTCCCGCCGCCGGCTCGGTCGCGCGCTGCGTATCCAGCGACTGCACCAGACGAATCGCCTGCTTCTCCATGGCGATGATCAGCTCGTCGACACGGCCGCGCAGATAGCGGTAGCCCATCAGCGAGGGAATCGCGACCATCAAACCCGCCGCCGTGGTGATCAGCGCCTGACCGATGCCGCCGGACAGCACCTTCGGGTCACCGACGCCGTCGTGGGTGATGGCGTTGAACGCCGAAATAATACCGATCACCGTGCCGAGCAGGCCCATCAGCGGCGAGACCGCGGCGATGGTTCCGAGCAGGTTCAGGAACCTGTCCAGCTCGTGCGCAACATGCCTGCCGGTATCCTCGATCGCCTCCTTGACCCATTCGCGCGGACGGTGGCGATTGGCAAGGCCCGCGGCGAGAATGCGCCCCAGCGGCGAATTCTCTGCGATCACTTCGATGTGCTTGTCGTTGATCTGGCCTGCGGCCACCAGCTTCCAGATCTTGTCGATCAGGTCGGACGGGCTTACCCGGTCCGCCTGCAGACTCCACAGGCGTTCGACCACGATTGCCGCGGCCGTAATCGACAACGCGATGATTGGCCACATGACGGGGCCACCGGCTTTGATGATTTCCCACATCGCGCGTTCAGACCCTCGTGTCGCGTAAGTCGCTGATCATACTAAAAATCACGCCTCGACGTGCGGCCCATGGCCGGCCCGCTCGCAGAGCCGTCCCGCGTCGAGCACGACCACCCGGTCCAAGCGCGCCGCGAGGCGTTCATCGTGGGTCACAATCACCAGGCTGCAGCCGAATTCCCGGTTCAGTTCGAGCATCAGCTCGAACACCTGCGTGGCATTGGTGCCGTCGAGGTTGCCGGTCGGCTCGTCAGCCAGCAGCAGTGCCGGTCGGGTCACGAGCGCCCGCGCGACCGCGGCGCGCTGCCGTTCGCCGCCGGACAGCTGCGCCGGCCGATGGCTCAGGCGTCCCTCGAGGCTAACCCGCACCAGTAGCGCGCGCGCTGCTGCCAGCGCCTCGGCGGCGGGTACGCGCCGCACCAGCAGCGGCATCGCGACGTTTTCCAGCGCGCTGAATTCCGGCAGCAGGTGGTGAAACTGATAGACGAAACCCACCGCGCGATTGCGGAGCAGGCCGCGTGCAGCGTCGCCCAGTGCACTCATCGACTCACCGTCGATGCGCACCTGTCCCTGCGTCGGCAGGTCCAGCCCACCCAGCAGTTGCAGCAGCGTGGTCTTGCCGGAGCCGGACGAACCGACGATCGCGATGCGCTCGCCCCTGTGGACGGTGAAATCGACGCCGTCGAGGACGCGCAACAGCGTCGGGCCCTGCCGGAACTCCTTGACGAGTCCTTCGGCGACGAGCACCGGGGTGCCAGGATCACTCATGCCTCAATGCCTCCGCAGGTTGGGTGCGCGCCGCCTTGACCGCTGGATACAGCGTCGACAGACACGCCAGCACGAAAGCCGTGCCACAGATACGCAGCGCGTCGGCGGCGGTGACTACCGCCGGCAGCTCGTCGAGCAGGTAGACGCGCGGATCAACCAGTGTCGTACCCAGCAGCGCCTCCAGAGCGTGCACCAGCACCGGCAGGTTAGCAGCGATCAGCAGCCCTAGCCCGAGCCCGGCGAGGGTTCCCAACAGGCCGATCGCGGTGCCTTGCAGCACAAACACGCCAATCAGGCTCGCAGGCGTTACGCCTAGCGTGCGCAGGATCGCGATGTCGGACTGCTTCTCGCGCACCATCATCATCAGTGTGGCGACGATATTGAACGCCGCGACGCCCATCACCAGCAGCAGCAGCACGAACATGATCGATTTGGTAGTTGCGATAGAACGGAAAAAATTGGCGTGTTCGCGCGTCCAGTCGCTGATATAGAAGCCGCCGCCCAGATCCACCGCGATGCGATGAACCGTGCGGCCGGCCGCGAACGGATCGGCAAGCCTGAGCCGCAGACCGGTCACGCCACTGCCGGTACGAAACACGCGCGCCGCATCGTCGAGCGCGATCAGCGCGACGTTGCGGTCAAACTCGTACAGTCCCGAGTCTAGCGTGCCGACGACCAACAGCCGGCGCACGCGCGGCACGACGCCCGCTGGCGTCGCCGTGCCATGCGGCGCGGCGAGCACGACACTGTCGCCGACCTTGACCCGCAGTTCGGCCGCCAGCGCCTTGCCGAGCAGGACGCGGTAGCCGCCAGCGG
This sequence comes from uncultured Pseudomonadota bacterium, assembly GCA_903927005.1. Lineage (GTDB taxonomy): Bacteria > Pseudomonadota > Gammaproteobacteria > Steroidobacterales > Steroidobacteraceae > CAIKZZ01. Next base: position 61,038 of record CAIYLH010000115.1, read on the forward strand.
CGAGATCCTCCAGCTGGCCGCCGCGCACGTGCTCGGCGAGGCTGCCGACCGCAGCCTCCTGCTCGGGCCGCACACCGCGCACCAGCACCCCGCTCACCCGCTCGCCGTGCGCCAGCAGCGCACGCTCCTCGATGTACGGGGCGACCGCCAGCACACCGGGCTCGCCGGCGACCCGCGCCGCGAGCGCCTGCCAGTCCGGCAGCGGGCCGTCGATACCACTGATGGTGGCGTGGGCTGCGACCGACAGGATGCGATCCTTCAGCTCACGCTCGAAGCCGTTCATGACACCGAGCACGACCAGCAGCACGGCCACCCCGATGGCAACGCCGAGCACGCCAATCAGCGCGATGAACGACAGGAAGCCGTTGTCACTGCGCGCGCGCAGGTAGCGTGAGGCGATGCGCCACTCAAGGGGATTGGCGAACTTCATTCGTAGCGCAGCACGTCAGCAGGCTCGGTGCGGGCGGCGCGCAGCGCCGGGTAGAAGGTCGCTGTCAGCGTCAGCAGCAAGGCGACCGTCGCCACCATGATCACGTCGCCCGACTCTATGCGCGACGGGATCTCGGTGACGTAATACACATCCGCATCAAAGACGCGGAACCCAAAGGTCTGCTCGAGGAACGGGACGACCGCACCGACGTTGGCCGCCAGCGACAGCCCCCCTGCGATTCCAAGCAACGCACCGGACCAGCCGATAAGAACGCCTTGCGCGAGGAATATACCGACAACGCCGCGCGGCGCGAGACCGAGCGTACGCAGGATCGCGATATCGGTGCGCTTGGCGCGCACGACCATGACCAGCATGGCGACGATGTTGAACGCGGCCACCGCCACCACCAGCAGCAGAATCAGGGTCATCATCGGCTTCTCGATGCGAATCGCACGGAAGTAGCTGGCGTTCTCGAGCGTCCAATCGCGTGACTCGAGCCCCGGCCCCAGGCTCGCAGCCAGCGCCTTGGCGGCCGCAGGCGCCTGGAATACATCAACGAAGCGCAGTCGCACACCGGTGGCGCCACGCTGCGACATCAGCGCACCGACGTCGTCCAGATGCGCCAGCGCAAGGGTTGCGTCGTGATCTTGCAGGCCCACCTCGAAGATACCGGCGACGGTAAAGGCGCGGATCCGCGGCGCCAGCTCGCCATCGCCGCCGGCCGCCGGCACCATCACCGTCAGTTCATCGCCGGGACTCACCCGCAACTGGAACGCAAGCGCCCGGCCGAGCACGATCTGGTTAGCGCCAGGCAGCAACGCGGACAACGAACCGCTGATCAGCGAGCGATCGATCATCGTCACCGAACCCTCACGAGCCGGGTCTATGCCGCGCAGGGTTGCACTGGACATCTCGGCGCCGTGCACGAGCAGCGCCTGCTGCTCGGCGTAAGCGGCCGCCCCGACCACGCCTGGGGCCCGCCGCGCGCGGTCCGCCAGCGCCTGACCATCGACCACGCCGCCGTCCGCCGCCACCAGCGTCGCGTGCGCCGACAGGCTCAGCAGCCGGCCACGCAGCTCGCCCTCAAAGCCGTTCATGACCGACAGGATCGTGATCAACGCCGCGACGCCGAGCGCGACGCCCAGCAGCGACACCCAGGTAATGAACGAAACGAAAAATCCCGCCTCTCGCGAACGCACATAGCGCAGCGCGACAAACAGCTCTAAGGGAAGAATCATGGCGCGATTAGACCATGCCGGCCCAGAACTGCGAACCGCGTCATGCTCCGGCACAGGCGCGCTGCAGCCGGCCGACGGGCCGGTGCTATAGTCGCCTCAGGAGGTGCAACATGTCCCCTATGCCCCGTTCTGCCGCACCCGTTCTGCTCATGGTCTGCCTGCTCGGCGCAGTTGCCGCGCCGTCCGCCTCCGCCACCGACAGCCAGACGACGGCGGCCCCAGCGCGCGGCCAGCGCATGCAGGCGGTCGAGGCGGCGTTTGGCGAGCCCAGCCAGCGCTACCCGGCCATCGGCAACCCAGCCATTAGCCGCTGGGACTACCCCGGTTTCGTGGTTTTCTTCGAGAACGACCACGTCGTCCATGCGGTGCGCCTGACCCCGACCGGCTGATCCTGGCCGGCGGGCAGCGCCCCCTCGACCGATCCCAGCCGCAGGACAGCCATTGCGGCGGGCGCCGCGCCCGGTATCCTTCCGCCTCCCCCCGCCGGCACCCGCCGGGCGGGTGTCTATTGCCGTGCCGATGGGGTTGCCTGAGTGTCACCGGTCTTTGATCCCCTGCTGCCGTCCGCCCGCGCCCCCGAGGCCCGCTGGGGCGAGCTGTATGGGGCTGCCCTGTCGCTGGCGCTGGTAGAGGCCGCCGCACGCCATGCGGGCCCCCTGCTGGCCGTGACCGCCACCGCCCGGGAGGCGGAGCGACTCGCGCTCGAGCTGGGCTTCTTTGCGCCTGCGGAGCTGCCGGTACTGGTCCTGCCCGACTACGAAACCCTCCCCTACGACGTCTTCTCGCCGCACCCGGACATCACCTCACAGCGACTGGCGACCCTGGCCGCGCTGACTGGCCTGCGTCGCGGCATCGTCGTGGTGGCGATTGACGCGTTACTGATGCGGCTGCCGCCGGCAAGCTTCGTCGCCGCCCACACGCTGATGCTGGCGGCCGGCGAGCGGCTGGACCTGGCGGCCTTCCGCGAACGGCTGACCGCGGCGGGTTACGCGGCGGTCGGCCAGGTCGCGACGCCCGGCGAATATGCCCAGCGCGGCTCGCTGATCGACCTGTGGCCGATGGGCGCGGAGGTGCCGTACCGCATCGACCTGTTCGACGCCGACGTCGACAGCATCCGCACCTTCGATGCAGAGACGCAGCGCTCCGGCGAGAAGCTGGCACGGATCCGCCTGCTGCCTGCGCGTGAGTTCTCGCTGACGCCGGAGGCGGTCAAGGAGTTCCGCCGTCGCTATCGGCAGCGCTTCGAGGGCGACGTCAATCGCTCGCAGATCTACCGGAGCTTCAGCGACGCGCTGCCCGTCGGCGGCATCGAGTACTACCTGCCGTTGTGCTTCGACCGCCTGGCGACGCTGTTCGACTACCTGACAGGCCCGCTGCTGCTGGTCGACACCTGTGGGCTGGCCGGCGTACTGGAGCGCGCCTGGCAGGACATCTGCCATCGTCATGAGCAACGCTGCCATGACATAGAGCGTCCCCTGCTCAATCCCGCCGAAGTGTTCCTGCCGCCGGATGAGCTCGACACCTGCCTCGCCCGGTTGCAGCGGGTCACCGTCACCGCGCTGAAGGTGGCCCCCATCGCCGCCACTGCGCAGGCGGTCGCGTACCGCAACTACGGCACCGACGCGCCGCCGCTGCTGAAGATGGACCCGCGCGCCGAGGCCCCCGCCGCCGCGCTGCTCGCCTTCGTGCGCGCCTTCGACGGCCACGTGCTGTTCGCCGCGGAGTCGGCCGGCCGACGCGAGGTCTTGCTGGAGCTGCTGCATCGCAACGACTGCTTCCCCAAGACCGTTGCCGGCTGGGACGAATTTCGCGCCGAACCCGGCCAGGTGTCGATCACGGTCAACGGCCACGTCGGCGGCCTGCTGGTCCCGGCCGCCCGACTTGCGATCGTCACCGAGGAACAGCTGTATGGCGAGCGCGCCCGTCAGGAGCGCCGTCGGCGCCGTGCGGAGCGCGATCCAGAACAGATCCTGCGCGACCTCAAGGACCTGACGATCGGCGCCCCGGTCGTGCACGAGGACCACGGCGTCGGCCGCTACCACGGCCTGAAGATGCTGGACGTGGACGGCCTGGCACACGAGTTCCTGGTCATCGAGTACCTGGGCGGCGACAAGCTGTACGTGCCCGTCACGGCGCTGCAGCGGGTCACCCGCTACACCGGCGCGCCGGCGGAAAGCGCACCGCTGCACAAGCTGGGCGGCGCAGAGTGGCCCAAGGCGCGCCGCCGTGCGGCTGACCGCGTCCGCGATGTCGCCGCCGAACTGCTCGATCTGTACGCACGGCGCGCCGCCCGCGAGGGCACGCCGATGGTGCCGGATCCGAAGGAGTTCGCGGCGTTCGAAGACGCGTTCCCGTTCGAGGAGACCCACGACCAACACGAGGCGATCAAGGCGGTGCTGGCGGACCTGGCCACCGCCAAGCCGATGGATCGGGTCGTCTGTGGAGACGTCGGCTTCGGCAAGACCGAGGTCGCGATGCGTGCCGCGTTCGCCGCCGTGCAGGCTGGCAAGCAGGTCGCGGTGCTGGTACCGACCACGCTGCTGGCGCAGCAGCACCACCAGACATTCACCGACCGCTTCGCCGACTGGCCGGTGCGCGTCGAGAGCTTGTCGCGCTTCCGCTCCACCAAGGAGGCGAAAGCGGTCACGGAGGGCCTTGCCAGCGGCACGATCGACATCGTGGTCGCGACTCATCGGCTGCTGCAGTCGGGCATCAAGTTCGCACGGCTCGGGCTCGTCATCATCGACGAGGAGCACCGCTTCGGCGTGCGCGACAAGGAACGCCTGAAGGCACTGCGCGCCGACGTCGACATGCTGACTCTGACGGCCACGCCGATCCCACGCACACTGAACATGGCGCTCGGCGGTCTGCGCGAGCTGTCACTGATCACCACGCCACCGGCCGAACGTCTCGCGGTGCAGACCTTCGTTCTGGAGTGGAATGCCGCGACCATCCGCGAGGCGATCCTGCGCGAGATCCGCCGCGGCGGTCAGGTCTACTTCGTCCACAATGCCGTCGAGTCGATCGAACGGCGAGCGGCCGAACTGCGCGTACTGGTTCCGGAGGCCGACGTGCGCGTAGGTCACGGCCAGATGCGCGAGCGGGATCTAGAGCGGCTGATGCTGGATTTCTACCACCGGCGCTTCAACCTGCTGCTGTGCACGACCATCATCGAGAGCGGCATCGACGTGCCCACCGCCAACACGATCGTCATCGATCGCGCTGACCGCTTCGGGCTCGCCCAGCTGCACCAGCTGCGCGGCCGCGTTGGCCGCTCGCACCATCGCGCGTTTGCCTACCTGCTCGCGCCACCCAAGGCCGCGCTCACTGGCGATGCGGCCAAGCGCCTGGAGGCGATCGAGTCGCTGGAGGATCTGGGCGCGGGCTTCGCGCTCGCGACCCAGGACCTCGAGATCCGTGGCGCCGGCGAACTGCTCGGCGACGAGCAGAGCGGACAGATCACCGAGGTGGGCTTTACGCTCTACCTCGACCTGCTGGATCGCGCCATCAAGGCGCTCAAGGCGGGCAAAGAGCCGAACCTGGACGCACCCCTGCACTCCGGCCCGGAAGTCGACCTGCACGTGCCAACGCTGATCCCGGCCGACTACATGCCAGACGTGCACCTGCGGCTGGTGCTGTACAAGCGCATCGCCGCGGCCGCAGACAGCGAAGCGCTGGACGAGCTGGCAGCGGAGATGATCGACCGCTTCGGACCGCTGCCGGCGCCGATCGACAACCTGTACCGCGTGACGCGCCTCAAGCTTGCTGCCAGCGCGCTCGGGCTCAAGCGGCTGGACGTCGGTCCGCTGGGCGGGGTGGTCGATTTCGGCACCGAACACCAGGTGGATCCGTCAGCGGTGCTGCGGCTGGTACAGAAGGAAGGCAAGATCTACCGGCTGGATGGCCCGACGCGGCTGCGACACACCCACAAGGCAGAGCTGCCCGCCGCACGCTTCAAGTTCGCCGAGCAGCTGCTCACGGCGCTCGCCGTCGGTGCATCGGGTAAACTGGCCCCATGACCGGTCCTGTGACCCGCCGCACCGTGCTCCTTGGCCTCGCCGCCGGCATGGCGCTGCCCGCGCTTGGGGAGATCCCCGCCGGCAGCTCAAAAGTCATCGTCGAGATGCTCGCGTTCCGCCAGAACGGCACGCTACCGAAGCCTTTGCCGCTGCCCCCGCTGCCATTGGTGTCGAGCATTGCCGGCCGAGTGGAAATCCTCGGCGCCGACGCCTGGCAGCTCGGCGCTGCCAAGGATGCGCTCGGCCGCAAGGGTGGGATGCACATCCTCGCGCACACCGCGTGGAGCGCCGTCGTGCCACCGAACGGCCGCACTACGGCGCGACTGGACGACGTACTGGGCGATGGCTCGCCCCTGACGGGCGGCATTGCCGTGCAGCGCAGCCAGTACCTGTTCATGTTCGTGGACGTCGACTGGGCGAGCGGCGGACATGTTTACGGGATTCGCAACAAGCGCCGGATCAAGTTCGGCGAACGCCACTACTTCGATCACCCGGCATTTGGACTGATCATTCAGGTGCGCCCCAGCAAGGACACGCCGACGGGCGAGTAATCGCGCTCAGCCATCCCCGGGCGCAGTTAAACCCATCGCCCCGGCATTGCCGCGCTTCGCCCGCACATCCTCCAAGGCGAGCTGCGCCTCGTGTAGCAACTGGTCCGGCGTTGAGTCCGGACCGGGCAGCATCTGTGCGACGCCGCAGCAGACGGTGACGACCCTTGCGATCGGCGAGCGCGGATGGTGCAAGTGCAGCTCACGCACGCGCACGCCCAGCAACTGGGCGTGATGCTGCGCTTGCTCTGCGTCCATCCCGGCCGCCAGTCCCACGAAACGACCGCCCTCGACGCGCGCGACAAGGTCGCTCGCGCGCCGCAGCCCGCTGAGCAACGAACGACCCACACGCCGAATCACCGTATCGCCGGCCGCTCGGCCGAAGGTCGCGTTGTAGATCCCCAGTGCGTCGATGTCGAATACGAACACCGCTAGCGCTCGGCCCTCGCGCTGCGCGATCGCGAAGTCACGCCGGTAGAACTCGTGGAACAGTTCGATATGACGCAGGCCGGTCAAGCGGTCATCGCGCGCCAGCGGTGGCCGCGACGTGGGCAGCGCGTCGCCGCGCGCCGGCGGCAGCCCGATCCGATCGTGGAACACCGCGTAATGCGTCACCGTACCGGTCTCGTCGTGCAGCGGCTGGAAACGCAGCTCAGCTGAATAGGGACCGAGCATCGGGTCGGTCAATGCGACCTGCAGCGAAACCGAGTCACCGGCGATGAATACCCGCCGCAAATCGGCGATGCGCGCGGAATCGACCCCCTCGCCCAGCAGGCCCGCCAGTCCCGCCGCACTCACCGCCTCCGCGCTCGTCGCGCGCAGCTCGGCGAGCGGCTGGTTGACCAGCACCACCGGCAGCGCCTCGTCGCGAGTGTCCAGCACCGCAGCGGCTCCCGGCCACTGATCGAGCAACGCGAGGGTCAAGCGGTCGGTCAACATCCTCAGGCGTCCCCTTCCAGTCGCAACACCGGGCGAGCATCGCGGGCGCGCTCAAGCGCAGCACTGGTACGCTGCCAACGATCGGAGGCGCGCAGCTCGCTATACACCGCAAGGCCGCTGGCACCGTGACCATGCAATCGCGCCAGACGCAGCGACGAGACCGGCTCCGGCCCGCGACGCAGGCCGTCGAGCACCTCGTGAACAGCGCCACGTGCATTGCAGACCAGCAGCATGTCGCAACCCGCCGCAAGAGCCAGACGCGCCCGCTCGACGATGCCGCCGAACGCGGCAGCACCGGCCATGCTCAGGTCATCGGTGAACACCGCACCCTGGAAGCCGAGATTGCCGCGCAGCACCCCGGCAACCCAGCGACGCGACAGACTGGCCGGCAGCGGATCGACCGCATCGAACACCACGTGCGCCATCATGATCGACGCCAGACCATTGGCGATCATTCGCCGGTACGGCGTCAGTTCAGGCTCGAGGTCGACGTAGGCGCGCCGATCCACCGGCAGCGCGACGTGAGAATCCAGCACGACGGCGCCGTGACCGGGGAAATGCTTGGCGGTGGCGCTCATGCCGGCATCCCGCATGCCGAGCATCACCGCCCCTGCCAGCTCCGCGACGACAGCCGCATCGGCATGCAGCGCCCGATCGCCAATGGCCTCGCTGACGCCATACTCGAGATCCACGACCGGCGCGAACGCAAGGTCGATACCAAACGCACGCAGCTCGGCGCCGATCAGCCAGCCGGCGTCCCGCGCCAGCGCCCGACCCTGCTTGCGATCCATGTCGTACTCGCGCCCGACGCGCCGCATGGCGGGCAGCAAGGTGAATCCCGGCCGGAAGCGCTGCACCCGCCCACCCTCGTGGTCGACCGCCACCAACAGCGGCGGACTGCGCACCGCGCGAATTTCAGCGACCAGCGCTGCCAACTGCTCGGGGGTGTCGTAATTGCGCGTGAAGAGGATGACGCCGCCGACCATGGGATGTTCCAGGACCGCGCGATCCTCCGGCAACAACGAGCGGCCGGCGACATCCACCATCAGGCAGCCGAGCGTCATTTGCGCCGCTCGAAGACCGCGATCGACTCGACGTGGGCCGTGTGCGGGAACATGTCCATGACTCCGGCGGCAGAGAGCTTGAAACCGTGCTCATTGACCAGCAGTCCGGCATCGCGCGCGAAACTCGCCGGATGACAGGAAATATACACCAGCCGGGTCGCGCCTCCCGCCGCGATCATCGGCAGCACCTCGGCCGCCCCGGCGCGCGGCGGATCCAGCAGCACCCGCTGATAGCGCTCGCGCGCCCACGGCTCACCGGCCAGCGGCGCAAACAGGTTCGCGACCGCAAAGCGGGCGTTGTCGATGCCGTTGATCGCCGCATTGTGTCGCGCCCTGCCGACAAGGCCGGCATCACCCTCCACCCCCAGCACCTGCGCGGCGCGACGGGCCAGCGGCAAGGTGAAGTTGCCCAGTCCGCAGAACAGGTCGAGTACCCGATCGCCCGGTTCCGGTGCCAGCAAGCGGATGGCCTCGGCGACCATGCGGCGATTGAGCTCGGCATTGATCTGCACGAAGTCCAGCGGGCCGAATTCGATGCGAACGTCGAACTCAGGCAACGTGTAGTCGAGCGTCGTGACCGCCCCTGCCAGCGGCACGGCGCTTTCGGGACCCGCGCTTTGCAGCCAGAACTGGACAGCGTGCTGACGGGAGAAATCCTGCAGGCGCGCCGTATCGGCCTCGCTGGGCGGCGCCATGACGCGCAGCACGAGCACGGTGGCGTTCTCGCCGATGCCGACCTCGATCTGTGGAATGCGATCGCCGATCGACAGCAGCCCAATCATCTCGCCGAGCGCCTCGCACAGCGGCCCCACAGGAGCTGCCAGCACCGCGCAGTCGCGCACGTCCGTCAGCAATGGCGTGGTCCGTTCCCGGAAGCCAACGATCGCCCGCCCGCTCTTGGCGAGCAGGCGCACACCGAGTCGCGCGCGACGCCGGTAACCGAACAAAGGCCCCGCCAGTACCGGCAGCTCGCTCGCGGCGCGGACGTGACCGATACGTTCCAACTGCTGGTGCAGCTCGCGCGCCTTCGCGACAATTTGTGCCTCGGGGTCCAGGTGCTGCAGCGCACAGCCGCCGCAGCGCCCAAAATGCGGGCAGCGCGGCGTGACCCGGCTCGGTGAGCGGGTGACCAGCTCCACCAGCACCGCCTCGTCAAGCCGCTTGCGCTGCTTGACCCGCCGAATGCGAACCTGCTCGCCCGGCAGCGCGCCGGCAACGAACACCGCCTTACCGCCGAGCCGGGCGATGCCGCGGCCGTCGTGGGCGAGACCGACGATCTCGGCCGTTTCGATGCCCTGCATCAGCCGGCGCCGCCGGCGGTCGCCTTCTCCAGCACCGCCACTGCGACGATCAGGCCACCCTCGTCGGTCAGCGTCACGTGGCCGGCACCCGCGCCCAGCGCGGTGGCGGCGCGCAAGCCGCGTTCGGACCAGACCACCTCGGGGCGACCCCAGGCGTTGGCGACGACGCCGCAGTCGCGGATCCACAGCCCGTGCGAAAAGCCGGTGCCGAGCGCCTTGACGATCGCCTCCTTGGCGGCGAAGCGCTGGCCAAGGAATCGCACCCGGCGCCGCTCGGTCTGAGGCAGCAGCTCGAACGCGGCACGTTCAGCCGGCATCAGCAGCCGGTCGAGAAAGTGCACACCGAAGCGCTTATAGGTGGCTGCGACCCGGTCGATCTGGACCAGGTCGGTACCGATACCGAAGATCACAAGCGGGCCTCACGCATCAGCCGCTTCATTTCCCGCACGGCCGCGTCGAGGCCCGTGTGCAGGGCACGCGCGATGATCGCAAAGCCGATGTTCAGCTCGACGATTTCCGGGATCGCGGCCACCGGCTGGACGTTGTGATAGTCCAGACCGTGACCGGCGTTGACGATCAGGCCGCGCGCTGCACCATCGCGGGCGGCGCCGGCGAGCCGGTGCAGCTCCTCGGCGCGACGCTCGCCATCGGCTTCAGCGTAAGCGCCGGTATGCAGTTCTATCGCGTGCGCGCCGATCGCGGCGGCGGCCTCGATCTGCGCGGCATCGGCGTCGATGAACAGCGAGACGCGGATACCGGCGTCACTGAGCGCTGCCACCGCTTCACGCAGCGCACTGCCGCCGCCAATGACGTCCAGGCCGCCCTCGGTGGTGACTTCGGTGCGCTTCTCGGGCACCAGGCAGACGTCGGCGGGACGGATCCGCCGCGCGATGCCGACCATCTCCGGAATCGCCGCCATCTCGAGGTTCATGTGAGTCTGCAGGCTCGCCGCGAACCGCTCTACATCCTGGTCCTGGATGTGGCGGCGATCCTCACGCAGGTGCAGCGTGATGCTATCGGCGCCGGCCTGCTCGGCCGTCAGCGCCGCGAAAAGCGGATCGGGAAAGCGCGCACGGCGTGCCTGGCGCACCGTCGCAACATGATCAATGTTCACGCCCAGCGCGAGCTCACGCGCGCCCATCGGTATCGGGTTCATCGTCGGGACTCCTCTTTTCCAGTGCGCCGCTCCTGCACCGCCCGCGCGACCCGCCGGCTCGACAGCTCTTTGCCGTCCAGCGCGGTGTTGATGGCCGCACGCAGCACACGCCGCGCCACGGCCACGCTCGCAGGCGTCGACAGATCCTCGCCGCCGAGCGACAGCAGGTCCGCGCCGCGACACACCGACGGCAAGAACGGATCGGCGGCCTCGGCGGTGACGCCGCGGGCCGGGTTCACATGATAGTACCTGTCAGGCTCCACCCGGGCGCCGCCGTCAACGAGGTGCGCGTAGTCGAGGCCAACGCCGATCGCCTCCAGCAGCCGCTTTTCGAACAGCCGCAGCCCGCGATGCTCATCGGCGGGCGACGCCAGCGCCGCCAGCGCCAAGGCATAGGCGTCGTGGACGTCCGGGTGGGAATCCTCCCGACCCAGTAGCTTGAGCACCAGCTCGTTGAGGTAGAACGCGCTCATCAGGCACGACGGCGCCACCGGCACAGGCCGAGTACCTACCTCGGCGCCGGTCAGCGTGCCGCCGTCACCGGAACCACTCCAGGAGATCACCAGCGGGCCGAACGGCAGCAGCACCGCCTGCCAGTGGCTGCCGGCACGGCGAACGCCTTTGGCGAACAACGTCACCCGGCCATGGTCGCGGGTCAGGAAGTCGACGATCCGGCTCGAGTCCCGCCACTGCTTCTGATGCAGGAGGAACGCAGGTTCGAGCTGGACTCGTCGCGACGCGACCATCGCCGGCGCCGCTCAGCCGTCGTAGCCGAACGAGCGCAGCGCATTGGCGCTATCAGCCCAGTTGTCCTTCACCTTGACCCACAGCTCCAGATGGGTGCGACGACCGAACAGCTTGTTCAGGTCAAAGCGCGCGCTGCGACCGACTTCCTTGAGCAGGCTACCGCCCTCCCCAATCACGATCGCTTTCTGGCCCTCGCGTTCGACCCAGATCACCGCCCCGATCTCAAGCCGACCGTCCTCGGTCTCATCCATCCGCTCGATCTCGACGGTCAGTCCGTACGGCAGTTCCTGCTGCAGGCGCATCGTCAGCTTCTCGCGAATGATCTCGGTCGTCTGGAACTTCTCCGAGCGGTCGGTCACCTGCTCGGGCGGGAACATGGCCGGCCCCTCTGGCAGGTGCTTGGCGAGCGCCACCGGCAGCGCTGCGATGTTGTCGCGCTTGAGCGCCGACACCGGGATGACTTCAAGAAACGGGTGCAACTCGGATAACTCACCGATGAATGGCAGCAGCCGCTCGCGCGGCTGCGCGCGATCGACCTTGTTGACCACCAACACCGCGGGGATGCCAGCGCCCTTGATCCGCTGCAACACTTTCTCGTCCTCCGCAGTGAAGCGCAACGCCTCAACCACAAACGCGACGAGATCGGCGTCAGCGAGGCTCGAGGCAGCGGTGCGGTTCATCACGGTGTTCAGCATCCGGCGGCCGCCAAGATGGAGGCCCGGCGTGTCGACCAGTGCGATCTGGAAGCCCGGCCGGTTCAGCAGCCCAAGGATCCTGTGCCGGGTCGTCTGCGGCTTCGGCGTGACGATACTCAGCTTGCGCTCGAGCAGCGTGTTCAGCAGCGTCGACTTGCCGACGTTCGGGCGGCCTACGATCGCGACAAAGCCAGCGTGATGGGGGGTATCAGTCATGCGAGTCCACTCCTGCCTCAAGTTGCGCCAACGCCCTCTCGGCCGCGAGCTGCTCGGCGCGCCGGCGGCTACTGCCGCGGCCGTCGGTAATGATGTTGGCGCTGGCCACCGCGCACTGCACGCTGAACACCTGCGAATGCGGCTCGCCGCCGATACTCTCCACGGTGTACAGCGGCAGCGGCAAGCCGCGCCCCTGCAGCCATTCCTGCAGGCGCGTCTTCGGATCCTTCGGTGGCGGCGTCTCGCGCAGCGCCTGCAGCCGCGGCCGCCACAGTCGCTCAACCACACCGCGGGCGGCATCGACCCCGCCTTCGAGGTAAATCGCGCCAAGCAGCGCCTCGAATGCGTCGGCGAGAATCGACCGCCGACGAAAGCCGCCAGAGCGCAACTCGCCCGGGCCCAGCCGCAGCCGTTCGCCGATCGCGAGCGTCTCGGCAACGTCGGCTAGCGCCTCGCCGCTGACCAGCGCCGCCCTGAAGCGACTCAGGTCGCCCTCGTCCGCGCTGCCGTACTCGACATACAGCATCTCAGCGACGATGAACGACAGCACCGCGTCACCCAGGAATTCCAGTCGCTCGTTGTCGGGCCCCGGCGCACTGCGGTGGGTCAGCGCACGGGCAATCAGGTCGGCGTCGCGCGCCCGAAATCCGAACCGCCTCTCCAGCCAGTCCAGATCGGCGCCGAGTCCCGGCGCGATCACGGCCCGGACGCGCCCGACACCGTCACCGTCTTTTCGAAGCGCACGATGAAGCCGACATTGGCAATGAACGGTGCATAAGCATCGTAGGCGACGTGGACCTGCAGATCCTGGCCCTCACGGATCACTTCGACGTCGTGCGAGGTGATCGAGTGCACATCGTCGATATCGAAGTGCTTCTCCAGCGTGCGCTGGATCAAAGCCGCTGTCGCACCGCCGCCGCCGACCTCGGACTTGAGGTTATCCAGCCCCTTGGCAACGTTCATGTACTCCACGTACAGCGGCGTCAAGCGTACGCCGGCGTAGAGAAACACGCCGACAAAGCCGACAAGGATCAACATGCCGAGCAGCGTCATGCCGCGCTGGCGATCGAGCTTCATAGCAGAGTGCGCCATGTTCATTCTCCGTGCGGTCAGTGTACGGCCGTTCCGAGCCTGGACCAGCGCGGCATGTATCCGGGGCCGAAGCTGGCCCAGATCCGCACTGCCTTGCCGACCAGGTTTTCAGCCGGGACGAAGCCCAGCTCCTGGAAGCGGCTGTCCTGGCTGTTGTCGCGGTTATCACCCATGAAAAAATAGTAGCCCGCAGGCACTTCGTAGGCCCCGGTGGGCGCCAGTGTCTGGTCACCCGACAGCGGCGCAGACGTCGCCAGCGCCGGGCACTCGTTCAGATTGCGCGAACTGGTGCAGCCGCGGTAGGACTGGCGGGTTTCGAGCGGGCAATACATGACCAGATGATCGCGCGCGTCGAGCGTTTCGGTGCCGAGATGGAAATTTCGGTAGCACACATCTTCCATGTACAGACCGTTGTCACGCGACACCATCTCGCGACCGTTGACCCAGACCGCGTCACCGCGAATCACGATGTGGTCGCCCGGCAGACCGATGAGGCGCTTGATGTAGTTGAGCGACGGCTCGCTCGGCTTGCGGAACACGATCACATCGCCGCGTGTCGGGCTACCGATGTCGACGATCTTGGTGTTGAGCACCGGCAGACGCAGCCCATAGCTGAACTTGCTGACGAAGATGAAATCGCCATCAAGCAGCGTCGGCATCATCGAGTCGGAGGGAATGCGGAACGGCTCGAACAGGAAGGAACGCACGACCAGCACGATCAGGATGATCGGGAAGAACGAACGGGCGTACTCCACCGGCCACGGGTCCGCAGCACCCGCCGGTCGGCGCGCGGCGAACAGCACGCGGTCGAGCCCCCAGACGACGCCGGTCAAGAGCGCAAGAGCGGAGAGGATGAGCGAAAAGTCGTAGACAACGTGCATGAAATAATTGTTCCGTGTTGATCCGACGCGCGTTACTTCTTGCCGACCTGCAGGACGGCGAGGAATGCCTCCTGCGGAATCTCGACACTGCCGACCTGCTTCATGCGCTTCTTGCCTTCCTTCTGCTTCTCCAGCAGCTTGCGCTTGCGGCTGATATCGCCGCCATAGCACTTGGCCAGCACGTTCTTGCGCATTGCCTTGACCGACGCGCGCGCCACAACCTGGCTACCAATCGCCGCCTGGATCGCAACCTCGAACATCTGCCGCGGGATAAGCTCCTGCATCTTGTCGACCAGATCCCGTCCACGCCGGTAGGCGTCGTCGCGGTGCACGATCAGGCTCAACGCATCGATGCGGTCGCCGTTGATCAGCACATCGAGCTTGACCACGTTGGCGGCCTGGAAACGATTGAACTCGTAGTCGAACGAGGCATAGCCGCGGCTGACGCTCTTGAGGCGATCAAAGAAGTCGAGCACGACCTCCCCCATGGGCAATTCGTACTGCAGCGACACCTGGTTACCGACATACAGCATCTTCTTCTGCACGCCGCGCTTTTCAGTGCACAGCTGCAACACGCCACCCACGTGCTCCGGCGGCACGAGGATGTTGGCGGTGATGATCGGCTCGCGCGTCTCCGCGATGCGGTCGATCGGCGGCAGCTTGGACGGGTTATCGACCAGCTCGACCACGCCATCGGTCTTGAGAACCTCGTAGACCACGGTCGGCGCGCTGGTCACCAGGTCTATGTTGTACTCGCGCTCGAGCCGCTCCTGGACGATTTCCATGTGCAGCAAGCCGAGGAAGCCGATGCGAAAGCCGAAGCCCAGCGCGGTGGACACCTCGGGCTCGTACTGCAACGCCGAATCGTTCAGCTTGAGCTTCTGCAGCGCATCGCGGAACTGCTCGTAGTCATCGGTCGCGACGGGAAAGAGTCCCGCGAACACACGCGGCTGGATCTTCTTGAAGCCCGGCAATGCGGTGGTGCAGGGATCCGACTCGAGGGTGATCGTATCGCCAACCGGCGCGCCGTCGATCTCCTTGATGCCGGCCATGATGAAGCCGACCTCACCCGCAGACAGATCGTCGCCATCGACGCGCTTGGGAGTGAAACGACCCAGACGGGCGCACTCGTGCGCTCGTCCGGTAGACCAAATGCGGATCTTCTGGCCGCGCTTGAGCCGGCCGTTGACCACTCGCACCAGTGACACGACGCCAACGTAATTGTCGAACCACGAATCGATGATCAGTGCCTGCAGCGGCGCGTCGACGCGACCCTTCGGCGGCGGGATGCGCGCCACGATTGCCTCGAGCAGCAGATCGACGCCGACGCCGGTCTTGGCCGAGACGAGCACCGCCTCGGTTGCATCGATGCCAATGATCTCCTCGACTTCCTTCATGACGCGGTCGGGGTCGGCGGACGGCAGGTCTATCTTGTTGATGACCGTCAGTACTTCCAGACCCTGCTCCAGCGCCGTGTAGCAGTTGGCAACGCTCTGCGCCTCGACACCCTGGGCGGCGTCGACGACCAGCAGTGCGCCTTCGCAGGCAGCCAGCGAGCGCGACACTTCGTAGGAGAAGTCGACGTGGCCGGGCGTGTCGATGAAGTTGAGCTGGTAGTCGACCCCGTCCTGAGCCCTATAGGTCAGGGTGACGCTCTGGGCCTTGATCGTGATGCCACGCTCGCGCTCGATGTCCATCGAATCGAGGACCTGTTCCTGCATTTCGCGTTTCTGCAGACCGCCGCAGGTCTGGATCAGGCGATCGGCGAGCGTGGACTTGCCATGGTCGACATGGGCGATGATCGAAAAATTGCGGATATGCGGCATTCGGGACGTCGGCTCCTGCCGGCGTGAAGGACTCGGCCAGCCGACCGATTATAGCAGTCAGCCCACCCCAACCCTTAGCGACCCGCGTTCCAGGCCCGCTTGAGTTCGTTCCAGTCGAGGTGACCGAAGGCAATCGGCTCGCCATCCACCAGCAAGACCGGGATTTTGAGCCCGTAACGGCGCTTGAGGATGGGATCGTCGTCAACGTCCCGCACCTCGACCGACTCGCCCCGCTCGGCAGCCCACGGAACGAGTTCCAGCAGCAATTCCTCGCACAGACCGCAGCCCTCGCGGCTGTAGAGCAGCAGTCGGCTCATGGGATGGCGCGGGGGGCATCCGCCAGCCCGAGGGCCTTGGCGGAGCGGCCCGGGGTGACCCCGGTGGCGATGTATTCGACCGTTTGCGGCGGCACTTCGCCGATCGCCGTGATCTGGTGACCGGCCGTGAACTTCAAATAGGCGAACGCGGAACCGACCCGCCCCTGCCCTTCGGTCGGCTGGCGTGGCGGCGCGGGCGGCCCCTCAATGAACACCGACACCGAGGCGAGCCCATCCGAGACCACCAGATGCGTTACCGGCTGATCGCTACCCGGCAGGCGCTGCTCGCCGCTGGCGCTGACCTTGAAGCCCGGCGGCAGCTGCAGCAGTTGCCAGGGCACGCCTGGACTGCTCGCGCGGGGCGGACTCGGCGCCTGACGGACCCAGTCAAAGCGGGAGGCGTCGACCTCGGGGCGGAACGCCGCATCCGGCAGCACGATGTCGACCTGCAGCGAGGTAAAAAGCACCTGCTCAAGCATCTGCCCACGCGCGTCGCACAGATCCGTGCGCAGCGGCATCTTCGTTTCTTCGTCGATCCACAAGCGGTAGCCGAAGCGGTAGCCGTCACGCGGCATCACCTCGATGATCCGCGACGGCCGGCCGATGACGCGTTGCCGTCCCGTCATCTCCACGCGGTAATTCTCCTCCACGCCCGGATCGAAGGTCGGCACGGCACCCAGCAGCGCCCGATCGTCCGGCGGCGTCTCCACCAGCACCTTACGTTCGTCAGGCAGGAAACACTGCAGCTCGCCGTCATGGCGCACGATCTCGCGGCCATGCGGCGACAGGCTCACCAGCCGCTCAAGCACGTGGCCGTCCTTGGAGCGATGGAAGATCCGCAGCTTTTCCACCGGGCCATGGCCGAGGTGGAGGAATTCACCCTGATAGGTTCGGCTCGCGACGGCCTGATTCATCTGCGTCAGCCAGCGGCGCGCCTCGTCGTCGGCCGCCGCCGGCCCTGCGAGCAGCACCGCAGCGCCCGCCAGGCACGCCAACCGCCACAGGACGCCGGTGCTCATCGGGCGCCGGACTCCGCGGCCGGCTGGTCTGCCAGCAGGTGGATCAGCACACTGCGGCCGGTCAGCGGCCCGCTGACGCCGGAATGCGCCACGACATAATTTGCCAGGGTCGCGCCCTGGATTTCCTGCAGCCCGGCCCGCCCCGGCGGCGTCACGTAGCTGCGCGGCTCGACACCGGCCGGCACCTGCGGCAGTGTTGTGGCGAGCTGCATCGGGGCTGGCGCGACCTCGACCGCACGCACCTGCGCCAACTGGCCGGCGGCGGGCAGCGCCGAGGGTACGGCCCGCTGCAACACCAGCACCGCGATCATGCCGACGCTCGCGGCAACCGCCAGGCCCGCCGCGGAGCGCAGCCACCCCGGCACTTGCCGGCGCTGGACCGACGCTGGCCGCAAGCCCGCGGCAGACGGCGCAGGCTCAAGCGCAATAGCAGCGCTGATCCGCAGCGCGAAATCGCCGCGCAGCGGATGCTGCTCACCGCGCAGGACCTCGCCGCAGGCTCGGTAGCGCGCCAGGCGCCGGGCGAGCTCGGGCTCGCGCTCAATGCGCCGCAGCAGCAGTGCCGTCTCTTCGGGAGGCAGTTCGCCGTCAACCAATGCCGACAGCTGTTCGTTCAGTAGGTCGCTCATGGCCATCTCTCGCTGCGCTCGGACCTGCGGTGGAAAAGCATCGGTCATTCCTCCGGTCGGCCGAGGCCGCCGTCGAAGATCGGCCGCAGCTTGCGATCGATCGCCTCGCGGGCGCGGAAGATCCGCGACCGCACGGTGCCCACGGGACAATCCATGGACGCTGCAATTTCTTCGTAGCTCAGGCCATCGATCTCACGCAGCACGATCGCGGCCCGAAGGTCCTCGGGCAACTCGGCCATCGCGCCGTTGACCGTCTGGCGTATCTCCTCGGTGAGCACCAGGTGCTCCGGCGTCTCGCCATCGGTGAGGCGGGCGTGCAGCGTGTACTGCTCCGGGTCCTGCAGATCGAGGTTGTAGTCGATGGGGCGGCGCTTGTTTGCCACGAGGGTGTTCTTCGCAGTGTTTATCGCGATACGGTAGAGCCACGTGTAGAACGCACTGTCACCCCGGAAGGATGGCAGCGCCCGGTAGGCCTTGATGAAGGCTTCCTGAGCCACGTCTTCCGCCTCCATGGCGTCGCGAACGTACCGCATGATCAGCTTGAGCACCTTTTGCTGATATCTCAGCACCAGGACATCGAACGCCGCCCGCTCGCCCCGCTGCACCCGCTCCACCAGCGCAAGGTCACTCTGTTCGGTGGTCACGAATCGCGCTCCGGAGGGTCCGGACGGCCGCTCTCGGGCTGATAGACCGCCTGCCTGGCAGAAAGTTCAGCCAGCTCGGTAATCTCCGCAATCAGCTCGGCCAGCGACGGATCTGCGATCGGCGCGCGGCGCAGGCAGTAGTCGGCAAGCTCGGGATCGGGCAGCTCCAGCAGCCGCAGGAACGCGGCATGGCTCTCGGCGCTGGCCGACGGCCAGCGCTGGGCGAGATAGCGCTCGAGCAACACGTCCAGCTCACGCATGCCCCGTCGGCAGCGCCATCGCAGCCGGTTCAGTTCGGCGGCGGCCGCGATGGGCAACGCCGCCTCAGACCTGCCGCTCGAGCAGCAGTTTCTTGATTTCCGCGATCGCTCGGGCCGGGTTGAGGTCCTTCGGGCAGGCCTCGGTGCAGTTCATGATCGTGTGGCAGCGATACAGCTTGAACGAATCCGACACCATATCGAGCCGCTCGGCGGTGGCCTCGTCACGCGAGTCGACGATCCAGCGGTAGGAGGCGAGCAACGCCGCCGGCCCGAGGAAGCGGTCACTGTTCCACCAGTAGCTGGGGCAACTGGTCGAGCAGCACGCGCAGAGGATGCAGGCGGACGGCCCGTCCACTTTCTCCTGGTCTTCCTTACTCTGCAGCCGCTCGCGATCCGGCGGTGGCGGCGTACGTGTCTGCAGCCACGGCTGCACGGCCGCGTACTGCGCGTAGAAATTCGTCAGGTCCGGCACCAGGTCCTTCACCACCGGCATGTGCGGCAGCGGAAAGATCTTCACGTCGCCCTTGATGTCGGCGATCGACTTGGTGCACGCGAGCGTGTTCAGCCCGTCGATATTCATCGCGCAGCTGCCGCAGATACCCTCGCGGCAACTGCGCCGGAAGGTCAGCGTCGGATCGACCTCGTTCTTGATCTTGATCAGCCCATCCAGAACCATCGGCCCGCAGCGGTCGAGGTCGAGCTGATAGCGGTCGAGCCGCGGCTTCTCGCCCGAATCCGGGTCGAAGCGATAGATCTGGAACGTCTTGACCCGCGTGGCGCCGGCCGGCGCCGCATGCGCGCGGCCCGGAATCTCGGTGTAGCGGGAATTGGCAGGAAGGTTGAAGTCAGCCATGCGATGGACCCTTTGACGGCCGATCAGTAAGTCCGCGCCTTCGGCGGAATGGGTTCGACGTCGGAGGTGAGCGTCTGCATGTGTACCGGGCGGTAGTCGATCCTGACCGAACCATCAGGGTCGACCCACGCGAGGCTGTGCTTGTGCCACTTCGCATCGTCGCGGTTGGGGAAGTCCTCGCGCGCATGCGCGCCGCGACTCTCCTCGCGATTAGCCGCCGAGCGAATGGTTGCCGTCGCCTGCAGCAGCAGGTTCTCGAGTTCCATGGTCTCGACGAGGTCGGTATTCCAGATCAGCGAGCGATCCTTGATGCCGACGTCAGCGAACGAATCGAACGTACGCGCGAGCTTGTCGCAGCCTTCGCGCAGCGTGGCGCCGGTACGGAACACCGCGGCATCCGCCTGCATCGTGCGTTGCATCTCCAGGCGGATCTCGGCGGTCGGGCGCTCGCCCTTGGCGTTGCGCAACCGGTCGAGACGCGCGACGGCAGCGTCGCAGGAGGCCTTCGGCAGCGGTCGGTGCGGCATGTCCGGACGCACGACCTTGGCCGCCTGCCGCGCAGCGGCGCGACCAAAGACGACCAGATCGAGCAACGAGTTCGAGCCGAGGCGATTGGCGCCGTGCACGGACACGCAGGCCGCCTCGCCCACCGCAAACAGCCCGGGCACGACGCTGTCGGGATTACCGTCCTTGAGCGTCACCACCTCGCCATGGACGTTGGTCGGGATGCCACCCATGTTGTAGTGCACGGTCGGCAACACCGGGATCGGCGCCTTGTTGACGTCAACGCCAGCGAAGATGCGGGCCGTCTCGGCGATACCCGGCAGACGCTCTTGGATCACGTCGGGACCGAGGTGTTCGAGGTGCAGGTGAATATGATCGCCATGCTCGCCGACGCCGCGGCCTTCGCGGATCTCGATCGTCATCGAACGCGAGACGACATCGCGGCTGGCGAGGTCCTTCGCGTTCGGCGCGTAACGCTCCATGAAGCGCTCGCCCTTGTAATTGGTCACGTAGCCGCCCTCACCGCGCGCACCCTCCGTGATCAGGCAACCGGCGCCATAGATGCCGGTCGGGTGGAACTGCACGAACTCCATGTCCTGCAGCGGCAGCCCGGCCCGCGCCACCATGCCGCCACCGTCACCGGTGCAGGTATGCGCAGAGGTGCACGAGAAGTAGGCGCGGCCATAGCCACCGGTGGCGAGCACGACCGAGTGCGCACGGAAGCGATGCAGCTTGCCATCAGCGAGATCCAGGGCGATCACGCCGCGGCACTCGCCATTTTCCATGATCAGGTCGAGCGCAAAGTATTCGATGAAGAACGTTGCTTCGTGCTTCAGCGACTGCTGATAGAGCGTATGCAGCATCGCGTGACCGGTGCGGTCGGCCGCAGCGCACGTGCGCTGGGCGATCCCCTCACCGTAGTTGGTGGTCATGCCACCGAACGGCCGCTGGTAGATGAGCCCATCCGCGGTGCGCGAGAAGGGCACGCCGTAGTGCTCCAGCTCGATGACGGCGCTCGGCGCCTCCTTGCACATGTACTCGATCGCATCCTGGTCGCCGAGCCAGTCGGAGCCCTTGATGGTGTCGTAGAAATGAAAACGCCAGTCGTCGCCGTCACCCATGTTGCCAAGCGCTGCCGAGATGCCGCCCTGCGCCGCCACCGTATGGCTGCGAGTCGGGAACACCTTGGTGATCGAGGCGACTTTCAGGCCCGCCTCGGCCAGGCCGAATGTCGCGCGCAGGCCAGCGCCACCGGCGCCGACCACGATGACGTCGTACGTATGATCGATGAATTCATAATCGCTCATGCTGCGCTCCCAAGCGCGACCTTAAGCACGCCGAACAGCGCCGCAGCGCCGATCAGCAGGTGCAGGAACTGCACGACGAGCAGCGCCGTGATCTTCTTCGACTTGGCCGGCACGTAGTCTTCGATGACGACCACGACGCCGAGCCAGGAGTGATAGACGAGCGCCGGCACCAGCAGCAGCATCAGCACGGCATTGACCGGTGAGGCGAGCCAGGCGTGGGCGTGGACGTAGCCGAGATCCGGCTGCAGCAGCAGCGAAATCGCGAACCAAGGCCCCAGCAACGCGAGCGCCACGGCGGTGACCCGCTGCAGCCACCAATGGTGCGTGCCGTCGACCAGGCCGAGCCCGAGCGCGCGCCCAAGCGGAGACTTCGAGCTCATACGTAGCCCCCCCGGTGGAGCAGCGCCAGCAGGCTCGCCCCGGTCAGTATCACGACCGCAACGATCACCACCCGCGCCGACAGCCGCGCCTGACGCTTCTCCAGACAATGGCCGGTATCGAACACCAGATGCCGGATGCCGGTGCAGAAGTGGTACCAGAACGCCGCGAGGACGCCGGCAAGCACCAGCAGACCCAGCGGCGAGCCGAGCAAGGCCGCCACCCAGCCGTAGCACGGCGCGCCGGAGGCGAGCGCCAGCAGCCAGGCGGCGAGTAGCAGCAGCGAACCGGAAAGCGCGACGCCGGTCGCCCGGTGCAGGATCGACAACGCCATGGTGTACATCGTTCTGTACACCTGCAGATGCGGCGACAAGGGCCGTAGGTTCGATGCCATATCTATGCTTCCTCGGCGGGCACGCGCCGGGAGGCCCCGACGCGACGCTGCGCGGGTTAGGTTCCGTCAGAAATCAATGCAGCGACCGGACTTCTCCCAGTCACCAAAGCGGGTCGGCTCGGGCCCGGTACGTCCGCCCACTTCGGTTGCCGTTGCGGTGGGCGTCCCAACGGCAGGCGACGCCGCCGCTGGCGGCGCAGCCGCGGTCCCCTGGACAGGCGCGACCTCAAGAACAGGCTTCTTCAACGTCAACATGATCAAGGATAGTGCCACAATCTATATGGCAGTGCAGCACCGGTCCAACCCCTTGTTTTTACGCCTTGTTTGCCGAGCAACTTGGGCATTGGGGGCGGTCGCGGTACGCTGCGCGAGGGCCGGGCCTGCCGCCGCCCGCCGCGCCACATCCCGACTGCCACCGAGCCCCCGCCTCATGACGACGCCCGACTGCCCGCCCGGACGCTACCTCACCCTGCTCGCCGCCGGACGGGATGCCGCAAGCTTCCTGCAGGGCCAGCTGACCCAGGATGTGCTGACGATGGAGGGCCTGCTGCCGTCCGCCCTGCTGACCGTGCAGGGCCGCGTGCTGGCAACGCCGTGGGTGCTCGCCGACGCCGACAGCCGCCGCCTGCTGGTGGCGACTGGGTTGGCGGACGCCGTACTCCAGCACCTGCGCCGCTACGTGCTGCGCTCGAAGCTCACCCTCAGCCTTGCCGAGCCCACCGAGACCGACCGCGAGCAATTGCGCGCATTCGTGGCGCAGCGTCTGGCGGGAGCGAACGCCAGCAGCTGGCCCCTCGCGCTGATACGAGCGGGACTGGCGGATGTCGATGTGGCAACCAGCGGCGAATGGATCCCGCAGATGATCAATCTCGACCTGATCGGCGCGATCAACTTCAAGAAGGGCTGCTACACCGGCCAGGAAATCGTCGCGCGCACCCAGCATCTGGGTCGCATCAAGCGGCGCATGCAGCGTTATCTCGGCAGCGGCGAGCTACCGTCGCCGGGCAGCGCACTGCGGGCCGGCGAGTCGAAGGTCGGCGAAGTGGTAGCGGCAGCGGCCGACGGCGCAGCGGTGGAACTGCTCGCGGTGGTGAATCTCGATGCGCGCAGCGCCGCGCTGACACTGGCCGACGGGCGCGCGTTTACCTCCGCCCCCCTGCCCTACGCATTGGACTAAAGCCCGCTTCAGGTCTCCAGCTTCATCTGCGGAAACAGCAGCACGTCACGGATCGACGCTGAGTCCGTGTACAGCATGACCAACCGATCAATGCCCACACCCAGACCCGCGGTCGGCGGCATGCCGTACTCCAGCGCACGCACGTAGTCAGCGTCGAAGTACATCGCCTCCACGTCGCCGGCATCCTTGAGCGCCACCTGCTCGCGGAACCGACTGGCCTGCTCCTCGGCGTCGTTGAGCTCCGAGAAACCGTTGGCCAGCTCGCGCCCGCCGACGAAGAACTCGAAGCGATCGGTAATGAACGGATCCGCATCGTTGCAGCGCGACAACGGCGAAACCTCAGTCGGATAGGCATACGCGAACGTCGGCTGGATCAGCGTGTGCTCGACCGTCTTGTCGAACAACGCCATCTGCAGCTTGCCTGCGCCCTCGGACGGCGTATGGGCGACACCACGCTCGTCGAGCTGACGACGCAGATAGGCCGGGTCGCGCAGGCTCGACGCGGCAAGACCGGGGTTGTTCTCCAGCAGCAACTGCTCGATCGTCGCGCGCCGAAACGGCGAACCCAGATCGATCAGGGTGCCCTGGTAGGTGAGCTCGCGGCTGCCGACGACAGCATCGGCAAGACCGGTGAACATCTGCTCCACCAGATCCATCAGGTCGCGGTAGTCCGCGTAGGCCTGATAGAGCTCGAGCATCGTGAACTCCGGGTTGTGACGCGTCGACAAGCCTTCGTTGCGGAAATTTCGATTGATCTCGTAGACGCGCTCGAAGCCACCGACGACCAGTCGCTTCAGGTACAGCTCAGGCGCAATGCGCAGATACATGTCCATGTCGAGCGCGTTGTGGTGCGTCTTGAACGGCCGCGCCACCGCGCCGCCCGGGATCGGCTGCATCATCGGCGTCTCGACTTCCATGAAGCCGGCCGCGTCGAGGAAACCGCGCAGGAAGCGGACGATGCGGGTGCGCTGCTCAAACACGCGTCGACTGTCGGGGTTGACGACCAGATCGACGTAGCGCATCCGGTAACGCGCCTCAGTGTCACTCAGGCCGTGCCACTTGTCCGGCAATGGCCGCAGCGACTTGGTCAGCAGCCGCAGACCTTCGGCGCGCACCGACAGCTCGCCGGTGCGCGTACGCATCAGCTGGCCCTCGGCACCGACAAGATCACCCACATCCCAGGTCTTGAATGCGGCGTAGGTGTCACCCAGCAGGTTCGCCTGCAGGAACAACTGGATTTCGCCCGAGCCGTCGACAAGCTTCACGAAGCTCGACTTGCCCATGTCGCGCTTGGCGAGCATGCGACCGGCGACACGGACCTTGATCGGGTGCGCATCAAACCACTCGGCCGGCTTCTCGCCGAAGCTCACGGCCAGGTCGCCCGCATGCGCGTCGCGACGGAAGTCGTTCGGGAACGGGTTGCCCGCCTCGCGCAGCGCGGCGAGCTTCTGGCGCCGCTCGGCGATGAGCTTGTTGTCGTCGGCCGGTGCCGCGGGAGTCTGGTCGTGGTCGGTGGAGGTCATCGTGATCACAGTCCCTGCTTCAGGCTCGCTTCCATGAACGGATCGAGGCCCCCGTCGAGGACGGAGGTAGTGTTGCCAATTTCCAGATTCGTGCGCAGATCCTTGATACGTGACTGGTCGAGCACGTACGAGCGGATCTGGTTGCCCCAGCTGACGTCGGACTTGGAGTCCTCGAGCACCTTGGCGGCGGCATTGCGCTTGTTGAACTCAAGTTCATACAGCTTGGCCTTCAGCATCTTCATCGCAGTGCCGCGATTCTTGTGCTGGCTGCGCTCGCTCTGGCACGAGACCACGATGCCGCTGGGAATATGGCGAATGCGGATGGCCGACTCGGTCTTGTTGACGTGCTGGCCGCCCGCCCCGCTGGAGCGGAACGTATCGGCCTCGAGGTCGGCGGGATTGATGTCGATCTTGATGTCGTCGTTCACCTCGGGCGAGACGAACACCGACGCGAACGAGGTATGGCGGCGGTTGCCGGAATCGAACGGCGACTTGCGTACCAGCCGATGCACGCCTGTCTCGGTGCGCAGCCAACCGTAGGCATAGCTGCCCTCGATGCGCAGCGTCACGCCCTTGATGCCGGCGACCTCGCCGTCACTCTGGTCCATGATCTCGTAGCGGAAGGCGTGCGCATCGGCCCACTTGCAGTACATGCGCAGCAACATCGAGGCCCAGTCCTGCGCCTCGGTACCTCCGGCGCCGGCCTGAATGTCTAGAAACGCGTTGGCCGGGTCCATCTCGCCGGGGAACATGCGCTGGAACTCAAGTTCCTTGACCTGACGTTCGAGGTTGCCCGCGTCGCGGGCAACCTCGTCGATCATCGTCTCCTCGCCTTCGCCCTCGGCAAGCTCAAGCAGTTCGAGCGAACCTGCGATGCCGTCGCGGACGCCATCGAGCCGGGTCACCAGTGTCTCGAGCTGGGCGCGCTCCCGACCCAGTGCCTGGGCGCGATCGGGGACATCCCAGATCTTGGGATCCTCCAGCTCGCGGCTTACCTCGACGAAGCGTTCGCTCTTCCTGTCGTATTCAAAGATACCCCCTTAAGGAGGCGAGGCGTTCCTCGAGATCCTTGAGCTGACGACGGACGGGGCTGACAAGCTGGCTGATATCGACGGACATGTACGCGCGACTACTTGAAAAAAACCGCACGAATCATACCATGCGGCCAGCTCAGACCGGCTCGAGGTACTCCACTAGCAGCTGCGCCCGGCTCAGGCCCTGGAACTCATTGACGTCGAGCCGGTAGACCAGACGCCAGCGACCGTCCCGGACCGGCACCTCGGCACCGGGGCGCACCATCCAGCCGAACGCCAGCGCCTCCAGCGGCGGCGTGCGCGGCCGGGCGCTGACCCATAGCTTGAGATGGCGCTCCTTGAGCACGCGGGCCTCCAGGATGGTGAACTCGCCGTCGAAGCACGGCTCCGCGAAGCCGGACCCAAACGGCCCCGCCGCCCGCAGCCGGTTTGCCGTTTCCAGCGTCAGCGACTCCGACTGCAGCTCGCCGTCGGTATACAGCCGACCATCCAGCAGGCCGGGCTCGGCACGCCGACCCACCTCGGCGGCGAACGCCTCACCGAACTCGCGCAGACGCGACGCCGACAGCGTCAGTCCCGCCGCCATCGCGTGGCCACCAAACTTGTCTATCAGCCCCGGACTGCGCGTGGCCACCGCCTCGAGCGCATCGCGGATGTGGATGCCAGGCACCGAGCGCGCCGAACCGCGCGCAAGGCCGCCCTCCGCCGGCGCAAACGCAATGACCGGCCGGTGCACCTGCTCCTTGACCCGCGCCGCGACCAGCCCAACGACGCCAGGATGCCAGGCCGGGTCATACAGGCTCAGCGCAAACGGCATCTCCACGCCGGCAATGCCGATGTGCAACCGCTCAACAATTGCCAGCGCCTCGGACTGCATCTTCGCCTCGATGACCCGTCGCTCCCGGTTCAGACCGTCCAGCTGCTCGGCGAGACGGCGCGCCACCGCCGGATCGTCCGTCAGCAGGCACTCGATACCGATCGACATGTCCTCAAGCCGACCTGCGGCGTTCAGGCGCGGGCCGATGAAAAACCCCAGATCCGTCGTGCCGGTCGCCGCAAGCGTGCGACCGGCCACCTCGGCAAGGGCTGCAATGCCCGGCACGCAACGCCCGGCACGAATTCGCTCAAGCCCGGCGCGCACCAGCACGCGGTTGTTGTGGTCCAGCGGCACGACGTCGGCCACGGTGCCCAGCGCGACCAGATCGAGCAGTTCGGCGGTCTGCGCGGCCGGCCGGCCGAGCTTGCGTCCGAGCGCGAGCAGCACGTAGAACGCAACGCCGACGCCAGCCAGCGCGCGGCTGCCGAAGCGCGCGCCGACGAGGTTTGGGTTCACGATCGCCGTCGCGTCCGGTAACAGCGGCCCGGGCAGGTGATGGTCGGTGACCAGCACCTCGATGCCGGCGGCGCGCGCGGCCGCAACGCCCTCCAGGCTCGAGACACCGTTGTCGACGGTGATGATCAGCCGCGGCTGACGCTCGGCCGCCAGCGCCACGATCTCCGGCGTCAGGCCGTAGCCGAACTTGAACCGGTCGGGCACGAGGAAGCCGACCTCCCGATGACCGAAGCGGCGCAGCGCGCGCACCACCAGAGCACTCGCGGTCGCACCATCGGCGTCGTAGTCGCCGATCACCAGGATGCGGTCACCACGCGCCATATGTGCGGCGATGAGCTCCGCCGCGACCTCCACGCCATCCAGACTGCTGACCGGCAGCATCTTCTCCAGGCCCAGCAGCAGCTCCCGCTCGGCCGACACACCGCGCGCCGCGTACACCCGCCGCAGTACCGGATCGAGCGTCTCCGGCAGCGACACGACCGGCACCGCGCGGCGCATGATCGGACGGCGGATCATGCGAAGCTCTCCCACCACGGCCGCACGCGCCGCCAGACGCGCCAGCGCTGGCCGCGACGCAGACGATAGACCCGACCAGCGCAGTGCAGCTCGGCGCCGGCCAGTTCGCCATCACGCAGCCGCGCGGCGAGCGGCTCGAACCACCGCCGGTCGGCGTCAGCCACCGTGTCACCCGCACGCACCAGATCGGCAACGACCCACGTATCCAGCACGCGACCCGGCGCAGTATCGGCGCCGGCCGCCGCGGCACCCAGAAACGCATCGTCGCAGGCCAGCACCGGCCAGCGTGCCGCGCCGGCAAGTGGCGCATGGCCCGCGCCCCACAGCCACAGGCCGTTCGCGCCGCGCCCATCGACCGCCGTGACCGGCTGCGCGTGCAACCACATCTGCAGTTCGGTCGACAGCCGCTGCAGACGGCCGGCGTCAGCGCCACGCGGCGCGCCGTCGCCCAGACTGCGGCCCGTGAGCGTCGCCGGATCCTGGGTCGCAACCTCGAGCGCGGCGGCGATGCGCAGCAGCAACTGGCCACCGGCATCGACCAGGAGCAGCGTGCCATCAGCGAAGTCACGGGCGAAGCGCTCGGCAAGCGCGGCACGCGCCGCGCCGTCCAGGACGAGCGGTCCCTGCCCGTCGAAATGCACCCGGCTCATGCCGGCCACGAGTCGCACCGGCGTCGCGACAAACCAGGTCACGTCGGCCTGCAGCGCAATGCCCGCCGCCGCGGCGAGCGTGTGCGCGATCGGCAGGTCGCCCGGCGGCACGCTCAGGCCTGCGACCGACAGCGCCCAGCGACGCCAGTCCAGCGGCGCCGCCGCGCGGTCGGCGCCCGCCAACAGCCGCTCGAGCACCGGCAGCCGCGGCAGCGTGCTTACGGCGTCATCCGGATCGGAGATGGCAAGGTCGGTCAGCGCGGCGTGGAGGTGGTACATGAATCGGGTATCGTATCTGGATGCAGTTCTCGATGGATACCACCGGTCCGGCCCGGATCATTACCGGCTACAGCGCGACGCAGTTGCGGGTCGGCGAACAAGTCGTCACGACCAGCGCGATCGTGACCGCCCAGCTCGTGCTGCCCTGGGCCGTGGCGACGTTCGCCGATCTGACGCCGACCGCGCTGGATCCCGCGCTGGCACTGGATATCGAGGTGCTGTTACTGGCGACCGGTGAGCAACAACTGTGGCCGAGCGCAGCGGTGTTCGCACATGCCGCCCGTCGCCGCATCGGCCTTGAAGTCATGACGCTCAGCGCCGCCTGCCGGACTTTCAACGTGCTGGTCGGAGACCGCCGCCCCGTGGCCCTCGCCGCCCTGCTCGGCACGGCCGGCTAGTCAGCGCGGCGGCAACTGCCGCTGGGGATCGACCGGCCGGCCGTTTTGACGGATCTCGAAGTAAAGCAGCGACTGGTTGCCAGGTCCGATACCCATGGCGGCGATCTTCTGCCCCTCGCGCACCGTCTCCCCCTCGGCGACATACAGCTCGCTGTTGTAGCCGTAAGCGGACAGCCAGGTGTCGTCGTGCTTGATGATCACCAGCTGGCCATAGGCACGCAGCCCGGAGCCGCGGTAGACGACCCGGCCGGCCGCGGCGGCCCGCACCGGGGCGCCGGTGGCGCCGACAATGCGCAACCCCGGCGCACCGCTGGGCGGGCCGACGGTCAGCGTGGCGACGCCATCCGCCGGCCACTGCCAGTGCGGCGGCGCGCTGACCGGCAGCGGCACCTCGACCGGCCGCGGAGCCGGCCGCGGGACGGCGCCTGCGACCGCGCCACTCGGCGACTGCAGCAGCAACTGCTGCCCCACGTCGATGCGAAAATCAGCACCGATGCCGTTCCAGCGGGCGACATCATGGTAGTCGACGCCGTTGCGCCAACTGATGGAATACAGCGTATCGCCAGCACGAACGACATAGACATTCGCCGCCGCCACGGGCGGGAGCCGACGCGGCGCACCACCGCAACCCTGCAGCAGCACAAGCGCCAGCAGCGCGCACTGCAGCGCGATGCGCATCGGCGTCAGGCCGTACCGCCGACGAGCGGCACGAAGCTCACGCCGCCCAGCTTCTCACGCAAGAAGTGCTCGTCGCGACGCGTGATCCGCAGCAGTTCCTGGGCACCATCCGGACCCACTGGAATGATCAGTCGTCCGCCCTTCGGCGCAAGCTGCGCGAGCAGGCCCTGCGGCACCACCAACGGCGCTGCGGTGACCACGATCGCATCGTACGGCGCATGCGTTTTCCAGCCCACCGTGCCGTCGGCGTAGCGCAGGCGGACGTTCTTGATGCCAAGCTCCTTGAGCCGATCGCGGGCGCGATCAATCAGCGGCTTGATGCGCTCGACGCTGGAGATGCGAGCCACCAGCGGCGAGAGCACCGCGGTCTGGTAACCGCAACCGGTGCCGACCTCGAGCACGTTGAACAGCTCGCCGCCCTCGAGCAAGGCTTCGGTCATGCGTGCGACGACGTAAGGCTGCGAGATGGTCTGACCGAAGCCGATCGGCAGGGCGGTGTCCTCGTAGGCGCGACTGGAGAGCGCCTCGTCGACGAACAGATGCCGTGGCACGTTGCGCACCCGATCGAGCACGCGCTCGTCCTTGATGCCCTGCTCGCGCAGCCGCAGCACCAGCCGCTCACGCGTGCGGGCCGAGGTCATGCCTATGCCGGCGTGGCGTGCGTCAGCCATCTGCCGCCTTCAGCCAGGCCTCGAGGCCCGACAGCGCGGCATGGCGCGTCAGATCGATCTGCAGCGGCGTGATCGACACGTAGCCGTGCTCGATCGCGTGGAAGTCAGTGCCGGGACCGGCGTCCTGGCCCAGACCCGGCGCGCCGACCCAGTAGATCGGGCGACCGCGCGGGTCCGTGCCGCCGACCACCGGCTCCGAGCGATGGCGCACGCCCAGGCGCGTCGCCTGCATGCCCTTGAGCTCGGCGTACGGCACATCCGGCACGTTGATGTTGAACAGCGTCGCATCCGGCAGCGGCGCGGCGAGCAGCCGCTCAATCAGCTCGCGGGCCACGCGGCCAGCGGTATCGAAGTGGCGCTGGCCACCGGCGACGAGCGAGATCGCGATGCTCGGCAAGCCGAGGAAGCGTCCTTCCATCGCCGCGGCGACGGTACCGGAGTACAGGACGTCGTCGCCGAGGTTGGCGCCGTCGTTGATGCCCGAGACGACCAGCTGCTGCTCCAGGCCGAGCAGACCGGAGATCGCCAGATGCACGCAGTCCGTGGGAGTGCCGTTGATCGCGTACCAGCCCGGACGGCGTTCGACCACGCGCAGTGGCGCCTCGAGGGTCAGCGAGTTGGAGGCCCCGGAACGGTTGCGATCCGGAGCGACGACCGTGAGGGTGCCGAGCCCAGCCAGCGCGTCCGCCAAAGCCTTCAGGCCGTCGGCACGCCAACCATCGTCATTGCTTAGCAGGATGTTCATGAACGCGAGCTCATCACTATACTGGAAGCCCGCGCGCCGATGTGAGCCAGCCCCATGCAGCGCCAACCACCCGCAGACAATGCAAGCGACGATACCGTGTTTCGCGACGCGATCGGCGATGTTCGTCCACTACCGCCGCAACCGGTCCCACCCGGGCCGCCCCGCCCCAAGCCGCGAGCCCGCTTCCGGCGCGCCGATGACGCCGAGGCGCTCGCGGAGAGCCTGGCACCGGCCGCCGGCGACTGGCTGGTGGAAACCGGCGACGAACTGCTATTTCGACGCGCGCAAGTGCCGGCGCGGGTGCTGGAGCGCCTGCGCCGCGGCGAATACGCGTTGGAGGACGAGATCGACTTGCACGGCCTGACGGCCGTACGCGCGCGCGAGGCGCTGCGCGAGTTCCTCGCCGAGGCGTTATTCCGGCGCCTGCGCTGCGTGCGGGTCGTACACGGCAAGGGACTGCGCTCCGGACCGCGCGGACCGGTCCTCAAGCACGCGGTCAACCTGTGGCTGCGGCGCATCGACCCGGTGCTGGCATTCGCCTCCGCCCCGCGCCAGAACGGCGGCACGGGCGCGCTGTACGTGCTGCTGGCCGCTGACTGAGGCGCCGCTCAGCGGCGCTGCAGCCGTGCGATCAGCGCCTGCAGTGCCGCCCGCGTCTCCGGCGTGGACCAGGCCGCGATCAGCGCCGCGCCTTCGGCGCCCGCCTCGCGCTCGTTGAGCTCGATCAGGTCGCGACGCACCATCGCGCGGGTGGCGAGGTACGCGTGCGGCGGCAGCGCCAGCACGCTCTCCAGCCAGCGTCGCGCTGCCGTCTCCACCTCACCGGCTTCGGCCAGTTCATCGACGAAGCCCGTCTCCAGCGCGCGCTCAGGCGAGAGCAGCGTGCCGGTCGTCAAAAACTCGGCGGCGAGCCGCACGCCAACCACCCGCGCCAGCACCGCATGAATCAGCGGCCCCGGGAACAGCCCGACCTGCACCTCGTTGAGGCCAATGACGACGCTGCCTGCCTGCATCACACGCCGGTCGCAGTACAGCGCGAGCACCGCTCCGCCTGCCGGCGCGGCGCCGTTGATCGCCGCCACGATCGGCACGGCCGAGCGGGCGAGCGTGCGTATGCACTGGAAGAAAGTGCGCAGGAAGCTCGCCAGCCCCGCCGCGTCGAGCCCAGCGAGCACGCCGACGTCGAGGCCCGCGCAGTAGCGCCCGCCCGCCCCGGTCAGCACGATCCCCCGCACCCCCTCGGCGGGGGCCGCTGCGACCGCGCGATCCAGCGCCGTCATCAGCCCAACGTCGAGCGCGTTGACCGGCGGTCGGGCGAGACGAATCGTGCGGATCGGACCGTGATCTTCGATTTCAAGCATCGTCGAGCTCCGTCGGCGCCACATCAGTGGCGATAATTTCCCGAATGACGGCCGTCGCGTAGGCGCCGGGCGGCAAGTGAAACTGCAGCGTCAGCGAGCCGGGACCGGCGTCGCCCTGGAACTCGGCCGGCCGCAGCCGCAGCGGCCGGCGCGCGGCCTCCAGGCCCTCCGCCGCGAGCCGCTCGGGCAGCTCCCCGTAGAGCGCCAGAATGCGCGCCTCCAGCGCGGCACTTTCAGCGCTTGGGCCGTCACCGCGACCGGCCATCGGCCCGGTCGGATGAATATCGTGGCGCGCGAGGCGCTCCTCCAGGGTCGCGTCGATCGCGCCCGCCGCAAACCAGCTCATGCGACCGTCGAGGTTGACGCACTCGCCTTCCAGCAGCCGCTCCCAGCTGCCGCTCACAACGCGCTCGGCAAGCACCGCGTTGAACAGCAGTGAACGCGCAGCGGACAGCACGAACGCGCGACCCTCGCGGCCACGCGGCAGGCGACCGCCGTCAACCCAACGGGCAATCGACTCCAGGTTGCTGCCATCGCGCCCGAAGCGCTGCGGTCCGAAATAGTTGGGCACCCCGCGGGCGGCAACGATCGCCAGCCGCGCCGCCAGTTCCTGCGGCTCAGCCTCAAGATCGCGCAGCACCAGCGTGAACGCGTTGCCTGACAGCGCGCCGCGACGCAGCTTGCGCGAATGCGCCGCGGCGACCAGCACGCGAAAGCCCTCGCCCTCGACGCTCGCCCAGTCAGCAGCAGCGCGGCTACTGGGCACCGTGAACCACTGTCGCGCCACCGCCAACCGATCCTTCAGGCCGGCGAAGCCGACATCACGCGGATGGACGCCCGCGACCTGCGCGAGCTGCCGCGCCACCGCGAGCGTATCGCGCTCGCGCTTCTCGACGTGCAGCAGCACGTGCGCAACGCCGCCGTCAGCCTCGAAGCCGAGTCGCTCGTCGACGAGAAAATCCTCGGCGCTTGCCTTCAGCGTGCCGCGGCCTACCGGCCCGCCCAGCGCGAAGGGCGGCGCCAGCGCCGGACCATGCCATGCACTGATGTCGCCGATGCTCAAGAGGCGCGCTCCAGCAACGCCACCGCCTGCGCAACGAGGCCCTCGCGGCGGCCAGCGAAGCCGAGCTGCTCGGTGGTCGTGGCCTTGAGGTTCACGCACTCCAGCGGCAGCTTCAGCTCAGCCGCCAGCCGTGCGCGTATCGCCTCACAATGCGGCGCCAGTCGCGGCGCCTCGCCCAACAGCGTCAGATCGACATTGACCGGCACCCAGCCGCGCTCGTGCACGAGCTCAAGTACATGGCGCAGCAAGACGAGACTCGCCACACCATGCCAGCGCGAATCGGTATCAGGGAAATGCTGGCCGATGTCGCCCTGACCGATGGCACCGAGCAGGGCATCACACAGCGCATGCAGCAGCACGTCGCCGTCGGAGTGCGCCACCAGCCCGTGGCTGTGCGCAATGCGCTCACCGCCGAGCCAAACGTGGTCACCCGGCCCAAAGGCATGCACGTCCGTTCCAAATCCCACCCGTTGCGCAGCCATCGCCGTTCTCCCGCCAAGTATGCGTGCGGCCTGCACGAGGTCCGCAGGCGCGGTGATCTTGAGGTTGTCCGGCGAGCCTTCAACCAGCTGCGGACGGTCCCCGAGGGCCTCCACCGCACTGGCCTCGTCGGTCGCCGCAGGATGGCGCTCGAGCGCAGCGCGCAGTCTATCGAGTCGAAAAGCCTGCGGCGTCTGGGCCCGCCATAGTCCGGCGCGCGGCACGGTCACCTCGACACTGCCGAGCGCATCGGCGCGCTTGAGCGTATCGACGAGCGGCACCGCCAAGAGCGCGCCGGCCGCGGCGGTCGGCAACGCGTTGAGCAGCGCCGCCAGATCCGCTGCCGGCAGGCAGGGTCGCGCGGCATCGTGCACCAGCACCCAGTCCGACGGCTGCGCGCGCCCCGCCAGCGCGGCCAGTCCTGCGGCCACCGAATCGCGCCGCTCGGCGCCGCCGATGACGCACTGCACGCGGCCGTCCGCTGCGATGGCCAGGGTCGCAAATAACGTATCGCCCGCCGCGAGGGCGACGATGATCCCGCGGCAGCCGGGATCGGCGAGGAAAGGCGCGAGCGCGTGTTCGAGAACCGTCCGCCCGGCAAGGGCGAGGTACTGCTTGGGAGTGCTGCTAGCGGCACCCATCCGGCGCCCGTGGCCGGCGGCCGGCATCACGAGCCAGTACGAAGGGCGGCCCACGAGGCGCGGGCGCTAACGCGCCGTTTTCTGGGCGACCGGCGCCGCAGGCGCCGGTGGCAGGGCCTCGGGACCGGTCGGTCGGCTGGCCGGGTCGACGACCTGAAAGAAGGTCTCGTCCTTGCCGATCATGCCGAGGTCGTTGCGCGCGCGTTCCTCGAGGGCCGCAGTACCGCCCTTGAGATCCTTGACCTCGGCGGCCAACTGGCCGTTGCGCTGGATCAGGCTCGAGTTCTCGACCCGCTGTACCGCGACGCCCTTCTTGAGGTTCAGCACCGAGCGCAGGCCGTCATCGGAGACCCACAACCGATACTGCAGGGCAAGCAGCACGAGCAACAGCGCGGCGGCGAAGAACTTCATGAGCGTAGGACGCTATCACGATGCCGTTGCATTGCGAACCCCTCCTAAACCGTCAGGCCTGCGGGACGGTCACCGGGAATGCCGCGCGCCCGGCATACCGCGCGGCAGAGCCGAGTTCGGCCTCGATCCGCAGCAGCTGGTTGTACTTCGCGACCCGATCCGAGCGCGACATGGAACCGGTCTTGATCTGGGTCGCGGTGGTGGCGACCGCGATATCGGCGATCGTGGAGTCCTCGGTCTCACCGGAGCGATGCGACACAACCGCCGAAAAGCCGGCCTGGGTGGCCATCCGAATCGCCGCCAGTGTCTCGGTCAGGGTGCCGATCTGGTTGGGCTTGATCAGGATCGAGTTGGCCGCCTTGCGGGTAATACCCTCGGCGAGAATCCGGGTGTTGGTCACGAACAGGTCGTCACCGACGATCTGCAGGCGTGAGCCGAGCTTCTCGGTCAGGTGGACCCAGCCGGCCCAGTCGCCCTCCGCCATACCGTCCTCGATCGTGATGATCGGGTAGTTGTCGGCAAGCTCCGCCAAGTAGGCGGCGAAGCCCTGCGAGTCGTAGCTCTTGCCCTCGCATTCAAGCGTGTAGCGACCGTCGGCGTAAAGCTCGGAGCTGGCGACGTCGAGGCCGAGCCAGACGTCCTTGCGCGGCGCGTAGCCGGCCTTGCCGATCGCCTCGAGAATCGTCTCGAGCGCTGCGGCATTGGACGGCAGATCTGGCGCAAAGCCGCCTTCATCGCCGACCGCGGTCGACAGCCCACGGGCGTTCAGGATCTTCTTCAGCGCGTGGAAGATCTCCGCGCCACAGCGCACAGCCTCCGCCAGGGTCGGTGCACCGACCGGCAGGATCATGAACTCCTGGATGTCGAGGCTGTTGTTGGCGTGTGCGCCACCATTGATGATGTTCATCATCGGCACCGGCAGTGCAGGCTCGACGCCGTCGGCCGCGAGGTGCCGCCACAGCGGCTTACCCGCCTCGCTGGCCGCGGCATGGGCCGCGGCGAGGGACACGGCGAGCAGCGCGTTGGCGCCCAGCCGACCCTTGGTATCGGTGCCATCCAGTTCGATCATGCGCGCATCGAGCGCGGCCTGATCGCAGCCGTCCGTCCCCAGCAGCGCGTTGCGCAGATCCACGTTGACGTGCCCGACCGCAGTGCGAACGCCCTTGCCCAGATAGCGCGCCGCATCGCCGTCACGCAGCTCAACCGCTTCGCGCGTGCCGGTCGAGGCGCCCGACGGCACCGCGGCGCGACCCCGCGCACCGGACTTGAGGACGACGTCGGCCTCGACGGTCGGATTGCCACGCGAGTCAATGATCTCGCGGCCACGAATGTCGATAATTGCGCTCATAGCGTTACTTAGCTCCGGTCGGCGCGGCCAGCAGGTCCTCTTCGTACGGCCCGCGCTTGGTCGTACGATCGAGTTCGACGAGAGTCGTCAGCAGCGACTCCATCCGGTCCAACGGCCAGGCGTTGGGTCCGTCGGAGAGCGCCTTGGAGGGATCCGGGTGGGTTTCCATGAACAGTCCGGCGATGCCAACGGCAACCGCCGCGCGCGCCAGCACCGGCACGAACTCGCGCTGCCCGCCGGACGAGGTGCCCTGCCCACCGGGCAACTGCACCGAGTGGGTGGCATCGAACACGACCGGTGCGCCGGTCGCGCGCATCACCGCGAGCGATCGCATGTCGGAAACGAGGTTGTTGTAACCGAAGCTGAATCCGCGCTCGCAGACCAGGATCTGCTCGTTACCGCTGGAACGCGCCTTGTCGACGACGTTCTGCATCTCCCACGGCGACAGAAACTGGCCCTTCTTGACGTTGACCGGCAGCCCCTGCGAACAGGCGTTGACGATGAAGTTGGTCTGCCTGCAGAGGAACGCGGGCGTCTGCAGCATGTCGACGACACTGGCAACCTCCGCGAAAGGCGTGTCCTCGTGCACGTCGGTCAGCACCGGCACGCCCACCTGGCGTTTAACCTCGGCGAGGATGCGCAGACCCTCCTCCAGGCCGGGACCACGGAAGCTCTTCACCGACGAGCGGTTGGCCTTGTCATAGGAGGACTTGAAGACGAACGGCACGCCGAGGCGTGCGGTCATCTCCTTGAGCCGGCCGGCGACCTCGACCTGCAGCGTCTCGCTCTCCACGACACACGGCCCTGCGATCAGGAACAGCGGCGAATGCGGACCTACCTCGAAGCCGAGCAGGCGCACGGTCAGACGGCCGCCGCCGGATGCGCGGCGCAATGCTCGCGCGCCGCCTGCACGAAGCTGGCGAACAGCGGGTGGCTGTCACGCGGCGTGGACGTGAATTCCGGGTGAAACTGCACAGCGACGAACCAGGGGTGCGACGGCAACTCGACGATCTCAACAAGGCCGTCCTCGGAGAACGCTGAAAAGCGCAGGCCCGCGGCCCGCATCCGCTCAAGGTAGGTGTTGTTGAACTCGAAGCGGTGCCGATGACGCTCGTTGACCGTGGCGCTGCCGTAGATCCTACGCGCGAGGCTGCCCGCCTCCACATTCGACAGCTGCGCACCTAGGCGCATCGTGCCACCGAGGTCGGAGCTCTCGTCGCGCAGCACCGTCTCGCCGGCTCGATCCTTCCACTCGGTGATCAGCGCGATCACCGGATCCGGCGTCGTCAGATTGAACTCGGACGAGTTCGCGTCCTCGAGCTTCAGCACGTCGCGCGCAAACTCGATGCAGGCGACCTGCATGCCCAGGCAGATGCCGAGGTACGGAATCTTCTGCTCGCGCGCGTAACGCACGGCCTGGATCTTGCCCTCGATACCGCGCTCGCCGAAACCGCCGGGAACCAGGATCGCATCCATACCCGCGAGGCAATCAGTGCCGGTCTTCTCGATGTCGGTCGACTCGATGTAGTGAATCTTCACGCTGGTGTGGGTCTTCAATCCCGCGTGAGTCAACGCCTCGTTGAGCGAAATGTACGAGTCGCGGATCTGCATGTACTTGCCGACCATCGCGATGTTCACGACCGCGTCGGTGGCGTGCCTGGCATCGACGACTGCCTGCCACTCGGACAGGTCCGGCGGGCCGGCCTGCAGGCGCAGCCGCTCCACCACGATCTCGTCCAGACCCTGCGCGTGCAGCAGCAACGGCACCTTGTAGATATCGTCGGCGTCGACGGCCGAAATGACCGCCCGCTCCTCGACGTTGGTGAACAGGGCGATCTTGCGCCGCTGCTCGTCCGGCAGCGTGTCCTTGCTGCGACACAGCAGCACGTCCGGCTGAATACCGATGCCGCGCAGCTCCTTGACCGAATGCTGCGTCGGCTTGGTCTTGATCTCGCCGCCGGCAACGACTGGCACGAGCGTCAGGTGCATGAACACACAGTTGTTGCGTCCCAACTCGATGCCCATCTGCCGGATCGCCTCGAGGAACGGCAGCGACTCGATGTCACCGACCGTGCCGCCGATCTCCACCATGCACACATCGGCATCACCCGCGCCGAGCTTGATGCTGCGCTTGATCTCGTCGGTGATGTGCGGGATGACCTGCACGGTCGCGCCAAGGTAGTCGCCGCGGCGCTCCTTGGAAATGACCCGCTCGTAGATACGGCCGGTCGTGAAATTGGAATTGCGGGTGGACTTGTAGCGCACGTAGCGCTCGTAGTGACCCAGATCCAGATCGGTCTCTGCGCCGTCCTGCGTGACGAACACTTCACCATGCTGAAACGGGCTCATCGTGCCCGGATCGACGTTGATGTAGGGATCGAGCTTGACGAGGCTGACACGCAACCCGCGCGCTTCGAGAATTGCACCAAGCGACGCGGAGGCGATGCCCTTGCCGAGCGAGGACACGACGCCACCAGTGACGAATACGAAACGTGTCATGGGGGCTCCCGTCATGACTCGAACCAGCGAATAAAGAGCCTCGGCAAGGCCCTCGTACGACGGGACGTCAGTCTATCGGAAAGGCGCCTCTGGCTCAACGAAAGCACACCACTTCATCGCAATCGTTTCAGCCGGCCAGTCGAGCACTAGCCCTTTCTCGCCCGCCGGCGCGCACCAGGGCGCGGCCACCCACGTCTGTCCGGGCAGCACCAGCGCGACCAATTCCTCACCCGCGCGCACGAACAATGCCCGTTCGCGCACCCACGGCGGCACGCGGGCCTCGCGCAACCAGTCCTTGACGGCACGCGCCGGCCCGCCCGGCCAGCGCTGCAGCCGCTCGCCGCCGCGACGCAGGCCGACGCTGAGCGCCGCCGCGCCCACGCCGATCACCGCGCCTGGCGCGCCCTCGCGCCAGGCAAGCCCAAGGCGGCCGGCAGCGCCAAGCAGCAATTCGCCGTCGCGCTCGGACAGCGGCAGGTCCGCGACAGGCGTCGGCGGCGGCAGGCACGCAAACGCATGCAGGCAGCCATCAAACCGCCACAGCTCCGCCCCGTCCCAGCGCGCGTGCGGCTGCGCCGCCTCGCCAGCCTCGAGAAACTCACGCTCGAAGCCGAGCAGACGGCGCGTCGACGGCAGCGGCAGGCCACGACTGTGCAGCCAGTAGCGCAGCAGTTCGCGCCGCTGCGCCGCGGCCATCTGCCGCAACGGCGCCACCGGCAGCGCCTCGCCGCGCTGCAGTTGCGCGCAAAGTCCGGCCGACGACTCGTCCAGCAGCTGCTGCGCAGCGGCCAGATGCGCGGCGGATCGCGACAGCGTCGCCGCCGCCGCGGGCCAGCGCGCAGTCAGCGGCGGCCAGAGGACAGTGCGCAGGTAATTGCGGTCGAACGCCGGATCGGCATTCATCGGATCCTCGTGCCAGGGCACGCCGGTCGCGGCAACGTAGCTGCGCAGCGCCTGCCGCGGCACCGCCAGCAGCGGTCGCAGCAGCAGCCCGGCACCGAGGTCGGCCGCGACGGGCATTGCAGCAAGCCCGCGCAGCCC
Organism: uncultured Pseudomonadota bacterium; assembly: GCA_903927005.1. GTDB lineage: Bacteria > Pseudomonadota > Gammaproteobacteria > Steroidobacterales > Steroidobacteraceae > CAIKZZ01. The sequence goes on from CAIYLH010000115.1 coordinate 101,343, forward strand.
GGCCCCGCGCAGCAACTGCAGCAGCAACGTCTCGGCCTGATCCTCACGGTGGTGGGCAACCAGCAGCGCCTCGCCAGGCGCGAGCGCGGCGGCAAATGCGGCGTAACGCGCAGCGCGCGCCGCCGCCTCAAGGCTTTCACCGGCGACAACGTCAAGGCGAATCCGGCGCACCTCGAACGGCACGCCAAGCTGCGCCGCAGCAGCCGCCGCCGCCGCTGCAAGCGGCCTGGCGCCAAGCAAGCCGTGATCAATGTGCAGGGCCCGCAGCGACAGGCCGCTATCGCGCACAGCCAGCTGGGCGGCCGCGGCAAGCAGCGCCGCTGAGTCCGCTCCGCCGGACAGCGCGATCACGCATTGCAACGGCCCGCGAGCGCACCACGGCGCAAGCGCCGCGGCGAGGATGTCGGGACCGAAATCGGCGACGTGGGCGCCCGGACTCACGGCCGGGCGCGCTCAGGCCTCGCGGAACGAGCCGAACGAGTCGAGGCGCCGCGCGCGCTCCTCGAGCAGCTGTTCGACCGGCTTGTCCGCCAGCGCACCTAGTGAACGCGACAGCGCAGCGCGCAGTGCCTCAGCCATCGCCTGTGGCTCGCGGTGAGCACCGCCAAGTGGCTCGGGAATGACCTCGTCGACCAGGCCCTGGCGTTGCAGGCGATCGGCGGTGATCGCCATCGCCTCGGCCGCCAGTTCCTTCTTGTCGGCGCTCTTCCACAGGATCGACGCGCAGCCTTCGGGCGAGATCACCGAATAGACCGAGTACTGCAGCATCAGCAAGCGATCGCACACGCCGATCGCGAGCGCGCCACCGGAGCCGCCCTCGCCGATCACGCAGCTGACCACCGGCAGTCGCAACTGCGCCATCTCAAACAGGTTGCGGGCAATCGCCTCGCTCTGGTTGCGCTCCTCGGAGCCGATCCCGGGGTAGGCGCCCGGCGTATCGATCAGCGTGACGATCGGCAGCGCAAAGCGCTCGGCCAGGCGCATGAGCCGCAGCGCCTTGCGATAGCCCTCGGGCTTGGGCATGCCGTAGTTGCGGCGCACGCGCTCTTTGGTGTCGCGGCCCTTCTGGTGGCCGATCACAACCAGCGGCCGACCGTCCAGGCGGGCAACGCCGCCGACGATCGCCAGATCGTCCGCGTACATCCGATCGCCATGCAGCTCCTCGAAATCGCTGAACAGCAGCGGAATGTAGTCCTGCGTGTACGGGCGCTGGGGGTGCCGGGCGAGCTGCGCGACCTGCCAGGGGGTCAGGTTGGCGAAGATACTCTGGGTTAGCGTCCGGCTTTTGGCGCGCAGACGGTTGATTTCATCGACGATGTTGATCTCGGCGTCATCGCCGAGGTACCGCAGTTCGTCGATCTTCGCCTCGAGCTCGGCGATTGGCTGCTCGAAATCTAGAAAGTTAAGGTCCATGGGGGCGTCACGGTTCCAGAGCAGGCCCGCCCCGTCAAGAGCGGCTCAAGTCTGGGGATTGGCCAGCGGCCGAGGCAGTGCGTTTAGCAAGCCTGCAGGATCAATACGGCGGCCATCAAACGACGCTGCAGAGCGACGCGCGAAAGGTGCATTTATCTGCTTTAAAACAGTAACTTACTGTCAATTTTCCAGCAGCATCCCATTCATATTCTGAAGGGCGTTGTTTGAGCCGTACGTACGCATGTAATAACATGCGACGATGATCGAACTTAAGCTCACCTCCATCGGCAACTCCCTCGGCGTCGTCCTGCCGAAGGAGGCGCTGCACCGCCTGAAGCTCGCCAAAGGCGACGCGATCTACATCACGGAGTCGCCCGACGGGTATCGACTTACACCCTACGATCCCGCGTTCCAGCAGCAGATGTCGGTCGCCGGAAAGGTCATGAAGATGCGCCGCGCTGCGCTGCGCGAACTCGCCAGGTAGATCGGGACTTGGCCAGGGACGAACCGGTCTGGGTCGCGCTGTCGACAGCGCTCGCTGTGCACGACGCCCAGCTAGCCGAGCATGGCGGCCACGCCGGCTTACGCGACGCAGCGCGGCTTGAGTCCGCGCTCGCCAGACCACGAAATTCGTATGGCGACGGCGAACGATCGCTCCCCACCCTGGCGGCGAGCCTTGCGTTTGGCATTGCGCGAGATCACCCGTTCGTGGACGGGAACAAGCGAACGAGCCTTGTCGTAGCCGAACTTTTCCTGGAGTTGAACGACCTCGAACTGGTCGCCTCTGACGAGAAATGCATTCTGACGTTCCTCGCCCTCGCGGCAGGCGAGCACACTGAAGCGCAACTCGCCTCATGGTTCATCGAGCGCACCCGATAGCAACTGGAAGTTCACAAGACGGCTAGTGACGGGACCTGCTCGCACCCCATGGGACGCTCAGAGGCCCCGGTTACCGCACAGGCGCGGCTATGCGCGAACTGACCCGGGTTTAGCGTGATGGTTAGCCAGCAGGGCACGCCGATTCAAAACCCGGGCGCGTAGTCGCCCGCTCGCCCCCTTCAGTCACGGAAGCGCACGGACACGCCGACCCCGCTGCGACAGTTGCGCCAGCACAAGCAGCTGCGGCTGAGTTTTTAGCGTACCTGCCGCGCCCGTTGCCGGGCTTCAGTGGATCGCTCGATATCCGTACGAACCGGGCAATTTCTCGCGAACGCCGCAGCAGGCGGCACCAGTAAAATCGCGCCAATGCGCGAAACTCCAATTCCGACAGTGACTCGCACGCTGCGTTTCAAGGTCCGCCGCGAGGGGGCGTCCCTCTTCCGTGCACCAGAACGAGTCATCGCTACGGCACGCGCGGGCAAGCTGAGACACCTCGTTCGCACAAGGCCAAGCACAGCGCGTGCCGGGGCGGTTGGGTCGTCACAGGCTTGGCCCACGGAAATAAAGTGATTACAATGAAATCATTGATATCAGGAGCCGCCATGGCGAGCATCACTATCCGCAACTTGGACGATGCGCTTAAGAGCCGCCTGAGGGTCCGAGCCGCGCATCGGCAGCGTTCAATGGAGGACGAGGTCCGTCATATCCTGAAGGCAGCGCTGAGTGAGGAGCCCGCCGAAGCGACCGATCTCGGCGAATCCATCCAGCGACGGTTCCGGGCACTGGGCGGCGTCAACCTCAAGCTGGCGGATCGCACGCCGATCCGTAAGCCCCCAAAGATCGGCCCATGATCGTTCTGGACACCAACGTGGTGTCGGAACTCATGAAGGCCAAGCCGTCGCAGGCGGTCCTAGCATGGATCTCACGCGGAGACAGCAGAGGGTATTGCACGACGAGCATCACGCAGGCGGAGATCCTTCACGGCGTGATGCTGCTCCCCACCGGGCGACGACGGCAAGCGATCGAAAGCGCCGCGGCGGCGATGTTCGCGACCGATTTCGCAGGCCGCGTACTTTCGTTCGACAGTCCGGCAGCGCGTTCCTATGCCGAGCTTGTCAGCGATAGGCGTCGACGCGGCCGGCCTATCTCGCAGTTCGACGCCCAGATCGCGGCCATAGCGAGGGTCGCCGGAGCGACGTTAGCTACCCATAACGTGCGCGATTTCGAGCATTGCGGGATCGGGGTCGTAGACCCCTGGGAGTAGCGGCGGCGCTCAGCGATGGATTTCTCACTGGGTGTGTCGTGAGTGCCGGCGTGCTGACGACCGCGACGTCAACGCCGCGCAGAACATCCTTAGCCGCGAGGGGGTGTCCTCGTCCGTGCATGGGAATGAGTCATCGCCACTTGGATCAGCGCAGCGGGCGGGTTTCGACCTCGCCACGCGCACCCCAGCGGGTCAGGAATTCCTGTTGATCGCGGGGGTGGTAGACGAGTCGGACGCCGTCCTCCCCGAAATGCCGGGCAAGCTCCTCCAACAGCGCGCGCGTCGGCCGTACCGACCACTCCGGGCCCAGTTCCAACAGCGCGTTCGCCGCGGCACCGGGGTAGTAGACAGCCACCGCGCAGCGCCCTCCGCGGGCCGGTTCCAGCGCCGTGTTGAGCGCGCCCAGCAGGCCGCCGCCTTCGACCCCCGCCGGCCAGCGCAGCAGCAGCCGGCGGGCCCGCTCCTCGCGCGCCGCTGTCAGCGCCGTGATTTGCTTGGCGCCGAGCCGCCAGCCGTCGTTGAAGTCATCCCAGCGCAGCGCGCCCTCGACCAGCAACACCGCATCCTTGACGATCAGCTCGCGGTGCTGCTGCAGCACCTCGTCGAACAGCGTCACCTCGATCCGGCCGCTGCCGTCGTCGAGGATCATCGAGTTACGGTTGCCGCGCTTGCGGATCTCGAGCACGAGGCCGGCGATGGTCAGGTTGCGCGGTGGCGTCCAGCGCCCCTCCCCGCCGCCGGGCTTGGCCGGTGTCACCTCGGCGATCTTGCCCGGCGCGAGATATTTCAGATCGTGGCGGAACTCGTCGATTGGGTGCCCCGACAGGAATATTCCCAGCGTCTCGCGCTCGCCGCTGAGGCGCACCGCCGCCGACCACTCCGGCAGGATCGCGCGCGGCGCGCCCGCCGGACGGGCCGCGGGCCCACCGCCGAGCGGCGCCGGGCTCTCCAGCCCAAACATGTCGTTCTGACCCTTGGCCGCGTTGCTGCTGCGCTGCTCGCCACCCTGCACGGCCGAGGGCAGCTCCGCCATCAGCGTCGCGCGGTTCGCACCGATGCCGTCCATCGCCCCGGCGCGCAGCAGCGCCTCTAGACAGCGGCGGTTGACGCGCGACAGGTCAATGCGCGCACAAAAGTCGTATAGGTCACCGAAAGCGCCACCGGCCGTGCGCGCCTCGACGATGGCCTCGACCGCCGACTGACCGACGCCCTTCACCGCACCCAGCCCATAGCGGATGCTGCGCTCGCTCGCGACCGCGAAGCGGAACTCCGACACGTTGACGTCCGGAGGCAGCACCGTGACGCCCATCTCGCGACAGTCATCGATGCCAACGACGATCTTGTCGGTCTTGTCCATGTCGCAGGACAGCACCGCGGCGAGGAACGCCGCGGTGTAGTGCGCCTTCAGCCACGCGGTCTGGTAGGTCAGCACCGCATAGGCGGCCGAGTGCGACTTGTTGAAGCCGTAGCCGGCGAACTTCTCCATCAGGTCGAAGATGTGGGTCGCCTGCGGTTCGGGAACGCCGCGTGCCGTCGCGCCGTTGACGAACACCGAGCGCTGCTCGGCCATCTCCTCGGCCTTCTTCTTGCCCATCGCGCGGCGCAGCAGGTCGGCGCCGCCGAGCGTGTAGCCGGCCAGCACCTGCGCGATCTGCATCACCTGTTCCTGGTACAGGATGACGCCGTAGGTCGGTCGCAGCGTCGACTCGAGGTCCGGGTGCAGCCAGTCGATCTTCTGCCCGGCCGGCGCGTGCTTGCGGTCGATGAAGTCGTCAACCATGCCCGCCTGCAGCGGGCCGGGACGGAACAAGGCAACCAGCGCGACGATATCCTCGAACCGATCCGGTTGCAGCTTGCGCAGCAGATCACGCATCCCGCGTGATTCGAGCTGGAACACGCCACTGGTTCGGCAAGCCTTGAGCAATGCGAACGTCTTCGGATCGGCGAGCGGCAGCTTGGCCATGTCGAGCGGCTGCTCGCCGCTCCTGACGCGCGCCTCGTTGACGATCCGCACCGCCAGCGCGATGACGGTCAGCGTGCGCAGGCCGAGGAAGTCGAACTTGACGAGGCCCGCGGCTTCGACGTCGTCCTTGTCGAACTGAGTGACGACCGAGGTGCCGCCCTCTTCGACGAACAGCGGGGCAAAGTCGGTGAGCACCGACGGGGCGATCACCACGCCGCCGGCGTGCATGCCGGCGTTACTGACCAGCCCCTCCAGCGAGCGGGCCAGATCTATGAGCTCGCGGACATCGTCGTCGGACTCGTAGAGCTTGCGCAGCTCTTCTTCCTTCTCCAGCGCCTTCTCGAGCGTCATCTCCAGCTCGAACGGAATCAGCTTGGCGATCCGATCGACAAAGCCGTAGTTGTGGCCGAGCACGCGCCCGGCATTGCGCACCACCGCCTTCGCCGCCATCGAGCCATAGGTGATGATCTGCGAGACGCGCTCGCGCCCGTACTTGTGGGCAACGTAGTCGATGACCCGGTCGCGCCCTTCCGTGCAGAAGTCGACGTCGAAGTCCGGCATCGAGACACGTTCTGGATTCAGGAAGCGCTCGAACAGCAGATCGTGCTGTAGCGGGTCGAGGTCGGTGATACCGAGCACGTAGGCGATCAGCGAGCCGGCACCCGAGCCACGTCCCGGGCCGACCGGGACACCGTTCTCGCGCGCCCAGCGGATGAAATCGGCGACGATGAGGAAGTAGCCCTCGAAGCCCATCCGGATGATGACATCCAGCTCGCGCTCCAGCCGCGCGTCATAGTCTTCGCGTGAGACGACGCGCATGACAGGAAGTCCGGACGCCAGCGCGTCAAGTCGCGCGGCCAGTCCGCTCAGCGATTCCTGCCGCAGAAACTCGGCTGTCGTCGTCCCGGCAGGCACCGGGTACTCCGGCAGGAACGACTTGCCGAGCTTGAGTTCGAGCGAGCAGCGCCGCGCGATCTCGACCGACTGCTCGAGCACCGCCGGAAGGTCCGCATACAGCTCGCCCATCTCAGCCGGGGTCTTCAGGTACTGCTGTTCGCTGTAGCGGCGCGGCCGCGACGGATCGGCGAGCTGCGTCCCGTCGTGAATGCAGACACGCGCCTCGTGCGCCTCGAAATCGGCGGCCTTGACGAAGCGCACGTCGTTGGTCGCGACGACCGGCAAGCCCAGCTCGCCCACCAGCGCGAGCGTGCCATCGACGAGGGCCTCGTCATCCGCGCGACCGAGGCGCTGGATCTCGAGGTAGTAGCGATCGCCGAACAACGAGCGCCAGGCCCGCGCGGCGCGATGCGCCTCGGCGACGCGACCGTTGCCAAGATGACGGCCGACGTCACCCTCACCCGCCCCGGACAGCGCGATCAGACCCGCGACGGTATCGGGCACCAGCCAGCCGCGCTCGAGCATCGGCGCGCCCCTGCGCTGACCTTCGAGGTAGCTGCGCGACACCAGCCGGGTGAGGTTGCCGTAGCCCTGCTGGTTCATGCACAACAGCGTGAGGCGCGACGGCTCGCCGCGCTCCTCCGCATCGCGGATCCAGACGTCCACGCCGACGATCGGCTTGATACCGGCCGCCTGGGCGGCACGGTAGAACTTGACCATCGCAAACAGGTTGCACTGGTCAGTCACCGCCAGCGCCGGCATCCCCGCCTCGACGGCGGCCGCGACCAGATCGTCAATGCGCACCACGCCGTCGACCAGCGAATACTCGGTATGCACGCGCAAGTGGACGAAGGCGGTCACGGTAGCAGGGTCACTCGGTCGGCAACGCAAGGGCGGAGGCGGATCTTACCGGCTCGAAGCTCCGTCGATGCAGGAGACACGGCCCCAAGCGGGCCAGCGCCTCCAGATGAACGGCCGTCCCATAGCCCTTGTGCCGTGCAAACCCGTAGCCCGGGTGGCGGCCGTCGGCCGCCACCATGTAGCGGTCGCGCCAGGTCTTGGCGAGGATCGAGGCGGCCGCGATCACCGCCTCCCGACCATCGCCGCCGACGATAGCTTCCATCGGACCGTCCAGCGGCAGGCCAGCGGCCGACGGCAGGCGATTACCGTCAATCTGCACGGCCGCGGGACGCACCGGCAGGGCCAGCAGCGCCCGGCGCATCGCCAGCATCGTCGCTTCGAGGATGTTGAGGGCATCGATCTCCGCAGCATCTGCCCAGCCCAGACCCCAGGCGAGCGCACGCTCGCGGATGCGGGTCTCGAGCCGACCTCGCTGCACCTCGTCCAGGCGCTTGGAGTCATCCAGGCCCCGCAGTACCGGCCGCAACGGCAGGATCACCGCCGCAGCCACCACCGGACCTGCCAGCGGCCCTCGGCCTGCCTCATCGACCCCCGCGAGGCCCGCGCAGGCGGGCCAGCGCACGCTCACGCTGCCCCGCGCCGGTCGAGCAGCGCCAGCACCGCCTCGGCGGCACGGCCACTCGCCCCCTGGCGGAGCTGGAGATGGATGCGGGCAAACTCCGCCTCAGCCGCGGCGACCCGTCGCGGATCCTCCAGCCAGTCGAGCAACTCCCGCCCCAACCGCTCGGGCGTGACGGCATCCTGCAGCAGTTCGGGCACGACCGCCCGGCCGGCCAGCAGGTTCGGATGGGAGAAGAACGGCGCCTTCATCAGTCCGAACCATTGCACCAGCTTGTGGGTCGCAGCGCTGACGCGGTAGGCGACCACCATGGGCCGCTTGCACAGCAGTGTCTCCAGGGTCGCGGTGCCAGAGGTGACCAGCACGCAGTCAGCGGCGGTAATCGCCTCCTGCGACTCGCCGTCGAGCAGTTCGATCTGCGGCAGTCCGCCATCGCGGCGTTGGCGCTTGAGGGCCGCGACGAAAACAGACCGCGCTGCGGCGTTGGCCATCGGCGCCACGAAACGCACGCCGGGGCGTGCGCGCGCCAGCCACGCCGCCGCCGCGATGAAGTCGCCCGCCAGGCGCTCGACCTCGCCACGCCGACTGCCAGGCAGCAACGCCACCAGCGTCGCGGCGGGGTCCACGCCCAGCCGGGCGCGCGCGGCGGCGCGATCAGGCAGCAACGGGATGCGGTCAGCCAGCGGATGGCCGACGAACTCGGCCACCAGTCCGCGACCGTCATAGAAGCGCTTCTCAAATGGCAGCAGGCAAAGCACGAGGTCCAGCGTGCGCGCCATCTTGCGTACCCGGCCCTGCCGCCACGCCCAGACCTGCGGACTGACGTACTGCACGGTCGGCACGCCGCGCTGGTGCAGCTGGGCGGCGAGGCCGAGGTTGAATTCAGGGGCATCGACGCCGATATACGCCAGCGGTGGATCCGCCAGCACCCGCTCGCGCAGCCTGCGACGCAGGCCGAGCAGAGCCGGCAGGTGGCGAACGACCTCGAACAGGCCCATCACCGACAACTGCTCGGACGAGGCCCACGCCACACAGCCAGCCGCCGTCATGGCCGGTCCCGCCACGCCCTCGAATTGCAGCTGCGGCCGGCGCTCGCGCAGCGCGAGCATCAGCCCGGCTGCAAGGTTGTCCCCGGAGGTTTCGCCGGCGACGATGACGATGCGCTGCACACTCACCCTTCCTCCAGCCGCCGTGTGCGGAGTGTCAGCGGATCAGGCTGCGCGTCACGCGCGGCAGGAACGCGACCAGCAGCGCAACCTCCGGCTGCGCAGCTGCGCGCCGTTCGAGCTCGACGGTAGCCTCGGCGAGCTTGAGTCCGCTGCGATACAGCGTCTTGTAGGCCGCCTTGATGTTGGCGATCTGCTCGGCGCTGAAGCCGCGTCGCTTGAGCCCCTCGCTATTGACGCCCTTGGGTTCGGCCGGCGCACCCGCCGCCATCACGTACGGCGGCACGTCGCGCGTCGCGGCGGCGTTGTTGGCGAGAAACGCGTGCGCGCCGATCTTGCAGAACTGATGCACGCCGGCGTAACCCCCAAGGATCACGTGATCGTCCACCTCGACATGCCCGGCGAGCGTTGCACAGTTGGCGAAGACGCAGTGACTACCGATGATGCAGTCATGCGCGACGTGCGCATTGGCCATGAACAGGTTATCGCTGCCGATGCGCGTGACGCTCGCGCCGGTGGCAGTGCCGCGGTTGACCGTAACGCACTCGCGAAACACGTTGCGATCGCCGATCTCCAGGAAGGTGCGCTCGCCCGAGAACTTCTTGTCCTGCGGCACCGCTCCTATAGACGCGAACTGAAAGACCTGGTTGTCGCGGCCCATGCGCGTCGGCCCCTGCAGCACCACGTGCGGGCCGATCCGGCTGCCGGCCCCGATCACGACATCGGGGCCGATGACGGAGTACGGACCGACGCTGACGTCAGAGGCGAGCTCCGCGCTGGGATCGACAAGGGCGGTCGGGTGTATGTTGGACACAGCGTCAGCCCTTGGCCTCCGGCGCAACCATCATGTCGGCGCAGCAGACCTCGACGCCGTCCACCTCTGCGCTGGTCGAAAACTTCCAGATGCCGCGCATCGCACGCTTGAACTCGGCCTTCAGGATCAACTGATCGCCAGGCACGACCGGGCGACGGAATCGGGCCCCGTCGATACCAACGAAGTAGAGCTTCGAATTCTCGTTCGGCAGCACCCCCGCCGTCTGGAACGCGAGGATACCCGCGGCTTGCGCGAGCGCCTCGAGGATGATCACCCCGGGCATCACCGGCCGGTGCGGGAAGTGCCCCGGAAAGAACGGCTCGTTGATCGTGACGTTCTTAATCGCGCGAATAGTCTTGCCCGGGATGACTTCGAGCACACGATCCACCAGCAGAAACGGGTAGCGATGCGGAAGGTGGCGCATCACCTGGCTGATGTCGAGTGACAGGGCGGTCGGTTCGGTCGTCATGAATGCTCCGGGTCGGAATTCTTGTGGCGTCCCTCGAGGGCGCGAACGCGGTCGAACATGCCATCAAGGTGCCGCAGCCTGGCCACGACGCGGCGCCAGACGCCGGCCTCCATGGCAGGCACGCTAGAAGAATAAATGCCAGGCTTGGTCAGCGAGCGGCTGACCAGCGTCAGGCCGAGGATCACGACGTCGTCGCCGACCTCGAGGTGGCCGGCGATACCGACCGCGCCGCCGATCATGCAGCGACTACCGATTGTGGTGCTGCCGGAGATGCCGACGCAGCCCGCGATGGCGGTATGCGCGCCAATGCGCACGTTGTGGGCGATCTGGATCTGGTTGTCGAGCTTCACGTCGTTGCCGATCACCGTGTCATCGATCGCGCCGCGATCGATGGTGGTGTTGGCGCCGATCTCGACGTCGTCGCCAACGATCACCGAACCGAGCTGCGGCACCTTGACCCAGCCGTCGACGTCCTGGGCGATGCCAAAGCCATCGGCACCGAGCACCGCACCGGAATGCAGGATGCAGCGTTGCCCGATCTGGACGCGGCGGTAGAGGGTGACGCGAGCCGCAAGGCGGGTATCGGCGCCAATGCACGCGCCACTCCCTAGCACCGAACCGGCGCCGATAACCACGCGCTCGCCCAGCTCGACGCCCGCCTCGATCACGACGTGCGGACCCACGTGGGCGCTGGCGGCGATGCGGGCGGAAGGATCGACCACGGCAGTGGGATGTATGCCCGGCGCCGCAACGGGCTCCGGATGCAGCCACGCCGCGATGCGGGCGTAGGTAGCGTAGGGATTCTTGGCGATCAGCGCCGCGACCGTGCAGTCGCGCGCACTCGCCTGGTCGACGACCACTGCCGCGGCCTTCGTCTGGGCGAGGTAGCGGCGGTAGCGGGGATTGGCGAGAAAAGTGACAGTGTCGGACGCCGCATCGCGCAGCGTCGCAACACCGCTGACCCGGATGTCCGGATCACCCTGCAGTACCAGGCCGAAGCGGGCGGCGATCTGCCCGAGCGTCGCTTCGGCCATGGGACTGCTGACCGTACCGGTCAGGGCTTCTTCGGGGCAGGCGCAGCCGCCGCCGGGGCAGCAGCCTTGCTGGTCAGGTTCGTAAGCACCGCCGAGGTGATGTCCACCGAGTCGTTGCTGTAGATCACGCCGCCAGCCAGCACGATGTCGAAGCCCTGCGCCTTGGCGTAGACGCGAACCGACTCGTAGATGACCTTCTGCAGGCGCTGCAGTTCTTCGTTCTGACGCAGCTGGACGTCTTCCTGGAACTCCTTCGCACGGCGCTCGAGGTTCAGCTGCGAGTCACGCAGGTCCCGCTGGGTCTTGTTGCGCTCCGACTCGGACATCGTCGCCTGGTCGCGCTCGAACTTCTGGGCACGCGCCTCGAAGTCCTTCTTCTGCGACTCGATCGTCTTCTGGCGGGGACCGAACTCGCCTTCCAGCGCCTGGCTCACGGCACGGGCCTGGGGAGCTTCGGCCAACAGCCGCTGGCTGTCGACGACGGCGATCTTCTGGGACTGCGCGTACGCGGCCGGCGTGAGCGCAAGGCCGACGGCGCCGACAACGATCAGGGCAAGGGAGGAAATTCGCATGGAGGACAGACCTATGTATGACAAAGGATTGATTTTAATCAGAAAGCGGACCCGATGGAGAACTGGAAGCCCTCGCGCTCGTCGGCATAGGTAATCCCGTTACCCTTGCTTGCGTTCAGCGGTACTGCATAGCTGAAACGGAAGATACCGAGCGGTGCGAGCCACTGGACCGCGATGCCGGTCGAGCGCTTGAGATTATTGTAGCTGAACTTGTAATTGACGGGCGACACCCGGTCCGCCCCGACGAAACTGGTGCAACAGGTCGAAAACACGTTGCCCATGTCGTAGAAGGCGCTGACCCGGACGTTGGCCTTCCACTTCTCCGGCGTCGGGAACAGGATTTCGGCGTTGGCCACCGTCATCAGGTCGCCGCCGTACGGGTTGCCAAAGCTGTCCTTCGGCCCCAGCCGGCTCTCGCGGAAGCCGCGCACCGTATCAGGACCGCCGCCATAGAACTGGCGGAACGGCGGCAGCGCGGTCGAGTTGCCGAGCTTGTTGCCGTAGGCCACCTGCGCCTTGAGGGCAAAGGTGAAGTGCGCCGGCAGCGGCGTCAGCTTGAGGAAGTCGAAGCTGGTCGTGTAGTAACGCACCGCCGTACCTGGCAGCGCGTACGAGCCCTGCACCGCGACACGCATGCCGCGATCGGCAAAGATCGACCGGTTGCGGCTGTCGTAGCTCCAGCCCGCGACCGCCTCGAAGACGTTGAAGCGCGATCCGAAGAAGTCAAAGGTGGTCGTGGCACCAGTGCCGTCGTAGCTGGTCGCGGTACGGATGAACGGGTGACCGTTGCTGCGCACCCAGTTGACCGCCTCGCGCGCGCTGCTCGAGTCACTCGCCAGCAGTTCGTTGCTGGAGACCGACACACCGAAGCGCAGACCCTGATACTCGGAGATCGGAATGCCCCACTCCATCGCTGCGTTGAGCATAGAGGTGGAGAACTGCGACGCCGAGGAGACGAACTGCGTCGTCTTGCGGTAGCTGAACGACACCGTACGGGCGACACCGTCGATGGTGGTCGCAGGATTGGTGTGCGAAAGGCTGTAGATGCTCGAGTACTTGCCGGCGTTGATCTCCGCCGCGATGCGCTCGCCGCGACCCATGAAGTTCGAGTGCACGAAGTTGCCGTTGAGGATCAGCTTCTGCGACTGCGAGTAACCGATGCCGCCGCCGAACTGGCCGGGCAGGCCTTCCTTGACGTCGAATTCCACATCCACCAGATCGGGCGTGCCGGCAACCGGCTTGTTCTCGCTCTCGACCTTCTCGATGTACGGCAAGCGCTGCAGGCGCTGCTTGGAACGCTCAACCGCCTGGTTGGAGAGCCACGTGCCCTCCATCTGGCGCATCTCGCGCCGCAGCACCTCGTCATTGATCGAGTTGACGTTCTTGAAGTTGATCTGGCGCACGTAGGCGCGATTACCCGGATCAATGAAGAAGGTCAGCGAAACTGTCTTCTTTTCGGCGTCAGTGGTCGGCACCGGCTCGATCTTGGCGAACGCGTAACCCTCCGCGCCGAGCCGGTAGTTCATCAGCTCCTGCGAGGCTGTGACCAGCTTCTTCGAGTAGGTCTGGCCCGGCTGCACCTGCAGCAGACGCTTCAGATCGGCCTCGGGCACGACCATGGTGCCTGCAAGCTTGACCTCGGAAACCTTGTAGACCTCACCCTCGGTCACGTTGACCGTGATGAAGATGTCGTCCTTTTCCGGCGCGATCGCGACCTGAGTCGAATCGATCTGGAAGTTGGCGTAACCGCGATCCATGTACCAGGAACGCAGCTTCTCGAGATCGCCCTGCAGCGATTCACGAGAGTAGCGATCGTCCTGCTTGTACCAGGACAGCCAGTTCGGCGTCTTCAGCTCAAGCGTCTCGAGAATCTTCTTGGGCGGGTACTTGGTATCACCGACGAAGTTGATCTGGCGGATGCGTGCGCGCTTGCCTTCCTTGATGTCGATCGTGATCTTGACCTTGTTGCCCGGCACATCTTCGACCTTGGTATCGACGCGTACGGCGTACTTGCCGCGCGAGTAATACTGGTCGGTCAGGTACTGGGTGACATCTTCAAGCACGCTGCGATCGAAGGTCTTGCCGGTCGCGAGGCCGACGTTCTTGAGGCTCTTCTGCAGATCCTCCGTCTTGATGTCCTTGTTACCTTTGAGCTCGAAGCTCTCGATCGAGGGTCGCTCGCGCACGGCGACGACCAGCGTACCGCCGTCATGACGCAGCTCAACGTCGCGGAAGAAGCCCGTGGCGTATAGCGCGCGGAGAGACTCCTCGACCTTCTGGTGCGTCATCCGATCGCCGAGGCTGACCGGCAGGTAGTTGTAAACAGTACCCTCAGCGATGCGCTGCAGGCCTTCAACCTTGATGTCGCCTACGGTGAACTCGCCCGGATCGGGCGTAAGCGTCTGCGCGTCGCAGACGGCGGTGCCGAGCGCGAGCGCAACGGCCAGGGTAACGGCGCGAGAAAGCCGGGGTCGCATGCGGGTGTGAGTCCCTTATCGTTATTACGTGCGGCTAGCCGAAATGGCGCACGTCATTGTAGAAAGCAAGGCTCATCAGGAGGATCAGAAGCGCGATACCTACCTGCTGGCCAATGGCCTGCAGACGCATCGACAATGGGCTTCCCTTGACGGCTTCGGCCAACTGATACACGACCTGGCCGCCGTCGAGCACGGGCACCGGCATCAGGTTCAGCACTCCGAGGCTGATGCTGACCGCGGCCAGGAAGGTCAAGAAAGAAGCTAGCCCTTCGCGGGCGCTGATGCCGGCGTAGGCGGCGATGCTGAGCGGGCCGTTGACGTTCTTCAGCGAGACCTCGCCGGTGACCATGCGCCACAGGAACTTGAGCGTGACGGCGGTCGTCTGCCACGTGCGATGCAGCGCGGGACCGACCGCTGCGAACGGACCATAACGCTCCAGCACCTGTGCCGACGCCGGGAACGTGGCCTGCCCGCCCGGGGCGATGCCAATGCGCCCAACCCGGCGTTGCTGCGGATCCGACGGATCGATCTCGGCCCGCACCTGTACCGGCAAGCGCAAGTCCGCCGTACCGCGGCGCACGTCCAGATCAACCGTCGTGCCGGCACGCTGGGTAATCAGCGCGCGAAAATCCACGAACTCGGTGACCCGTTCGCCGTTGATCGCCAGGATCTCGTCGCCGGCCTGCAGGCCAGCGGCCGCGGCAGCGCCGCCGTCCACCACGCGACCCACGATGACCGGCAGGTGCGGGCGGATGAAGCCAAAGCCCAGGCCATCCGACCAGGCACCGGGCTCGGTCAGCGCCCGACGCGCTGCGGGAGGGACCAGGATCGCTACCGGCGAGACGACACCGCCACGACGAACCTGCAGGTCGATACGGCCTTCGTCCACCAGCTGGTAGAGCGTCGAGATCACAGCCGCCTCGATCGTCGCGACCCCGGCGCCCGCGACAGACACGATCTCGTCGCCGTTACGCAGCCCGGCCTGCGCCGCGTAGGAACCGGCGCGAACCTCGCCAATGAGCGGCTTGAGCCCCGGTACACCGGCCAGGTACAGACACCAGAAGGCCACGATCGCAAACAGGAAATTGGCGCCTGCACCGGCCACCAGCACCAGCACGCGCTGCCACCACGGACGACGCGTGAAGGCACGCGGCAGATCGGCCTCGGCGACCGGGCTCTCGCGCTCGTCGGCAAGTCGCACATAGCCGCCCAGCGGGATCAGACCGATGACGTACTCGACGCCGTCGCGACCGACACGACGGGCAATCGGCCTGCCGAAGCCCACCGAGAAGCGCAATACCTTGAAGCCGAGGCGCCGGGCGACCCAGAAATGACCGAATTCGTGCACGGCGACCAGCACGCCGATCGCGACGATGAACGACAATATCTGGATCAAAACGACGCTCACGCCGCTTCTCCTGCGAAGCCTACGACCAGTTCCATCGCCCGCCGCCGCGCCTCGCCATCGGCGGCCAGCACGTCGGCGAGCGAGCTCACCACCGCCGCCGGCTGACGTTCGAGTACGCGTTCAATGACCGCGGCGATGGCAGTAAAGTTCAAACGTCCCTCCAGGAATGCAGCGACAGCGACCTCGTTGGCGGCATTTAGGATCGCCGCCGCCGTGCCACCGCTGCGAGCGGCCACCTCGGCCAGCCTCAGGCACGGAAACCGACCCCGGTCGGGCGCCTCGAAGTGGAGACCCCCCAACCGGAGCATATCCAGGGATTCTACACCGGACTCCATGCGCTCCGGCCATGCGAGCGCATGAGCGATCGGAGTACGCATGTCGGGGTTGCCCATCTGGGCGAGTGTCGAGCCGTCACTGTAGGCCACCAGCGAGTGGACAATGCTCTCAGGATGGATCACGACCTCGATCCCGCCCGCGGGCACCCCGAACAGCAGCTGGGCCTCGATCAACTCCAGTCCCTTGTTCATCAGCGTCGCCGAATCGACCGAAATCTTGCGGCCCATGACCCAGCGCGGGTGCGCACAGGCCTGCTCGGGCGTGACCGCAGCCAGCGTGTCCAGTGGCCGGCGCAGGAACGGACCGCCAGAGGCGGTCAGCCAGATTCGGACGACGCCCGCCGGCACGACGCCCGGGCGGGTCGGCGGCAGGCATTGGAAAATGGCGTTGTGCTCGCTGTCGATCGGCAGCAGTTCGGCACCATTGGCGGCGACCGCGTCCAGCAGCAGCCGGCCGGACATGACCAGCGCCTCCTTGTTGGCCAGCAGCAGCCGGCGCCCGGCACGGGCTGCCGCGAGGGTCGGGGCAAGGCCCGCGGCACCGACAATGGCGGCCATGACGATATTGGCCTCAGGCAGCGTCGCCGCGACCACCAGCCCCGCCTCGCCCGTCAGCACCTCAGTCCTCAAACCCGCGGCGGCGAGTGCCGCACGCAGCTCCGCGGCGTGGGTGGGATCGGCAAGTACCGCCAGCTGCGGCCGCCAGCGACGGCACTGCTCCGCCAGCAACTGCCAGCGCGCGCGCGCCGTCAAGGCAACGACCTCGAAGCGCTCCGGGTAACGGCCGAGCACGTCCAGCGTGCTCTGGCCGATGCTGCCGGTCGAGCCGAGGATAGCAATGCCCTTCATCGGCGGCTCACCGCAGCACACCGAGCCAGGTCAGACCGAGCACGAAGAACGGTGCGGCCGCCGTAATGCTGTCGATCCGATCGAGCACGCCGCCGTGACCCGGCAGGAGGCTGCCGCTGTCTTTGAGCCCGGCCACACGCTTGAACATGCTCTCGGTCAGGTCACCGATGATCGAGGCGCAGACCACGACCATGGCGAGGCCGACGAACGGCACCATCGGACAGCCCAGCCAGCGCACCTCGAGCAGCGCCACAACCAGCGCGAGCGCCGTGCCACCAAGCACGCCTTCCCAGGTCTTGTTGGGGCTGACGGCCGGAGCGAGCTTGAGTCGCCCCCAGCGACGACCGGCGAAATACGCGCCGACGTCGGCGGCCCAGACCAGCAGCAGCAGGCACATCAGCAGCGCCGCGCCGCGCGGCGCAGGTGCCCCGCCAAGCAGGCGAGCCACAGCAATCCAGGTCGGCACCAGCACCAGCAAGCCTGCGATCGCTGCCGTGACCGTCGAGACCGCGGCCGGGCGCAGGCATAGCCACAGCAGCGCCACCGCCCACCATGCCGCCGCCACGAACATCAGATTCATCAACTGCTGCGGCTCGCGAGTCGCGTTCCAGCTCATCGCCGCGAGCATCGAGACGACCAGCAGGTAGCAAAGCCGCGCCAGTGGGCGGGTCAGGCCCGCGAACCGCGCCCACTCCCAGGCACCGAACAACAGTGCCGCGCCAAAGAACGCGATCCCCGCCAGCGGCGGCATCGCGAACAGCACCACGAGCAGCACGGCTGCGAGAATCAGCGCGGTGATAACGCGCGTCTTCAGCACGCGTCGATCCCCGCCGCCTGCGTGCGACCGAAGCGTCGCT
Source organism: uncultured Pseudomonadota bacterium (assembly GCA_903927005.1). Lineage (GTDB taxonomy): Bacteria > Pseudomonadota > Gammaproteobacteria > Steroidobacterales > Steroidobacteraceae > CAIKZZ01. The sequence continues at coordinate 119,220 of CAIYLH010000115.1, forward strand.
CGCGCTCAGCGAAACCATCGAGTGCCGCGGCATAGTCATCCGCCCCGAACGCCGGCCAGAGCGTGTCGGTGAACCACAGCTCGGTGTAGGCGAGGTTCCACAGCAGGAAATTGCTGATGCGCTGCTCACCACCGGTACGGATGAACAGGTCCGGATCCGGCAGCTCGCCGATCGACAGCTCTTGACCAAAGCGGGCCTCGTCGATCTGCTCGGGCTGCAGCGTGCCGTCACGACAGGCAACCGCCAGACGCCGCGCGGCACCGACGATGTCCCAGCGCCCCCCGTAGCCAAAGGCGATCACGACCGTCAGCCCCTGGTTATCACGCGTCAGGGCTTCGGCAGACGCCATGCTCGCCACCACCGCAGGCGCGAGCTGCTCGCGTGCACCGATGAAGCGAACGCGAATGCCGCGCTTGGAGAGCTCTTCGATTTCACGGTCGAGGGACTCGAGGAACAGCTGCATCAGCAGCCCGACCTCGGACACCGGTCGCTTCCAGTTCTCGCTGGAAAACGCGAACAGCGTCAGCACCTCGACGCCGCGTTCGGCGCTCTTCTCTATGCACATGCGAACGGGTTTGATGCCGGCCCGGTGCCCGGCCGGGCGCGGTAGCGCCCGGGCCCCGGCCCAGCGGCCGTTGCCGTCCATGATGATCGCCACGTGCCTAGGAACGCGCACGGGTCGTACGGACCTCCTCACACCTGGAGGAGATCCTTCTCCTTCTCGGCAAAGACGGCGTCGCATTCAGCGACAAAGCGATCGGTGATCTTCTGGATCTCGTCCTGAGCACGTCGATCATCGTCCTGCGAGACGAGTTTCTCCTTGAGCATTTCCTTGAGGTCATTCATCGCGTCGCGACGAACGTTGCGAACCGCGACGCGCGCGTTCTCGGTCTCGTGCTTGGCCACCTTGACCAGATCACGCCGCCGTTCCTCGGTGAGCGCAGGCATCGGCAAGCGGATGACCGTACCGGCCGTGTTGGGCGTAAGGCCAAGGTCGGACTTCATGATCGCCTTCTCGATGATCGGAATCATCGACTTGTCCCAAGGGGACACGGCGAGCGTGCGGGCGTCCTCGACGATCACGTTCGCTACCTGCGAAAGCGGCGTCTCGGAACCATAAAAGTCGACTTTCAGGTGTTCCAGCAGCGAGGTGCTGGCGCGCCCTGTGCGCATGCGCTTGAATTCAACCTTGAGGGCCGCCACGCACTTCGTCATGCGTTCGACTGCGTCTTTCTTGAGATCTTCGATCATCTCGTTCCTCCGTGCCCGCCAGAGCCGACTGGTCAGCCGTTCGAAACGACCGTACCGACATCCTCGCCTTCAATGATCCGCATCAGGTCGCCCGAATTATGCTGGTTGAAAACCTGCAGGGGCAGCTTGTTGTCGCGGCACATGACAATCGCCGTCGCGTCCATGACGTTCAGGCGGTCGTTGAGAACCTGGTCGAACGTCAGGTGCGTATAGCGCGTCGCGTTCGGGTTCGTCAGCGGATCGTCCGTATAGATGCCGTTGACCTTGGTGGCCTTCAGCAGGATATCCGCCCCGATCTCGATGCCACGCAAACTGGCGGCGGTATCGGTCGTGAAAAACGGATTACCGGTGCCCGCGGCAAACAGCACGACCCGTCCCTTCTCCAGGTGACGGATCGCACGCCGGCGAATGTAGTCCTCGCAGACCTCGTTGATCTGCAACGCGGACATCACCCGCGCATAGGCGCCGAGGGACTCCAGCGCATCCTGCATCGCCAGCGCGTTGATCACCGTCGCCAGCATGCCCATGTGATCGCCAGTGGTGCGATCCATGCCAGTGCGGGCCAGGCCCGCACCGCGAAAGATGTTGCCGCCGCCGATCACGACGGCAACCTGGACGCCGTGCGCCTGCACCTCGATGATCTCGTTCGCGAGACGCTTTAGCACCTCGGGATCGATACCGTAGTCGCCATTGCCCATCAGGGCTTCGCCGCTCAGCTTGAGCAGAATGCGGCGATAGCGCGACTTCTTTGCGGGTGCGGGCACTTGGCTCATCAACGGTGCCCCTCTACGACCAAGGTCACTTCTTTTCGCTGCTCTTGACCGTAGCTGCAACTTCGTCCGCGAAGTTCTCCAGCTTCTTCTCGATGCCGGCACCGACTTCAAGGCGCGCGAACGACTTGATGGTGGCTGCCGCCTGCTTCAGGAGCTTCTCGACCGTAATGTCGGGATCCTTGACGAACGGCTGGCCCACCAGCGTGATCTCGGCAAGGTACTTGCGGATACGCCCCTCGACCATCTTCTCGATGATCGCAGCGGGCTTGCCCTCACCGTCCGCCTGCGCACTGAGAATTTCCTTCTCCTTGGCGAGCTGATCGGCGGGCACCTGACTGGAATCCACGTACTGCGGGTTGATCGCAGCAACGTGCATCGCGAGATCCCGCGCTAGCGCCACGTCACCGCCCTCCAGGGCGACGATTGCACCGATGCGCGTGCCGTGCAGGTAGCTGCCGAGCACGCCTGACGAGGTGATCCGGTTAAGACGGCGAACGGTGATGTTCTCACCGATCTTGGCGATCAGCGCACGACGGCGCTCTTCGATCGCCGTGCCATCGCTGCCCTTGGCGGCGAGCACGTCCTCAACCGACTCAGCGCCCGAGGCGAGCGCCGCCGCGGCAGCCGCGTCGGCGAACGCCACGAAGTCCGCTTCGCGCGCGACGAAGTCCGTCTCGCAGTTGACCTCGACCAGAACGCCCGTGTGTCCGTCACTGCTGCCGGCGTAGACGATGCGGCCCTCGGCCGCAATGCGCGAAGCCTTCTTGTCGGCCTTCGTCAGGCCCGACTTGCGCATGATTTCGGCAGCAGACTCGAGGTCGCCATTGGCTTCCACGAGCGCCTTCTTGCACTCCATCATGCCCGCGCCAGTACGCTCGCGCAGCTGCTTAACACTCTCTGCCGTGATGTTCATCGAATCACTCGCTCGCGGCAGGTGCATCGGCAGCCGGCGCAGCGACATCGGCAACAGCAACGGCAACATCAGCTTCGGCGTGAACCGACGCCGGCTTCTTCGGCGCGCCAGCCTGCGCCGGGCGGCGACGGTTGGAGTTCTTGCGACGCGGATTGCCCTGCTCGTCGAGTTCGACGAACTCGTCCTCACCCGACGGCATTTCCGGCACAGCCGACTTCGCCTCGAGCACCGAGTCGGCGATCGCAGCGGCGTACAGGTTGATGGCGCGCATGGCGTCGTCGTTACCCGGGATGACGTAGTCGACGCCCTCCGGCGAGCAGTTCGTGTCGACGACCGCGACCACCGGGATGCCAAGCTTCTTGGCTTCCTGGATCGCAATGCCTTCATGGCCGACATCGACGATGAACAGCACGTCCGGCAGGGCGCCCATGTTCTTGATGCCGCCGAGGCTGCGGCTCAGCTTGTCCTTCTCGCGACGCAGGACCTGGGCTTCCTTCTTGCCGCGGCGATCGATGCCACCGCTGTTGATCAGGTCCTCAAGCTCAGCGAGGCGCTTGACCGATCCACGGATGGTCTTGAAATTCGTCAGCATGCCGCCGAGCCAGCGCTGGTTGACGTACGGCATGTTGGCGCGCGTGGCCTCACGCTGAATCGCCTCACGGGCGGAGCGCTTGGTGCCTACGAACAGCACGCGGCCGCCATCGGCAACGATACGCTTGATGAAGCTCGCAGCATCCGCGAACAGCGGCTGGGTCTGCTCGAGGTTGATAATATGGATTTTGTTGCGCTCGCCGAAGATATAGGGGGCCATCTTCGGGTTCCAGAAGCGGGTCTGGTGTCCAAAATGGACGCCCGCTTCCAGCATCTGTCGCATTGACACGCTAGACATCGTCATGTACTCCCGGGTTAGGTCCTCCGCGCACCCCGTCCGATAACCAATCAGGGGCCCCGCGAGAATTCGCGGGACAGGCCGATCAGCACCCGACCGTACGGTTTGACCCCGAACCCGAGGGTTCCGAAGGTCGATACGCGTGTGGATTTAATTGCCAAAAATCGCCGCGCTTTATACCATGTACGGCTCGTGCAAACAACGGTTTAGCGCGTCCCCCTGGCCACACACGGCCGCTACGAATCCCGGAACGTGACCCTAAAGACCCCTGCCGAAGCGGACGCCATGCGTCTGGCCGGTCGGCTAACCGCCGACGTCCTAGACATGATCACCCCCCACGTCGTCGCCGGCGTGTCCACCGACGAGCTGGACAAGCTCTGCCACGACTACATCGTCGGGGTGCAGCAAGCCATCCCGGCACCCTTGAATTACAAGGGTTTCCCCAAATCCATCTGTACGTCCGTGAACCACGTGGTCTGCCACGGGATCCCGGGCGACAAGCGGCTCAAGAGCGGTGACATCGTCAACGTCGATGTCACCGTGATCAAGAACGGCTGGCACGGCGACTCCAGCCGGATGTTCGTGGTCGGCGCCCCCTCGGTGCAGGCCCGCCGGCTGGTCGACATCTGCCGCCAGGCGCTCTGGCTGGGTATCGCGACCGTGCGCCCCGGCGCCCGACTGGGTGACCTGGGTCACCGCATCCAGAGCTTCGTCGAGGCCCAGGGCCTGTCGGTGGTCCGCGAATACTGCGGCCATGGCATCGGCCAGGTCTTCCACGAGGACCCGCAGATCCTTCATTACGGCGTCCCCGGCACCGGCCCCGCCTTTGAACTCGGCCAGACCTTCACGATTGAACCGATGGTCAACGCCGGCAAGCGGCACGTGCGACTGCTCGGCGACGGCTGGACGGTCGTCACCAAGGACCACGCGCTGTCCGCTCAATGGGAGCATACGGTGCTGATCACCGAAACCGGCTGCGAGGTGCTGACCCTCGGCGCCGACGAGTTACCCCCCGAACTGCCGGCTGACGCCTGAGCCCTTGAACACGGAAGCCATCCCGGCCAGCTCGGCCGACGCTGCGCCGGCGTCGGTCCAGGGTTGGGACGCCTTGGCCGGCTTCAAGCAACGGCTAGCGGCAATCACCCTCGCCGTGCCGGCGGAGGCCATCAGTGCGTTCCGCGCGACGCTCGACGAGGCAGACCAGGCGCTCAAGGCACGTTTCGCGCTCGATGAGCCGGTCGAGACACTGGTGCGTGACCGCGCGCAACTGGTCGACCTCGTGCTGGTGCGCGCCTGGGCCCTGCACACCGCCAGCCACGGCACCGAGCTTGCGCTAGTGGCGGTCGGCGGCTACGGCCGAGGCGAACTGCACCCCTGCTCCGACATCGACGTGATGGTGTTGCTGCCCAAGAGCGAGGGCTCGCCGTGGCAGTCGGACCTTGAGCGGTTCCTGACCTTCCTGTGGGACATCGGCCTGGAAGTCGGCCACAGCGTGCGCACCATCGACGACTGCCAGCGGGAGAGCTTGGCCGACATCTCCGTCGCCACGACGCTGATCGAAGCCCGCCTGCTGGCAGGACCGGAGCTGCTGCTGACCGCGATGAAGAAGGCGCTGGCACCGGACCACATCTGGAGCGCGGCCGACTTCTACGAGGGCAAGGTCCGCGAGCAGCAGCAGCGGCACCTGCGCTTCCACGACACCGGCTACAACCTCGAACCGAACGTGAAGGCGAGTCCCGGTGGCCTGCGCGATATCCAGACGATCGCCTGGGTGGCCAAGCGCCACTTCGGCGCCGAAACCCTCGACGAACTGGTCGAGCATGGCTTCCTGACCGGCGCCGAGCTGCGCAAGCTCAAGAATGCCCAGTCGTTCCTGTGGAAGATCCGCTTCGCGTTGCACGTGCTCACCGGACGGCGCGAGGACCGGTTGCTGTTCGACCACCAGATCCGCCTTGCCCACCAGTTCGGCTACGAGGACGCGACCTATACGCTCGCGGTCGAGCAGTTCATGCAGCGCTATTACCGTACGGTAATGGACATCTCGCTGCTCAACGAGATGCTGCTGCAGCTGTTCTCGGAGGCGATCCTCAATCCCACCCCGAGCCTGCCGGCGCCGCTGAACCCACGCTTTCAGGTCCGCAACGAATACCTCGAGGTCGTCAACGAAGAGGTCTTCGTGCGCCAGCCCTCGGCGATCCTCGAGCTGTTCCAGGTGCTCTGCCAGAACCCGGACCTCAAGGGTGTCCGCGCCGCGACCATCCGCGCGCTGCAGACCAACCTGTGGCTGATCGACGAGGAATTCCGTCAGAACCCGCGCCATCACCGGCTGTTCCTGGAAATCCTGCGCGAGCCGGAGGGCGTGACGCGTGCGATGCGGCGGATGAACCTGTACGGCGTGATTGGCCGCTACATCCCGGCCTTCGGCCGCATTGTCGGCCGAATGCAGTACGACCTGTTCCACGCCTACACGGTCGACGCGCATACGCTATTCGTGCTGCGCAACCTGCGCCGCCTCGCGCTACCGCGATTCGAGCACGAGTTCCCGAAGCTGTCGGCGCTGTTCCATACCCTGCCGCGCCCGGAGCTTGCCTACCTCGCGGCGCTGTTCCATGACATTGCCAAGGGTCGCGGTGGTGACCACTCGGAACTCGGCGCAGTCGACGCCGAGGCCTTCTGCCTCGAGCAGGGCCTGTCGCGCTACGACGCGCGCCTCGTGGCCTGGCTCGTGCGTCATCACTTGCTGCTGTCGGTCACGGCACAGAAGAAGGACATCACCGATCCTGAGGTGGTCAACGAGTTCGCGCGCCGCGTAGGCGACGGCACCCATCTGGATTACCTATACGCACTGACCATCGCCGACGTACGCGGCACCAATCCGAAGCTATGGAACACCTGGAAGGCGTCGCTGTTCGAGGAGTTCTTCGATCGCACCAAGCGCGCGCTCAGGCGCGGCCTTGAGAGCCCTATCGGCGAGGCAGAGCTGATCGCCGAGACGCAGCACGAGGCGCGCGAGATCCTGACGCGCGACGGCGTTCCCGCCGCCGCGGTCAATCGCGTCTGGAAAAACCTGACCGGCGCTTACTTCCTGCGGCATACAGCAGAAGAAATCGCCTGGCACACCTCGCTGCTCGCCGGGCGCGACCCGTTCGACGAGGAGCCGCTGATCGCCGTGCGTCAGGAGACGGGCCGCGGCGGTACCGCGATCTTCAGCTACACCCAGCGCCGCCAGCATGCCTTCGCACGCGCGACCGCCGTGCTCGATCGAATGGGCCTGACCATCCTCGACGCCCGCCTCACGCCGACCACGAACAGCTTCAGCATCGACACCTATCTGGTGCTCGAGGACACAGGCGGTGCGATCAACGATCGCACCCGTATCCACGAAATCGAGCAGGCGCTGCTGCGCAGCCTGCGTGACGAGGGCGGCTCGAACCTGACCGTCACTCGCCGCGCGCCGCGTCAGGTACGCATGTTCACGACGCCGACGCAGATCACCTGGAGAGACGACGACCGCAACCAGCGCACCGTGCTGGAACTGGTGGCGTCGGACCGACCCGGGCTGCTGTCCGAAACGGGCAAGGTATTCGTGCGCGAAAAAATCCAGCTGCTGGGCGCGCGCATCGTCACGGTCGGTGAACGCGCCGAGGACGTGTTCTACGTCGCCGACACCGCCGACCGCGCCTTGGATGTAGCGGCCCGCGCGCGCGTCGAAGCGGCGTTGAAGGCCGCCTTCGACTTGCGGATCTGACGCCACCGCCATGCACCCTGCTCTAAGCCATCTGCAGCCCTACCCGTTCGAACGCCTGGCCCGTCTGCATCGTGGCGTCGTACCGCCGGCAGCGCTCGCGCCGATCTCGCTGTCCATCGGCGAGCCCAAGCATGCCCCGCCGCCGCTGTTGGTGCAGGCACTGATCGCCTCGCTCGGCGCGCTAGGCACCTACCCCGCGACGGCTGGGCTGCCGGAGTTCCGTCGCTCGGCCGCCGGCTGGCTGGACCGACGCTACGCGCTCGGTGGCACGCTTAATCCGGACACGATGTTGCTGCCGGTCAACGGCACGCGCGAAGCGCTGTTCGCGTTCGCCCAGGCGCTGATCGACCCGGCCGCAGGCTCGTTGGTCGCGATGCCCAATCCGTTCTACCAAATCTACGAAGGCGCGGCCCTGCTTGCCGGTGCCACGCCCTATTTCCTCGACACGATCGCCGCGAACGGCTTCGTGCCGGACCTCGACGCCGTGCCCGACGACGTCTGGCGGCGCTGCGCCCTGCTCTACCTGTGCTCGCCGGGAAACCCCACCGGTGCGGTCGTCGACCATGCCTACATGGCACGTGCGATCGAGCTGGCCGACCGCTTCGACTTCGTGATCGCCGCCGACGAGTGCTACGCCGACATCTACCTGGACGAGGCGGCCCCGCCTGCCGGCTTCCTCGGTGCCTGCCATAAGCTCGGCCGCGACGGGTACCAGCGCGTCGTTGTGTTCCACAGCCTCTCCAAGCGCTCGAGCGTCCCCGGCCTGCGTTCCGGATTCGTCGCAGGTGACGCCAGCATCCTCGAGCGGTTCCGCCTGTACCGCACCTACCACGGCTGTGCGCTGCCGGTGCACGTGCAGCGCGCGAGCATGGCGGCCTGGGACGACGACGTGCATCCCATCGAGAATCGCGCCTTGTACCGCGCCAAGTTCGACGCGGTGTTGCCGATCCTCGCGCCAGCGCTGTCCGTGTCGCGCCCAGCCGCCGGCTTTTACCTGTGGCCGGAGGTCGGCTTCGACGACGAGACGTTCGCGCGCGAGCTGTACGCCACGCAGAATGTCATCGTCCTGCCCGGCAGCTACCTCGGTCGGGCCGGTGCGACCGGCAACCCGGGGCGCGGCCGAGTCCGAATTTCCCTCGTTGCCGGTCTCGCCGAGTGCGTCACCGCCGCGCATCGCATTCGCCACTATCTGGAGACCCGCCCGCAATGAGCCAGCAGCACCGCGACCTCGTCGAGAGCCACTGGGAAGCCCGCGCCGAGATCGGACCGGGCAACGCGCCGCGTGCGCTCGTGGTGGCTCTGGAGGAGGTCATCGAGCAGCTCGACAGTGGCGCCCTGCGGGTGGCCAGCAAGGAAACCGGCGGCTGGGTCGTGCACCAGTGGCTGAAGAAGGCCGTGCTGCTTTACTTCCGCACGCACGACAATGCGCTGCAGTCGGCCGGCTACACGAACTTCTACGACAAGGTGCCACTCAAGTACGCAGGCCTCAGCGACGCGCAGCTGCGCGCAGGCGGCACACGCGTGGTCCCACCCGCCGTCGCTCGCAAAGGCTCATATATCGCGCCGGGCGTCGTGCTGATGCCGAGCTACGTGAACATCGGCGCCTACGTCGACACAGGCACCATGGTGGACACCTGGGCGACGGTCGGGTCCTGCGCCCAGATCGGCAAGAACGTGCACCTCTCCGGGGGTGTAGGCATCGGCGGTGTGCTCGAGCCGCTGCAAGCCAACCCGACCATCATCGAGGACAACTGCTTCATCGGCGCACGCTCGGAAATCGTCGAGGGTGTCATCGTCGAGGAAGGGGCAGTGATCTCGATGGGCGTCTACATCGGAATGAGCACGAAGATCTATGACCGCGCCACCGGCACGGTCAGTTACGGCCGGGTCCCGGCGGGCGCGGTCGTCGTCTCCGGCAATCTGCCATCAGCCGATGGACGCTACTCGCTGTACTGCGCGGTGATCGTCAAGCGCGTCGATGCACAGACACGCGCCAAGACCTCGATCAACGACCTGCTGCGGGACTAGCCACGAGGCGCGCTGTAGCAGGCCCGTAGCAATGCCCGGCTAGGATGCGGCCATGGACTCCCTTCCCCGAGCGCTTCTCTTCGCCGCCATCATCCTTGGCAGCGCCATCATGATCCACGGCCTCTATCCGGCGGATCGATTCACCATGGTAGCGGCCGCCGCCGGCGGCGGCGCGTTCCGGGTCGACCGCCTGACGGGCGGGGTGCTCTTCTGCGATGCACTGATGTGCCGGCAACTACCGCTGGCAGTGCCGGTAATGCCTCGTCCCACCGCGCCCGCGCCTGGCACGCCGGGTGCCGCGACGGGCACCTGACGCCCCAGCCAAACGCTCTCAGCGCGTTGCCGCACCGAGCTTGGCAAGTTCGAGTTCGTTGATCGTCGGCGGGAACTTCTGCGCCAACTCCTTCAGGTAGCGCTGCTGCAGTTCGCTCAACTTGTCCTGCCGCAATGCAGCCACCAACGCCTCCCGAACTTCCGCCAATGGCGGCACGCTTGCCGGCTTGCGCTCAGTCAGGCGGATGAAGTGGATGCCCTGCGCCGTCTTGATCGGGCCGGCCGTCTCGCCAGGCTTCATCGCCGGCAGTACTGCCCGGACCTCAGGCAGCAGTTGGGCTTCTGCCAGCGTGCCGAGATCACCGCCCTTAGCCGCGCTGTCCACATGCTCTGAATACGCCTTTGCCAGCGCGCCAAAGTCGCCACCCTGCAACTTGGCCTGAACCTCAGCCACCTTGCGCAACGCCGCCTGCACCTTGTCCGGCGCGGCGCCGTCCTGCGCGGCGATGTAGATCTGACTTAGACGATAGTCGCTCACGGCCGCTGCGCGATCCCGCAATACGTCGTAGCCCTGCTTCACGTCCGCGTCGCTGGGGTAACCGGCCGGCAGCTTCGCCTCGTGCGCGACCCACAGGCGCATCATGATTTCGTCACGGACCCGATCGACCTCGATCGCGACCGTCGGATCCTTTTCGAAGCCCCTGGCACGTGCTTCGGCAAGCACGTTGCGGCGCAGCAGCTCGCCACGCACGGCCTGCGCAAGGGCCGCCGGGCTTGACTTAAGTGCCTGCCGATTGCTATCTGAAAGCGCATCCAGCATGTGCCGCAGCTCGGATTCGCCAAGCTCCACCGACCCGGCCTTCGCTACAGGGGCGGAAACCGCAACTGCGCCCGAGGTCGCCGCAAACGCGACGCTACTTGCCAGCGCTATGCCGACGACCACGGCGATGCGGCCTAGAACGATGGATCGCGGATAAGACATATGGACGCTCCAAGGATCGGAAGCGGAACAGCTTGCGACGATCGTGTTGCAGCGTCGTGACTAATGGCTCGTTTTGGCGTCAGACGCGCCACTGCGTTTTTCCAGCAACAAGTTCTTCATCAATTCTTAGCGTGGACATGCGAATGTCCCTGAGCCCGGCATCAGGCTCGGACCGGTCCTGAGCTAAGGATAAGGAAGAACATGTCGAGTCCTCCCGCAAGACATTGCGAACTTCGTAGCGAGACTATGCCTCTGAGCGGACGGGCTCGTACTGCGCTCTTGCAGTTGCAGCGTAAAGCGATCGAACTGGATCGCGAGATGCGCGCAGCAGACCGAGTGCTCGCCGGCGCGCTCAGCGCAGGCACTGCGGATACCCAGACCGAGATGCTGGGCGCCTATCTTGAAAGCGTGCAGGAACTGCGCGTCTGCCTGCAGCGCCTCGAGGCATTCCTGATGAGCCGCGTCGTACCGGGATCCGGCCGCGACTAACTGCGGCCAGACCGGATCCCGACTGCACCACGCCTCAGCGGGCGGTCAGTTTGGCGAGCCGCACCGCGGCATCCTCAGCCCCAGGAAACTTCTCGCCGCCGCCAATGGCGGCCTTCAGGCTGGCGATCGCCTGCTGCTGCTGACCCGCCGCGTCCTGCACCACACCTAAGTGATACTTGACGATCGCCGCCTTTGGCGCGGCGGCACCCGCTTTCTCAAGAGCGGCCAGCGCCACGGCGACCTCACCATTGCGATAACGCACCCACCCGTAGGTATCGAGCAACTGTGGGTTTGGCGCTGCTGCAAAGCCCGCCGTCAGCTGCGCCGCCCGCTTGAGGCTCGGCGCATCCGTCCGGTGGTTGACCAGCAACATCGCCAGATTGTTCGAAATCGCCGCGGAGTCCAAGCTCGATGCCAGCGCCTTGTCGTACGCGGTGATGGCCTCCTCGGCGCGCCCGGACAGATCGAGCAACTGCGCCGCGGCGGCCTGCAAGCGCCACGGCTCGTCGACCTGTGGGGCCGCGCTCTGCAGCAGCGTTACGGCCCCGCCACCATCACCACGCCCTACCCGCACATAGGCCAGCCCACGCTGCGGCATCCACCAACGCGGCGCCCGCACCAGCGCAGCCGTATAGGCCTCCTCGGCCGCCGCGAAGTTGCGCTCCGACAGCAACTGATCACCCTTCAGGGTCGCCGGCAACGCATAGGCTGGTGCCTTGGCGGCGACCTCGTCCAGCAACCTGAACGCCTCCGGCACATGCTTGCGGGCAATCAGCAGCCGCGTTGCCTGGATGAGCGACTCCTGCGCAGTGGGCTGCGCGTCCAGCGACTCTCGGTAAGCCTTCAACGCCGCGTCGTCGTGGCCCTGAGCTTCAGCGACCATGCCGGCAAACAGCGCTCCGCGGGCCCGCTCGCCATCGATGGCCCGAACCGCCGCCACAACACTGTCCGCCAGCGTGTAGTCGTGGCTCGCCAGCGCCGCCTGCAGCGTCGCACTTTGAATGGCAACGTCCTTCGGACGCTCCTTGGCAAGCTGAGCCAACATGGTGGCCGCCTCGCCGGAACGAGCGGATCGCTGCAGCAGGTCGATCAGATCGGTCCGGCTGGGCACATCGCTCACATCGACGTCCACGGCACGTCGTAGCGATTCCTCCGCAAGCGCGGGTTCCTCGTTACGAAGATGCGCCCTGGCGAGCGCCCGCAGGATCGGCTGCGAGTTCGGCAGGTCGCGACTGGCGGCCCGCAGGTCCTCGATCGCGCCCTTGGCATCGCCTTTCGACAGCCGCAGGTTGCCACGCAGCAACAACGCGTCCGTATCGCGGGGGCTCTTGTCGAGCACCTCGGCAATCAGCGTGCCCGCCGTCGCGGCGTCCCCAGCGGCGAGACGGATCGCCGCGAGCCGCACCCGCGCCGTCAGCCCCGCCGGCTTGGTGCGCTGCGACTTGATGATCTCCTGCAGAATCGCCTCCGCCTTGGCCGGCTCCTTGCCCTGCATATAGAAGCTCGCCAACACGAAACGGGAATCGACCTCGTCGGGCTCGGCCGCCATCATCCGCCGCAGCTCGGCCTCGGCCGCAGCGCGACCGCGGTTCGCGGCGAGGAACTCAATCATCGCGGTCCGGACGCCGCCATCCTTGGGCGACGCCTGGCGTGCCTCGGTCAGCACGCGCTGGGCAGCATCGGTCTGTCCCTGCAGCGCCAGGAACCGGGCGAGGCGCAGCCGGTGGACCGACTCCAGCGGCTGCAGCTTGATAACATCGCGCAACAGCGCCTCAGCACGCTGCGGCTCGGACTGCGATAACTCCAACTGGGCGAGCGCAAGCCGCAGGTCAATCGTCCCGGGGATGTCACGCACGGCGCCCTGCAGCAGGCCGCGGGCCTTATCCAGACGGCCCTCGGTCGAATAGAGACCGGCGAGGATCGCGACGACGTACTCGTCGCGGGGATCAAGCCGGGCGGCCGCCTCGGCATCCTGCAGCGCACCCGCAGTGTCCTTGAGGCGGGCCCGCGCCGCAGCGCGCATTCCCAGCAGGCCGGCGTCGTTCGGCGCCATCTCCAGCCCGACCTTGACCAACTCCAGCGCCTTTTCCGGCACACCGCCGGCAACATAGATCCGCGCCAGCCGCACGCGCGCCTCGCGGTGCTCTGGCTTGACCTCTAACGCGCCGATAAAGAACTGCGCCGCCTCCCTGAATTGCCCCAGCTTCTCCAGCACGAGGCCGTTGCGGAAACGCGCCTCGCCGTCGTTGGGTACGATCTGCAGGGCGTTGCGGTATTCAACTCGAGCCTTGTCCCAGTTTCCCGCAGCGAAGTACTCGCCGCCCTTCTTGAGCGCCTTGGCCTCGCGCTCGACGGGGCTCGAGCAGCCGCCGACTCCGAGGGCGACGAGCGCCGCAAGGACGATACGTAGTGAGTGGCTGTGCATGGAGGAACGCCTTCAGGTTTCGATCATTCGAAGAATTGCCGCGCGTCTAGCGCGGCACAAACGTTTGCAGGGGGCCGTAGGCCCGCGTGACCAGATCGTCGAGACGCTGCTCGGCGATCGGTAGCGACTCGCCGTGACCTACCTGCGTCATCACACGCACCATCGCGCCGTCGGAGCGACGCAGCGTGATCGCATCCCAGAACAGGAACCACTTGACCATGAATTCATTGGTCAGATTGCGTCCACGCTGGTCAAACCAGTAGTAGGCCAAGGCCCGTTGATCGCCGTTGGCGATCACCATGCGATTGACTGACAGCCGTCCACCGGCCGGCGACGCCCGGCCGCTGCTCTCGATCCGCCAGCCACTGCCAGGCAGACATGCCGCGGGGGAATGCACCACCCGTCGATCGCGCTGGGTGGCGTAGTAGGACACATAGAGACTGGCGGCATGACCGGCGTCGTCGACATACTCGACCAGCGCGTAGTCATCCAGTTGCAGCGTCTCAAGCACGTCCGGTGGAAGCTTCAAAGAGCGACCCCGCCATGACCCGAGCTCATGCGGAAAGGCAGCCAGAGGCGGATGAGCCGGGACGACCTGCGGCCGGTTGGGAATAACAGCCTGCGACACATAGATGCCGGCCAGCACCCCAAGAGCGACCAGAAATGACCGCGGCACCGAGCGGGGCGTGACGTCGGCGCCAGCCGGCGTCGGCATCGGAAAATCGACCCCGAACGCATCGCTCCACGGGCGCCGATCGGCGCCGCGCAGGTTCAGTATCGCGGCGAGCAGCACCAGCAATAGCGCGCTGACCATGAACACCATCCAACCCTGGAACTCATGCACGAAGCCTTCGGCCATGCCTGTGCCCCAGCGATCGACCATCAGGCCAATGGTGCCAATGCGGAAGCTGTTCATCAGGACGGTCACCGGGACGCTGGCGAGGAAGACGAGCGCTCGCTTCCACCAGGCCCCGCGGTAGAAATAGGCAATCAGCAAGCCCAGCGTCATCAACGGGAACAGGTAGCGCAGGCCCGCACAGGCCTCCACCACCTGCAACCGGTAGCCCCCGAGGTCAATGACGTTGCCCTCAAGAAAAACGCTGATCCCGGCCGCGCGGATCAGTTCCACACCCAGGCTGGACGACAGCAACTGCAACTGCGCGGAGAGCTTGTTCAGGATGAAGTCGGGCTGGGGAACCATGAGCAACAGAACCACGAACGGCATCGACAACTGCCGCCATGCCGCAAGTCCAGTCCACGCCACGGCCAGCGCACCCAGACCGATCACGAAGGCGTACTGCTGCAGCGAATAGGCCGCCCCAATCGTACCCAGCAGCAGCAGCGCGCCTGCGATCGCAAGTAAGGCCGCGCCCCAGTAGCTACCGTCGAAGCGTTGCCTCTCCAGGCGATCCTTCTGCTGCCAAAGCAGAAAGGCGGTGATCAGAGGCAGCAACGGGCCATGGCTGTATTCCGGCCGGCCCGTCCAGGTGTTCCAAAGCCAGCCAAGCGCCTGCCAAGCGACGCCACATAAGGCCGCCGCGGCAAGCAAGCCGAGCAGCCAGCCTCCCAGTGAGAACCGCCAGATCTGGATCGAGTCAGCCCCTGCTCCACCGGACCGATTGCCGGGGCTGGCGCTGAGCGGTGCCAATGCCATGAAAACCTCGCCGGAAGGCGCAACCGCGCCGTTTGACCGAGCGGCGCTCGCGACGCCACCCACTGTGCGCCAGCCGACTGGCGGGCACCGGGGCATGAGACGCTAACCAGCGGACGTTACACGCCGGTGACGCGGCCCTGTTTGCGCTCGAACAACAGGTCAGCCTGCACCGCGACCCCGTCCGTGGAGGTCGACACCGGGCCGATTCCGCTCAAGCCAAAGCCCCGTTGGTGCAGCCATGCGATGACCTCGTCTGCCAACGCCTGGCCGTCATAGAACTCAAGGAAGGAGCACTCGACATAAATGACATCGACCCAACCCAGCAGCGATTCGCAGCCCTGCAGCGCTGACAGCTCGAAGCCCTGCACGTCGATCTTGAGCAATGTCCCCTGCCCCATGCGCTCGGCGGATACGGCCGCCTCCAGTGGCAGAACCCGCACTTGCTCCAAGTGCGAGGCGTCGGTACCTGGAAAGTAGTGCCGTTGCCGGCGACCGATCGGCAGTAGCGACGACGAATCGGCTGACTTGGAAACGTGCATCGAGCACGTCGCATGCACAGGCCCGACGGCCGCCTCCACCAGTTCCACCTGAGGGTCGGCGCCATGCACCTGGCGAAACCGCCTCGCAGCCACCGGCAGAGGCTCAAACGCCAGGACCATCGCCTCGGGAAGGCAATGGCGCACTGCCAGCGTGAACTGTCCGACGTTCGCGCCTATATCGATGATCAGTCCCAGACGACGACCGGACAGCGCCCGCAGGACCGCCGTGTGCTCGAGCGCCGCAGCCACGCCGTGCAGGAGCGCACGACGGTAACGAGTAACGCGCCCTAGACGCAGTGCCTTAAGCCCGATGCGCAGCCAGTTCTTCATTCTCTGTCCACGGACCGAACGCATGCATCTAGATCCGGCAGCTCAATACGCATTGCGGTGACCCAGCACGACAAATACCGTCTTGAACAGAATCTTGACGTCCAGAGCAAGCGACCAGTTGCTCAGATACTCAAGGTCATAGCGAACTCGCTGCTCCATCTTATCGAGGGTATCCGTCTCGCCGCGCAAGCCATGTACCTGCGCCCATCCGGTGATCCCCGGCCGCACCTTGTGGCGCACCATGTAGCCGTTGATCCGCCGCCGATACAGCTCGTTGTGGGCAACCGCGTGTGGCCTTGGCCCGACCAGGCTCATCCCGCCTTCCAGCACGTTCAGCAGCTGCGGCAGCTCATCGATTGAAGTTCGCCGCAGGAAGCGCCCGATCGGCGTCACTCGCTGGTCATTGGCCGACGCCTGCCGAACCTCGGCTCCATCTTCCCGCACCGTCATGCTGCGGAATTTGTAGACGACGATTTCGTCGCCGTGCAATCCGTAACGGCGCTGCTTGAACAACGCAGGTCCGGGCGAGGTCGCTCTCACCAGCAGACCAATCGCGAGCAACGCCGGCGCGAGCACCGCCACGCCGATTCCCGCGAGGACGATGTCCAGCATCCGCTTGCTCCATGCATTCATGCCACGCAGCGGCGTGTCGCAGATAGCTAGCGCCGGCAGCCCGTTGAGGTCTACGACCCGCGCCTGTATCAGGTCGAATCCAAAGACATCAGGAACGAAATATACGGTCGCTGTCGTATTTCTAAGGTCGGCCAATAGATCGCGAATGCGCGGCGAATTCGAGATCGGCAGCGTGATATAGACGATGCTGATGCCCTCCCGGCGCACAAATTCACCGAGTTCGGCACAGCGGCCGACAAGTTCGCCGCGGAGCGCGACGTCCACCAGTCGCTCCGGTGAACGATAGTCAAAGTAGCCATGGAATGCTGCGGCGGGCAGCCGCCGAGCAAGCTCGGTACCGGCGTTACCGGCGCCCACGATGACGTGACGGCTGGCGACAACCCCACGGCGGTTGAGCCAGCGCGCAAGCTGAACCTGCACCTCCTGCATCACGATCAGCAGCGCCGCGCTCGAACCGAACCAGCTGAGCATCACGCTGCGGGAAAACGCATCACTGACCTTGAGTGAAAACCCGACCAGCAGCAGCACACCGCAAACCGCGCTCCATTCGAGCATTGTTCGCGCCACGAGCCTTGAGGGCACAGCGCCGTAGTTCAAGATGCCGCGGAGATCCGGAGGGCTCAATAACTTGCTGCAAAGCGCTACGGCGAGCACACCAACGACGAGGTAGCCGAGTGAAAACGTCTCATCAAAGACAAGCAGACAGGCGAACAGCGACACAATCACCGCTGCGATGTCGAGGCGTTCTATGAGGATAAGAGCCAGCGGCGGCCCCTCGCCGATCTGCACACGCGGAGTCGCTGCCTTGGCGGAAGATTCGCCTGCTGGCAACGAGTGGGGCGAAGGAACTTGGGCGGCGCTCATCTTGAGGCGAACCGTGCACGAACTGGACCGCGATTTTGACTGCAGTTCGGTGACAGCTGGATGACACGACGCCAATCTGATCCGCTCGTCAAACGGCTGCGGCCACCCGTCGCAACGGACTGTTCAGTCCCAGCGGCGCCACGCTCTCGTGACCGAATGCCTCTGCCAGGACCGCATTGACTTCCCAAAGTCCACGCGCGAGTTCACGACCCGCAAGTCCAAGCTGCTCCCGCAAGGCAGGATCGGCCACGAGCTCGACAATCGCCTCCGCAAGCGCCCCAGCGTCACCTGGCGGCACGATCCGCCCGACACGCGCCACCAGGCGACCCAATTCGGACTCTGGCGCGGCACTGGCGATAACCGCCCGGCCACTGGCGAGCATCGTCGTCAACTTTGATGGCATGACCAAGTCTGCAGCGCCGGCGCGCTGCGGCAGCAGGTGAATGTCTGCCGAGCTCATCAAGTCATTGAGCAGCTCAAGTGGCTGTAACGGCAGGAACCGGACGTTGGCAAGGTCGCCGGCGCCCCTCTCCAGCTCTGTCCGCACCGGGCCGTCACCGCAAAGCAGAAGCTCGACGCGCACGCGGTCACCGATCCGGCGGACAGCGTCTACGAGAAGCTCCAATCCCTGCTTCGCTCCGAATGTTCCGGAATACAGCAAGACCGTCGTGTCATCCGCGATACCCAGCTCAGCCCGTAAAACCGTCCTGCGCGGTAACGGGTGGACGCGCTCGAAATCCGTCCAATTCGGAAACAGGTGGCGGCACTGCGGAGCGACGCCCTTCGCGGCCAACCGCTCAAGCATCTTTCCGGAAATCGTCGAAACGCGGTCAAACCGGCGTAGCAGCCAACGTTCGACGCTGTTGAGGATGCGACGGCTGAGGCCCGATTTCAGCATACCCAGCTCGAATGCGGCGTCGAGTTCAAAGTCCTGCACGTGCAGCCAGCAGGCAGCGCCGGACAACCGTGCGGCGAGCCAGGCCACCGGCGCGCAGGCGAGAGGAGGTTCCACGACAAATACCAGATCGGGCCGCCAGGTGAGCGCGTGCCACAGCGTCGCAGGGGCGCTGCTAAGGCCAAACGAGACCAGGTGAAGAATCCGCTGTCGCCCAGTAGGCTGGGAGGGCACGTACAGCGGGCAACGCAGCACCGACACCTTTCCTGCGCGCTCGCGCCGGTAGTGTGCGCCGGAAAAGCCCGCCGACACGCGCCACGCCGGGTAGTAAGGCGGGGCCGTAACGACCCTGACTTCCGCGCCAGCGGCCGCCAGCCAGTGCGCCATCTCGCCGGTGTACTTGCCGATGCCGGTCAGTTCTGGAGAAAAGTTCAGCCCGGTAATCAAGATCTTCATATTCAAACCGTAGCATCCCAATGTTGTGCGCTCGTTACAGCGCAGCGTCACACACACTTACGCCGAGGATGCCGAGTGAAGATTCTTCTGGTTTTGGCCTCGCTGAACCCGGCCGATGGCGGCCCACCCGAGTCAATGCGCACACTTAGCCGCGCGTTCGCACGGGCGGGTCACTACGTGGAAATCGTTACTCTCGATGATCCGACCGACCCCTGGCTCGGGGATCTGGACTGCCCCGTGGCCGCGCTAGGCCCAGGACGACTCGGAAAGTACCGCTACGCACCGGCATTCAAGCAGTGGCTGCTACGCCGCGCGCCGGAGTTCGATATCGTCGTAATCAACGGTGTCTACCAGTACCATTCGTTCGCGACTTGGAAGGTCATGACGTCACTGGCTCGTCCGTACGTCGCGTTCACGCACGGGGCGCTCGATCCTTGGTTCAAGCGGCGCTACCCGCTAAAGCACGTCAAGAAGTTGCTCTACTGGCCCTGGGCGGACTATCGGGTCCTGCGCGACGCGGCGCGAGTGCTGTTCACCACAGACGACGAACGGATGCTCGCCCGCCAGTCATTCTGGCTATACCGAGTGCGCGAGGCCATCGTTGGATATGGTACCGCTGCTCCGCCCGCAGCCACCGCGGCCCAGCTCGAGGGGTTCTACGCCCGCTTTCCACAACTGCGCGGACGCCGAATCATTCTTTTTCTTAGCCGGATCCACCCGAAAAAAGGTTGCCAGCTTCTGTTCGAGGCGTTCGCGCGCTGCAAGGATCTGGACCCCAACTCCCGCTTGGTGATGGCCGGACCGGATTCCGTGGGCTGGCGCAAGCAGCTGGAGCCACTAGCGGCGCAGCTTGGCATCACGGATCGTGTCGTCTGGACAGGGATGCTCAGCGGCGACGACAAATGGGGCGCGTATAGGGCCGCAGATGCCTTCGCGTTAACATCCCACACGGAGAACTTCGGCATCGTCGTCGTTGAGGCGCTGGCGTGCGGAACGCCGGTGCTTATCTCGAATCGGGTCAACATCTGGCGCGAGGTCGAGACAGCAGGCGCCGGACTTGTCGCCCCCGACACGCTCGAAGGCTCCGCTCAACTGCTGCAACAGTGGTTAACCCTGCCACCCGAGAGAGCCGCCGAAATGCGCGATTGCGCAGCACGCCTCTTCAAGGCGAACTTCGAGATCAACGCTGTCGCTGCGGTCATCGTGCGAGCGTTCGAACTCGCCGCCAAAGATTCGGCACCACCGGCGCTGACGGCTTCCCCACCGGCGGATCCAACATGACTACTCTCGCTCGGCTGTACAAGGGCGCCTCGGTGCTTCGCGCCATCGCGGTCGCCCGGCTCGCCAGCATAACTGGCGGCACAGACGCCCCGGTGTTCCTCGACGTAGGCGCGCGCGGCGGCCTGTCACCACGGTGGGACTTGGTTGCGCGCTCGGGGCTGATCTCACCGGTCTTTGTCGAGGCGGACCACGTCGAGGCCTCCCGCCTCGCCCTGCGTCATCCACGCGCACGCTTAATCGCGACAGCCGTCGGCGCAGTGGACAACGCCGAGCTGCAGCTACACCTGACGCGCGAACCCGGCCGATCCTCCCTGCTGCGCCCCGACGTCGAACGCTTGCGCGAGTTCGGCGATCTCGAGAGTTGGGAAATCCTCGAACAGCGACCACTGACAGTACGCCGACTGGACCGCGTCTGGCCGGACGGTTGCCCCACGCCGACCTACGTAAAGATTGATGTGCAGGGCTTCGAGCTTCAGGTCATTGAAGGCATGGGGGCGCTTCTGGACTCGGTGCAATGCATAGAACTCGAGGCGATGCTGGCGCCTGCGTACATAGGCCAGCCGACGCTGACGCAAGTCGCCGAATGCCTAATGACCCACGGCTTCGATCTGGTACGTCTGGCATCGATGGGCCTGTACGGTGGCCGAGCGATGCTTGAATTCAATGCATTCTGGGTCCGACGTGAATCGCATCAGGACCCGCAGGTCAAATTCTGGAAGGCCGTAAACGGCGTAGGCTCGGTTCACCGGGCGGTCGTCTGGGGTTACTGAGGTACATCTACTGGTGGCGAGCCGATGCGATTAGTGAAAACTCGACGGATCGATTGAACGTCCTTCGCGAACCCACTGCAGATGATGCCGGAATGGCCCGATCTGCGAGTCGATGAAGAGTCCCCTGTAAATGGCACCAGGCTGTGCACTGCCCGTGATCTGGCTGCCCCAAGCAGAAAGCACCTGTCGGCCGGTGGGCGCAACCAGGGTTCCGCCACGCTGACCGAAGACCGTGTTGACGAACAGCGTTCCAATGCCGTTTGACTGCGTGTCGGTCACCACTTCAGGACCAGAGCCACGCCACTCGCTGTTCAGCATGTAGAAGTAATAGGTCGCGGTACTGCCATGATCGGCCACCTCGATCGCCGTGTGACCGTGCACGTTGTTGATCAGGGCGTTGTACCAGGTCAGGTTCACCGCCGCCTGCGTATGCGTTAGCTGACCCACATCTTCGAACACATTATCCAACCAGACTTCGCCGCCGGAACTCCTATCGGCGACCCAATCCCACGTGGCGCCGTGGATACGCTGGAACTGGCAGTCGATAAAGGCCTGCTTGTCGGCATAGTTCATGCCTGGACCAGAACCATGACCGCGCCCACGAATGGCGACTGGAACGTCGGCGATGTCCACATGCTGCCAGAGGTTCGAGTCGAGGCCGGTGATGTCGCTCAGCTCAACCGCAGCGACGCGCTGTTGCAGAAATTTCAGGTCGCTGAAGGTGCTCCACGCCACCGTGGCCGATGGCCCCAGATCACTCTCATCGCCAGACCAACGAATTCCATGACTGCCACCGGAGAATGTCAGCCTGGACAGGACAACTCTTACATCGGCGTCGCGGCGCTGCCAGCGCGCTCGCCAAGAACGGCCCTTGATAATAGGAAAATCGCCAGCGGCGACGAGGACGGCGGCGCCCTCGCGCGGCCCGATCAAGCCTTCAATAGCATCGGGCGTCCCCAGTTCAAGCGGCCGGTGGAGGACATATATGCCCGCAGCAAGCGAAACAACATGCTCTTTGTCGAGGCGCGCCTGCAGTGCAGGCCGAGCGTCAGCCGAAAGCTGTTCCGCTGTCGGCGCTACGGCAACGCCAATGTCGCGCCGCTGAGGCCGCGGCAAGGAGCGCAACCCCAGTCCAGCCGGCAAGGCCACGTTCGCGTCAATTTCCTCGGCAACGCCCGCCTGCGTCCGGGCCAACACCTGCCGCCGAGCGCGCAGCGGCGGTAGCGCATCGTCGACGCGAGTGACCCCCTCGTCCTGCACGTTGAGCCAGTCAGCCACCTCACGCAGGGAAACGTCCGCGCGAGCGCCATTTCCAGCCTTGCCGTGCTGGAAGACCGTGACCAGTCGATCGACGCGCGCGAACTTAGCCAATACCGCTTCCGGTGCTCGCACCGATGAACCACCCGATAAGCCGACGCTGACGACTCCCGCCGCACCATTGATCGAGAAGCATTCGTTGGCGTACCTGTGCTCGCTATTCCAGGATTCACAGTCCCAGCCGACCAACCACAATTCACCAACGTCGCGCCACAACGCTCCGGCCTGCGGCGTTACCAGCGAAATCCCGACCATCGCGTTACCGAAGCTCCGCTCCGAGGCGTTACCCTGCCAGTCAAGTACCGGGCCTTTCCAGTAGCTGAGCAACCGTGAAAACAAGGAGTCACGCACGTACCCGGAATGCGCATGGCGAACCCGCAGCCCGCCAAATTCTTGCAATACCAGCCTGTTTACCCGGCTACCCTCCGCAAGTTCGACCTTGAGCCGGCCTGCGCCGCCAGCGCGACCGCCGTTTGCACCGACAATATTTACATCGTCATTGGGCTCACCGCCGGTAAGCACGATGTCGGGGGCATCCCGTGCCGCACCGGTGATGCCGCTGATCTGAACATTTGAGACGCCGCCCGGAATGATCAGTACCGGCAGGCGAGTATTCCAGCCGCCTTGAATTCTCTGTCCGGACCGCAGCACCAGCGTCGCCGCAGGCGATGTTGCATAGTCAGCATCATCATCGAGCACCACCGCGCCCGCCCTGTCCAACTCCGCCTGTAGAGCGTCACGATGGCCCACCGACACATGCACCGAGGGCGCCGCAAACGCCGGCAGCGCGGCTAGCAGGAGCAGCAACACCCTCGCAACTGGCCCAATTCGGCGTAGCCGCTCAGACACCGGCATCCTCGAGAAGATCCGCCGCACGGCGCGCAAATGTAGCCCATGTGAAAGAAGCCGCACGCGCTGCGGCATTTCGCCCCATCTGCGCGCACAACGCCGGATTAGAACGCAGACGCTCGAGCCGATCCGTTATCGCCTCGGGATCCCGGCTCGGCACGATGAAACCATCGATGCCATCGCGGACGACCTGATCAGGTCCATTGGCGGTCGCGATCACCGGCAAGCCACAGGCCATCGCCTCGAGGACGACGAGCGGCATGCCCTCGAGCAACGTTGGGAAGACGAAGACGTCGCAGCCACGCAGGGTTGCTGCGAGCTTCGGCCGGGTAAGGTGCGGCACATGCTCGACGATGTCCCGATACGGAGTGAGTGGCGCACTCGATCCGACGATGTGGCCGATCAGGCTCAGTCGAGTATCGTCGCGGGCAAACGCCGCGTAGCCTTTCAACAGGTAGGACAGCCCCTTGCGCTGGCCGATCTGGCCAACAAAAACGGCCCGGAATGGCCCGTCGGGCCGCGGCGGGCGAGACTCGCCAAACACACTCAAATCGACTCCGTACGGCACTACCGCGATCCGCGCTGCCTCGACACCCTCGGCGGCGAAGCTCCTGGCAACGAATTCCGAACCAACCAATATGCAGTCGGCGGCGTCGATCTCAGCGTCGAGCTCGTCCAGATACGCAGGCGTAAAGTGAGTCAATTCAGGCCAGGTACTGGCGAACTCCGGTTCACGCTCTGCCTCCTCCGCCCGCAACGCCAAATGGTACCGATGATGCGCTATCGGGTAACTGACGATGCAGCGTGTCCCGCGGCGTTTGGCGACGGCAAAAGCGTCTCGAGCAAATCCCGGATATGAAATCACCGCTGATGCCGATGGCGCACGGTATCCAGCCCTGCGACGGACCGCGGCACGTACCGCCTCATGCAGGGAATGGCCCCATTGCTGGCGCAGCATCGGTGCCAAAAAGCTGGCGCGCAGCGCGAGCGCCGCGCCCAGGTCGGCCATTACGCCAGCTTCATCAGTAAGGTCCGCCAGTGCCTGCGAGCCGAGCCGGCGACGCCCGAAGGTCGCGGCGTAGCGGGAGCCTAGACCGGGCAAGCGCGCCAGCATCCGCTCCCAGCCGCGGCCCTTGTTGACGTAGGGCCGCACCATGCACTGGAGCCCGCCCCGATTGACGAGCTCAAGGGCAAGTTGGTTCAGTTCGGGGGCGTTGAAATTGACGATCAGGACAGCAGACACGGAGATCCTTGATCTGGAGCCGTCCAAACGCAGCCGCCGCAAGAGCCAACGGTCCGATTGTGGCGCACGGCGGCCGTACCGATACGTTAACTCCCGCCGATGACTGATTTGTGGCACTGCCCATCATTGATGCAGTGACGCATCCCGGCAACAAATTAGCAGTAAAGTCGTGCTCCTCCACCGGGACTGCCCCGCCCTCCCCGTTGCCGGACGCCCTCTTGTCCCACCGACAGTCGCGGATAAACTCGCCCTTGGCGGCCATCTCTCAGGGGGTTGTCGTCAACTTTCTGGCGACTTTGGCCACCGTGATTGGTGGGATTGTCACTGCCCGCGGCCTCGGCGTCGGCGGGCGCGGCATCGTCGCGGCCTTGATTGCGCTGCCGACATTCGTATCCTTCGTAGCGACAGCCGGCCTGCCATCGGCACTGATATATGAAGCACGCAAGAATCCGTCGGCCGCGTCGCCGCTGTTCGGCGCCGCTTTGCTGCTTGGACTGCTGATTGGACTCATGGCGACCGCCGCCACCTGGCTGTACACCCCGCGCATGCTGGCAACCCTGCCAGCCGATCTGGTCGCGACCGGTCGGCTGCTGGCGGCCTTCGCCTTCGCTGGCATCCTTAGCAACGTCGGCGTAGCAGCGCTGCAGGCGGCAGGGCAATTCTCTGCCTGCAACGCGATTCGGCTCGCACAGCCCTTGCTGCAACTGGCTGGTCTCGCGGCACTGGAGACCTGCGGGCATTTGGAACCGGTCCCCATCGCGATACTGACGCTGGCCGCCGGCCTCCCCGGCCTACTATGGAGCCTTGCCTGGATGGCACGCCGACAACTTCCACAGCGCAGCGAATTGGCATGCGCGCTTCGTCGCCTGACGAACTATGCAAGTCGCGCGGCAGGCGGCGAGCTCGTCGTCGGAATGACCAGCCAAATAGACAAAGTCATCGTAGTAGGACTGTTTGCGCCGGAAGCGCTAGGACTGTACGTCGTCGCCATGAGCCTATCGCGGGTGTTGGCGATCATCCCGTCCGCGGTGGTGCCTGTGCTGTTTCCCTCCACCGCCGGACGCGCCGAGTGCGAGGTGATGAACTTGACCTCGCGCGCAGCAGCAATGACAGCGCTGTGCGTCGCGGCTGGGGCAGTGGCGCTCGGCGCACTCGGCCCGTGGCTGCTGGCTCTCTTCTACGGCGCCGAGTTCGCCCATGCGGACGTGGCTTTCCGCCTGCTGCTGGCCGAGGCTGCGGTGTCGGCAGTGGCACAGGTGCTCGCACAGGCCTTCATGGCCCTGAACCGACCGGTTCTGGCCGGCCTGCAGCAAGTACTCGGCGTGGCAGTTGCGATCGCACTGCTGTACGCGCTGGCCCCGCACTGGGGCATCAACGGCGCTGCCCTCGCGCTGCTGATCGCCGCCATGGTGCGTCTGGCGTCAATTTACGGCTGCTTCACCGCCATCGGCACCGGCATGCCGCACCTGACGGCACACTTCGGCCCGAACCTGTTGTTATTGCGAAGCATGGCCGCCAGTCGCCTACCGACCTGCTTCGGCAGGATGCCTCCATGAGGATTCTGCTCACGAGCGTCGCGTTCGAGCCTTCGGTTGGAGGCATCGAAACGGTGTCGAACGTCCTAGCGGCAGCGTTCACGAGCGCTGGCCACGAGGTGACGATTGCGACGCAGACGCCCGGCGGAAGCCGTCCGCGGGACTTGGTTGCAGTCCTCCGCCAGCCATCGCCGCGAGCGCTGCTCACGGCGACCCGCCGCGCCGACGTTGTTCTCCAGAACCAGATCAGCCTGCGGCTAGGCTGGCCCGCCGCCTTGTTGCGTCGCCCTTGCGTCGTTGCGCACCATATGTGGACCGCACGCGGTGCAGACAGCGGCCTGAACGACCGTGTAAAGCACGCCATCTTCCCGCTAGTACGCAACATCGCCTGCAGCCACGCGATGGCAACGAGCATCGCACCGCGATCGACCGTGATTCCAAATCCCTACGCAAACCGCCAATTCCTTGTCGATCATTCCGCGCGTCGCGAGCGCGACCTCGTTTTTCTTGGTCGCCTGCTGCCGGCGAAGGGACTGCATGTAGCGCTAGACGCGCTAGTAAAGCTACGCAGTCAGGGCGCAACACCGACGCTGACCGTGATCGGCGAAGGCGTCGCCGAGGCCGAACTTCGGGCACAAGTGGCGTCGTTCGGACTCGGGCCACAGGTACACTTCGTCGGCGTATTACGCGGCACCGATCTGGTGCGCACCCTGAACGAGCACCGATTGTTGTTGGTCCCGTCAATCTGGGACGAGCCGTTCGGGGTGGTAGCACTGGAAGGGCTGGCATGCGGCCTCGTTCCCATCGTCAGTGACAGTGGCGGACTGCCGGACGCCGTAGGCGCCTGCGGCCGCGTCGTACCACGCGCTGACCCGGCTGCCCTCGGGGCAGCGATTAGCTCGCTATTGGCCGATGAGGGTGCCCGACGCGAATACCTCACCCGCGCGCCCGGACATCTGGCACGGCATACGCCAGAGAGCGTTGCGAGAAGTTATCTGCAGGTGCTGTCGGATGCAGTAGCCGGCGGCGTCGTGCCATGACGCCTAGCACCGCCTCGCCAGTTCGCTGTGCCGTTGTCATCGCGCCGTTTGCGCCAGACCACCCTGCCGAACATCTAGGCGCAAGCCAGAAGATCACCGTCGTTATCAGCCTGCTCCGGCGCCTCGGCTACACCGTTCACCTGGTCGACAGCTCCCACACGGAGCGCCGATTCGCAGCTCCGATCCATGCCTCTGAAACAATGGTCGGCGCCCACCGGATCGTCCTGTGGCGGCCGGCACGGGTGCCACATCGTCCAGTGGGAAAACTACTCAATTGGCTCGCACCCGGCACGATGGTCAAGCGCCTGTCAGGGTTGCGGCCAGCGCTAATCTGGCTCTACAACCCCTACGCATACGAGGGTCGGGTCGGACTGAGCCTGCAAAAAAGCACCAGGGCAAGACTGCTTCTGGAGCTTGAGGACCTGCCACTGGCCAGGGGTCGCGGCATCAGCCCCAAGCCACGACTGGATCAATGGTACTTCGGCCGCCTCCTCAAACATGCCGACCACATTACCTACGTCAACTCGCACGTTCAGCAACAGCACCCGCCGCAGCGGGGTACGAGCTTACTTTTCCCGTCGATTCTGGATGAAGCGCTTTGTCGCTGCGTTCCAGCGGCACGCTTTGCCGGCGCGCCGCACCGACTGGGATACTTCGGGGGACTCGAACTGGAAAAAGGCTGCGGCACCCTGCTGGAGCTTCTGCCCCGACTGCCGGCAGGCTGGCGCCTGGTCGTAACCGGCGCCGGCCCGCTGGAGAGCGCATTTAGAGAAGCCGAACGCCTGCACCCCGAGCAACTGGAGTTCCATGGGCGGGTCGATCGCAAGAAACTGCTGCAGCTTATGCTTGGCAGCGACGCGATCATCAACCCCCACATGCCAATCGCGGCGATGGATGACGGCGTCTTTCCGTTCAAGGTCTGCGAAGCACTGGCCACAGGCGCCCTGCTGATTTCGACCCGCTTGCCCCCGATCGACCTACCCCTGGACCGTTCCGTCCTCGAATACGACGGAACGGTGAACGGCCTTCTCGCCGCCGTGTCGGCGGCAAGCGCCCACTATCGGACGGTTGCCGCAGCGATCGACTCGCTCCGTCAAAGGCTGCTATCGCTCTACTCAGAAGACGCGCTGTTGGGCCGCCTAGGCGACTTTCTGAGTATGCCGGTCAACGCAGCAGGTGCGGAAAGCGAGGGGCATTAACCGTTGCCACAGCGCCCTCTCGGTCACTGGCGGCGCCCAAGTTGCGTGGCGACACCAGACAAAAGCCAGTGAAGAGCCACCCATAACCGTTAATTGTGCCCTGCCCCGTGATCTGGCCGTAGAGTAGCTCGAGCCCAAGAAACGCGAACAGCAGCAACGGCATCATCTCACCGCTCAAGCGCGCAGTCCGTAGCGCGACCGAACCCACCCAACCAACCAACGCGATTCGGAAGCAGATAAACAGTGCACCGAGGACCGGTCCTAAATCGACCACGTGGCGCGCCCAGTCGGTCTCGGCGATCGACACCGGCGCAACACCACCAATGTGCTCCCCCATGAGCGTGCTTGCGTTACCGCCTAGCCCGAGCCCGTAGCCGATTATCGGGGTATCGCCCATCAGGCGCATGAAATCAACCAAACCAAACAGCGCCCGTCCAAAAATTCCGCCAGTAAAGATCTGGCTCTCGAAGTCGAAAGCCGAATTCCATCGCGTGAGAAACGCCATATACGCGTCGCCGAAAGCGACCACAACTATCGCGGCCGCCGCCAATCCCAACCCACCCAATACCAGCAACCCACGGAGTGAGCCGTGTCGAGCCCGCATCTGGAGTGCCGCGACCACGGCGCCAACGAACACCACGCCAGATTGCATCAGTGCGCCGCGACTGCCCGAGAACGCAAGGCAGGTCAGCGCTGCTATGCTGGCGACAACCAAAAGTGGCAAGCGGATGAAGCGCCCGCTGGTGGGAGTGATCCACAGCGCAAGCAGCATCGCGACGCAACTAACCGTGAATTCCTTCTGACCGGCATCCGAGGTAAATAGCCCCATCGGACGCACATGGTCCTCAGTCAGGCCGAGGCCACGGAACTGCTGGGTCGGATCATCCGCAGAGCCGATATTTACGACAGAATCAATCGACGCATAGAATTGAAAGGCGACCAGAACGGCTATTGGGAGCACTAGCCAGAGCGTGATCCGAACAATTCTCTCGACGTCTTCCTTATAGAAGACAGACCCGATCAGGAACGCCAGTGGAATGTAGAAGAAATAGTTTCGCCAACCGTAGGCCTCGAACAGCAACGGATTGGCGATAGAGGCCGGACCTACGACAAACTGCACCATCGCAAGTGCCAGTGCTGCAATTCCAAGCGCAATGCCGGCCACAAAAAGAGTTCTCGGCGGCGGCCAAAGCGAACCTGCGAACGCAAGCGCGTAGGCGACCAGAACGAGCGGATCTCTGACAAAGAACAGCGCCTGGCTAAATCCAGGAAGCAGCCACTTTCGTAGCACTCCCTCGAAAATGAGCAGAACGTAAATAGCGGTAACAACAGCAACGACCTGCCGACGGCGGGCATCACCCGTCGTGACATTGGTCCCGACGGTGTCGTGCCCAAGAATCACTTCAGCAACCTGTTAGAAGCTGCGGACCGCTCACAGGCGCAATCTCGCGCATTAGCCCACGGCCCTCAACTCCACCACTGGAGCGATATTCTCAACGCCAGAAAAAAGCTGCAGAGCACCGGCAGCCTGTCTGTCAACCAGCACCTCACGCACCAGCTCCGCGTCAATGATCGACTGTTTCACCGCATAGCCATACACCATGGACATATCGCACAGCTGGTTGATCAGCCGCGGCACGCCGCCGCTATGAACGTGAACGAGTTCCAGCGCGTCGCTCGTGAACAGACCGTCGCGTGAACCGGAGGCGCGCAGACGGTGCTCCACGTACGCCGTGGTCTCCGCCTGCGACATCGCAGTGAGGTTAAAGTCAGCAGAAATTCGCTGCGCCAACTGCACGAGCTCAGGCCGCTGCAGGGTTTGCCTGAGCTCCGGCTGACCAACCAGTAGAATCTGCAGAACCAGGTCGCCGTCTGAGTTGACGTTAGATAGCAGCCGGAGCTGCTCAAGAACCTGCATCGGCAAATTCTGCGCCTCGTCAACAATCAGTAGCGAGCGCTTTCCGAGACGGTATTGATCGACAAAGAAACTAACCAGCGCCTCGTAAAGCGCGATCTCACTGCAGTCGGCGGGCACGACGGAAAACGCAGATATAGCCCAGGGATGAATAGAGTCAAATCCGGAGTGTGTGTTGCTGATCAGGCCAACCGAAATATCCTTGCGTAGATTGCGCAAGAGGTGCCGCAGCAGTGTTGTCTTGCCGGTGCCTACCGCACCCGTCAACAACGCGAACATAGCGCGCGACTCTAGTCCGTACTCCATGAGCGTAAGCGCCATGCCATGCTGGCGCGACCGGAACAGGAATTCCGGATCAGGCGTCAGTGCGAAAGGATGACAACGAAGGCCGAAAAACTTCTCGTACATAAGCTCACCCGTACGACACGGTCTTGTTAGGAGCGAGAGTCGAACAGTTATTTAGGACAGTGCCGAGCACTGGAATCGCGCGGAGCATCGTCAACGCGCGACTGACGTCGGCACGGGAAGTCTTTCCTTCCGAGACGACAAACAGCAAGCAGTCGCACAACGGCGCCAGCGTCAGCGCATCGTCGTTATCCAGAATGGGAGGCATATCGACCACGATTATCCGGTTGGTGTAGCGACCCTTAAGTTCGGCCAACAGGGCCTCGCAGCTAGGTCTCGCCACCAATCCCGACATCGCGCGCTGCCCGGCGTCCTGCGCCGGCAACAGGCGCAGTCGATCAAGGCCCGTCGGCCGGAGCATTACCGAGTCCAACGTCGCGCGCTCGTGCAATACCTCGTCGATGCCCTCGGCTCCGGATGCACCGAACAGGCGCGCAACAGCGGGACGATGCAGGTCCAGGTCGACCAGGACGGCCGTATGGCGCGGATCTGCTGAGATTGCCACGGCAAGGTTCGCAGCCACCGTCGTCTTGCCGTCGAGCGAGCGGGCGCTGACGATGCCCAACGTGCGCCAGCCATGCTCCCGCATTCTCTGTAGGACCTGCGTTCTGAGCATTCTAAAGGCCTGCGCAGCGTCCGAACGATCATCCGCCGGAAGGACGCGGTTGCGCTCGAGCAGCTCTGCCCCTACCGCGAACGCCCGCGCCAAAGCAGGCGACGGCGGCGATAGCTCCGCCTCCTCAATCCGATCGCTCACGACTCCAGGCTCATCGGTAACGAGCACACCCTGCGCGCCGAAAGCAGTAACTGCCGCGCGTTCCTCGCGCGCCCGATCCAGGGCCTGACGTACTTTGTCCATGATTTATCCCTAGAGTCCAATGCGCCGCAGGACCGCCGACAGGATCACGTCCAGCGGTCGCACGAAGAAATGTATCGACAACAAAAACAAGAGTGCGGCAGAAACGCCGGCGATCAGCCTGTATCGCGGTCTCGGCGCGGTCGTTGCCTGCTCCTCCTGCGTCAAGATGCGCGGGATGGACGCGAGCGGCGCGACCTCGACCAATCGAGTCAGATCCCAGGCCCCCCGCACCGACGGATCAAGAGCGTCGAGGCCAAAGACCGCTGCGAGTGAAAGCGCGATGCTTGCAACCAAGCCGAGCAACAGCAGCACCGGCCGATTCGGGCTGATAGGCTCCTCAGGCGGCATCGGCGGCTCGATGAGCGTGAAGCGCTCGCCTTTTCGCTCGGTCTCCAGGTTCTGCGACGACTCCGCCTCGCGCTGCTTGAGGCGAACCTCCTGATATTTTGTCTGGGCATTCTCGTAGTCGCGCACGAGCTGCCGGTACTGACGCTCAACCTCCGGCGCGGCCGACAGCTTTCGCTGGTAATCGTCGAGGCGATGCTGAAGTTCCGTTGCTCGGCGTTCAGTTAGCGCTTTCTCGCTAGTCGTCGAGTCGAACTGGGCCTTCAGTTGGATATAGGCGGGATTGTCAGGATTAGTGCGCGCCTGGCGAACGCGCTCCGTCGCTGGCAGGCCGCTCAATTGTTTCTCAATCTCCACGATCACGCGGCCTAACCGCTGGACATCGGGATGGTCCGGAGAATATTTCCCCTTTACGTCGGCGAGCTCCGCACGCGCGTCGTCAAGGCGCCGCATCAGGTCGTTCGCGCTGCCATCAGCACTGACCTGCGTCTGTAGCCCCTCAATCTCACGGGCCGCCTTCAACACGTCGGGGTGACTTGCACCGTAACGTGCCTTGAGGTCCGCGAGATCCGCCTTGCGCATCTTCAGTCGGTCCGACGAACTCATGATTCGTTGGCCCGTCTCGCTGTACATCTGCGAGGTGGGGCTCATTTGCAGGAGCTGAGCCTCCTGCAAGATCCGCTGCTGCTCGAGCGAACCTATCCGACCACGCGCCTCGCGAAGGTCGAGCTCGGTGCGGTCCTGCATCTGGAAATTCGACTGGGAGAACTCCGGCGTCCCCTCCGGGTACTTGGCCTTGAATTCCGAGATCTGGCGGGCCAACGCCTGCATGTCCACCGCGATCTTATCAGCCTCACTGGTGAGGAAAGTTGCGCTTTGGCGGGCTGCAGCGGTACGGAGGGAGAGATTCTCCTCGAGGTACAAGGATGTAAGTTCGTTCGCGACCTTTAGCGCCAACTCCGGTGACCGGCTGTCGTACGCGACGGTGAACGCTATCGTCGCCTGCATCGGCCGGCCGCTTCGCGGGTCCACAACGTTGGCGCTAATCAACTTCATCTTAATGTCATTGCGCATCCGCTCAATGACCGCCTCACGAGCCTGGGTGCGGCGCTGCCACGGATAAAGGTTATAGCGCTCAGCGATTCGCATCAGGTTCTGGCTGGTCATCACGCGTTGACTGATCAGCTGAATTCGTTGGTCGGCGAACGACGAGATCATCGTGCGGACAAAGTCTTGCGGGATCTCCTGCTGCTCGATCAGGATCGTCGCCGATGAGCGATAGGTTGCCGGCGAAAACAGAGCCAGCGCCAGGGTCGCGACGACGCCGAACGCCAGCACCGTCACCAACACCCTCCGATGACGTCGGAATGCATGCAGTCGTTCTGCGAATGATGAATCCAAATGAAATGCCGCGATCGCCACTGTCTGCCCCTACTTCAATCGAACCGGACCGAAATGCCGGACTGCCGAAACCAATGCACCGGCACCACGACCGGCCGATGCCGCATCCAGCAGACCCGCAGCAATCGAGATGCGGGTATAGCTGGCTTCGGCGTTGACGTCCCAATATGGAGATACCTGCCACAACACCCCAGCGCTGGCGGCATCGTAGCTTCGCTCCGAAAAGGTCAGCGAGCCGAACACGTCGCTGGTCGTCACACGGCGCGCCGTGGCAAACAGCGACTTTCGCTCGCTCAGTCCCCACGAAATTCGGGTCGACAACTCGCGCGCCTGAACCATCACGCCGAATCCACTCGGCTGGAGGTTGCGCACGAAAGAGAAAGCCAGACTGACGCGCTCGCCGTCGCGGTTCACGCTTGCCACGTAGGCCGCACCAGTCGGACTACGCCGAGCCCCGCGCGCGCTGACGCGGGACCGGCCCAGTAGCGCCTTAAACGACCACTGGGGATTCATTTGTCCGAAGAATCCTGCCTGTTGGTACGTATTTACGTTCTCGTAATTCGTATCCGGTAGCTCATATCTACTGCGTCCGGCCACAATCTTCAGCGAGATCCGCTGCGACATACGGCGAGAGAATTCGGCCGTCACTCCACGTACACGAAAATCGTAGAGGCCGATGTCGGGTCTATGACCGTAGGTGGCATTCTGGAGGCTGCCCGCCACATCGATCATGACGCGTTCGGTCAACGCCCGACTCCAGTCCACCGAGCCGTCCACCCCGTGCTGGCGGACGTCGGAGCGAGTCAGAGTGCCCGCCTCGGGTTGGCGGACCACGCTCGAGTCGTCGGAAAGTTGCGCCTTCAGCGCCAACTTTGAAACTTCCCAGGAAAGGTCGCCCGCTCCGCTCAGGTAGTAAGCGTTAGCGCCAAGAGCAGAATCGCCACCCGACACGCCGAGGCGTGCCCTCGGCGTCAATGCCCATCGGTCGACGCTGTTAGTCCATTCAAGGGGCAGCCCGACCCGGACCAGCGCAGCCTCTCCTGCGGAAGCGCCGTCCAGGCGCAGCTGCGGATTGGTTGAGTACTCGGTGCCGATCGTCAATTCCGGCTGCAAGGTCATGACGCCGGCCATCGCTGCCGCTGGTACGCACGCCGCGGTAACAACCAGGAGCGTCGCAACGCTATGGCGGCCGAAATGCGCCATGATCATTACGGAACGACCACGGTATCGCCACCCTGGAGCACGATATTTTGCTCGAGATGCTTGCCACGCTCGACGTCCGTGTAATGGAAGTCTATCGCGCGCAGCTTGCCGGTCTCGCGACGCAGCACCCGAATTCCATCTAGCTCCGCGAACGGCGTCGTGCCGCCAGCAAGACTGAGCGCCTGCATGACATCGGTCGGCCGACCGAGCACGAAGTCACCGGGCTTGGTCACTTTTCCCAATACATAGATGCGGTTACCGTTGACCGCCTTGACGGCCACAGTCACGACCACCTCAGGGATGAACTTTGCCAGCCGCGACTCGAGATCAGCGCGCAGCTCTTCCACCGACCGGGAGGCCGCCACAAGGTCGCCCGCCAACGGAAAGGAAATCCGCCCGTCGGGCCGGACCAGGACCTCGGACTGGAGTTCCTGCTCTTTCCAGACACTGACACTCAGGACATCGCCGGGCTGCAGCGCATAGGCCGGCGCGGGCGTGGCCGGCACGGGCGATGGCACCGCAAGCGCGGGAACCGCGATGAGCAGCGCCGCGCAGCACGCCAGTAGCTTGAGTTTCATCTGTTTTCCTGATTGTCCGTGCGATCCCGGAGCAACACTCCGGGCGCTCGGCGGCCACTCGCGGCCACCGAAGGCAGGAACGTTACGGTTTTTGTCTTACATTTTAATGGCAGTCGGCGCGCAAAACGCTGACAGACGCACAGCGCTCGCGATCATGGAGCCGCCACGGCAGTACTGGCGCGAGTCGATGCCACACGGGCGCCGACATCAGCGCTCGTGACCCCAGCTCGCGCAAGCACTGCCGCCTACTTCAACCCCGCGCAGAGCGACGACGCTGTAGCACCAGCAACCCCAGCGCCGAGGCGAGCAGCCAGACTGCTGGCGGCAGCGGGACAACGGCCGCCGAATCCTCGACCTCAACTTCTGAGTCCGAGGCGATCGACTGGGCATCAGTGCTACCGGACACCGGTGGCGTGCGCCCCTCCTGTCGGTCCGTCCGTGATATCACGACCTGTGAACCTGCGACCGGCGCGCTGCCGGTCCGTGCTCCCCCAGGACCTTCGTTTGAAGCAATGCCTGACAGATCGACCCCATTCGCCAGGGTTCCGAGCGTTGTCGGCGCAGCCGAATCATCCGTAGCGACCGGCCCAGCGACTGCCACCGAAGCTACCAGCACGACACTGATCGCCAGGATGCCTGCCGCAATTCCATTCCTCAGTTTCATGTCCCAAATCTCCAAGTACTTGATGTCTTTTGCCGCGCGGCCCCCGGAACAGCATCCCTGCCAGTAGCCGCGCACTGAGTTATCCGCATGCGATTCACTGGTGGCGGGTCAACTCGCCGAGCGGTGAAGCGCTGTCTGCAATGCCGTCTGCATCGAACCCATCGCTCTCCGAGCCGCGATAGACGTATTTTTCGTACAGGTGCTGGCGCAGCGCCTCGACTGAGGCTGTCGAGCCACCCAGCACGCGAACGCCGCCGGGCGCGTTGGTCCGCGGCATACGGAGCATCGCGTACTCCGGCTGCGAACCTGCCAGCGAAACAAGCGCAACGTCGTCGTGAGAAACACGACGCGACGGCTCCACACCCGTGTTGAGAATCGCGTCCAGACGCACCGCGTCCAGGTCGAAATAGCGCACAAATTCGGGGCCAGCCTCCACCACAGCCGGAACCAGATTGGCGCCCTTGATCTCCGGATCGCACAGGGCTGCCAGACGGTTGAGCGTCGTCTTGAGGGCATAGCGGAGCACGTCGGAATCGCGGACACCGATCCGCTCAGCCAACTGCTTCATCTTTCTAACGTCTGCCGTACCCAAGCGAATCGAGACCGCCTGCTTGCGATTTCCTTTCACGTTGCGCTTCCCCTGCGTTGTATTCATTGGGATCTTCGAAAGGCACGCAAAAGTAGCGGTGAAGTATGTCGTTTAGTGGTCAATTCGATGACGCATGCGCACGTTATGTCGTGTAGTCGGGCGACGATCTGCCTAATGAACGATGACAGACCGACTGCGTGGTCATTCGGGTTCGGCTCGGAGGCCCTCGACGGCATTCGAAGCCGCCATGTCATAAAACGATCACCTCCAGCCGCTAAAACATCCTGCGGCTGGCGACACCTCACTGAGGGAATCGACGCCGCGATCGAGCCCTGCCGGAACCCACCGGCGCTGGGCGTCCGTGTTAGCGACCCATTAGATGTGCCAATGGCGGCCTACACGGCCGCCGACGACCGAGGTGTGCCGATGTTGAGGTCCAAGTCGCTCGCAGCCGCTGTGGCTGCCTGCCTGCTCGTGAGCGCCGCGCTCCCTGCGCACGCGGCGTCAGAGCAAAAATCGCTCGAGGAACTCCGCAACACCGTCATCAACCTGTTGCAGGCGCTGGTCGAGCAGAAGGTGATCAGTCCCGAGCAGGCGGCCAAGCTCGTGCAGCAGGCTCAGGAGAAGGCTGCCAAGGACACCGCTACAGCCGACGCGCGAGACGCCGGCGCCGTCCGGGTTCCGTACGTGCCACAGATCGTCAAGGACGAAATCGGCCGGCAGGTAGCCGAAGACCTGAAGCCTAAGGTAGTGGAGGAAGTCGTCGCCGCCGCAAAGACGGAGGGCTGGGGCGTGCCTGGCGCCCTGCCCGACTGGCTCGCACGTGTACGCGCCACCGGCGACATTCGCGTTCGCTACCAGCAGGACATGTTCGGCACCGACAATCGCCCGTTCACCGTTCCGGACTTCAATTCGATCAATGCCGCCGGCGGCATCGCCAAGGCCGGCCTCAACGCGTTCCTAGACTCCACCGAAGATCGCCATCGCCTGCGCATTCGCGCTCGCCTGGGCCTCGAGGCTGTACTGCCTAACCACTTCCAGGCCGGCATCCGCCTGTCTACCGGCAGCGCGCTGGATCCCGGCTCAGAAAGCCAAACGCTCGGCACCGGCGGCGCCCGCTACACGATCGGCGTCGATCAGGCCTACGTTCGCTATGAGAATAAGGACGAGGACGGACTGGCCCCAACGACGCTCACGGCCGGCCGCATGCCCTCGCCGTGGTTCACCCCCAGCGAGCTTGTCTTCGCACGCGATCTGGGCTTCGAGGGCCTTGCCGCCACGCTGCGCACCTCCTTCGGCAAGCATGGCGACGCACAGGCCAGCCGCGGCTTCCTGACGCTCGGTGCTTTTCCTGTGCAGGAAGTCGCACTGAATTCGAAGGACAGCAAGTGGCTGGTCGGCGCCCAGCTCGGCACCGACCTTCACCTCGGCTACAACGACCGCCTGCGGGTCGGCGCAGCGTTCTACGACTTCATCCACCTCTCCGGCAAGCTGAACCCGGCCGGCCTGTCGATCTACAACTACTCCGCGCCGCCGTTCATCCGCTACGGCAACAGCTACTTCGACATCCAGAATTCTCTCGACGGCTCAAGCAACCTGTTCGCGCTCGCGGCGAAATTCCAGTTGGCCAACCTGTCCATCGTTTACGACCACCAGGTCGGCCGCTATCAGTTCGAGGTTCTCGCGGACGCGGTGCGCAACGTCGGCTACAAGGCATCCGATGTACTGACGCGCTCGGGCATCCAGCAAGCCACCCGCAATAATGGTTACGTCGCGGAAGTCAGCTTTGGTGACAACGATGCCAGCTCCGAGCGCGGCCGCTGGCGCATCGCCGGTGGCTATCGCTACGTACAGCGCGATGCGGTTCTCGATGCGTGGACGGATAACGATTTCCACGGCGGTGGCACGAACGCCCGCGGCTACTACCTGGTTGGCGATCTGGGCCTTGCGCGTGGCGTTTCGCTGCGGCTTCGGTACCTGAACGCGGACGTTCTCGACGCGCCGCCGCCATACGCGCTCGACATCCTGCAGCTAGACCTGAACACACGCTTCTGAGACAGAACATGCAGCGCCCCTCCTTTCTCGCGGCCACTCTCGGCGCATGCCTGGTCCTTGTGTCGCCGCACTCGCTCGCGCAGACGCAGCGTTCAGGCGGCAGCTCGCAACAGGCAACCCAACAGCTGCAGCAGCTGGCAAGCGAACGCGCGGCCGCCCAGGCGGAAGCTGCCAAGGCGAAGCAATCGGCGGCCGACCTGAGCAAGCAGCTGGCACAGGTCACCGCCGAGCGCGACACGCTGAAGGCCCGCGCGGCAGGTGCTGCCGCTGCCCAGGGCGCGAAGGAGCGAGAACTCGCGGACGACCTTGAACAGAACAAGGTCAAGCTCGCCGAGCTGGTGCGCAAGTTCCGCGAAACCGCGACCGCGCTGCGCGAGGTCGAGGCCAACCGCAATCAAGTGCGCAGCGAGATGGGTACACTGTCTCGCGACTACCAGACGTGCGTGGAACACAATGCCGAACTAAGCACGCTTACGCGTGATGCGCTAGAGCGCTACGCCGGCGTCGGCGGGCTGCGCCGGGCCGAGCCATTCACCCGCATCTCACGCACCCGCGCCGAAAATCTCGCAGATGAGTACCGCGCCCGCCTCGACGACCTGAAGGTCCGCCGGAACACGCCGGCAGCCGCCAGCAGCGTCCCGTCCGACCCGACGGAGTCTGACTCGGCGCCACGCTGAGCGCCCTTACGCAGGCGTCGGCACGTAGCCGTCGACACCTGCAACCTGCTCGCGGCGTCGAGCCGCACCGGAGTTTTCCATGAAGTCCCGCTGGCCTGCCTTGCTCATCCTCGCTGCCGTCACCACGCTTGTCGCGCAGACTGCGCTTTCGGCAGACAGCAGCCCGCTCGCCCGCGCCGCGGGTGGTGCCATCAGCCAGGCCGACGTCGATGCCCGTAGCGCCACACGCCGTGCTGCCGAAACCGCCGCCTATCAGGTCGAGGCGCATCGCCTTGAGGTTCAGCACGCACGTGCCCTGCGCGCAATCACGACCGAGGAGCTGGAGCACGCGATCGACGAGCGCGTCACCGACCGCGAAGCCGCTGAGCTCGGAATCACGCGCGACGCATTGCTCGGCCGCGTCGCCCACCCGGAGCCTGATGCCATCCAGATGCATGCGTTCTACGACGCTCGCAAGGACCAGATCGGCGCGCCGTACGAAGTCGTGCAACCGGCAATCCACGACCACCTCGCCAGCGAGGCGCATGGCCAGGCGCTGCATGAGTTCTACGTAGGACTACGCAAGAAGCATGGCGCCGAGCTGCTGCTCGAACCAGCACGCGACGCAATCCCCGGCAGCGGCCCGGCGCGCGGCCCGGCGGGCGCGGCGGTGACGGTAGTTGAATTTGCGGATTTCCAGTGCCCGTACTGCGTCAATATCGCTCCGACCCTGTCGCGGCTGCTGGCTGACCATCCCAGCCACGTTCGGCTCGAGTTCCGGCAGTTGCCGCTGACCACTCTGCATGCCGAGGCGGAGCGCGCCGCAGAGGCCAGCGTCTGCGCCGACGAGCAACAGCACTTCTGGGAGTTCCATGACGCGGTATTCGCGACTCAAGGACGTTTCGACGCCGGCACCTTGATCGAAAGCGCGACCAAAGTCGGTGTGGACATCAAGGCATTTCGCGAATGCCTGACCAGCGGCCGCCCGGAAAAGGTCATCAAGCGCGACACTCAGGCGGCCGACGAGCTCGCCATCGCGGGCACCCCGGCCATCTTCGTCAACGGACGCTTCCTGGCTGGTGCGGTGTCGTACGAGCAACTGTCGGCGGTCATCCAGGACGAGCTGCATCGCCGCGGCATCGCCGTGGCCGTGTCGGCGTCGGCCGCTCGCTAGCAGCCGGCAAAGCTCGTGACACTGTCGCTACTGGGCGCGGCGCGGGCGGCGGAGACCTCGGGCGACGCGCGCCGTGCAGTTGCACTTTACGAGAGCATTGTTCTGGCATCTCCGAGCCATGTTGAGGCGCTGACACGACTCGGCGCCATGTACGCCGCCTGCAGCCGGGGCGATGACAGCATCCGCGCCTTTGCCGCCGTGGTCCGCGTTCGGCCGACCTCGCCGGCAGCCCACTACAATCTGGG
This sequence comes from uncultured Pseudomonadota bacterium, assembly GCA_903927005.1. Lineage (GTDB taxonomy): Bacteria > Pseudomonadota > Gammaproteobacteria > Steroidobacterales > Steroidobacteraceae > CAIKZZ01. The sequence goes on from CAIYLH010000115.1 coordinate 159,685, forward strand.
TCGTGCCCACGCCGCAGCAGGACATCATCAGTCAGCCATCGCCGCATTCGAACGCGCCGCCGAACAGGCACCGACGGCAAGCGCGACCTACCTCGCATGGGCCGCGGAGCTGCAGGCGCGAGGCAACCCGAACGACGCGCTGGCGGTTTACGCGCGCGCCGAGCAAGCCGGTTGCAAAGACGGCACCCTGGCGCTGTGCCATGGCGACTGCCTTCACGCCTGTGGCAGAGCGCAGCAGGCCTCTGCGCGCTATGCCGACGCCGCCAGACTCCGGCCGGACCTTGCCGCACAGGCCTGGTTCAATGCCGGCACCTGTCTCGCCGCAGTCGGCGAGCATGCGACGGCGATAACCGCATTCGACGACGCCCTGCGCGCCCGGCCAGACTTCGTCGAGGCGCTGGTCAATCGCGGCATCAGCCGGGTGGCACTCGGGGCCAGCGCGCTCGCGCTCGCCGATTACGCTGCGGCACTGGCGCTGCAACCGACTCTGCCCACGGCGCAGCGGGCAGCCGGGATCGCGCAGCTCACCCTTGGCCATTGGGCAGAGGCGATCGAGCACCTGCAGCACGCGCTGCGCAGCGACGCCGATGATGCCGAGGCCTGGGAAGCGCTGGGCGACGCCTACCGGATACGTCGCGCGTTTCTTGCTGCCATCGATAGCTACCGCAACGCCACCGCCATCTTAGATGCGCGGGACGCGCCTGCAGCCGAACGCGCCGAAGTGCTGCACAAGCAACTCGACGTCCTTTTCTGCGTCAGCGACTTTGAGGGCGCACGCCGCTGCGCGGGCACATTACGCGCCCTAGTGCCTGACTTCCCCTACGCCGCGGGGTTGCAGCTGTACGCCACGACCTGGACCGCCGCCTGGGACGAACTGGAGCCGCTGCGTTCAGAAGTCGTCGCCGCTTCCAGCCGCGGTGAATCCGCCAGCCAGCCGTTTCCCCTGCTCGGTTTCGCCGATGCGCCTGGCGCCCATCTTGCCTGCGCGCAGTCGCTGATTGAGCGTCACCTCGCCGCCATCCAGCCGCTGCCGCGGATCGCCCCCGAACCCCGCGACCGCCTGACCCTCGCCTATCTGTCCCCCGACTTCCGCGAGCACCCGGTCGGACAACTGATCGCGGCAACGCTCGCAGGTCACGACCGACGTCGCTTCCGCATCATCGCTCTGTCGAGTTACGCGTTCCCTGAACCCGGCGGCACACATACGCGACTGCGTGAAGCCTGCGACGAGTTCATCGACGTAAGCCTGCTCAGCGACATGGACGTTGCCGTATTGCTACGTCAGAATCAGGTCGACATTCTGGTCGACCTCGCCGCGCACACCAGCGGCGGCCGGCCGGGCATCGCGGCCTATAGAGCCGCACCAATACAGGTAAATTTCTTAGGTTATCCAGGAACTTATGGAGCAAACTTCATTGATTATCTGATTGCAGATAACTACGTTGTTCCGCCGTCTCATGAACGCTGGTACGCCGAGAAGATCGCGCGACTGCCCGGCTCGCTGGTCCCCCCCGGCGACGCCCGCGCCTATCCCGCCGTGCTACCTCGCCGTCAGGAGCACGGCTTGCCGGACGACGCAATCGTGCTCTGCGCCTTCCACAACACGTACAAGATCCTGCCGGAGATCTACGCCGTGTGGCTGCGCTTACTGGCGGCACAACCCAGCGCCGTGCTGTGGGTGAGCCGGCATGGCGCGGAGGCCGCGCACGCCCTGCTGGCGCGCGCCGTCGATGCCGGCATCGAGCCGAATCGCATCGTTTTCGCCAAACGTGTTGCCAATCACAGCGAGCATCTGGCACGACTATCGCTGGCAGATCTGCTGCTCGACACCTTCCCGTACAACGCGCACTCCTCGGCGGCCGACGCGCTGTGGGCTGGCGTGCCGGTCGTCACCGTCAGTGGCCAGAGTTTCGCCAGTCGGGTCTGCGGCGGCCTGCTGCGGACCCTCGGCCTGCCGGAACTGGTGAGCGATTCGTTGGCATTGTACGAGCAGACCGCGCTCACGCTGATCCAGGATGCGTCCGCCCTGCCCGCGCTAAAGCACTGGCTGCGAGCCCATGCTCAGGAAAATTCTATTTTCAACTCAGATGCTTACACGCGACATCTGGAATCAGCCTACGAACTGATGTGGCGCCGTGCCGAGCAGGGTCTGCCACCCTGCTCGTTCACGCTAGCGGCCGACACACATCCTTAGCTACGCGACACGATCCGCAGGCTGACCGGCTGCGGCATCTCCAGCGGCGGGGCCTCGCGCAACCGCCCGAGCCGGGTCAGGACGGCCTCGATCGCACCATCGACATCCTTGGCGCCGCTCGCCGACACCAGCTGCGCTTCCTTCACCTGGCCGTCCGGAGCGATCCATACCTTCACGACGATCGTGAACTTCTTCGCGCGCAACGCCTTGTCACTGGTGAGCCTGTCGACGATCGCATCCTTCAGGATCTGCGTGTACCAGGCGAAGATGGCGCCACCGCCGCCGGTGATCTCGTGGCCACCCTTGCGAGCCGCCAAGCCGAACGCATCCCCCCCCGCGCCGCCATCGGCATCCAGACCTAGCTGCTCGGACGGCGCCGCCTCGTCCGAAGGACTAGGCTCCGGCTGGTCCTGTGGCAGCGGCTCGTCGACCTTGTCCGGCGGCGGCGGCGGCGGCTGGTTCTCCGGCGGTGGTGGTGGCGGCCGGATGACCTGCACCACCTGCACCTGTCGTGATGGCTTGTTGTTCTTGCTGGCCATGATCGCCCGGATTCCCCAGACCAGCAGCGCCAGCAGCACAACCGCGCCGACACCGAGCGCGATGCGTACGCCGAGACTGATCTTCTGCGACTCGTCGGACATGGATTACTTCACGATCCGCTGAGTCACCAGTCCGAGCTGGGTGATCTCCAGCCGGCCGACCAGATCGAGGACGTCGACGACCTTCTGGTAGGCGATGCCGGAATCGGCCTTGATGATCACCGGCAGGTTCGGGTTGGCGCCCTTGTACTGGCGCAGCAGGCTTTCCAGCTGCGGCAACGTCACCGGAAACGTGTCCAGGAAGATCGTGCCGTCACTGGTGATCGTGATCGCCTTGGTCTGCGGCTTCGCCAGCGCCGGCGCCTGGCTCGCCTTGGGCAGGTTCACCTTGATGCCCTGCACCGTCGCCGTGCACATGATGATGAAGATCACGATCAACACATAGGCGAGGTCGAGCATCGGGGTGATGTTGATCTCGTCGTAGACGTCCTTATCACCACTGTCACCAGATCCGGACATAGCGTGCGCTCCTGGCTCAGGCGAACTGTTCGGCAAGTCGGGCGACGAACTCGTCCAGGAAGACGCGGTTCTCGCTCACGATCGACTTGATGCGGGTGTTCAGCCAGTTGTAGCCGAACAAGGCGGGAATCGCGACGGTAAGCCCCGCGACCGTCGCCGCAAGCGCCGCGGCGGTACCCGGGGCGATCGCGTTGATGTTGACGTCGCCGGAGATCGCAATCGCCGCAAAGGTGATCATGACGCCGATCACGGTGCCCAGCAGGCCTAGGAACGGGCCGCCTGAGATCGCGATCGTCAGCAGCACCATGCGCGCCGACAACCTCTGGTGCGCGCGCGTCTGGGTCGCGTCCATAGACGCCCGGATCGCCTCGATCGACTGTGCCGAGAGCTTAATCTGCTCGGTGGAAATCGCCTTGCCATGCAGCAACCGCTTGAATAGCTCCTCGGTGCCGGTAACGTACAACTGATGCAACGTGGAGCCCACGTGTGCCTCGACATCACCCGCGGTGCCGTCAGCCTTGCGCTCCTTGGCGCCAAGCGCCGTGACGTCAGTGCCGAGCTTGCGGAACTCCTCAAGGAAGCGCTCGTTGGCCCGCTCCGTACGACCCAGGTACAGCGCCTTCATCGTCATGATCACCAGCGCAACCACGAGCATCATCAGGCAGATCACGATGATCACCCAACCGTCCACGGTCAGGTTCTTGGCGATGGTGACGAAGTAGGAGCCCTGCCCGCCCTCCTTCTGGCCGTCCGCGCCATACTGCACGAGCGAGGCATCAGGCCCCTGCCCGCGTGCCGAGGCCCGGATCCAGTCGGCCGAACGCACCACGTGCGCAACGCCAACCTCGTCCACTTCGCCGACCAAGCCCCGTCCGCCGGCCGATGCCGCACCCACGGTCAGCGTGGCGGCAAGATCGGTTGCAGGCGCTGCGGCGGAACCTGCGACAGTGCCGTCGATGTACAGCGTCAGCTGGCCGCTTGCCACCGTGGCGACCAATTGGTGCCACTGGCCAACCTCCAGATCCGTACCCGCCGTCGCATTGACGCCTACGAGGTGCGCCGCGGCACGTACGCCATCGATACCGACCAGCAACTCTTTTGCGCCGTCGCCAAGCGCGAGCACCACCGCATCCTTCTGCGGCTGGTCGATCTTGACCCAGGCGCTGGCGGTGTAGCCCTTGGCAGCCACCAGTTGCAGGCTGGGCGATGCCGTTACGTGCAGGCTCTGCGTGCCGGAGAACTTGGCGCCGGCACCTGCGAACGACGCCGGCACAGCCTCGGCGGTCGAGGCCGCGGCGTTGTTCTTGTACGCGGTTGAGTCCTGCGGCAGGCCCTCCCCGCCAAAGTGCAGCACGACCGCCTGGTCGGCGTCGTATGTGCCGCCGGCGTCGCCCGCGACGACGGCGTCCGGATTGCCGTAGTAAACGTAAATCTTGTCCGTCTTCGCGCCGCCAGCGAGCTTCGGCACGAGCACCCACAGGAACGCCATCTGGTTCTGCGCGTCATAACGCTCGAAATGGAACTTCAGCGGCGTCTTGTCATCACCGTTGAGAACGCGGAAGTCCGAGCCGTCGGGCTTGGTGTCGGCGAAGTAGCCGAAGTTACCGGTCGACAGGCGGATCAGCACCGGCACTTCCGCCGGGCTTCCTGCGACATCGGCGCCGGTCGCGCTCAGATCGAAGCTGATCTCCTTGCGGAACTTCCAGTCGCCGTTCCACCAGGAGCCGGCCATCGCCACCGGCGGAACCATCAACAGCACGAGCGCGAGCGCCCGAATCAGAACCTTCATGCCTACTCCCCGTGGCTCAGCCCCGCAATCGCGGGGGAGCTAATTGTCGAAACCCGATGTGAAGACCACGTGACCGGATCAGTTATGGCGTTGCCGCCGCATGCACTCGACGTCGTCCGGCCGGCAAACGTCCTCGCCGAGGCCGAGCACGAACACCTCGAGCCAGTTCAGCGCGGTTTCGGCCAGCGGCGCCTTGTTCGCGGCCCGCTCACCGCCCTCCACGCCACCGCCGTTGAGTCCGCTCGCCGCGGTGCCGGAACTCGCTGCCGCCGAAAGACTGGCACCGAGCCCTGTGGACTGCACTGGCACGCCGACCGCGGTACCGCTGAAGCTGATGTTGCCGGCGCCGAGCACCGCGGTCGCGCCGATGGTCAGGTTGCCCGCCACGATACCGGCGTCGTTTGCGTTTACGACACCGTGCGGCGCGAACAGGTCGACGTCACCCGGGGACGTCCCAACCGAGGTCGCGATGGTCTGGATGCCGCTGCCGGTGAGCGCCGCGGGGAACACCTCAACGATCTGACCGTTGCTGTCGACTCGGATCACCGGCGGCGGGGCCGAAATCGCGGTCTTCGCACCGCGGCCGGCGTCGATGTTGCCCTCGGTCGACCAGATCAGGATGTTGCCGCCGTTGGCGGCGAACACGCGCGACTGGTTGACCTGCACGTCCGTGTACGCCACCGCACTGACGGAGCCCGTGCCCTGCGCGACGATGCCCAGCTGCGCCGGCGTCTTGCTGATGCCGAACGTCGAAGGCGCCGCCGCGAGTCCTACGTTGATCTGGCCGCCCGGGGCGTACAGGTCGATGTTGCCGCCCGACAGCGTGTAGATACGACTGAAGTACAGCAGGATGTCGCCTGCGTTCGGGTTCGTCTGCCCTGCCGCGAGGTCCGGGTTGCTGCCAGGGAACAGCGTCTCCAGCGCGGCGAAGGCCCGGCTATAGTCGTTGTGGCCAGCGCCCGCCGCCGCCGCCGAGCGGCCGCCGGTGCGTAGCTCGGCGAGGAACAGCTTCTCGATCAGCCCGGCCTGCAGGTTCTGGCCCAGCGCCTGGAACGCGGCAAGCGCCGCCGCCTTCGACAGCGGCGCCGCGCCGGTCACCGTCGTCAGGTAATCACTCAACTGTTTATCGTAAGCCGCAGAACCGACGAGGTATTTGTCGATAAACGCCGCGTACTGCGGCGCACCGCGTACCCCTGCAATCACACTCAAGTCTGCGCCCGTCGAAGGCAGCGAGGTATTGCTCAGGTTGCCCGAGGTCGTCAACCCAAACGAGGTCAGCAGGTTCAGGTCCCGCCCCGCCTGCACCAGCACCTCACCGGGCCCGCTGAAGTCCACCGAGCGCGAGTTCTGCAGCAGCAAGCCGGCGTTGGAGCGGCCCGCGTCGTAGATGATGTCGCGGCCGGCGACCACCGAGTCGACGCTGTCGGGAGCAATGTTCTGGGCATTCAGGCCCAGGTCGCGGATGTCCCGGCCGGCATAGATGTCGATCGGCTTTGCCGAAAGGATCATCGAGCGATTGCCGATATCGCCCGGCTGCAGCGCCACATCCCCGGTCAGCGCGACGATCCGGTTCGGAACGGTGTCAGCCAGGCCGTCCTCAGCATAGGCCCCGCCATGCAGCAGCCCGATCGCGTGCGTGCCGTCAAGGTAGTAGCTGCTGGCGTCCAGCAAGCTCAGCGACGCGAGCGAAACCCCCGGCGACATCGGCACACCGATCAGGGCGGGATCCATGTCGGACTGCGTGAGGTGCAAGCCACCGCGCCCGGAGGGCGAGACGAACAGCACCGACTGCGCGCCGAACAGGTTCAGCGTGCCATGTGCCGACGGCCACAGGTCCATGCTCGCCTGCACGATCACGCTGCCGGACATCGCTACAGCAGTGAGATTGGGCGCATAGGTATGCAATGCAGGCGCATAGCCACTGAAGAAGCCGGTGAACGACATGGCCGACAGTGACGCGGCCAGCGCATCAGTAGAATCGGTGCGGTTGGCGAATACGACGTTGCCGCCGGTCGAGGTCACCGACACCAGGCTCTTGTCGGTATAGGTGGAATAGAACTCCGCCTGCACCGCGTTGCCGACCGGCTGGAACGACGAGCGCGGCATCAGGGTCGGGTTGAGGACGGTTTCAACGGTCGCGGTACGGCGCGACTCGACGCTGAACACGCCGCCACCGAGCGCAAGCACCGGGTTCAGCGCCGCGCTGCGGGCGCCGGCGGAACCCAGCATGACGCCGCCGCCAGCAGTCAGGCTGGCCCCGTCCGCCATGCCGAGGAACTTGCCACCGCGAATGTCGCCGCCAGCAGCGACGCTGAGCAGGCCCGAGCCCCAGCTCTGCGTCACGGTGCCGCTGGCAGTGCCATCGCCTATAGGCACGCCCGTCGTGGTGACGTTCGCACCCAGGTCGAGAATGTTGCGGCCAGCAACGACACTGACATCGCCACCGCCAAAGGCACCGATGCCCTGCTCGAAGTTGCCGTAGGACACGAGCCACGCGCTGGCGTTATAGCCCCCTGCCGCGGAGGCACTGGTACCGGCGCGCCACAGCCAGTTCGAGTACAGCTGGTTGCTCAGCGCACCGACCACATCACGCCCGACCGCGATACTGACGTTGCCGCCACCGCTGGCATAGGCGTTGCCCTGCAGGCCGGAGTCGAAATCGAACAGCGGCAACCCAAGGGGGCTGCCCTCACCGACCGTATAGATGACAGAGGCCTGACTGGCGAGAGTCAGGTCACGCCCGGCGGCAATGTCGATGAAACCCGTGCCGGTCCGAATGAAGGTTGGCGCATTGACTCCATTGAAGTCGCTGGGTAGACCGGCCGCGACCACCAGATTACCGGCCGAGGGCGCCAGCCGGTCGAGACTGCTAACAGCAAGCGGTTGGCTGGACGCAAGGTCGGCGCCGGCAGCAAGCCGGTAGGACCAGGACTTGCCGAAGCCGGGTATCAGGAAGTAGCCGTTGTAGGGGTCGAGGCCCTGGAATCCGTCCGACAGCGACTGATCAACGTAGAAACTGCCGGCAGCGCGTACGGTCAGCGCACCCGGGGTCATGCCGGTGTCGCCGAAGCGCCAGGCGGACAGATCCCACGGCGAGGACAGCCGCAGATCGCCCGTCGAACGCAGCTCGAGGCCCGGCACCACCGAAAAGGCAGGGTCCGCGCCGCGCCCGAGGGCGCTGGTTATCGCACTGGCATTGGCCATGAACGCAGCGGCGTCCGCGTACCAGGGGTTGGACGGATCCGCCGCCACCTGCGCAGCACCCACGGATCCTGCGACGGCATACGACTGATAGCCCTCAATGACGAGCTGCGACGCACCGCTGATAGCCCCGTCAAGCGTCAGTTGATGACTGGCCGGATCAGTGTTGAGGACGGAGTTGACGCTGCCGCGCGGCAGCCGAACCCAGACCGTTCCGGTCGATGTCGGCGTCGAGTGGCCTGCCGAGTTCGAGACGCCGCCGACCGACAACTGCGATGCACTGCCCAGATAGACCGCTGCGGTCGCGGACTCCAGCATGATCGTGCCGCCGCGCGTGGCGCTGGCGGTCGCATCCGCACGAATCGCACCGTTGACGCGCACGTCGCCGGAGGCGGCGAGCGTCACGCCATGCCCTGCAGGACCCGACGCATCGATGCTGCCAGCGACAGTGATGGAACCCTGATCCGCGGTCAGTTGGACATCGCCCGTGCGCAGATGATCCCCAGTGGCCAGCACAAGGTCACCAGGCCCACGGAGTCGCGCATTGAGCGCGCCGGTAAAGCCCGCTGCGCCATTGATCGCGACCAGCGACGGCATCGAGAACGACGCTGCATCAACGGTTAGCGCAGCACCCGACGCACCGCTGCCACCGGAACCCTTCAGGTGGCCGTCTAACGCCGCGTTGCCATGCGAAGCGACCAGTACCAGCGCACCGCCCGCTCCTGAGCCCGTCCCTGCCGACACATCAATGGTCGCGCCAGCATCAATCGCGACATTGCCGGCATTCGCGGTCAGGCTGACGAGGCCGCCCCGAGCGCTGACGGTTTGGCCGTCGAAGGTCTGTGCAAAGCCCGCCGCCTCGAGCTGCGCGTGACTGCCGAGGGTGACATCGCCGCTGGTCGCGGTCGCGACGATCTGCCCCCCCGGCATCCGAATCGCCGCATCCACCGCAACGCTGGTTCCCTGCAACTGGTAGCGGCCACCTGCCCCCGCCACGATCGGTGCGGAGCCGGCGACGGGCGCCGACGATGCGATCGACAGTGCGCCGGTGCTGGTCAACGACATATCGACCGCGCCTGAGGACGCCAGGGTCGGTGTGGTGATCGACAAGGTGCCGGCGCTGGTAAACGCACCATCCCCGACAGCAACCACCCCGCGGGTTGCGGTGATCGACGTGCCGGCAACACCGGTCACCGCGAAGCCACCACCTGACAGGTCCAGAGTCGCCGCTGAAATCGTCAGGCTGCCGGTACCAGCAGTGGCGTTAAGGCCGCTGGCCGTCGGTCCGCCCAGCACAACGTCTTGCGCGTTGATCGTAAGGCTCGCCCCGGCCGCCTGCGCGCTGAGTCCAGGCGCGAGCAACGCGAGGCGGTCCAGCGCCAGAGTCGAATTGCCAAAGAACTGCACGCCATTCGGCGAGGACAGCTCGAGGTTCGCGCTCGCAAGGCCGGCGATCAACTCGGGTGTCAGCGCAAAACCGGAAAAGCCGACCGGCACTGGGCCGACGCCGATCAGGGTGGAGCTGAGCCTAACGCTCGCGCCAGCGGCATCGAGGGTGCCCTGAAACACCAGCGAGCCGCCCGAGTTGAAGGCGATCGATCCGGTGCCAGCCAAACGCGCACCGCCCGCCACGGTCACGCTGCCGACGCCGCCGGTACCGTTGATCACCAGGCTCTGCTGAGCGCCGGTCGACGTGCGCAGCAGTGCCGTGCCTGACTGGATGAACAATGGCGTCTCGACCGCGACCACCGCACCTTGCGACTCGACGTTGGCGCCAGCGGCCAGCTGCACCGAACTGCGGCCGGCCAGAAGGATCTCCTGTCCCACCAAGCTCGCGTCGCCGGCGATGATCACGTTGGAGGAGCCGACAGTAAGGGTGGCGCCACCGGCGACAGCGGTGCGCGTTCCACCGAGCAGCAGCGACTCCGCCCCAAGCGCATTGAGCTGCGTCGGATCGAGCGTGACATAACCGGTTGGGGCATTCGCCGCAGTGGCACTGACGTACAGGTTGGCGCTGGACAGGTCGACGTTCGCGCCGCGCGTGCCGGCGCCGAGGTGCGCGCTGTTGACGGTCCCTGCGAGTGTCGCGGACAGGGTTGCGTTGATGGCGAGGCTGCCCGCGTCCTGCGGCAGCCTGGGCACCGGCAGACCGGCGCTGCTCGCCTGGCTGCCGAAGAACGTGTTCGCTGAGGTGAGCACGTAGCTGGCCTGCTTGTACGCATAACTGCCAGGCATCACATCGAAGCCCGAGCTGCGCGTATCACCAAGACCGGTGTTGCCGTAGACGCGATAGCCGGACATTACGACGCTGCCGTCGAACTGGGCCAGCGGTGCAGACGCCGCGATGTCGGTGTAGCCCGACACGGCCTTGACCAGGAACGCTCCAGGCAGCAGCGCATAGCGTGCCGGCAGCAGTGTATAGACGCCCGCGGCAAGGCCGTTGCCGCCAGCGAGGTACACGCTCGCGCCAGCCACGAGCGAGGCGCCTTGCGCTGCCAGCGGATCGCCCGGCATCACTGACAACTGCTTGCCTGGTAGTACCGCATAGAGGTTCGGGTTCACCACGTTCGACAGCACGTCGTGCGTCCCGCCTACACCGGCGGTAAACTCGAATGCAGCAAGGTCGCCCCCGCCGGAAACGTCGATGGTGGCGCCAGCGGCGATGTTCACCGTCGCGCCACTGATCAACAGCTGCTTTTGCGGCGGCAACGCCGACCCGGAAGTCCCGTACACCTGCGTCACGTTAGGGGTCAGCGGATAGATCCAGTCGAGTCCGCCCTGCGTCTCGCCAAAGAGAACCTCAAGGCCAGCCCCGGACACCGAGGTCACGCTGCCGGCCAGAAGATTGACCGTCGGCGCGACCAGCGACACGCTGCCGAACGGCGCGCGCACGTAACCGGCGTCGTCGATCTGCTTGGCCATCAACTTCAGGTTGCCGCCGGCGCTGTAAGCCGCCCCCGCCATGCCGGGCGCCGTCTCGATGGTCAGCCGCCCGAGCTCAGAATCGATCGACGGCAGCTGGATCGTGTAGCTGCTAAGCGAAGTCGGGTAGATCTGCTGCGCGACCAGGTCCAACGCACCGGCACTGACCATCTGGCCGACGTAGCTCGTAGCGCCCTGCAACTGCACACCGACCGTACGCAGATCGCCGCTGGAGGCCAGATGCTCGGCCGCGAACCCGGACAGCGAGAAGGCACCGACGAGGTCGAGCGTCCCGGCACTGACGGCGAGCGTTGCCTCACCGGCGAGGGGCGCACCGTTGATCAACTGAGTCTGCAGGTCGCTCGAACCCAGCGCCACGTACGGCGCGGAAAGAGTCACCGTGCCCGTTCCGAGGCCGTGGATATCCGGCGCGTTGACGATCAGGCCGATGCGCGGCGACAGCGTGACTCCGGATTCGAAGGCAACCCCGCCAACCGCGACGGCAACGGGCACCGAGCCGGTATTGGCGAGCAGGTCGCCGGCCAGCAGTCGGATCTGGTCGAAGCCAGCGGCATTGATGAGCGGCGCGGCGATCCGCCCCTGGCCATTGAGCGCGAGCGGAATTATCGCCCCCTCTGCGATGCCCACCGGCATTTCAGCGGCGGTGATCGTCAACACGCGCGGCGTCGACGGGAACGACACGACGGATCGGGACGCGCCAGTCCCCAAATCACCGTTCACCGAGACCGACAAGGAACCGCCGGGCGCATGAGCGCTGGTCGCCGAAGCGCCGGCGCCACCGTCGGCATGCATCGTCGCGTCGAACTGGATGCCCTCTGCGCCAAACAGCGTGATAGCGCCGCCGGCCGACGCAACGTCCATGCGGGTATAGGCCGCACTCGAACTGCCGCCACGGATATCCAGCAGCCCTTCGGCGCCGCTGGCATCAAGCTCCGCCCCGGGCAGCGCCATGAGGTAGCCCGCTTCAGCGAGTAGCGAGATGCTGCCGCCGCCGAGAATCCGGCCCGAGTACAGCCCTTGGGCACTAGGCGTGTAGATCACCGTACCACTAACATCGATGACGGCATCCGCGCCAAGCCATAGCGCTTGATCCGACCGAAGCCCCAGCGGGTTCGGAAGCGTGAGCACGTCGAGCGTAATCGTGCCGCCCGGCGCCACCAGGCGGCCATCGTCCAGGATCCGGGAATCGGTCCGCAGGGTGATGGAGCCGAGCGCATCGGTGCTGATGGAGGCGCCCGCGGCGATGTACAGGTCGCCATGCGGCGCCGTCGGATCCGGCGGCGTGGTGCTGGCGAGAGTCAGGCTCGCCGGCGCGCGAACGTAATCCGGCAGCAGCACCCGCTCAGCCAATTGGGATAGCGAGTCTGCCTGCGCCACCTGCGTGATCCCGGGCGATAGCTTCAGGTTCAACTGCGAGACGTGCACATTCACATCGCTCGCCACCTCGAGCCCCGTCGTGGTCGAACTCAACGACAGTGAAGCGAACCCATAATCGGTCAGCAACGACGGCTTGATGCCGATGGCGGCCGGGTCCGCACACGCCTGGCTGGAAAGGCACAGCGCTGGCAGCGCGACCGCCAGCGACCCGCCGCTGGCGAGCGCGTATCCCGTCAGCGTCGGCGCGAAGACCGTCTGCAGAAACGGTGAGTTAGAGTAAACGCCGGGTTTATCGGTAATGGAGATCGAGCCACCCTTACCGCCAACAATGCCACCAGCCGCGGTCCCCTGCGCGCCGCCACTGACATCGACCAGGAAACCAGCCGGCATCACCAGCGAGCCGCCGGTCACAGACAGCGCGACCTTTCCGCCCGACGTGAACAGCGGCAACGTCGGCCCACCGACCATCGGGTTGTCGTTGATCCACTCACCGCCGACCTGGATCGCGGCGCCGCTGGTCGTGTACAAGCCCGGCAGCGGCAGCCCGAGGTCGCCGTCGAAGCGCACTGTCGGCAATGCCGTCAGGCTGACGGTCCCGCCGGGAGCTGAAATCACACCCCCGAGGCCAATTCGCCCGGCGGTGAACGAGACTGCACCGCCCGCGCCCGGCGCAAGCGTAAGCCCCGGGTTAACGTAGATAGAGCCTTCTGCAAAGACCGCCAGGCGCGAAATGCCCGCCTCGCCCAGCGCATCCGGACTGAGTACGCTGACATAGCCGGCAGGCAGCACATCCCGCAACGGGTCGAATGCCGCGCCCAATCCGTTCGTCAGTGTCGGCAGCACCGCGCCGTAGCCAAACGCGAGATTACCGAGCACCTCGGTCTGGGACGAATCGGTTACCGCCTGCGAGTTTCCGAGGATCAGCTGTCCGCCGAGTGGCGCCTGATCGAAGGAGCGGTAGAGTTGCCCTGCCGGCACCGCGGTAGGAATCAGGCGCTGCAACGGGCCCGTCGTGGCGTGACCGGCGATCGAGCCGTCGAGGATCATGCCAGGCGCAATGATCGAAAGCGTACCGGCGTCCTTGCCTTCAACATACCCGGCCGTGTAGACGCCCCGCGGGTCGCGACCGAACGAGGCTGCGCTGACCGCCGTGCCCCAATGGGGGTCACTGACACTGATGCTATCGAGGGTACCGACGTAGGCGCGGCTGGGATCGGCCGCGTTGATGTTGTAGGCCACGCCGTTCGCGCCGAGCAGCACGCTGCTCCTGACGTAGCCGGACTGCCAATCGATCTGGCCACCCGACAGGTCGATCTTCGCACCCTGGCTCACGATCACCGAGCCGGTCGAGGACATGGTCACCGTACCACCGGTGAGGTTGCGCTCGAAGACGTCGCGGCGAATCGTCGACACGTCACCGGTCAGATCCGCCACCGGCGTGCCGACCCAGGCGTTGCCGTTGGCATCGACGCCGTGGTTACGCATGTCGACCCAAACGGTCAGTCCACGCAGCGGACCGTCTCGTTGCGCAGGATTGTCGGCAAGCTCCGAACCGCGCAACTGCACCTGCAGAGAATTCTTCTCGACCGACAGCGCCACCGTCGCGCCGGAAACGTCGATCAGCGCATCGGATGCGACGTAGATCCGCGACGAATCCGGCGCCGCTCCCGCAACCGCGTTCGCCGGTTGCGCTGAGATCGTGACGTTGCCACTGTTGGCAACCACCTGGGCTGCGCTCTCTATGAGGACAGAACCGCCGTCAAGCTCAATGAGCGACTTTGGCTGCGCCGTCGCATCGACCGCAGTATCGGTCGTCGAGCCTTCGAGGGTTACAGCAGTAGTGCTGCCGGGCCCGAGCGTCAGCGTGCCGGTCCTGTTGAACTGCAGCCGACCCGGGGTATCGAGTTGCGCCGAGCTCGTGTCACGGGCCTGCAGCACGATGGACCCATTCACCCGCGTAGTGGTGGTCGCAGACACACGGCCACCCTGATTTACGGCCAGGCCCGCGATCGTGACGTTGCCACGATTGGCGATGATCTCGCCCACGCCACCGGCCCCACCAGTGGCGCTGTCGTTGGTCGCCGTACCGCCGTTGCCGACCTCAACCAACAGGCCGCGAACGTTCGGGTCGGAGCTGACCGCGAGGAATACCCGCTGACCGGCCGCTATGATCGTTTGCCCGTCGGGCGTGCTGATCCGGCCGCCGTTTTCCACGTTCGGCGCAAACAGCATTACCTGGCCACCGGCAGCGTCTACCGTGGCGCCGTTCTGCACCATGATGTCGCCGCTCAGCAGCGGACGCCCAAGCGCATCAGTGTAGGGCTGAAAGGCGGCGGACTGGACGGAGGACGCATTGCCGATGCCGAGCTTCAACGCGTCGGCGCTGATATTCAGGCTCGACGCAAGCAGGCCACCGACATTCACCACAGCGGTTTTGCCGAACAGGAAGCCGTTCTGGTTCAGCAGGTATACCGTACCGTTGGAATTGAGGCTGCCGAAGATCTTACTGGCGTCACCCTGGAAGATCCGGTTGACCGAGATCGACGACGCCGTCGGCTGCACGAAGTTCACGGTGCCGTCGGCCGAAATATTGAAGCTCTGCCAGTTCAGGACCGCTGTCGCCGTCGTTTGCGTGATAGTCGCCGTTCGGGTACCGAGCACGAGCGACGCGGCGCCCTGCGAGACCAGTGCGGAAGGACCGGCGACACCGCACAATCCCGCAGCGCAGGCAACCGGCAGGTCCAGTGCAAGCGCTGGCGAGCCGAACACCGTGGCAAAGGCGAGCGTGCCGACGACAATGCGGCTGCCTCTATAGAGCCAGAAGATGCCTGTGGTGACGAAACTATCCATCATGACCCCATCTAGAACGTCAGTTTCAGGTTGAAATCGATTCGGCCATCGCCCGCGCGGGTTCGCGTGCCCCGCACCACCGGCGTCGACCAGTCGATCATCGCGTCCAGCGCCTGACCGACTGCAAAGCGCATCCCAACACCCCAACCAGAGAGGTCCGTCCGCACGGCTCCGGATGAAATCTCCGACGACAGCGGCTGTTGCATCATGCCGACGCCGCGGTCATAGAAAACCATGCCGCTGACGGCGACCGAGCGCAGGTGGGCCGTCGGACTACGCAGCTCGAGGGTGGCCGCGACGCCCGAATCCACCAGCGCCTCTGCATCAAGGTAGCCGCGGACCGAGTCGACACCGCCCAGCGCCAGCTGCTCGTTGCTGATCAGCGGCTGCTCCGAATACTGCAGCCCGATTCGCGCGCCAAGCGCCCATCCACCGCCGATTCGCCAGGTGGCCGACGAATTGTCGCGGAGGTACGCGAAGCCCGCGTGGGCTCCTGAGCGCTTGTACGCGAATGCTCTGTCGTCGGTCGCAAGGCCACGAATCGCGAGACTGACGCCTAACTGGTTCTGAACGTCGAACTTCTCCACCTGGTATGCAACACCGTGCTGTGCGGTCCAGAGCAGATAATGGATAGGCGTTCGTGCCGAGACGTCCTTGGACAGGCGAATGTCCTCGCCGAAGTCCTTCCAGTCGGGGCCGAACGACAGCGTCTGTGCGCCATTCGGACTGATCCCAAACGAACGGTTAAGCCGCAGCCCGACTATCGTGCCGTTGCCGATCACGGACAGCGTGCCGATTGCCGCCACGTCGCTCTTCGAGCGTATCGCATACCCCGACCAGGTGACGTCGTCGCGGCTCGTGTGCCCGAGATAACTAAGCGCTCCGACTTGCACTTCGGACGGCTGCTGTGGCGAGGTCTGGTACTGCAACCCAAGGGTCTCGGATCGCTGGAACATGTTCTCGTAGCTGAGCGACGCGACCAGGCGCGTCGGCGTTGTATCCGACGTATAGCGATTGTTCGCCTCCAGCGAAGCATGCAGTGGCAGATGGTCCTTGACGCCGAACTCAACCGCCAGCGTGCCCGGGGTGGAGCCGGGCTTGAGGGTCGGGGTGATCTCGCGATCACGCGCTTCGCCCGCGAGCGCCGTCAGTTGCGCCTGCAGCGCCGGCAGGTTCGGCACTTCACCGGCCTTGACCGATGGCAGCCGCGCGAGGATCCGGCGCTCCGAGTAATAGCGCGCCCCGTTGATGCGCACCTTCTCGATACGGCCCTCAGTCACCTGCAGCCGCACGATGCCGTCATCGACCGATTGCTCGGGAATGTCGACCAGCACGGTTCCCAGACCTGCCTTGCGATAAGCCGCGACCAGCGCGTCCCGCGCCTGCTCCACCGTCGCTAACGAGCGGTCCTCCCCGAGCAGCGGGTAGACGGCTTCCTCGATCACACGCACTGGCAACTGCGTGTTGCCAAGCACCCTAAATTCGAAAATGGAAAAGCTGTCAGCCGCAGCCGGCGCCACCTCAGCGGTAGCGGGCAGCGACTCGGCGTGAACAACGGCCACGACGCAAAGCGTCGCAAGCAGTGCCGCGCATCCGACAGCGAAGGACTTGCGTCCCGCACGCGCGGCATCCAGCTGGCTTATATTGATTCTCGACCGCACGCGCCGACCTCTGAAGGACTTTTTTGAGGCAAAACCAGCAGGGCGATGTGGCAAGGGCCGCATCGAATGCTGGGAAGCCGTGATGGACCACACAATCGGTCCGCGCGGCCAGAGTGGCGGCTGTACGTTTCAGCTTAATGTCAGATCGCGCCACTCAGGGTGAATACGCAACGTGACTAAAACGCGTGTATGACAATTCGACGACAAGTCGAATTACACCTGAGTACCGGGCAGCGGCCGCTCTGGTGGCTCGCTCAGTTCTTCGCTATCGGCGAAAACCTCAGGACGGCGCCCTGCAGCAGGAACCGACCCAGCAGGTTCATCTGGCCAGCAGGTTCTGCGGCGACATCCCTGGCGCCGGCAACGATACGGTAGAAAGAAAGCTCGCTGCCTACCTGCTCAGTCGCGTCAAAGCCTGCCATTCCAAGTTCACGACCCGGGGCAGCAATACGTGCATTCAGTGGACCCCAGTTGGTTGCCGGCGTCCCTCGGCTGCGCAACACCAGGTGACCGCCCAAAGCTTTGAATTCATGGGACGCCGCCGCAAGGTAGCTATCGGCCACCGACACCGCCGTGACGATACTGAACGAAGTCCAGACACGCGGCGTCATGAGGTGCTCGCTGGCGCTCCCTGCAGAAACATAAAGCATCGAACCGGCAAAGCCATTAGGCCCTTGGCTCGACAGATCGGCCGCCAGCAATTGATAGGTCAGCCGGCCAGGCCCGAGGCGCGCGAAGTACCGCCCGTCCACCGTCCAACGCCCAGCAACTGCGAAAGCAGCGTCGACCGGTCCGAGATCAATGACCTCGCTCATTCCGGTCGTCTGGTTCACCAGCACGAGAAAAAGATCGGAGCTCTCGCCGGAACCCGGCGTACGTACCTGCCCAATGGCCAGTGACGCACAAAGCAGCAGCGCCATCACCAAAAAAATACGCAAATGCTGACGCAACATGACGGTACCTCCCCTAGCCGAGATGCTACCCCATAAACAAAAAAGGGCGGCCCTGCTTGCGCAAGACCGCCCCTTGAGGCTGTCCGTCCGACACGTCCGGGCGAGTCCCGGACGCGTCGTGCGGTGTCAGACGCCGCCGATCACGGGGCCCAGGTCGGGCTGCCCGCGGTGGTCTC